>JAGVIE010000062.1 GCA_020056225.1 Bacteroidota bacterium
AATGTGACACACTTTCAGTCTTATCAATGTGACACACTTTCAGTCTTATCAATGTGACACACTTTCAGTCTTATCAATGTGACACACTTTCAGTCTTATAAGACAACCACCAGATTTAAACTACGAGCCGGAAATAACACTTGATGGTCCGGTCTCCGCCAAAGACGGATAAATGAGGAGCGGAATCTACGACATAGCTAACCTTTTCGGAGTTCAATAATATGAGAGGCTTCTGAAAAATTTCTCTGATTATCACCCTGAACAAAGTGAAGGGTCTCAAATCCTATATAATCGAGATGTTTCTCCCGCTGAAGCGGGATCAACATGACAAAACGGAATAATTAGAAGTCTCTTTTATATACTTTGCTATTATCCTTCATAACTCGCGATAACAATATTGTTTACTGATGTTACGCATATCATTTTTTCGCGCTCTTTGTCTGAATTTGAATAGCCCCGAACTTTAGTTCGGGGTAACAATATACACATGAAAAGAGGGTTTCAACCCTATAACTTTGGGGCTGAAGCCCAATTTGTTTTTGAGTTTTTTATCCCCACGATAAATCGTGGGGCTATTAATGGATTTCTTGATATCATTGAGTAACATCTGTTGTTTACTTAATTTAGCTACTTTTTCTACGGGTTTCAAGGATTTCTATAGAATTATTTTAGTATTTTCTCATAAATTTCAATATAACGGTGGGAATAGGCTTCCCAAGTCGGGAGTTTCAATTCTTCCAAGGGCATAACGGTATTACTCTTTATTAGCGCGTCTTCAATTACTTTAGTGAAAGACCCGGGATTTTTCGGCTCGGCAAGAAAAAGCGAATCGATACCTTCGAGCACTTCAACAGCCCCGACTGTACGGCTTGCAACCACGGGAAGACCGCAGGCAACAGCTTCGAACACCACCAATCCGAGCGGCTCATAATCGGATGGGCAGACGAAAACATCGAGACACGCCATAATCTCAGGGACATCTTCACGGTGATCCCATACAATGAGTGTATCCGGAGAATTGAAAAGCGAGACAGCATCGGAAACTTGCCGATGATATTGACGAACCTCCGGAATAATCTCTTCAGTCATCGCCCCGCCGACTACAAGAAAACAAAGATCGCTATGGTTCTGGTTCAAATTGCGTGCGGCTTCTAAAAATGTAAGATGTCCTTTCCAGGTATCGTAGCGTCCGATAAAGCCGATTAGTTTTTTATCGTCAGGCAACCCAAGTTTATGCCGGAGACGTGTTTTTTCTTCAGGAGATCGCCGGTAAAAAAGCGAAGTATCGACACCCCAATAGATACAGTGGAGTTTATCTTTCAAGCCAACGGTTTTGCGCAGAAGATCATCGCCGACAATTTTAGAGAGCGTAATAATCTTTTTAACTTTAATAAAAGCGAGAAGATTAAAGAGGACCGCTCTTGAACTTTCATAAAAGAAAATCACGCTGTAGATAATCGGAATCCGCCGGAAGAGAATGGTCGGAAGAAGAAGGAGGAGTGAGAGGACATCTGCGGACTGGATAAGATCGATTTTCTTATCTTTCAGTTTGCTTCTTAAAAGAAACGATGCTTTAAAATTATGCCAGAATATTTTTGGGGAAATTAACTGTTTCAGCATCACGGTACTGAAAGGGACAATAAGAATTTCCACATTCAACCAGCGTAGATGCTCAACCAATGGACCCTCATCGTTGAAGAGAACGATCGGATGATATTTATCTCGGTCTAAATAACGGATGAGATTCAGCAATCCGTATTCGCCGCCTCCCATCGCTGTGTAAATACAAACGTAGAGTATGTTTTTCTTTTCGCTCATTCGGGATGGGACTGTTTTTTGAGCAGAGCGCTGAAAAATCCAGCGGTTACCGAGACTTGAGCAAGGATAATCAGAACAGATAAAAATAGCGCGCGTGGAAACGGTCGTGATGAAAACGGTGATAACAAGAGTCCGGTATAAACTTTCAACGGAATCGGGGTCGGACGACAGCCGGATGATTTTTTTGTATTAGTGTAGAACAGATACGAACCTTTTCCCTGCACGAATTGATGTCGAACGAAGCCGTAGAAGTTCGAGTTGTTGTAATGCTCGATAACAATTGCCGGATCGTATATGATCTTCCCGCCTGCGCGATGAATGCGCAAAAGAAGGTCACGGTCTTCAGCGCCCATGCGAAATTTTGGGTCGGGTCCGCCCACTTTCTCAAGCGCAGAACGCCTGAAGGCGACATTATTGCCAGTGAGATACGGATCCTGTCCGGCGCGTGAGTTCAGCCTGGATTTGAAGTAGTTATTGATGAAGTCGTTCACGTCGGCGTAAGGATTCAGGGGATCGCCGGTTTGCGTTGGACCGCCGACACCGGCAACAGAATCATCGGTGAACCAATCGTACAATTTGTGAAGCCAATCCGGCGGCAGTACACAATCATCATCGGTGAAAGCAACGAAAGTACCTTCTGCGTATTGCAGACCTGCTTTGCGCGTGGCGGCAAGTCCGCTGTTAGCGTGGTGATAATATTTTATTTTTCCCTGAGACGATAAATCCTGAAGATATTCATGCGAGCCGTCCGAGCCGCCATCGTTCACAACTATAATCTCGTAACTTGTATATGATTGCCCAAACAAACTTGTTAAAGTTTTTTTGAGTTGCGATAGACGGTTATATGTTGGAACAATAACTGAGAAGGTCATCAGAAATCGCGCCCTAAAATGTATTCATCATAGACAGGTAAACAGGGGAATTTTCCTTGGTCAAGTTATTAAGTTAAAAATACGCAAAACGGTTAATTCCGGTCGGGATATTAAGATTTCAATTAAAATCCTTTCAAAGTTAAGTAATATAGAATTTAGAGTCAAGGAAGATAAACTAATCACTATTCCAATTTAATCTCACCCACATATTGCATTATATTCATTCTTTGTTGTATATTCACATCACTAATGAATCTTGCAGGAAAAATAGTATTCACATTTTGTTTTATTTTTATCCTACTCCACATATGGGGCGCAGCCAACCCATCCCATATTAACTGGGGGTTTCAATCATTCGCATATTACGATATAGTCACGTCGGTAATCGTTTTGATATTGATTGTGACGCTATTTATTCCTTCGATCCTGCGTTTTTGGATGCGGACATTAGGCCAAGTGACTGAGATATTTTCCGCTTTGCCGAAAATAGTAGTTTTTCTCGGGTGTGCCGCCATATTAATATTTTTATCGCTGCAATTTCCTTCCCGCGGTTTATTGTTGGGCGACAGTAAGTTAATACTCCTTACCACGAACGAACTGCCGGAGAATCCGTTGGTATCGGCAAATTTTAGAAATCAACCGCTTGTTCTCACATCACTACACGGGATGGAGAGTATGCTTGCTTTCATCGGAATCCACGGCATCAAGAATATTTACATCTGGATGGATATTATTGCGGGCATTATTTTCCTTGGGATAGTTTATCTATTCCTGTTAAATGAAAAAATGTCGAATATTGAAAAAGTTTTTGCCGGGTTGTTTATTTTTGCCGGAGGGGGCAGTCAGTTTTTCTTCGGATACATTGAAAACTACGCGCTACTGTATGCGTTTACAGCCGGCTATATTGTAACGGCTTTACTTGCACTGCAGAAAAGAATCCACGTCATCATCCCGGTAATTTTATTTCTGGGCATAGCCGGATTGCATCTTGGCGCATTGATATTTTTCCCAAGTATTATTCTCCTTCTGATTTTATCATGGCAAAATAATAAGCGAACAGTCATAGTTCTTACAACACTTCTCCCGGTGTTATTATTATTTTTAGTGTACCTGAGTAACTACGGCATGTATCAGTTTATCGTACGCATTCAAACTGCATTCTCACATGATTTCTTGCCGTTTGTTAAACCCATCCCCGGCGTCCCCTATACCGTGTTTTCATTGATACATTTAGTTGAGTGGATTAATTTAAACTTCATCATTGTGCCATTAGGATTAATCCCGGTGATAATAATTCTGATTGCCAACCGCCGTAAAATATGGCAGAATAATAAAGAACTGCTGTTCCTGTTAACGACAGCAGTTTGCGGATTGATATTTACATTTATCATGACACCCGCATTAGGTATGTTTCGCGACTGGGATTTGATGGCAAGTTTTTTTATTCCACTCATTTTTCTTTCTTTGTACCTCATCACCTATTACTTCAGCGGCAATGTACGCAAGCAGTTAATTGCCGTGATAGCACTTATATCCATTACTCATACTGCATTCCGGATTGGTGTAAATGCGGATGAAGACAGACATGTCCGCCACGCCGAGACCATGGCTCAGCCTTCATTACTCAGTACGTTCGCACAACAATTGTTCTACGACAGGTTAGCAAATGTATTTTGGGAAAGAAAGGATTACGCAAAAACCAAATTCTGGTATGAGCGTTACCTGACTATCGACAGCACAAATCCGCGTATTATTGCCAATCTATCAGATGCATACAAAAAATTGAATGAGACCGAAAATATGTTCCGGATGCTAAGGCGATCCGCAGAGTTAGGCACGAAAAATCCCGGAGTTTATATCAATCTCGGAGTAGAATATTACAGGCACGGTGATATTCAAAATGCCATCAGAGTAATGGAGCAGGGATTAAAAATCGATCCCAAGCAACCGATTTGCCACGCAAATCTCGGTCTTTATTATCTGCAATTGGATAAATACGAACAAGCGGCAGACCATTTTGAAAATTCCCTGCGTTTTGGAATGAGGGATCCTATCGTGATAAAACATGCCGGGAATGCGCGCTTTGCACTTCATAATTATGCTAAAGCAATGGAGCACTATAATAACTATTTTCGAATAAATCCATCCGATTCACTCGTTAAAGAAAAAATTACTAAATTAAAAGGGATGTTGAGTTCCAATACTCCAAAATCAAAGAAGATAAAATAAATAAATACATAATTGCCGACATGTCACGATTAAAATACTTTTTACTTGCCGCCTGTGCCATCGTTCTCATACTTCATATCTGGGGAGCGGTTTATCCCTCACATGAAAATTGGGGATTGCATTTTTGGGGCTTTTATGAGAAGTGGATTGCCGCGTCGGCATTAGGATTGATTATACTTTTTTCAATCCCTAAGATTCAATCATCAGCAATTAATTACTTAGACAGATTCGCTCGCGCTGTTCGGAAATTGCCATGGATTGTCATCTTCGGGTTAACTTCCGGTATAATCATCGTTGCAATTTATTTCTTCCCGGCAAAACTTCATCTTCTTGGAGACGGCGCAGTACTGCTGCGCTCAGTTCCGAGGGGAATTATGGGAGATGAGATCACGTTAAGTTTCCGGAACCAGCCGCTTATGTTCTGGATCTACAGAACGGCAATGGCTCTTCACCCTTTTGAGGCAACACCCAATCCATACACAGTCTATTACGCAATCGATATTGTCGCTGTTCTGGGTTATATGATATTGGTGTTCTGGAGTTTGAGATCGTCGCCACAGCCGTTTATCGAGAGAGTGTTATTGGGATGTTTCTTCGTTTTTGCCGGGGGAAGTCAGTTTTTCTTTGGTTATGTTGAAAATTATGTTCTGTTATATGTAATGACCTCAACTTACTTAATCACCGGATGGATGGCTTTGGAGAAGCGCGTTTCGATAATTGTTCCGATTCTATGTTATATTTTTATGGTTCTTCTTCACCTCGGGTCTTTAGTATTTTTACCAAGCTTACTATTACTTATTATTTTCAAGTGGAAGAAGAACCGGCTTCTTGCCGCTGGATTCATCGTTACTGTCGGCATTGTCGGACTATCGGTAATGTATTTCATCGGATTCAATCTGATAGATATGACACGCCATCTGAGATCGGGGTCGGTCGATTTTCTTCAACCATTTATAGTAAAAGACGGACACTTTCCTTATGCGATGTTTTCCTTGCCCCATTTGCTGGATTGGTTAAACGGCAGCATGCTTATTGCGCCGTTCGGATTATTATTAATTGTTATTCTGATACCCGCGCTGCCATCAGAACGGAGATGGAAAAATCCGATACTTCTTTTCTTATTGAGCGCCGCCGCTTGCGGTATATTCTTCACATGGATTATCAACAGTGCTTTAGGTCTCGCCCGAGACTGGGATCTCTTTGCAAGTTTTTTCGTTCCCCTAATCGTTCTCCCGATTTATTTACTTCTGCAACCGATAGAAATACCGCAACGCCGGAATATTATCTTCCTCATTGCTCTTATCGCATTTCTGCACACTGCTCCATGGATCGGTGTAAACGCTTCGCCTGAGAAACACTTAGCGAGAATGCAGGCACTAAACAGTCCGCTGTTGTTATCAAAAACCGCTCAACTGGTATATAACGAATCGCTGGCGAATTATTTCTTCGATAACGAACGATATGCGGACGCAAGAACTTACTATGAATATTACATGAAGATCGACTCGATGAATCCACGCATCATCGGAAACATTGCAGATGTTTTTAGAAAATTAGGCGAGCGGGAAAAATATTTTTATATGCTTAATCGCGCAGTGGCTAATAATAGTCCGGATCCGGGAGTGTATTCCAACTTAGGAGTGGAATACGCCAATCGCAGAGATACCGCACGCGCAGTTCAGTTGAACGAGAAAGCGATCGCGATAAATCCTACGATGCAGAAAGCACACGCAAATCTCGGGATTCTATATATGAGCACGAAAAATTATAAGCTTGCGGATCAGCATTTCACTACTGCGATTAATCTTGGAATGAGAGAGCCGGTACTTTTCCGTTACGCGGGAGATGTTTGTGCTTTAACAGGCGAGTATGGAAGAGCTTTAAATTATTACGACACATATCTCTCTTCGAATCCGGCTGATAAGCGCGTTCAAGAGATGAGAAAAGAAATATTTAAGAATTTAAAAGCCGGATTACAAAAACCTTAGCGGAAGATTATCATCAATCTTTATTTCTTTTTAACTTAATTCTCGTTTTCCCTAAGATAGAGACCAAGGCAATACCTGTTCTGATAAAGAAGACTTATCAATTTCTTCTAAATATAAACGGCTCGTATTCTATTTTGACTACCTCACACATTATGACCTCACTGCCTATTAACTTGAGCCGGCGAACGAAGCACAGGGTAAGCTATTGAGAGAAAATAGATAACCGTTGGAATCACCAAGGGCATGAGATGACGTTCATATACAAAACCAGCAATGCACGGCACTGCAAAAGACGCCAGAATAAGGAAATAAATAATTGTATTTATTGCATGTCTGGATAGTCGAGTAGTTGAGCCACGAATATACCGGCTGATGCATTTAACTCCACCAATCATAGACCCAAACAATATCAAACGGAAAAATGTCATCCAGATCGCGCTTGCCCAGTAGACGGGACTTTCAAACTGTGTTTCCCCCCGGTAAAGAGGATTTCTCCGAACCTCAAAGAAAAAAATAAAAAGACGCCGCCCTATCAGACGAATTTCATCCATAGGATTAGTTTTGGCAAATTCAATAGCCTTACTTCGTGCGGCGGCGTTAAATTCCCATTCATTCATTCCTGTTGGACGCTTGAATGGCAATAACTTCTCCATATCCAATATGTCCAGATGATATGGCGGATATAGAGAGAGAGTTAACTCATTATTTCCTTTGTAGAGATTCCAACCATCGAGTGAAGTAGTTATTGCGAAAGTGCCCGAATGCTTAAGATTCATTAATCCCCAAAAAATGAGTGAACTCAAAAATATAGCCAGAAAAGCACTAAACACTTTTAGCTTGGCGCTCTTTAACCAAAATAAAAAACAAATCGTGGCACTTGGCAGTAACATACTGCTTTTGGTCAGATATAAAAAAGCGTTCAAGAAACCGAGGAGCACAATCATAATCCATTTCCGACGGAGCTTCATTCTATCGAAGTAGAAGAGGGTGATGGAAAGTGTTGCCAAAAGATGAATAATATATCCTTCATCGGCATCGGGTGAAGTCCCCCAGAACACAAGCGGAGGAAACAATGCTACAAATGCTACTACGGCAAGTTTGAGCTGCTTTGATATGCCTGTTTCCTGGATCCACCAGAATCGCATGGCAATAAACGTCATTGAATAGAAAATTAAATTCTTTACAACATAGGCGAAGATAATATCGTTGTTGATGATTGCAATGAGAGACAAGAATAAAGGTATAAATGGTAATCGATGTCCGGTAAAATGTCCCCCCGGTGAAGCATAAATATTTAATGTCACAATGTTTTTGATAAGAGGACCGTATTCAAATTGAAGGTCAAATATATTCCTTGTTGGAATGTGACGGAAGAGAAAGGAAAAAACTGAAATAATCAGCACGTAACTTATGAATCCCGCAAACAGGACGAAATAGGCGGGACGCAATCGTTTTATGAATAGCATCAAGAAACTCATGATATTCTATTAACTTTTGAACCAGGCAATCGATTTTTCATTACCGAATATACATGAATAACAAAAGCCAGTCAAGACAACTACGTAGAACACGATTAAAATTCGATACTATCCTATCCTGCGGAAAAAAACAAGCCACAAACATCCATCAGATGTCTATGGCTTAAGTGGGCCCTGTAGGACTTGAACCTACGACCCGCAGATTATGAGTCTGCTGCTCTAACCAACTGAGCTAAGGGCCCCTTCGATTTCACGTTCTATTCATCAAAATCGACTAAAATATACCACTTTTCAAGCTCAATTCAAAGAGTTTTGAAGAAAAAAATTCATCATTGACTCAATTGCATTAATTTCATATATTAAACTAATGAATTTTATTTGGAATCACCCGCATTTGAATATAAAAATCAATCTATTATCACAGTCTACGCTTTTGGGAGGTAGCAATTCCCAGAACACATCGTCTTTTAAGCAGACCAAACATTCACTATAAGGGGAATGCCTATGGCTCGTACGAAATATTCAGAACAATTTTGTGCTTACTGCAACAAAGAAACAAAGATGGTTTTGGTTGGAACCATGGAGGGACAAGTGGGTAAAATTTGGTATAAATGTACTCGTTGCCACTATACAAGTCTTTTAGAAGACAGCATGTCGTCTGACCAGATAAACGGTAAGCTTGATCCATCAACCGCAACGGTGTATAAACCGTGCCAGTGTTTCAAAATTGGAGAAGCAATCTTCCACAGCGAGTGGAACGATGTTGGCAAAGTATTAAGTAAATTGAAAACATCCGATGGAAGCCAGGCAATCGTAGTTTCTTTCGCGAAGCTCGGGCAAAGAAAATTAATAGAGAATTTACAAGAAGAATCAATTTTAGAATTAACAGTAACGGAGTAACTTATTGAAAAAACAATCGGAAGGGGGTGAACGGTATGGTTGGTATCATGATCCAGGAAAATGAGAATATCGACCGTGCGATACGAAGATTTAAGAAAAAATACGAACGCTCAGGAATTCTGAAGGAAGTAAAAAAACGTTCGTATTTCACCAAACCTTCTGTAAAGAAGCGGATGGAGAAAATCAAAGCTGTCCGCCGCGCTCATAGAACTATGATGGAAGAAATGTAATCGATTATTTCATCATGTAAATTGTAAAAAGGGTCGATCTTTGTATTGGCCCTTTTTATTTTGTCTACGACCTTTAGGAATTTTCCTGCTTCGGTTCATCTTCTGTTTGTTTCAACCCTAATTTTCGTCTCATCCAGGGCATCCGAATCAATCCGAACACGATAACAATAAACGAAACAGCATACGCGCCGTGTGAAATATCGTAACCGAGATAATATACTGACGTCGGTTTAAAGCGATACTCAACCGTATGTTTGCCAGCCGGTACGACAACGGACCGAACGACATAATTTGTTTTGTAGATTTCGGTTTCATTTCCATCCACATAAGCGCTCCAGCCAGCCGGATAATATGCATCGCTAAGAACCAGAAGTGCAGGAGTGGAACAATACGTTTCCAGAACGATCTCCTCCGACCAGTCCCTGGTGAAACGAACAAACGTCGAATCAGATTTTACCGGAAGGTTTGCCGGTTTCTTTTCTAATACCGCCATCGATTTGGGATTCCATGAAGGTGCACTGAGAATATTGAAAATTTCCATCTTAGTGTTTGCGACAAAAATCGAGTCTACAAAAAAAGCGCGCGGCAAAACCCCGGGATTCAAGTATGTTATCATTTGTTTTGATTGATCGACATTGACTATCGGCATATCAGTATCCGGTAATTGACCCGGCACAACTACGTACTTCGCACCGAGCATGCTTGCCATGTTTATATTAAGCGGAAGTCTGGGGGGATACAATCCAAGCGAATCTATCATCTCCTGATATATTTTTAATTTTGCAGGACTATATCCACCAATTGAAGATATCGCGTGATACATCCATGTATTGTCCTGAAATCCTGCGCCCTGACTTACAGGAAAGATACGGTAATTCGATCTATCCGATTTCAAGAATTTAGTCGTCTGGTCGGGCTGGAAGAAATCTGTTTTAGCTGTGTCTGGTTTGGGTTCGATTAGCTTTGTATCCAGTATAAGCAAATCAACAAGCAGCACAACGATCAAAGCTGCCGTGAGCATTGTAAAGTTTAATTTTCGTTTAAGATAAGCAAGAATCAAGCCGATACACACACCAATGATAAGAGCAAATTTTATATAATCTTTCCAGAGCAGATCGAACCTCATTTTCTTAAGCTGGGTCAACACTTGTGGAGCTTCAGCGCCATACTGCTGTCGCAATTGCTGAAGATCATCCGGTCTCTGGAACATCGAACCCGAGAGCGACGAATAAACTGTTTCGTTCGCGACTAACCCTATCAACAATATCGCTCCAATAATTCCAAGTGTGATGAAAAGTCCTTTCCGAAGTTTTTCGATATTGAACGATTTCGAATTGGTCCCCATCTCCGAAAGAACAGTTAGCCCGATGGCGGCTAATATTCCAAAAGTAATCGGCATCAGATGAAGTATCAGAACCGGCACGCGGAATTTGTTGAAGTACGGAAAATAATTGAACATTAAATCGTAGAGTAATCCGAAGTGCCGCCCGAAAGAAATGAAAAACATAATCACGGAAAAAATTACGAGAAACCATGTGAGTTTATTTCTTCTGTATATCAGCGCGAATACAAGTAACAGGATCTGAACGACACCTATATATACCGTGCTTTCCGTAAAAGGCATCCATCCCCAATAGAATGGTGATGCATAACCGAAGAAAGACGGAATAAGATAGTTCATAATCTCAAATGGATGGAACGACCAGTTCGTTGCGTAATCATAATCCAAGCCGCCTGTGCTACCGGTAGTTCCACCACCGCGAATTGAATATTGAGCGTACTCCTGAGTTGGAAGATAAATATATGCTGAAATCGCCGCTCCGATTAGCAGCGCAAGCCCAACAATTACTACCGACTTAAGCGTTAAAGTTGGTTTTGATTTGATGCTTGTTATGAGTTCAAAAAGAATGTAGAAACCAATAAGCATTAATCCATAAAAAATAATCTGAACATGCAGGGTGAAAAGCAATAACGCTGTCACGATGGAAAGTAAACCGAAATAGAGTATATTTTTCCAATATAAAATACGTTCACTATTTAATTGATGATATAGCTGATATGTGAATAAAAATAATAACGGGATCATTGCCAGTGCCTGAAGTTTAGACCCCTGATTCGACTGAAACACCCCAATTGCATACGGGTTAAGCATCAGTGTAAGACCAGCGACAAGAGAAGCGAGATGAGAAAACTTGAATGATCGTGAAAGCATGTACATGAAAATCCCGCCCAATAAAAGATAGATGACATCTCGCACCTCAGCCCAATTGGATGCAATAAGCTGCAAAGGAAATCGCAGTATAACATATTCTACGTAATTTATTTCTTTGGGTAAAAGCAAAGTTGAATGAATCGGTATACCTGAAAAAATATACGGTATCCAGAAAACATCCTTGTGATTTTCTGTTGTTCTGATATGATCCATAGCTTTCGTCCAGGCATTGAATGCCGCCGCATCTCCGCTGACAGCAAAGATCATCCCGCCAAAAAGAATGTCCAAGAACATGATGACTGTAATAAGCGCCATAACGCTGATGCATATCCAGCCCTTCCTGGATGATGAGAGCCGGTCGAACCACGTTAATTCTGAACCGTGTTGCGTTGTAGTTTTATTTTTTGTTGTCATAGTAATATTTTCTCAATGATGATCAATCTATATTTATTTAAATAACGGTGAGAATAGTTCAACTACATTTCTTTGGAAATGGTCAAGATCAAAATCCTCGTATCGTTTTCTGGCATTTCGACGAATGTCTTCAAGATCGCACCTGACGTTGATAATATCGGAAGTACGTGCGATCAGCTCATCAATACTGCTCCAAAGGAAACCGTCTACTCCGTGCGATACGCTTTCACGCTGTCCGCCTTTATTGATTACCACAGGAATACACTTCGCCGACATCGATTCGATTGTCGTCATGCCGAAGTGCTCGGTATTTTCAGGATTAGTTTCTTCATCTACATTATAACCCGCTGCGTGCCAGAATACAGACGCTTCATTATACAATCTTACCAGCGATTCATACGGTTCATTGACATGAAAATAGACCGGATAATTTTTATTCTCATTACGCAGTGATTCAAGATATTCACTCGTTGCCGGATCTTGCGCCGCACTTCCCGCGATATGATATTCCCAGCCGGAAAGCTCTTTATGAGATGCCCGGCGAAATGCTTCTGTAAGAATATCGTACCTTTTATCGTTGTACAACCCGCGAAATATCCTGCCGACACTTAAGATAATATTTTTTTTAGATATTCCCGGTCTGGAATAATCCTGGATCGGCGGATATAGTACCGTGCCGTTGATGCCAAAATTACGAAGCAAAACATCGCGGACAAATTCCGAGTACACGAGAACAAGTGAAGCTTGTTTGCGCGCAAACGAGTGCAGTTGAAGACGATATATATCCTTACCGGCTTCCTTCAATTCGCCATGGAGCATTTTTTTTAAGATCGTCGCCGGGCCGATCTTTCCGTATGGGATTTGAAGAACCTGCACTATTTTCCGGGCAGAGGTTTTCACCGCACGGAATGTTGAAAGATTGATAAAAACATCAGCATCCCCCGCGAGTGTATCGAGTTCCCTGGAGTTGTGAACAAGCTTATATTGCACGTTAGAGAGGTCGACGTCCGAGAATTTTTCCAGAGCGGATTTCTGGATTTCATGGTTTTCGGACAGCATAACAACTGAAGTATCTTTTAACCCTGAGAGGACTTCAGCAAGAAGTATCAGATATTTTTCGCCGCCGCCAAAGGCATACCACGTTGGTGTGTATATGAGGAGTGTTTTCATGAAAATGGTTTATCTGCATGACGGTTGATTAAGTCGTCATATAGTTGTTTGTACTGTAACGCCATCCGCTCTCTTGAATAGAATTTATTAACTCGTTCTAATCCACGTTTACCAAAAGCTATGCGTAGTTGTTCATCCTTTAACAGTATTAGAATTTTTTCTGCCAATTGCTCAATATCTTTCGGAGCTACGAGAAATCCAGTTATATTATCCTGTACCACTTCTGCTGTACCATCTACATTTGTTGCTACAACAGCTTTCCCAGCTGCCATCGCCTCTATAACACTTAACGGCATCCCCTCGAATAGAGACGGAAGAACGAATAAATCAGAAATTGCCAGAATATATGGCACGTCTGACCTTGTCCCAAGAAAAATAATATTCTCAAAGACATTCACCTCTTTTGTTTGACGTTCTAGGTTTAACCTCAAAATTCCATCTCCAACAAACAGAAATACAGCTTGTGGAAATTCTTTTATCACAGATGGAATTGCACGAATCAAATATTCATGTCCCTTTTGATTATTCAAGCCGGCAACTACAACAATGAAGTGAGATGGCTTATAGGTTAGATTAAGTTCATCCAGAAAATTATGACTTTGATTTGCCTTGATAATAAATTTTTTTAAATCTATACCATTGGGAATTGTGATAGTCGAGGACTCTTGCAACAATCCAAACGTCTCAACAAAAAAATGTCTGTTAGATTCTGAAACTGTCACGGTTCGAGTCAGATAGTTCAACAATTTTTTCTTCAGAAAGAACAAAATATTGATTTTTATTTCACGAATGATATCAAGAATAAATATTAGTTTGCGTCTTCTGAGAAATTGAAGCTGGGTAATATAATGTTCGGTAGTCAATAAGGTTTCAACCCCGGCTAATTTTGCAATGAATAACGCTGGCAAACAGGAAAATGGTGTGTGGAGATGGAAGTGAACAATGGAAGCAGAGCGGAATAATTTGAATAACTTGAAGATTCTAATAATATCCAACCATCCGAATACATCTTCATTGTTATGGAGCGCTAAAGGATATCCAGTAATTTCTGAACTTTGGTACTTCTGGAACCATTCATTAAGATTTTTAGTATCCCGGAATACAAGTTTTATCTGATACCTTGACGACAGTGTCTGGAGAAGATTGTCGATAACACCCGTGACACCCCCGGTTTCTTTCCCCTCAAAATAAATTACTATTTCCTGACGTGTTGAATTACTCATAGTAAGTTATTTACTTTACCTTCCGCGCAACCATAACATAACCTAAGGTAAGCTTGGGATAATAGAAAAATTTATCAATCAGCCTTACTATTGCATACCAAATTGCTACTAGAATTTTTACGGGCACTCGCATTATTGATTGTCTATCTATCTTATCAAATAACATGGCACCTATCATTTGACCAATTGCAATTACTCCACCAGATCGTTCTTTCAAATATATAATTTCAAAATTGTTTTGCCTTGCTAATAACTCAAGACCATATCGTGTATATCTGAAGTAATCATGAGGTTCCTCATGGAGGGGCCAGACTTGCGGCGCAGTTAACACTACATGACCGCCAGCTTTCAGAACTCTGGATATCTCATAGAACATCTTGAATGGATCTGGGATATGTTCTAGTACTTGTGTAGTTAAGACAGTATCAAATGAATCCGATTGAAATGGTAAACGTAAAGAATCTGCGCATACATCGGGTGGTGGATTATATTCAGAAGAGAAATCAATACCAATGTAGCGTACATTATTTTTCTTCACTAGTTTTGCATACGGTTGGCTACCACAACCTATATCAAGGAGCAGACCATTAAAATATATTTGCGCTTCAGTTAACGCTCGAAGGATAGACTCTTGTTCCAACCGTGAAGGATCAAAAAAAGAAGGCATAGCTTGACATTCTAATTTAAATCTTCTCTGCTTTTAGCAATATTGCCACACTCAAAAATTCTTTTTCAAATTGCTTCCCAAGTAATCCAACTGCAAGCCGATATTTCCATGTAAGTCTATTACCCCGGATTCCATCGATACGTAAAACCCTAAAATTGTTTCTTTCCATTAAATCCGAGAGATCATGTGATGTAAAATAATGTATATGCCCACCATCGAAGCCCACTGGATCAAAGGAAGTCCCTGGAAATCTACCTTTTATTAAAGTTATGATACGCTCTATCTTACGTATATTCGGTGTCGAAATTATAACATTTCCCCCTGGAGTCAAAACTCGATAAATTTCTTTCACAAAATTGGTCGGATCAAAAATGTGTTCAATCACATCCAATGAGATTACCGTATCAAAATAATTATCCGGGTATGGCAACGGTTCAACATTAAGATTAATACAAGAGGCAACAACACCAGATGCTTTAGCTAAACGAACCGCGTCCTCTGAGATATCTATTCCATAAACTTCTTTATACTTTTCTAGTGCCCTCGAAGCTAATGTTCCTTCTCCACAACCAATATCCAATAAAAGGTTGCCTTTTCCAATCAATTCAAATGCAGGCGAGGAGCGTTGATCACCATCAACGGATAGGTCCTTTTCACGTCTTATCTTTTCATTCCAAATATTACGATAGAGTTCTTCTTCTGCTGTTTTCATTGCATATTGAGAATTGTTGTATAAGCTTTTTTTAATTTATTGGCTATTTCATTCAGACCGAATATACTTATAGCTTGATTTCGTGCTTGCTCACCAAGAGATTCCCTCAATCGTTTATCCAAAATAAGGCTTTTTAATGCTAGATACAATGAATAGTGATCATTGGGTTGAATTAAAATACCGCTATCACCAACAACTTCGGGGATTGAGCCGGAGAATGTTGAGACAACCGCCTTCTTGCATGCCATACTTTCTATCAGAACGATTCCAAATTGTTCCTGCCAATACTTCCGTGGTATACTCGGTAACGTAAAAATATCCGCGATATTATGAAGAAGATGTATCTCAGAATGCGGCACTCCGCCAATCATCAAAACATTTTTTCCTATATCCAGTTGATTGATACGTGCTCGTACTTGTTTTTCACGAGGACCACGGCCAGCAATGACAACTTTCAACCGAGAGGGGTCAACCTCGGAATCGCTCAACAATTTCTTCGCCGCATAGACAAGTTCAAATACTCCCTTTGAGGCACGTACTCTTCCTACAAAGAGAATTACAATATCATTTTGCTTGATCCCGAATCTTTTTCGCCAGATATGATTTTCTTCTTCACGCGGCTTAAATTTTTCAGTATCTACAGCATTCCCTATAACAAAAATCCGCTCACGATCGTATCCTTCAAGAATTAATGCTTCTTTAGCTCGTTCGCTCATCGCAAACATTGCGTCTGCCTGACTATATAATTCTTGTTTCATGCGACGGACAACAGGTTTATTATCTCGAGCGAATGGTATATTTTCATAATGAATTGCCGCTAACCTATATCCCAACTTCTTCTTTGCACATGCTGCTTGATAGGTAAAATAATGACAGTAATCCGATGTATGAACTATGTCGAATCCTTTTAAATATTTCTCCAGTCCATACATCCACTGTCCAGCGCCAAGAATTCCATCGACGAATCCGAAGGCACGATTATGAAGATTCGCAGGTAAAAATCGAAACAATCCTTCGGCACTCGGAACCTGCGTAATGGGAAATTGTATCTCAGAGTGATCGAACCAAGGGTTGTTGCTTGAAAAACACTCAAAATCAAAATCATTTTTTAAGGGTTCGTACGAGATCGCTTCTTCTTTGGAAAGATGATGTCCCCGCACGAGTGCTATTTTTATTTTTGAGTTCATTCTACTATTTTGGCAATCTTCTATATGAAATCTGGATAGAATATAAACGAAACAATAGTAACAAGCAAACCAATAAATTGTTATGTAATTTTTCTAAAAGACAACCGGGAAAGGATGACCCTAACGATCTCTTTTTCCTGCTCACCGAAACCGCGGAGCGCATACATTCCAGCCAAATAAATGACTATGCCCAGAAGAATGAGAAAAAATAAGTTCAGGGAAGATAATAATACCATCATGAGTGCCATTATTATTGATGCAATCAATGGTCTAATAAAGTATGAGAGTGAGAAGACATGATATCCTATTTTTACAAGATAGATCGATTCCGCGAGGAAGAGAATAACTTCCGTGACAACCGATATAAATGCGAGAGCAAGATAACCAAATCTGGGGATAAAAATAATACTCAATATTGAGACACTGATCCCGACACCAATTGATACGAGCATCCCGAAAGTTTGTCTATTGATTGCTAGCAAAAAAGTGTAAAAAATCCAATTCAAATATCCAACGCTAATCCCTACAATCATGACCTGAAGTACAATTATACCAGACGAATATCCTTGAGGGAAGAGCATGAGAAATATTTTCGGTGCTAAAATAATCGTTCCTATTATTAGTGGGATTGATATTATAGGCATAACTCGGATCGAGTCCGATAGCGATTTTGCAAGTTTCTCTTTTGCATTGATGTAAAAATCGGAAAATATCGGATAAACCACCTGTGTAAAAGCTGTTGGAATTAACGTGAAAATAGAAATTAATTTATACCCGGCGCTATAGATACCAACCTCGATATTCCCACGAGAATATTTAAGCACAGTCGCTCCTATAAACATATACATAGTAATACCGAAAGAGCTTATTGCGAACGGCGTACTTTCTTTGATGAATATTTTATACAGTGTTGCATCGAATTTAAAGTGTGGCAGTCCAAGTTGCTTGATGTATACTATAAGGAGAATTCCAAGATTAAAGACAGCAACAACCAGACTCAAAATTAATACGGTCATTAAGTACGGATATGCGCTAAGAATGAGTATAATCGCTATCGACAGTAGCAGATCATTCAATATATTTGCAACACTAACTAGCACCATCTTTCGATGAGCTTGAAATGCACTCAGGAAGACAACGGAGACACCATTTACTGCAAAGACGGATGTGGTAAGAAAAATTGACCAGTTAGTGACATTATCAAAATGTGATAATATAGCGGTGATGCCAACGATGACCCCCGCTACGAAAACTACAAGAAGCTTCAATAAAGTTATTTTCCCGACATATTCCCGACTTTTCGAAACGTCTCTTGACAACTCCCGCGTCAAGAGTTGTGATACACCAAGATCAAAAAGGACAAGAAATAACGAACAAAAGAAATTTGCAAAATTCAATAAACCGAAGTTTGAAATTCCAAGATATGTCGCAAGATAATTAAGACGTACCATCCCAAAAAGTAAACCAAGGAACTTACCAAAAAATATCGCTCCTGTGTCTAAGGTTATTTTTTTAGTTTGTGAAGACACTGTTTGGTCTTTAATCATTTATAATGACATGGAAGGTAATTATTGCATTATACGGGGAATACGAGACAAGCAATTGAATATTTAAGCCGTTGCCAAGATATAATCTTTAATCATTATGATAATAGTAAGAAAAATTAATGAAAAATGCCATTCTAACTAAAATAGGAAACCCCGACCTTAAGAGGTTCGGGGTTACCAATTTTGCAAATACCATGAATGAACTTACTTTAATAGTATGATCTTTTTAATCTCTGTAAAAGATTGGGATCTATCACTAAGTGTTGTGGCTTCTATTATATAGAAGTACATGCCACTGGGAACATTCATTGCATTCCACGTAACCGATCTATAACCGGCACCCTGAATTTCATCAATTAATGTGGTTACAAGCTGTCCTACCAAGTTATAGATTTTTAAAGTAACTCTGCTTTCAACCGGTAATTGATATTTTATGGTGGAACTTGGGTTAAATGGATTGGGATAGGCTTGTTCCAGAATAAATCCCTGAGGTATGTTTTCAACTTGATTATTTTCCATCGGTGGTGGATACGGGGGGAATTCAGATGATGGAATTATTCTTATTCGATTCAAAGCGGCAATAGTTCTCAATGAAGATAATATAAGTTTTCCATCCTGATTTACCTTAACCCAATAGGCTCGCATCGGCTCTAATGAATCGGCATCATAATATGAATTATTATATCCGAAGAAACTACTTGTCACTATGCCCGGCGGGTTCGATTCGATCGAATACGTTGGAATAGGTATATACAGTGTACCGATTAAATTCCATCCGACTGAAACATCAATAGTATCTTCATATATCGGGCAACCATCAAAAGATAATGTTGTTATAACTGATGGCATTTTAAGCCAATAACCTACACCATTTACTAATGTTTCAGCTACAACATATCCATTCATTTGTTCATAATAAAACGCTTCTGATCGTACATCGGGAAAGAGTGATTTCTTTCGCAAATCAATGCATCCAGACGGAATTGAAATCAGGCTCCATCCTTTTTCATAAAGGATTGGTAATTGTGGTTTTTCAGTAATAATTAATAATTCGATAACGTTTTCGTTTGTAACAACAAGGCTATCTTCCTCTTTCATATCTACCCAATTTCCCGGATTTTTACCAAGCTTAACAAAGCCAGAATATTGTTTTATAATTTCTTCTTTCGACCAACTAAGCGTCATGGGATAGCCGCCAACCCCCGCCTGAAAAGCAACACGATACGTATCCTGTTGGGAACCTGAGATAAAATCTCTTATATCAACCCATGATCCACTGCCGAACACACTTGTTCCACTGCGTGGAGTAACAAAGCGTGCGTCGAATACTTCACTAACTCGTGGTGGAAGTTCGAACTCACCTTCAGCAGAATCAATAATAGTTGATTGTGGGTCTACGCCCCATATACCATACGAAGCTTTACTTCTTACTCCCCAATAAAGATTTTTATGGGAAATATTTGAAGCATCGTGAATAGACAATAAAACTCTCACCCGCTCCGGTAATTTGCTAATCCCAAAATCGTTTCCGTCGAGTGATTGTCCACTTGTTGAAATGGTTACAGAATACGCACCAGAGGATGGATATGTTTCTCGCCAGTCGGTGGGGATTTCTTCAGTGACTGTATAAGTCCCGATCGGCAAGTTTTGGAATTGATAATTACCATATACATTTGTAATTGTGGAGTCTTTGTACGAACCAGCTAACCGGACCTTCCTATCAACGATACCTGCTTCATAAGCATCCTTCGCTCCATCTTCATCGGCATCATTAAACACCTGCCCGTTAATATTGCCTAACTTAAAATTACCAAAATTCTTACCTGCGACATTTGAGCCTTGTGCGATATGAATATTGGGATAAATTCCCCCCACTGGCAACGTCGACACCCATCCTTGCGCAGGCTCTTCTGTAACTTCATATATACCAGTATCTAAATGTGTAAACGAGTAAAAACCTAACTGATTTGTTAGTGTTGAATCGACTTTGTCGCCGTTCAATCTTATTTTCCAATTTACCAACCCAGAATCATCCTGGTCAAATATACCGTTTCCGTTAATATCATTGAATACTAAACCCGAGATTGAGTTTATGGGACTCGGATGATTTGCGTTCTTCGTAATTCGTATTTCATCTAATGAACCTGAAAAGTATTCTACTCCGCCCAGAGCATCCCATCTGCCTATTTGCAACGAATTCGAATTGATTAGTGGTATTGGGAAATTATCATGAACAGGCTCGGTGGCTTGAATTCCATCGACATATAGATATAATTTATTCTGAACTCGATCTCTGATAAAACCTGCCTGATGCCAGTTACCATCGTTGTAAATATTATCGCTAGTGATTGATAAAATAGTATCGGGGGAGGTCCCATCTTCCCGATTACCGATTTGACCCTGAACCCTGCCATTGTTCAGTCGCAACATGTAACCAGGGATAGGC
>JAGVIE010000042.1 GCA_020056225.1 Bacteroidota bacterium
GGACAGGGCGCAACGGTACCAACCGGTATTTACTTCATCCGGATGATTGCCGATGAATTCTCTGCCGTTCAAAAAGTTATGTTGATGAAGTAATATCATATAGAGATGATGTTAAAACCCAATCCCACAAAATCGGATTGGGTTTTTTATTTGCATTCCTTCCTTTTTTTAAATAGTTTGATAATAAAGCATTATGCAAATCGGTAAAATCAATATACAACAGGCACTTCTTTTAGCACCGATGGAAGAAGTGACAGACATCTCCTTCCGTCTCATCTGTAAGCGCCTCGGTGCTGACATCGTCTTCACTGAGTTTGTAAATTCTGACGGGCTTGTACGCAATTCAGAAAAGACTAAACAGAAAATGAATTTTCTTCCTGAGGAGCATCCAATCGGTATTCAAATATATGGCGGCGATGAAACTGCGATGGAAGGAGCGGCTCGGATGGCAGAAGAGTTACAGCCGGATCTCATCGATATCAATTGCGGCTGCTGGGTTCGAAAAGTTGTAGGACGAGGTGCCGGCGCAGGTCTGTTGCGTGATCTTAAAAAAATGCAGAATATAATTTCAGTGGTTGTTAGAGCCGTGAATGTTCCCGTCACAGTGAAAACTCGTCTTGGATGGGATGAAAAATCTATCCAAATAGTCGAAGTTGCTAAGATGACTGAAGATACCGGTGCGCAAGCATTGACAATACATTGCCGCACCAGAGCGCAGGGGCAAAAAGGCTCACCAGATTTTCAGCATATACCTGATGTGAAGAAAGTTGTTAAAATACCGATCATTATTAATGGTGGAATCGATACTCCGGAAATCGCGAAGCGCGTATTCGATTCAACCGGCTGTGACGGAATAATGATAGCTCGCGGCGCAATTTATAATCCATGGATATTTAAGGAAATCAAACATCATCTCGCAACCGGAGAGTTCTTGCCGACATCAAATTTATTAGACCGGATACAACTTCTTATTGAACACTTGAGACTCTCTGTGCAGTTTAAAGGTGAACGCAAAGGCGTGATTGAATTTAGGAAACATTACAGTGGTTATCTTCACAGTTACCCCGGTATAAATAAACTCAGGATCGAGATGATGCGATTTACCGAACTGAAACCTGTGATAGATCATCTGGAATCTTTTAAAGACAGCTTCAACAACAATCTAACATCCCAATTGGTAGAAAGCACTATTCAATGATTATTGATTTCAGATCATTCAGATAATGTTACTCTTTCCGCTCATAATCGATTTCCATAATAATGGATAAACAAGAAATCGCAGAAATATTAGATGAGATTGGAACTTTGCTGGAATTAAAAGGTGAGAATCCTTTTAAGTGCCGGGCTTACCATAATGCATCACGTACTATTAGTACACTCACACAAGATATTAAAGAACTCGTAGCACAAAACCGACTCAGAGAAATCAAGGGTATTGGTGAGGCATTATCGGATAAAATAACCGAACTCCTTGAAACAGGTAGACTCGGATATTATGATGATTTGAAAAAGTCTCTACCTCCGGGACTTTTAGCAATGCTCAATGTTCAAGGATTAGGTCCCAAAAAAGTAAAAATACTTTTCGATAAACTTAAAATTCGAACCATCACCGAACTTCAACAAGCTGCCGCACAGCATAAGGTTGCCGCGCTGGACGGTTTCGGTGCGAAGACAGAAGAAAATATTCTTCAGGGAATTGAATCACTCAAGAAACATGCAGACCGGCATCTTTACCCGCACGCAAAAACTACGGCTGACTGTATCCTTGATATCATAAAAACACAAAAAGGGGTTATTAGATGTGATATAGCTGGAAGCCTCAGACGCAAGAAAGAAACTATAGGAGATGTAGATATTCTCGTCAGCGCAAAACCATCAGCGGTAAAACACATTATGAATGCATTTACCACCTATTCTGATGTTGACAAAGTAATCGCGCAAGGCGAAACGAAATCGAGTATCCTGCTGAAATCCTCGATCAACTGTGACCTAAGAGTAGTCAATGATGAAGAATATCCATTTGCCCTGGCATATTTTACAGGAAGCAAAGAACACAATGTTTCGATGCGCTCACTGGCGAAAAAATACGGTTGGAGTCTTAATGAATATGGCTTCTCAAAAATAGGTTCCGAAGAAAAGCGCGGTAACGTAAAACGAGTGATTAACTGCAAAACTGAAGAAGATATTTTTCAAGCACTTAAACTTTCCTTCATCCCCCCTGAGTTACGGGAGAATATGGGTGAAATTGATTCGGCGAGAACCGGCAATCTTCCTAACTTAATAAATAATGATGATATCCGCGGGACTTTTCATTGCCACACCAATGCCAGTGATGGTATTAATACGATGGATGAAATGGCAGAAGCCGCACAAATACTTGGATGGGAATATTTGGGAATCGCTGATCATAGTAAATCAGCCGCTTATGCAGGCGGATTGAATAATGATAAACTGAAACTTCAGATCAAAGAAATCGAAAAACAGAATAGTACATTCAAGAACTTCCGGTTATTATCGGGGACAGAGGTAGATATATTGCCGGATGGAAGCCTCGATTGGAATGATGATATACTAAAACGGCTTGATTTCGTTGTCGCCGCTATTCACAGCAAATTCAAAATGACCGAAGTGGAATCGACGAAACGAATCATAAAAGCGATTAAGAATAAACATGTAACAATGCTCGGACATCCGACCGGTCGTTTGCTTTTGGAGCGCGATGGATATCCGGTAAACATGATCGATGTTATCAATGCAGCAGCCGACTATGGTAAAGTCATCGAACTGAATTCGCATCCGATGCGTTTCGATCTTGATTGGAGATATTGTAAATACGCAAAAGAAAAAAGAGTCATAATCTCAATCAACCCTGATGCTCACAATATTGGTGGGCTAAACGATGTATTCAATGGTGTTGGAATCGCACGAAAAGGCTGGATAGAGAAAACTGATGTCTTGAATACGATGAGTCTGAAGAATATTTTGAATTTTCTAAAAAGAGCATAAAATTGATAATTGTATTTTACGTGATAAAATAAAGGTAATAATCATGAGAAATTTATTCTGGGGTTTAATATTAATCGCATTCGGTGTGTTATTTCTTTTAGATAATTTTGGTTATGCAGACTTATCCGAGATTATACACAACTACTGGCCACTTCTTCTTGTCCTTTGGGGTTTTAGTATTTTAATGAGACCTCGGCGGCATCATCCCGTGCCGGAACCAGCAATACAGCAGAGTAGCGATTCAGATATGATAAATCAATCGAATGTATTCGGCGATATTTATAACAAAATCACATCAAAATATTTTAAAGGCGGATCGTTATCGACTGTCTTTGGTGATTGCGACATCGATCTTAGCGATGCAATTATTGCCGAAGGTGAACATGAACTCAGATTGCATAGCGTTTTCGGAGATTCATTAGTTACTCTTCCTAAAGATGCCGCCGTATCTATCGCCGCAAATTCTACATTCGGCGATATTACAATTTTTAGCCAGCATAAGGGGGGATTTTCCACAAACATCAAAACCGATACGCCAACATTTTCATCTGCAACTAATCGTTTGAAAATATCAGTTAGTAAAGTTTTTGGAGACATACGTGTTGCTTAGAGAGGTATGAAGAAATTAAAATCAGGAATGAAATCAACCGGGAATAAGATTAGCCGAACATCAACCATTTTTAGACGGTTAAAGCGGTCGTACCCTGATGCAATCACCGCCCTACAATATCAATCTGCTCTCGATCTGTTGGTTTCCACAATCCTTTCTGCGCAATGTACCGATGAGCGCGTGAATAAAGTGACGAAAGATTTATTCCTAAAATACAAAATCGCTAAAGATTATGCTGACGCAAATCCGTTATTATTTGAGCAAGAGATTAAATCAACGGGATTCTATCATAATAAGGCAAAATATATTATTAACTGTTGCAAAGTCCTGACTAATAAATTTGGAGGGAATGTACCGGACTCGATGATAGATTTGGTTCAACTTCCCGGTGTGGGACGTAAGACTGCAAATGTCATTCTCGGAAATTATTTTAACAAACCGGAAGGCATCGTCGTCGATACACATGTGAAACGACTTTCCGAGAGGCTCGGCTTAACATCTCAATCCGATCCTGAAAAGATCGAAGCTGATTTAATGAAGATAATTCCAAGAAAAGATTGGATCCTCGCAGGGAGTTTATTGATATTGCATGGCAGGCAGATTTGTCAAGCTCGCAAACCGAAATGCGGTGATTGCGTTATCAATGATTTGTGTCCATCGGTGAATGATACCTAGCGGTTCTCATCTCCTAAAATAATCTCAACTCGTGCAATACTGAAAATATATCTTCGAAATATAACCTAACCGAAATCTCATCTCCAATTTATTATCGACCACTTTACCCCATCCGATTCCATAACCACGGCGCCAAGTTCATCTGTGCGATAATACCTACAACCTATTGCGTCTAATCGTTGGAGTACGTCGGGTGAGGGATGATGAAACTTATTATTATCTCCAACAGAAATTACAGCAAGATCAGGGTCGACGGTTCTCAAATATTTTACTGATGTGCCGGTTATACTGCCATGATGAGCGACTTTCAATAAATTACTCTTCAGAATATTCCCATACTCTCTCATTAACAACGCTTCAGTCTCTTGTTCTGCATCACCGGTCAGTAAAATACTCGTCTCTCCATAGACTACCTTCATGACTATCGACCGATTATTCAGCGACATAGTCTTCCCTTCCGAAGACGATCCATATGACGGATTTAAAATATATAATCTTATGTCTTCTGACCAATTGATCTTCATACCCTCATGTAACAAGGCACGATCCAGACTTAGAGAGTCAATGAGATGAGCATATTCACTGCATAAATCTGACTTGCACGGTAATCCTGCGTCCATAATTCGATCGACTTTATATTTTCGCAGAATCGCTGGTATCCCTCCTAAGTGATCTGCATCCGGATGACTCAGTATCAAAGTATTAATGCGAGATATTGATTTATATTTTAGAAACGGTATTATGAATCTTGTTCCCGCATCTGCAGAAAAGGTTTTCGGTCCCGCATCTACTAACATATTCCTTCCATCCGAATATTCGATAAATATAGCATCACCTTGCCCGACATCGAGAAAAGTCAATCTAAGTAAATTATCCTGACACTGAACAATGATCGATTTGTATAACCAAATAACCATTAGCAATAATGTTAGAATTATACACAGTTTTCTCACTTCCCTTCGCCCGATATTTGTCAGAATAGTAACTGCCGCGTAGAACGATAACGAAGACCAGATTGATAATCTGGATTCAATATAAGCAAACGGCAGATCGCCGAAGAACTCGACCATTCGCAACAACAACCTGGTTAAGAACGACGTCAGTTCGGCGTATATCGATGCGAATCCTGTAGAGATGTATGCAATGGCAACTGCAACCATTCCCAAAGCAAGTATTACATTCGAAAGAGGAACAATAATTATGTTTGCAACAAAACTGATTACTGAGATTTTTCCGAAGTAGATTGATGAGAACGGTAATGTTCCTACCCCCGCTGAAACAGAGACGGATAATAACGCAAATATTGCTATGAGGAGGTGATTTTCTCTAATCACCAATGGAAATAAATTTTTCAGATTGTAAATCTTCGGGTAAAGATAAACTATTGAAAAAACAGCGGCGAATGAAAGCTGAAATCCCGGTTGAAATAGCTGTCTCGAATCAATCAATAGCAATATCATCGCGGAAAATGCCAGAGTATTGTACATGTCGTTTTTTCGTTCTATCAATTTTGCGCAAAGGAAAACAATCGCCATTATTACAGAACGGGTAACGGAAGGTGCGCCACCCGTTAAATAATTATAATAGATTAATAGAATGCAGGTCAGAACAATTCTTATTTTTTCAGGAACGCGCACAACCTGAAGAACGATAAATATTATAAACGTTACAATGGCTACATGCAATCCTGATACAGCAAGTATATGCATAACTCCCGAATTAATAAAAGCTGTTTTCACATCAAGCGGGATTTCACTGCGCTCGCCGACCAACAAACCTTTCAGAAATTGTGCCACTTCACCTGCGAACAACCGGTCGACTGTTTTTGTGATTGACTGGCGAACCTGATGCACAGCCAAGCTGAAAATATTTTCCCCCTGATCTGCTTTGATATTATCATGATTCAAACGCTTTATGTAGAAACTCGCATAAATATCGTTCAGGTTCAGATAGTTCTTCAGGTCGAACTCACCAGGATTTCTTGCAGTCCTGATAGTCGTAAGTTCGCCAACAAGGGATACTCTTCGTCCATAATTCAAAGAAACTAAACAGTTTGTATCGACCTCGTTTTTGAAAGCGGAGATTGCTACACCTCCTGAGACTTTGAAGCTTTTATCTGCAATTATTATTGAATCGGCTTCAACAACAAAACGAATGGATCGCTCACCGACACGGGGAAGATCCGAAACAGTACCGCACAAGGTTATGTTTCTTCCGGGTGATATATAATTTACTATATTGTCGTCGGATAATAATTTGGTGTCATTGACAATCTTAATCATACCCATCAGGATTATAATTATTAAGATGACCAATGCCGACCATCCATTCCATAATGAAGATCGTGTCAAAAAGAAATACGCAATAAGGAGAATGAGTGAAAGTAATACGATGAAAACAACTAGAACGGAATAATTCCACCCGATAATTATGCCGATGATAAACGGCGCAACGAATTTCATGGCTGGTCTATTTTTCAGCAACGATGCCTCCGCAGTACTCCTTAAATCAACATATTAATTATTGCAGGCGCAACATCTGTGATTTTTGTTATATTCTTTGCAAATCTTTCGTGATGCTTTCCGACAGCCAGAACCGGGACGGGATTTCTTGTATGACTTTTCGTTGATAGATCTTCTATATTGCCGTGATCGCTTGTCATCAGAAATAGAACCGATTCAGAATCAATCTTGTTAAGAATGCCTTCAATCAATCCATCCAACTTTCGCAGTGTTTCTATTGCTTCATCTATAGATCGGCTATGTCCCGCATGATCGGTCAAATAATATTCAAAAAAAACGAAATCATAATTTCCCGTCAGATCAACAAGACGCATACCGGCTTCCTGCGGCGTGATCGTGGAAATATCGGGATAGCCTAACTTATGCCACCGTTCATTGGTGATGTCGGCAGAAAGGGAACGGGATGCTCGCAGTGAGTTATGATCATTCAGTTTATTACCGGTCGATAGCCATGCATGTACTATGGCTGTAGTTCGGTATCTTGGAGATTGCAAATAATCAAAAAACTGTCTCGGGAAAGCATTCGCATATAAAGCTTTTTTATTATTCGTCTGAAGTACACTGAATATATTTTGTTCCGATACAATCGTCTTCAATGTTGAGTAAAGGTGCGGTCCAAAATGCCTGCCAATAACTTTCGCGGCATTCACACCGGTAAGGAGCGCTGCCTGTCCGGTTCCACTCTGTGGTAAGCCCGGAACCCCGAGCGTTGCATTGATCGGTTTATAAGTCATTCCTGCACGATTACGGTATGCATCGTGGAGCGTAGGCATTTCACCTCCCAATAGACTTTGATAAACCGGCATGTTACCTGTAAGGAATGGATTATCATGCTGATTTATTTTCCCGATACCAACACCGTCGAGAAAAAGGAATAATATACGCTTCGTATGATCCATTATCTATTTCGATTTGTTTGCAACGCCCTAATCCATGCTCGCTCAATTTCCGGCAGTTTCTCATTAAATGATATTTCGAATACCTCTTCGATAGAGCCGCCATTCTTAAAATTTCTTAACATCAACTCGACTTTTGATACCCCGTACCGATTGACAAGAAAGTGTATCGTCGCGGCAAGTTTAGCATAAAGTTCTTTAATATCCTTCGTATTAGAAGCACGATTAAAATCTTCTCCGATATCAGTGAACGTTGCGATATTAAATCTTGCAGGTTCTCCAAATCTCGCCAGATCGTTTCCCGCATACAGAGAATACGCTTCCGTAAGCCATCCGGGACAAGCAGGGATTTTCTCAAGCACCGCACGGGCGGTAACTCGTGAAACTACATCGGAAAGTTTATCCTTTTGGTTCTGATCGTGAGTATAATAAATATAAATCTTGCCAGATTTAAAATCACCATCTTTGAATATTCTTGATTGAGATTCTGTTCTGAACCTACCGATACTATTGAACACCGATACTTCTGTAATCGTGTTTGAAGATATCCCAAAGATATTCTTGTAATGTGAATACTTTTCTTCCAATAGAACGCCAAGCTCGCGGATATCTTTTACGCTTATACCGTTTTCATAATGTATTTTAGAATGAACAGTCGAATGACTGCGCGTAAAGTTCATCTGCATCGAAAGCATCAACAACGAATATAAAAGGATCATGAATCTGCTAAACATAGAAGCACCCTATATTTTATTTTTTTCTTTACTTTCTACTTGAACGGTAACAGGACCGTCATTTACTAACTGAACGTCCATCATAGAACGGAATATTCCGGTCTTCACTTTATCAAAACCGATTTCCTTACATAAATCTTGCACAAATGAATTGTACAATCTTTCTGCGATTTCCGGCGGCGCCGCTTCGGTGAAACTCGGGCGGTTCCCTTTCCTAGTTTCAGCATATAGTGTAAACTGTGAAATTACCAATGCCTCACCCGATATATCCTTTATAGAAAGATTCATCTTGCCATGCTCATCATCAAATATCCTCAGGTCTGCACATCTTCCTGCAAGGTATTGAGCATCCCCGATTGTATCGTCATTCCTTACCCCAAGGAAAATCAAAATTCCCTTGCCTATACTTCCATGGACAGAACCATTCACTGAAACACTCGACTCTTTTACACGCTGTATCAATGCACGCATATATTTTTACTTACTTGCTTTCACAACTCTATTGATTCCGTTATAATCTTGGATTAAATTTATATCTCGATATCCGCTTTGCCGGAAGATGTTTGGAACACTTTCGCTTTGGTCGTATCCTATTTCAACGAAAATCGTTCCTTCGGTTTGAAGCAACCTGTTTCCAAGAGCTGCGATTGACTTATAGAAAGTCAATCCATCTGCGTGGTCGGTATTAGCAATGACGGGTTCATGATCTCTCACTTCTGGCTGTAGTGTCCGGAATTCATCCTCCGGAATGTACGGCGGATTTGAAACGATTATATCATACGGGGAGTGGATATATTTTTGTTCTGCCTCAAGTACATCGCCGTGAATAAGTGTAATTCGATCTTCGAGTTGATGATAGCGAATGTTCGATAGAGCAACTTCCAGAGCATCCGGGCTGATATCGATAGTATCGATAATATAATGTTGCAAAAATTTTGCTATACTGATTGAAATATTTCCCGACCCCGTCCCGATATCTAAAATTCTCAATGTGCGATTCGATTCCTGCCCGAAATACTTTACAACCTGTTCCACAAGCACCTCTGTGTCTGCGCGGGGAATAAATACTCTTGCATCTACTTGAAAACGCAATCCCATAAACTCAGTCTCGCCGATAATATATTGAAGCGGTTCGTGAAGAAGACGCCTCCGAAACAGCGATTTAAAGTTAGCTAACTCATCAGGACTAAGGATATGATCGAACTTCAGATATAAATCGATCCGTTTGTAATTGAGAATATTACAGAGTAGAAGTTCGACATTAAGCCGAGCGTCATCAAATCCCTTCTCATTCAGGAATTGAGTCCCCCATTCTATCAATGAAAGAATCGACCAATCTTTATTTTCCACCGTGGATATTGTCATGCCATTTAAATTAATATAGTGGAATGAAGATAAGAAGCCTCCGCTCAAAAATCAAATATCCGGATCAGTGCACTGATTTTGCCTTGACGATAACCAATGTAATATCATCGGATTGCGTTGTGTTTATGCTGAATTCTTTTACCGCATCAACAATAATTTTAAGTATAACTTCCGCAGATTCGTTCAGATTCTCTTTGATGATTTCTTCCAGACGATCCTCTCCGAATTCTTCCCCTTTTGAATTCATCGCTTCACTTACGCCATCGGTAAACAATACAAGAACATCTCCGTCATCCAACTTAACTTCACCCTCCTGATAAGGCACAACCGCTTTCATGATACCGAGAATAATTCCGCCTTTATCGAGCCGTGTTATCGATCTATCTCGATGTATGAGAAACGGCAGGTTATGACCTGCGTTTACATATTTGAATATTCTTGATTCTGTATGAAGCATCCCCCAGAAAAATGTTATAAAGCGGCCCGAACTCGTATTGTCAGATATCAAATCGTTGACTCTCTTGGTCAGCTCCGCAAGCGATAAGCCGATCGGAACCAATGCCCTGATTGTCGCTTGGAGATTAGCCATCAGGAGTGACGCCGGAGTTCCTTTCCCAGAAACGTCGCCTATCGCAATCACATATTGCTGTGAACTTAATTGTATAAAATCGTAATAATCTCCCCCAACTTGTTTAGAAGAAATATTGGTAGCCGAAACATCAAAGCGGGGAACATCAGGAAGTCTGGCAGGCAGAAGACCCTTTTGAATTTCTTTTGCAATCAACAACTCATCTTCCATCTTCTGTTTCTCGATCGCCTCCTTGAATAGCCGTGCGTTTTCTAAAGCAATGACCGCAAGATTACCCAGTGATGAAAGAAATTCAAGATCAGTCCGTGAGTATTCTTCTCCACGCATCTTCTCGCCGACTGCCAGCAAGCCCTTGGTTTTATTCTGAAGCCGTAGAGGGATTAATGCACATATCCCAAGTTCTGTTAGAGAATCACGCCATACTGCATCGCTTTTCTTTGTGATGTCCTGGACGAGTAATGGCGCAGACAAAGACGGTATGTATGTACAGAGTTCAGAATTAAACTGTTTATTAAGTCGAGATGCTACTACATTCATTGATCCATCTTGTTCAAGGCAGATTGCGAAACGATTGACGCCAATCTGACCCATTACGGAAAACATCAACAGTTTCAGCAACCTATCCGGATCGAGAACGGCATTGAACTCTTTACTCATTTCAAATAATGTATTCAGTTCCTGAACTTTACCGTCAAGCCTTCGGTTCACTTGTTTCAGTTCGCCGATAAACAGGTTCTTCTCAATAGCAGATGCCGCGATATTCGCCAGCGATTTGATATAAGTCGTTTCTTTTTTTGATAGTTTCTTTTTTAATATTCCCGGAGCGAATCCGGTTATTCCTACAATCTTATCCTGTGCGCAAAGCGGTATAAAAAGATGTATCCCTTGCGATTTAAAATATTTCATCCACTGATATTTTTTTATATCTACGGCATTCGCGGAAAGAATTCTATTTGGAATCTTATCGATTTTTATCGTCGATCCTACCATGTCAAGCGGTAATCCTTTGACATTTTCGATGCGAAACGAGTTAGAACCATTATCAAGAAGTACTACCCCGCGCAATGAAACTAATTTTCCCATCAGCGTGAGCAGAAAATGATTTAAAATGAATTTCAGGTCGAGAGAGGAGTTAACCACCGAACTGAATTCAAATAGTGAGCGAAGCTCGAATGCTCCTTCAAAGGATTTTTGTTCAAATGATGATTGATCGGACAGTTTGTTCATTTAAGATTAGTTCTCATTCTTTTTCGTAATTAACTTCACCAGATGAACCTCGCATGTCTGATTCGGTAGAATTTTATAATCGACTTTATCCATCAGTAATTTCATAAGATGCATTCCAAGACCACCGCGGCGATAGCTGCTCAGATACTCCTGCATATTTGGAGCATGAATAGCCGATGGGTCGAACAATTTGCCCTGATGTGTGATTACAACTTCAAATACTTTCTCGTTGGTTATTATCCGCACATCGAGTTCTTTATTGGGCGCATAATTATAGGAATGTTTTATTATGTTGGTGCATGCCTCATCGACTGCGAGAGCAATCTTGCTGACCGCTTCTTCGTCAAAACCAAAATTTCTAGCGGCATCCGATACAAAATCTCTGACAAAATAGAGTTTATCCGTTTTACTCTTTATTTTCAATTGCAACGTCTTCACTGTTAATATTGACCCAATTCTATTTTTTTTATTAACCGATCTAATTATGTTTACGATTTCAAAGAACTAAAGTTTTTGATCGCTTCGGTTTCATCTTTCGTAATATCGTACAAGAGCGGAAAACCGAGAAGATCAAACACGTTATATACTTTAGCAGACATGTTTGTGAGTTTTATATCTCCTTTGTGTTTTCTCACATCTTCGATATATGCCATAAAGACGCCCAATCCCGCGCTGCTTATGTACGATAAATCCTTGCAGTTAACAATGATGTTAAATTTGTTAACATCCATCAGATTCTGCAAAACTTTTTCAAGTTCAGGCGCAGTATGTGCATCAAGATAACCTTTCAGGTCAAGCACATTGATGTCATTCTTTTCTCTCAAATCGATTTTAAATTGACTCATAAATATACTCCTCTTTATAAATAATAATTTTAAACTTTATTCCATCTCATTGCTACGATAGTCAAATCGTCTTCCGGCGTTTCGTGGTTCATGTGGTTATCCACTGCAACTATTATTGCGTCTCGAACATCAACCGCAGATTTATTACTGCTCTTTTGAACAACTTTAAGCAATCTATCATATCCGTACTCATCACCGTTGCCGGGGTGAGCTTCTATAACTCCATCAGTATAAAAAACGACAAGATCTCCAGCCGATAATTGGACTTCTTCCTGAGCGATTGTCCTCTCGAAAAAATCACTGCTCCCCATCCCAAGCCCGAGTCCCATCGGTTTGATATATTTACCTAAACCTTGCGACACAAAAAGCATCGGGCAATGACCGGCTCGAGCAATTTTCATTTTTCCGGTCGGCAGATGCACTACCGCATATATGATACTTATGAATGAACGCTTGTCGATAGTCCCTGTTAAGGTTTTATGTGCGTGTATTAAGAAATCACGCGGTTCTCTATAAATCTTACTCAACGATTGAAATATTCCTTTCATCTCAGCCATATAAAAAGCCGCTGAAACTCCTTTTCCAGAAACATCTCCCACTAATATTCCAAGATGATCATCATCGAGTTGGGTGAAATCGTAATAATCGCCGCCAACTTCGAAAGCCGGCGTTGATAATGCTTCAATCTCTATCTCCTTTAGCTTTGGCAATTGCTGTGGAAGCAGCCGCTTCTGCATATCCTGCGCCAGCAGCATTTCCCGCATCAGGCGTTCGCGCTCAATGGATTTTTCGATCAGTCTCGAATTCTCTATAGCAATTGCGGCTTGATCGGCAAATGAGGAAATCACATCAATATCATCCTTATCAAAACCATATTCAACTTCTTTAGTGGCATAAAGAATTCCTATTACTATCTCATGAGACAACAATGGTACAATCGCCATCGAGTTAAACCGATTTTTATTGATGACAAAGTTCTTGGTTCTCAAATCTTCCTTGACGTTATCTATTACAATAGGTTTTCTGCCATTGATAATTAAATCACGTAGAAACTCACCGCCAGATGTCATTATGGTTTGTGAATCTTCCTGAGAAATATTCTTTAGAGATACAGTTGCCGCTTGCTTTTGAGAATTAGTGCCGCCGCCGGGATTGTGTACACCATGTTTTTTAGAAGGGATCTGGATGATCTCTAGCCAAGTGCTTTTTGCTTCGCATACCTCAAGCGTCATTGATGTAACTGTATCGACTAATTCATTGAAATCGAATACCTGAGTAACAAGCCGGCTCAAGTTGTGAAATGAAGATACTTCGCTCGATTTACGGTCGAATGCTTCAGCGGTGGGCAAATGAAAGAGTGTGCTCACAAACGTCATTCCAAAGTAAATCGATGCGAATAGACTGATTGTCCGCACGAAAGACTGCAACGGAGGAGAATAAAATAACAAAGCTTTGCTAACCTCCGACTCACCAGAGGATGTTACGATATTGAACGCGAGGAATATACCGAACAAAAGAAAACCATAGACAATGCTGAAGATTTTTTCACGTTTCGTAAGATAAACGATCCATGATAACCGGATTGAATTGAAAAACATAGCAACGACTGTCAACCCGAATAACACGGACCTTATGACACTCGTCTCCATGGGACGTGTTAGAAAAGTTGAAAGTGAAGTTAAGACTATTAAGACGAGAAGAATGATAAAGTATCTGCTTGTAGCTTTCCGTCTCTTCGAGAATATGATATCGCGAATGACTAAGAAAACAACGAGCATGGTAATGCTCAAGACAACTCCGTAAATGTTCGACCATACGATAGAGTCGAAGCCGAGAGGAATTAAGAGATAATTCTTAACATCAAAACCGCTTTGTGAGATGAAAAATAATAAACTCGATGCAACACCGACTATCATACTTAACACCAGGGCGAAACCAAGTTTCTTAGCGGGATTTTGATTTTTACGCCAGAGTGATTCGATGAGCAGGTAGAAGATGCCGAATGCAACGAGGACTAAAATATCACGAACAAAAACAATCCATCCAGCCTCTATCTCAACGCTCCTCCGAATGACATCAAGAATAAAGACTATCAGAAGCAGTGAACTCGCCGCTGATATCAGGAATACTTTCTTTAATTTTGTGACAAATGATGCCAAGAGTTACTCTCTAACAATCATAGATTTATTTTGAGCCAGTTGACTGAACGAAACCTCATCATATTCATCATGGTATAAGCTACGACATATATAGGCAAAGCTAACCACGCACCTTTTAATCCACCGTGGAATGTGACACCAAATAGATAAGTCAAAGGTAGAAATATAATCCAGTGTGTCAATACTTCTACAAACATCACATAAATGGTATCCCCACCGGCTTGCAATGCACTGGCTAAGATTATACCTGATCCATAAAATATCTGGGCGACACCCGCTATCTGCAATATCGGGCGAGCCGCATTTATTACTGCCGTCTCGTTCGTAATCACAAGCAGAACAGCGTCAGGGAAAAATACAAAAAGAACGCCTACAATCAAAGTAAATAGTGTTCCGAGCTTCGCTGTTTCAAATCCATACGCACTCGCTAAACGCGCACTGCCTTTACCGATGGATTGTCCAACCAATGTCTGCGCCGCAATACCGAAACCGAAGCACGGCATGATGGATATGAACAATGCGCTGATCACGACATTGCTGGCGGCTTGTTCGATAGTACCGATAATGCCGGTAATCGCAACGAATACAAGGAATCCCATAAGAATAAGTATGTTCTGCAGCGATACGGGAAGCGATATTTTAATTATTTGTGTTATAACTTCCTTAGAAATATGGAAATGCGAATAATACTGATATTGTTTTCGATAATAGCCGATAAATGTTACAGATAAGAAGAATAACCAGCCGAGAACCATGCTTACAGAATATCCGATACCGGCGCCAGCCAGCTCTAACTTCGGGAAGCCAAGCGCGCCGAACATGAACAGGTAATTAAAAAATATATTAAATAAATTTATGAGGATAGCAGATATCATGAATATTTTTGTATGACCGATACCGAAGAAGAAACCCCTATAAGATACAATCAACAGGAAGAAAGGAAGACCGATAAACTGATAACGCATAAAATCGGTTCCTGCAAGAGTCACAGCATCATTCGCGGAGAAGAAATTGATGATGTTATAGGAAAAGACGTACCCTAGCGCGCCGAAAATACTGCCTACAATTAAACAAATAAAAAGGGAATTATTCAAGACCTCGCCTACCCCGCGAGAATTGTTTTCACCTTGACGTCTTGCAATAAGCACGTGAGTTCCTGTGCTGAGACTGGAGAAGAAACTCGTAATCGCCATAGTACCGAGGAAGCCCAAACCCATAGCGGCGAGTTGAACGTGCGCGTTCTCTAACCTCCCGACCATCGCGGTATTCACGATTGATACAATCATCTGTGATGATAAACCCGCGATCGCCGGTACTGCGATCCGCATAATATGCCTGCTTAAAATTTTGTCCAAGCTGAAAATCATTCAGACTGCCAATGGTAACCGATACAATGGAAATTTGTTTTTACCAAATTAAGAATTTCTCTCGATAATCTCAACGAAAATAAAAAAACCCATTCCCTTTTCAGAATGGGTTTATTATTTCTTCTTATTTTAAAGAATTACGCTGAATATTGACTGATATAACGGTCAGCATCGCGAGCAAAGGTTGATTTTGGAAACTCCTTCTTCAATCTTTTGAATAGCGTTACAGCTTTTTCCTTTTCCCCGGCAAGTCCATAACAACGCGCCGCAGAATTCAAATAATCGGGTGTATTAAAAGTGTTTGAGATTTTACCGGCGGCTTTTTCAAAACTTGATGCTGCCTTCTCATATTCTTTCTTAGCTTCATAACAATTGCCGATACCTGCAATTGCCGACGCAGTTAAAAGATCGTTCGAATTACTGAAATTGTCATACTCTTTCAACGCTTCATCGTAATTACCTGTATTATAATATGCGTTAGCAAGGTAGAAGCGCGCCAGCTCACCTGATTCAGTACTGCCGTAATTATCGACGAGCGATTTCAAACCCATAATTCCACGTTCAGGCTGTCCGTCTATTGCGATTTTATATTGGCGTATGTCGCTTGATGCGGCATCATAGATTGTGAATACTTTGCCGAGTTCAGTGGCTGCCTTATCGTTATTCGCACGGCGGTTGTTGACAAAGATTACCGTCGCTATCACAATCACAATTATTGCTGTAAACGCATAATTGAAATATTTTTTATTCAGATCGTAGAATGATGTCACCTTCGCATATGCTGTGATCAACCCATCCTCTTTCATTTCTTTCCTTGTGATTTTCTTTTTGGCTTTAAGCATAAGTTATAAATCCTAATTTAGTTATGATAGTAAATTTTTATCCCGCTTTCGTTTCACTTCAGCGGGATTCTCAATTCAACAGATAGCTTAACTTCTCCCGCTTTGCAGGATTGTTAAGTTATGTTGAATTGGAAGTACGCCCGGCGCGATTCGAACGCGCGACCTACAGCTCCGGAGGCTGTCGCTCTATCCATCTGAGCTACGGGCGCATAAGGGATCGCAAGTTTCGTTCAAGGCATCGACAAAAGTAAGTATGTTAATCAAGAATTTTATCAACACCTATTTCGCTGCGGACTGTAAATGGAACGTCCTTCCCTGTTCATTCACCCACGTCAATAGGTTGCAATTCAAGAAAGGATATTCTAAAAATCTGATTTATTTGACGTTTCGAATGATTTCAATTGCACCGTAAATATAACAATTTTTAATAGGAAACTCAAACTAACTTTGGGTATCGCAATAAACAGTTCGTATTATATTCTCCACTGTCACTTTGGGGACGTGGTTCATAGAGACAAACTCAGATTATCTAGAGCATTTAGATTTTATATTTATTAAACCTCTTTCTAAGATTGGCTATCACTTTCTCTATTGCTTCATCCGCCTCATATTCTAACTATTGGAGTTTACTCCCTTCTGTTCGTAATTCAGAAATAATATTCTCAATTGCGTTTTCAGTCATCGATTTATCTTTAATGTCGGTAGATTTATTTTCCCTTAATCGGGTCAAATTCTCAACTTTAATAATTATACTTGAAGATAAGGTGATTCTTTTTTTATCATTTTCTTCAGATGCGATTATTGGTTGAAAAAGCGACGGCTCATAAAATAAATGAAGCGTGTATATGAAGTCATTTGTTTTTTTTGCAATCGCTCAATCGCATTTTTGTAATTATTGGATGCGTTAGTTAGCAATGACGGATGTAAGGGTGCATCATTATCAAGAGTTAGCAAGAATGTATCAATTAATCGCTTATTCTCCGCAATTGATAATTTCCATTCTCGGATAGCCTCCAAAGTTATATCAAATATCTTATCGAAATAATGTTTCTTCAATTCGAGTTCGTGCTCAGCCCCCTTTTTCAAAACTGCGATAAATTCTCTCACAGCAAGTGTGAAAATTGAAGTAAGAGCAGCAACAACCCATTCATTCATAATCTCTCCTGATGGTTAAATTATAAGAAGTGATAAACTAAAATACCGTTTCATAGTTTAAACCTTTCACTTATTATCTTCTTGGTAGATTATAGCTACAGCCTTAACAATTTTTCGTTTCGATGAAGCATAGACATTACCTATTAAGATACCACCCTCTCCCTTTTCTTCAGTAGGAAGAACAATAAGTCCATCTGCTCCAATTTCTTTCGCCTTAACAATTACTTTTTCTAAAAGTTCTGTCTCACTATCACCCGATGATGCTGGATCAGCCGTTACTAATGCGATTTCTTTGTATGGTTTTTTAACATTTTCTTTGGTAGTAAAAATATCGATATCACCACTTTTGGGATGTAGCTTTATTGACGTGAATTTTGTTATTTCTATGGATGGACCACATCCAAACACAAATAGCATAGTGAAAAGAAATAAAATGTTTTTTTTCATCTTGCCTTCATTGCATGAATGACATAATAATCAACCCGCTAATTATGGTTGGTAAGATAATAATTATTTCAGCTTAATTCAACCCACACTAAAAGGAAACGGCACTCCCCGCACAAAGAATATCTGATTGTTATTTAATCAAATAAATCAGAATGTGAACCATTCCGGATTAAGATTAAATTGTTATCCTCAATTTTATATATCAATAACCAATCAGGGGTAATATGGCATTCCCGGCAATCTTTATAGCTACCATGAAGCTGATGCTCTCTATGTTTCTGTTCTAATTTTTCCTCGCAGGCAAGTTTCTCAATAACCTCTACCAGCTTGTCAATTTCCCGTCCCTGCTTTTTAGAGAGTTTATAATCTTTCTTAAACTGGTTTGTTCTCAGGATGGAGAGCATCAACCTTCAAGCTCAATCATCAATTCTTTTACAGTATTGAACTTCTTGACACCTTTCTTTTTTCTTGCGTCTTCAATCGCTTTTTTTGTGACCGAGTTCGGTATGTATATTTTAAACGGTATGCCTTTGAAGTTTACAACTGTAGCAAAAAACATTGTCACTGCTTGGGAAGTAGTCAATCCAAGTTTACGGAATATCTCATCGACATTTTTCTTGAGCTTCGGCTCTACTCTTGTACTTAACATCACTGTCTTAGGCATAGGTGTCCTTTCTTTCTTAAATAAATGTATTACATTTGCCATACAATTGCAAATCATGTGTGATCGTAAACCTTCAAATCTTCAACAGGGATCGCTCCCTCCCGAGTAATCTTAAGTTTCTTTCCACTTACATCAACTACAGTTGACGGCAGAGATGGCGGAAGCTTGCCTGCATCAATAAACAAATCGACTTTATCACCAAAGATATCTATCAGGGTATCACTTTCATTTAGCGTATTCTGTCCTGAGATGTTAGCGCTTGTCGAGACGATTGGGGTATGACATTCTTCGATGAGTTTTAAACAAAATCTGTTATCGGGAATACGAATGCCTATCTTTCCTTCATCAGATTTAAGCAATCGATGAATATTTTTATTAGCTTTAAAAATCATCGTTAATGGTCCGGGCCAGTATTCTTTGCTCAGAGCCAACGCTAACGGAGTTATCTCGTCAACTAATTCCCTTAGCATCATGATGTTGTTCACGAGTACGAGCATGGGATTGTGTTCATCTCGCCGCTTGATCCGGAAGATCTTTCTAACCGCTTCTTTATTAAACGCATCGCAACCGATTCCATAAATCGTGTCTGTCGGATAAACGATTATACCGCCGCGCTTGATGATACGAGCCGCTTCATCAATTATCTTCGTTTGAATCCGGTGAGGATTTAATTTAATAACCTTTCCCATCGATCTGATTTCTATATTTGCGCCGGCATTGATTTTATAAGATTGATAACCTTATCATACACAACATTCGCTGAAATCAGTTTCATACAGTCGAACGTACGTATCGGACAACGCTTCCCACCGTGTATACTGCACGGTCGACAAGTTAATCCTTTAGTCTCGACAATAATATCGCTCGCACCATAAGGAGCAAAACCGAATTTTGGATCTGTTGCCCCAAATATTGCAACGACCGGAGTTCCAACTGATACAGCGAGATGCATCGGCGCGCTGTCGTTAGATACCAGTACGCGACACCGGCGAATTAACTCGGCAGACTGCAACAGCGACAGTTTCCCAGCCGCTGAATATACTTTCTTCGATGAGACTGTGCCGCGAATCTCCTCACACAAATCGGAATCTTCCCTCCCGCCGACGAGAACGATTTGATAATTTATTTGGGTTAACTTATCAATTAGTTCAATGAACCGCTCTTTCAACCAGCGTTTTGTATTCCAGACACTGCCCGGTGCAATGGAGATGAGCGTATCTAGCTGTTGAATTCCAAACTCCGAAAGTAACAAATCAACCTGCTGACGGTCATGAAGTGAAGGAAACAAGCGCGGGTATTCCTTCACATTCGACTTAATACCCAAAACCTTTAGGAGCGAAAGATTGCGTTCGATCTCGTGGATCGAACCATCGTAATGAACTACATCGGTGAATAAAAAACTACCCGCACTTTTGTCAAAACCAATGCGTCTTTTTATTTCTGCCAACCGCACGAGAACTGCACTTCTCATTGAACGATGCGGGATGATAGCCACATCGTATTTTTTCTTCCGAAGATTACTCGCCGACCTTATCATCCCACCCAATCCGGAATCTTTATTTCGTTTGTCGAAAATTATTACCTCATTGATTGCCGGATGGTTAGCAGGTAAATCGGCAACGCCTGGTATGACAAGAAAATCTATAAGAGCAGTCGGATAGTGTGCCCTGAGAACCTGAATCAATGGTATTGCAAGCACAACATCTCCGGCAAATGCCGTTTGAACGACCAAGATTCTATTTAAATCAACTTTCGTCAAGGTTGGGTGTTAGGAAGATGGCTCGATATTTTTCAAGGTATGCTTCCAGCGGCGGTGCATCCAGAGCCAATGATCGGGATGTTGGCGGATGTGCCCTTCCAGTTTAATAAGATGACGGCGTGTCAATTCTCTGACATTTTCATCGGTTGATCCGGTCAAATCATTTGTTTGGATCTCTTCCAGATAAATATCGTACGTGCCGTCGTGTTGACGAATCATGTATCCTATCAGTAAAGGAGCGCCGCTACGCAATGCAAAGACAGCCGGTCCCTGATGTGTGGCAACGATTGATCCAAAAAATTCAATATAAATACCATGGTCTTTATCGCCGCTCTGATCGGGAGCTATCGCAACTATGCCGCCATTGTGTAAAGTCTTAATTATTTCCCGAACCGATAAGCCCATGGGGACGACTTTATTCCCGAACAAACAACGATGCTTGTTGATGACTTCATCGACAAAGATATTATTTTGTTTCTGCACGATGATGGTGAATGGTATCTTAGAAAAATACGACATACCCAATGCTATCAGTTCCCAATTGCCGAAATGACCGGAGAGCACAACCAAGCCCTTACCTTCTGAAAATCTGCCATTTAACAACTCAAGATTATGCGGTCTAAGAAGTTTTCGAAAAACTTCATCGGTAAGATTCGGAAACCAGAGCAGTTCGATGAATGAGATACCAAAATTCCGGAATGAACCGCGCGCGATCGAGATACATTCTTCATCACTTTTATCGGAAAATGCAAGGTGCAGGTTTTCAATTGCAACACGTCGTCTGCCGGGCGACAGGTGGAAACCGAGACTCCCGATATAAAACCCCAATCGCTGGGCGGACTTCAAAGGCAGTGCCAGCACCAGCCATTTGAAGATCTGAAATAAAATAAACTCTATCCTGTAGCGAATCACCGAATATCACCGCATCTTTTGGGCGTAACGTTTATACCAATCGGTATCATGTAGCTCATCCCGGTGTGTCGAGTGTACCAGAATATAATTTCCTAAACCTTCCTTATCAACGAAAACGAATTCCACCCCACCTTGAATATTATGATAGCGCCAGACTTCATACGGATTACTTTCGCCTGTGCTTTGAGACCGTTCTATCTCATCATAATGTCCATAGATGATGTAAACACGGCCCCTGTCGGTTTTCCATCCTTCCCTGAATCCTGAACTGTATTGGTTGTTCGCATATTCGACACGCTTGATATAATCTTCTTCCCTCTCATTGATCATCGGCTGATCATCCGTGTCGCGTCGCTGCCAGAAATCAAACAAAAATTTCTGCTTCGCCTTCAGATCGGTTAGATTACTGTACTGCTCTCGTTCTGCAACTGATGCGATATAATGCACATGATTGAAGGCGCGGTCTATGTCCTGCTCATTCATAATCCCATACCTGCTTCCGGAGTAAATCGCCCCCGAATATGCGATTGAAGTATCAGGCATAGAGCCATGTTTGTAAACAAAAAATTTCTTTTCGGTCTTCGCAATAATATTTTTCAGCGTATCAACCAAAGATACCCTGAACAGATACGAACCTGATCGGAGCGCAGAAAGGTTGAAAGTTCCCACCTCGACACTCGCATTATACAACCGCGGTTTGTTTTTATCTTTCACTAGAATTTCACGACCGGCAGCGTCTAAAACCGATGCCCTGACGATTACGCTATCAGTTGTTTTATTCACGAGAAGATTATAAACAGTCGTATAGTAATACATGATGGGCAAACCCGTTCCGTAAAGCCGGCCCGGATTTGGAATCACCTCGAGTGTATTTTTGTAAAACAAAGATTGCTCATTAACGGATGTCTTGATTGATGTGCAGAATTCAATATCGCTCAGGCATTCTTTATCCGTAGGATAACCCGTAACACGAAGCGGCAATATTGCCGTTGTCTTTCGGCTGGAATCGAGCACATCTTGACATATCATCGTTAAACGATAATCTCCCGGCGGTAAATCAACAGTTTGCATACCGTACAATGTTTTCGGTCTGACCGAGTTGATGCTGTCTTCAATCTCGTGAGCAACCAACCATTCTTTGCTTGAAACAGCAATAGAGTCTTTCAGGATCAACAAACTCATCAGAGCTTTACCCGTGTAATGTCCGGAGTCACGTACATAAGAAAGAATATTTTCACCGATACCATAATACAATTCGATGTAGACCTGAGTTGAGTCTCCGTAAAATTGAGCAACATCTACATCGATTCTAAATTCAGCATTACTTTTAATTGTAACCTGTGCCTGAGCAGGATAGAAATAAAATATCCATGCAAGAACTGATAACAATAACGATACTTTTTTCACATTCTACTCTCCTATCGCTTTTACTATAACCCTTTTTCTCCGCTGTCCGTCAAACTCGGCATAATATATTTGCTGCCACGGACCAAAATCAAGTTCACCATCCGTAATCGGGACGATGACTTCATGGTGAAGAAGAAGACTCTTCAGATGCGCATCGCCATTTGTCTCACCCGTCCGATGGTGACGGTAATCCGGATTCGGAGGCGCTATTTTTTCCAGCCAGTCATCTATATCTTTGATCAAACCGGATTCTGCATCATTTACATAAACTCCGGCAGTGATGTGCATTGCAGAGACCAATACCATTCCTTCTTTTATACCACTGCGCTTCACAATTTGTGTGACCTCAGTGGTGATATTGACGTACTCTCTGCGATTCTTGGTATTGAACCAAATATATTCTGTAAGTGATTTCATATTAGATTTTACTAAACATATAAAAAAAGTTGACTAAAGGCAATCGCTATGAGTTAATAAAAAGGGTGAGTTTTTCGATTCACACGTTTAACATTGGTACATTACCCAAAGACTATTATTGAAGCATCATCCGCTTTACAGTTTGATAAGTATTCGTTGTATTGCGATCTTCATTCATCCCAACAGCTATGACGCGGTAGAAAAAAGTGAAAGCCCGGTTACCAAATCAAGGGGAGGGGCCATTGATTAGGTGGAGGATCCGGACTTTCACTTATTCAGAACTCAACCAATATTAACTCAGTCTAATATCCTTATTTCATCAACACCATCTTTTTGATCTGCTGATACTGACCGTCGTTTACTATTATCCTGTAGAAATAGATTCCAGACGAAAACTCGGCGGCATTGAACATTAGCTCCTGATTACCTTCATCCATCTCCTCGTTCTCAAGAAGAGTCGCCACTTCCCTGCCGAGAATATCGTATATTTTCAATGTTACGAGAGAAGCTTCCGGCAAACCGAAGCCGATGGTTGTAGTCGGGTTAAATGGATTAGGATAATTCTGATTCAGCGCGAAATTTTCCGGCGTCAGATCGAGCGACCCCAGCTCGAACGCGAGCGGATTCATCAACGGCGCTATTGCAGGCGAAAGATACCATACGCTGTCGACCGGATTGACGCCTGTTATCACAAGCGCATCTTTTGATACAATCTTCAGAGAATCGTCGAATGCATGATTGATTCGTGAGATGACTGTATCGAGCAAGTTCCAATCGACTGACGGATATTTTCCGCCGTAGGTCATATAATTATCCGCCAGCACTGCAATCTGGCGTAGCGTTTTATTCCTGTACGGATTAGTCAGTACAGCGTCATCGTAAATAAGATCGCCGAATGTCGGTGGTGTAATCTCGGCATCACTTGCACCGATATTTACCTTCAGTGCGAGAAGCTCTCCGGCAAGATGGTTGTCGTGATACGCGCGCTTTGGATTTTTCTTTTCGCCTACGAATACTTTCGTGCCGAAGGAATCGAATCTACTCGCATCACCGGCATCAGGCATATATGCCGCTATACTGCTTCCCTTATCGAACCGCATCCAGCCGTATGAAGTCGCACTATCCGGTCGTGGGTTGCCAAGCACCAAGCCGCCCGGGTATCCGGCAAAACCCCGCTTGATCTTCGGAAAAGCAAGCCGTATAACTTCGTTGCATACATTGCCTCCTGTTGGTTTCAGCGTGGGCAAAATAGCTACACCTTTTTGAGCAAGACTGTCTTGTGTAAACGATCGATATTTAAGTCTGTCGATATCTACGTATTTGACCGTGAGAATCTCAGAACCCTTCAGTTTCTTGCTCGTGCCCGTAACATAAACGGCATTACCGGATGAGACAATTCCAACAGGGATGTCGTCATCGTTGGCATAACCGTTATACCTTACCTGAAGACCTAAGTTGCCGTTGTTTGCTGTATATTGCAGTAACGCATAATCTTTACCTACCCCGGCACCCATACTTGGACCGATAATGTAAGTGCCGCTCATTGCCGTGCCTACATCTTCATCATTAGCGGTACCGTTATATGCACGCACCCAATTCGAGTCACCGTTCGATTGCGCATAGCATACAGTTGTTACATCGTGGAAACTGCCGCTCTGAATACTTTTACCCGTAACTAGAACCCGCGTGGTGCTGGATAGTGAAAGTCCGTAAGCCTGATCGTCGTTACTCGCTGTTCCGTTATAGCGGTGCACCCACTGACGCACGCCCGCCGATGAGTAGCGCATAGTCGCATAATCGTAATCGCCCGCCTCATTTTGGCTTCCACCGGTAAGGATAACGTCTCCGGTTGAGGTTCTTACAATTGAGCGAGCTATATCGTTACGCAATCCTGTTCCATTGTAACGTGCGCCCCACAATGAATCGCCGGTAGAAGGATTATACTTGATAGTGAAGTAATCGTATCCCGAATCGACGCTAGTACCGGTGACAAAAAGATCTGTGTTTCTGTAGAGCGTCATAGCCAGCGCGCTGTCGGTTCCATTGAAAGTTCCAAGTGCAGGACCATTATACCTTTTTTCCCAAAGCAGCAGTCCGGCGGAATTATATTTCAATGTTGCGTAATCGTACCCTGTACCCGAACCTTTGCTCCATCCTGTAATAAACACATTCATCGAATCATTCACAGCGATAGCAGAAGGTTGATCATCACCATTACCTGCGGGTCCATTATATGGCTGTGTCCATAAAAGATTACCGGAGCTATCATATTTCAACGTTACATAATCGAGACCTGAGCCACTGACGGCGCTAGTTCCTGTAACGTAAACATTTTTTGCAGTATCGACTGCAATCGCTTTTCCCTTGTCAGTCATATTTGTGGCATAATTGTAATATGCTCTCCATTTTTCTTCACCATCGGGTGAGTACTTGATCGTCACGATATCGATTCCGGTACCGGTATTCGTCATCCAGCCGGTTACCAGAATATTGCCGCTCTTATCAACAGTAATAGCGGCAGCCCCGCTGTTGCTGTTCCTGTAAGTACCGGCAGCATGAGCGACCCATTGACGTGTATCCTGAGAAAAAGTTAGAGAGAAGGAAAATAAAAGCAGGAATGAAAAGAGAAGAAATAGTCTCAATCTCATAGAAAAACTAACCCCCTTTCACGGGCATAAGTATTATTATTTTAGAACAACCATCTTCATTACACGGGTCATGATGCTTTCCCCCGAGAAAGGTTCGGCTATGACCTGATAAAAATAAACTCCTGATGATAGTCCGGATGCATCATAATCCACTATCTGCCGCTCGGCATCCATCGACACGCGGTCGAGTAGAACGCTTACTTCCTGGCCGAGGACATTATAAATTTTCAAGGTAACCAGCGAAGGTTCTGGCAGATTGAATTCAATAGTGGTCATCGGGTTGAAGGGGTTCGGATAATTCTGACAAAGAAGAATATTATCCGGCATTTCATCGGATAAAATTGGCGCCTGCACCTCCGGCATAGGGGTCGATGGATCTGAACTCGTCTTTAGGAACGGAATTGAAAACAGAGGTTTTGTAGATGTCACGCGGAGCGGGATCGTACCTATTGTATCGAATTTTCCTTCGAATGCCCAATTGATCTTCTGAACGGCAGTACAGACTGAATTGTAATTCAGGTTTGGATAGTAATTCCACATGGTCAGCATACTGTCTACAGTCAGCACCAGATGACGAAGCTTTTTATTATTGAGAAGATTGGAGCTTTGCGAAGTAGTATCCTTGTAAATCAAATCGCCCAATCCATTCTGAGTTATACCGAGATCGCTTGCGGCGATGTTCAACTTCAAAGCGAGTAACTCACCTATCAGTCGGTTATTGTATCTGTTCAGACTCGGGTTTTTGATTTCACCAATAAATCGTCTCCGGTCATAAATATAATCGAGCGGGCGCGGTGTCCATGTTTGGGGCAATGCTCTGCGTACATAGTAGAATTTTGAATATCGTTCCCAGCCGTAGAATTTAGGATTATCCCATCTCTCGACGCCGATTATAAGCCCATACGGAAAAATGCCGCGCAGGAAAATTGAATCGCGAACGTTACCGGCATTCGGCATACTCACGATCTTTTTATATTTTATGAAGCGTACCGGCTTAGCCCCCAGGCTATCCTGTGTGAATGTGCGGAAACATCCTCCGGCAGGCAGTCCGTTTGCTCCAATACGATGTGTATATATATCCGTTGAACCGTTGTTTAAATGATAGTCAGCCCATGCCACGATAGCCCCGTATAAACTATCGCTCGTAAGCTGCGGCATAAATTGGTCGAGTGGAGATGTAGAAACCGGGTTGCCGTCAGTAGTCCAGTAAGGTTGACCGAGCGAATTTAATCGCTGCGCGTAAATATCATAATCGTTCAGTCGTTTATCCTGCCATACGACTATAGAAGACGTTCCCTGCATAACAAGCTGCGGGTTATATTGATGTCCGTTCGCTCCGCAGATTGGAACACCGGTCGGCGCCCAGAGCAGAACTCCTTCACGATTAATACGCTGACCGTATATATCATAATCCGTACCGCGGCGATTATCCTGCCAAACCACGATTGCACCGCCTGTACGATCGCTTGCGATCTGAGGATAGTTCTGCGTCCCGGATACTTGAGCGAGTTGAATTCCGTTAGCCGCCCATTTGATAATACCGTTTGCGTCGATCCGCTGTGAAAAAATATTATCATAAGTAGTGTTCCGGCGATCCTGCCATGCGAGAATCACGCCGCCGATGGTATCAGAGACCATCTGAATATTAAATTGTGTATTGGGGGATGTACATACCGGCAGACCATTCGCCGTCCATGCAGTCAAACCGGTTGATAAAATTCGCTGAGAGTAGATATCAGTCGAACCTGTTCCTAACCTGTAATCCGACCACGCGATGATAGTACCACCTTTATGATCGATGATAAGTTTCGGTTCTATCTGATTGCTCGTATCGGTGCAAACCGGTTGTCCATCGGTTAACCACTTCTTCTGTCCAAGCGAGTCAATCCGCTGTGTATATATATCGAATTGTCCGTTTCTTCTATCCTGCCAGACAACAATGATTCCGCCCGAACCATCTGTTACTAACTGAGGATTGTATTGATGCCCTTGTGCGCCGCAAACAAGCAAGCCGTTCGCGCCCCACGATATCGCGCCATTGCAGTCGACGCGTTGAGCATAGATATCGTAATCGTAACCGGACCGGTTATCCTGCCATACGATCAATACCCCGCCCTTCCCATCGGAAATTACCTGCGGATAATATTGATAACCTAAAGTGTTTGTTAATTTGATACCATCTGTTTGCCAGAGGAAAGAACCGGTGGGACTTACACGCTGGAGAAAAAGTTTATCGCCGTATCCATCACGTCGATCCTGCCATACCATAATCGAACCGTTCTTCTGGTCGCTGACAAGACGAACATTCCATTGATTTCCGGTTGATGTAATGAGCGGAACAGCACTATCTGTACGGCAGGGCCAATCAGCAGAGAGCGATCCGCTGAAAACTAATAGTACAACTAATAATTTAATACAACACTTTATCAATTTCGTCATTTAATTCTTGCATCATTTATGCTAATAGGCGATTCATGCCTTTGTTAAACAGGCGCGATCATCTTTTCTAAATCTACAGGAATAATATCTTTGTGATCTACTAATATAACCCTGACCATCAACTACAGACAGACTACCGTACGAAAACTTTGCTCGTTAACTTGTATGATTAATACTAAATTGGGTTGAGTGATCAGGAATATTTGGTTCTCGAAAAATCTCTGCTGGCAAAGGTGATTTTCAGCCTTTAGAGATTCGGTGTTTTTTTTGATGTATCTGTACGAATTATAAGAATTTATTTCCTTACAGTCAAGACCGGTATTCGAAATATTTAAAAAAAATGAATATTTCGAATAATTGTCGGTTGTGAGTTATTTTTCGATATCTGCGTTTTTTATCTTTTTATCACATTATTGCCATATTATGCCACATGTCCGCCTTATTTGAATATAAAGACGGACACGGGCATAATTAAGCTTATTTTAACATCATTATTTTTTGAGTAGTATTGAATTTCTCGCTGACCATGCGAACAAAGTAAACACCACTCGGTGCTATGCCGCCATCATCCGATAATCCATTCCACTCTATTGTATGATAGCCGGCTGATTTCTGTTCATTGACAAGAGTTCTCACCTGTCTGCCAAGTATATCATACACAACAATCCCGACGAGAGCCGTCTTAGGCACGGCAACTACAAACTTCGTCGATGGATTAAACGGATTAGGATAATTTCCACTCAGCGAAAATTGTGTCGGCAGAACTTCACGGCTCGATACTTCGAGCGATAAACTCTTCACGACTTTACTGATTGTGATCTTACCTTCACCGTCTAACGCTTGTTTATTTTTCCCGGATTCATTAAGTACGAATGCATTCGGACCGTTAGATTTAACATTCCAGCTTATCGTAAGCGGATATGCGCTTGCATTAATGTCGATAGGTATAGCGCGAATGTTATCTAATTTTGCCGGTATCGATTCGGCATAACGCTGCGTGCCGAAACGGACATCGAACATGTCATCGAAACCTACCGGCGGCATCTCATAATACGATGCGCTATACTTAGATTCATCAACCGAACCGAAATAAAGCGTCTGGCTGATTCCGTTTTTATCGGTAATCTTCAACGAGTTCATTTCATTTAGTATGTCTTTCCGTGACGATGTTTGACGCGCAAGTACGGTAAGAGCGCTCATGTAAAGTTTTCCACCGCCGGCTGTCTTCACCCAATATGACTGTCCGGGTTCGAGTGTATCAACCGAGTTGTACGTGTTCGTGTATCCGAAGTACGATGACTTAACAATGTCTGCAGGAATCTGTTCGATTGCGCTTACCAAAACTCTCTTACTAAGAGTACCGATCATATTCCATCCATCGTTCACGAACACTGTATCGCTGAACCTATCGAAACCGGTCATTGAGATAGTATCCTGAGCCGCAAACTTGAGCCAGTAACCTACTCCATTGCGGAGATAATCTTTTGAAACATAGTTTCCTTCGTATGCGAAGGCATCGGATATTGCATCAGGGAAGATATTGGTTTTGAGCGAATCGCTGATGGTCAACGGCATTGATATCATGTTCCAACCGAGATTATAAACGTAGTCTTTAGATAGAGAACCCAATGCATGAGCATAATCGGACATTGTCCATAGTGAGAATGAGTTAATACCGGTTGCGTGTAAACGATGATTAACGAGATCCAGTGTAGCAGGTTGTGGCATCCAAGTAACACCGATATCAGTTGATTTCCAGAGCAATAACGATGAAGCATCCTGACCGTTCAGGTCGTTATCATCGTAATAGAAATCGGTAGATGCATTAAGACCGGCGTTGACGGATGGTGTGACATCATAGTACCGCAAAATAGATTGGTTGCCGCCATTACCGGTTTGGGGAACGCCCGTAATCCGCTTGATGGTGGTTGAGCCGGGAGCTGCGCCTGCGGCATTAAAGCTAACTCCGATTCCGCCAAATTTATTTTCAACATCTTGATTGACAAGGCGAGTTGATTTTACGGTGCCTTGAGCAAAGTGCCCTGCTGTTTCAACAATTTCACCATTTAAAAGAACAAGGCTATCAACAACATTTATGCTTTGGTTTAATGTCACCGTATCTAATGTGCCAATCTTTACAAATGAGTAAGTTCCCGTATTTGCTCCACCTACTATCTGTTTTGATCCTGTGAGATCTGCCGGCTGTTCTCCAAAATCCACAAAGTACCGTCTGTAACCATTTGTAGAAACCAGATTGAGAGTACCGTTGTTTGTTATGCCGCCATTTTTCATATTGATATGCGAATAGCTGCCAGCAATGGTAGAGTTGTTTACAGTGAGACTCGCATTATTCTCGATGGTAATTCCACCGGTTAACATGGGAACTCCAGTATAACTGAAATTACCGACCGAATTTTGATTGCTGTTTGATGTGCCACCGAGAACAAGAGAACCAAAACTCTTGATCAGCAGACTTCTAATCAGCATAGAGCCTGAACCCGTTTGGTACCATGTTACGTTCTTCGTATTTGTTCCATCACCTACAATCAAATTACCCAGACGGAAACCTGCTGAGGATTTGATACTATCCGCTGTGGAACCAAAGAGCTTGACAGTGCCTTCATTCATATTTATACCGGCACTACCATTGTCTGTTAAATTTGAGACATTCGTAAAGATATAACTGTTTGCGATCAATACTGCATCGTTGTTTCCATTGGAAGTAAATTTTGGTCTGCCGCCGCGTAAACCACCACCACCACCGCTGCCACCCGATAGATCCAGGCGCCCATTTACAGTTAATGTTATTGTACCGGTCGGTGAAAATTGAAGAACCTGTCCCGAATCACTTCCGGTTGGAACAAAGCCAACCATTGTAAGATTCCGGCATTCTGCATCTGCAGTAATTGTCACGACGACATTTTTTGTTGCAAACGAAACATCGTTGGTTGAAACGGGTGGAACGCCGCCGGACCATGTGCTTCCGCTATTCCAATTACCGGTTGCGATTGCTTCAAATGCACCTGCAATATTGACGGTTGGAGAAGATGCAATCAATGACAATGCACCGGTAGAACCTTTTGTCTTTACTGCAAAAGTTGTTAGACCCAGTGAGCCTGGCGTATTTAAATTGGTAATGATAACGATTCCGGTATCGGTACCTGTAACAGCCGTATTCGAAATCGTGATCACATATGGGTCACCCGACGAACCAATTCCACTTACTGCACTGCTTGATGAAGTAAAACCTGGTCCTGCGGTTGAATACGATGAACCATCCCACGACCAAGTTGATGGAAGAGTTACGCTAACTCCGTTTAATGAATATATACCATTACCTTTTACTACAAGTGTCTCACGTACAGCAGTGACACTTGAGAATTGATTTGCCGGTTTAATCGATGCGATACCGGTTCCGTCTGCAGGATCTATTCCGAGGTCAATAACATCTCGAGGCGCTACTTTATAAATTTTTGCACCACCGGTCACTATATCTTTCCGCTCGTATATAATACCAACAAGTTGCGATGAGACGGGGATAGCTTTTGTGTAGAGTCCATTATTTTTACTTATGATAATCGTGCCTGAATCAGTTCCGGTTGTAAAGTTGCTTCTCCCGGCGCTAATCGTGTCAGTAAATGTTGAACCGGCAGAATTCCAATTGACCGAATTCAATTTTATTAACCTGCCTTCATAAGACTCATTGATTGCCGCGGCATTTGCAAGTACAACCGGAGAAGGCATAACTCCTGTACCTATTACAAATAAATTTGGACCGGCAGTTGAGAGTGGTACGACTTCAGTTTGACCATTGTAAGTATCAACAGAACCAAGTATTATTAAAGAATCACCTCGGGCAATAGTAGTTGATGATACGCTTGCACGATAGATTTGTATACCATGTCCGGCTTCCTGTAAAAAGAAACTTGTGTGTGTTGGTATATCGTCGATGATTTTATCTTCTACAGTAGTAACACCCGCAACTGCTACTTTTTGAGTATTCATTTTGGAAGTATCACCTGTTGCATTATTTCCATAACCGTCATCTCCTCCTGTACGTATGTTCGCTATAGGTATCATAGTATAGGATCTTGGAGAAGTAACAATTTCTGTGAGTGTACCACCCGATGCAGCAGTTTCAACTTTCCATATTGAGTTACCGTTTAGTAGCGAACCAACAGGGTTAGGTGATGCCAAACCAGTGATTGTTATCGTTCCCGGTGTTGAACTCAGGTTTGCACTAGGGATTGTAATAGTGTTACTTGTAAAACTTGGTGTTTTTCCGGCGAACGCACCGCCGAGCGTAACATTGCCGCTGCTGAAACCTGTAAAGTCTGATGTCGGAATTGTCAACTGGACCTCATCAAGTGGTCCCGCAGGTATACCTGTGATTGTCACTTTTACAGTCTGACTGCCAGCATTCCTTGAAAATATTGTTGCTCCGGTAAAAAGTCCGACGGTCTCATTTGTCAGCGATGCCGATCCCGCGCCATCCGGAATGAATACATTAAGAGTAATATCGGATGCAATTGCTACCGATGTATTGCGCCCGGCAGCCGGGATGCTATCCGGTACTGTAATATTTTGATTAGAGTACGTAATCAGATTCGAAGCTACCGGAGCAGTTGATCCGAGGTTATTTGGATAATCGTAAACTTCTATCTTATCAACAGACGTCGTTCCACTCGGTAGAAGCATTGCATAACCGCCAAGTGCATTACGAAGACCGACTGCAGTTGAATAATCTGTATTCCCCTCGGCTATGGCGATAGGTGTAGTTACATAATTCACACTGTCAGGTTCACTAAACCAAATCCCTCTCATTGTCGTTCCATTGTAAGCAACAACAATCTTATTTTCTTTTGTCGCTGTTCCATCAAGTAAATTTCCGACCAAAAAACCGGCTCCCGTACCGGCTGTCAACATCCCACTTACGGGTGCAGTAGTTCCACCTGAAAATGTTGTACCTGATGCGGCACGTGCTCTTACATTTAGCGCCGCTATTCCTGATCGATGTGCTTTCACCGGCACCCATCCTTCCCATGCACCTGAAGCGTCAGTCATGAATTGAAAATTACCATCGTTATAACTCGTTGTATTTCCCCAGGTACCCGGAGCAGTTAAGGGACCATTTCGGTAAGTGTACAATTGATTACCTATGAGTGTAAAATTTGGATCTCCAACTTTCATAAAATGCATCGTGCTTACTTGAGCACCTGAAACAGTTACATAAATTGCAAATGGGACAACCTGCGTAGCATCAGTGTTTCCAACCGGAATATAGGCAGGAGATTTTGTAATCGCGATTGTTCCCTGCGCCTGTATGATTCCTACCAAACCTAAGATCATCACAAGCGTCAAAAAAACTTTTAACATTGTTTTCATTTGTGTTTCCTTTATAAAGAATAGTTGATTATGGATTTTTCCATCTTAAAAAATTCAATTACCTGATGAGAAGCATCTTACCTGTTATGGAGCCGCTCGGTGTTACCAATCTGTAAAAATATATACCGTTTGCCGCCTGTTGTCCATTCCCGTTCAATCCATCCCATACCACGTCTTCATGACTGCCATCGGCGCGGTCTTCATCGAGTAATACCTTAACATTTTTGCCGAGCAGATCGTACACGATCAATTTTACATGTGTAGCTTTCGGCAGGTAGAACGGTATTTTTGTCCCCGCGTTGAATGGATTCGGATAATTGGGAAACAGCGTTAAATAAGTAGGGGTTTCAGTCGTGATCGGGTTTTTGAATTCCTTTCCGCCGCCGTCAAGCGTTTTCAAAATTGTTCCTCCGTCACCGAAAACATACCCGGTGAGTGAGTCTTTGAAAAACAGTGAATGCAGATTATGATTTGTGCCGCTGGATAGCGGAAACCAATTTTGTCCGCCGTCCTGCGTTTTTACTATCGTGCCGTCCTCACCGGCAATCCATCCGTATTTCTGATCGGCAAAAAACATTTTCCTGTAATCGGAGCCGGAGGGTCTCTTTGTAATTTGATACCATGTGTTGCCGCCGTCTGAAGTTTTGAGAATTCTGCCCCAGCGACCGGCGGTGAAACCTACGTCGTGCGAAGTAAACCAGATCGTGCTTAACCGGGGAACCGGCGTGATGTTCAACGATACCCAGCTCAATCCTTTATCTGTGCTTCTGAATATCTCGCCTTTTTTCTTCAATGTATCTTCGCCTGCACCCCATATCGTTGTAGAATCGAGTACGAAGATCGAGGAGAAACTCATCCATGAAGGAATGGATACCGGCGACCAGTTGTAACCGGCGTCGTTTGATATCATTTCTAATCCGAAATCACCCGCAGCAATAACGTTGAGCGAATCTAAAAATTTTACTGTGCGGAATATTCTATTATTCGACATTGAGCGACTTATCCAGTCGGCGCCGCCATCGATTGTCAATAAGATTGTGCCTGTATCGCTTACAGCAATCCCGCGCTGTGCATTCCAGAATTGAACATCCACGAGACGCTCAGTTGTATTGCTCACCTGCGGTGACCATGTATGACCGGCATCAGAACTGAATAAGATAGCACCTTTTTCACCTGTCGTCCAGAAAAGAGAATCACCCACGTAGGCAATACTTCTCAGATTAGAAAACGAACTCTGCGAGTATGGAACCCATTGAGCGCCGGCATCGGATGTATTCCACATCTTGCCATTAGTCCCTACAACCCATCCCGATGCTAAACCTTTGAAATCAATCCCGGTCAGATTTACAGTTGTGTCAATTATTTTGATATACCAGGTTGATCCGCCATTGGTTGTATTGACAATTGTACCTTTATCGCCTGCGGCGAAACCATAATTGATGGTAACCATTTTTATACCGGATAGCGACGAATTAATGCCGGTCGGTTGTGCCCTCCACGTAGAACCGCTGTCAGTAGTATGAAAAACCATACCGTGTGTATCCGTCATCCACCCAACCGACGGACTTAAGAAATCCATGCCCTTGAATGTATAGGGTCCCGGAGTGTTCAAGCTATCCCATTTCGTCCCGCTGTTAGTCGTCCGCAAAAATAGTCCGAAGTTCCCGCACGACCAGACTAATCGGTCGTTGAAACTTCTTATAGATTGAAGATCAACGCCCGGTTTTGAAAATTGCGGTGACCATAAAGTTCCGCCGTTGCGGGTTGAAAATATGTTTCCGCCCGAACCGGTTACCCACCCGATATCGCGGCTTGCGAAATAAATATCAGTTAATGTAACTGCCGCGCTTCCCTTTGGTATTCCGCTTGATTGGAAAGACCAGTTGTTTCCGCCGTTGGTCGTTCTAAGTATCACGCTGGAATCACCTACCGCCCAGCCGTTATTGTCATCAACGAAATAAACAGCCCTCAGTTTTTTTTGAAGATTATCCGTTAATGTTCTGTTGAGCCATGATGATCCTCCGTCTGTTGAGACCAATATTGTTGCCGAATTACCGACAGCGATCATGTGCGAGGGAGACGTCATAATAATATCCGACAGATCGTTCCCTTGCGGGAGAGGATTCAACCAGAACCAGCCCTCAGCAGAACTGGAGACAGAAGATAATCCTGGCTGAGAATAAGAAATGGAAAAAAAGAAACAATTTATCAGCAGCAAGCCGATAATAAAAAATAAACCTTGAGAATATTTGATCGTTCGTTCTTTTGATATTGTCATAAATCGCAATAATAAAATATCGATTTTGCCGTAATATTATTTCAGATAGATCATCTTAATAGTCGATTGAAACTTCCAATCCTTCGAATATATTCTTGCAAAGTACATGCCCGACGGTAAGCCGTCGGCATCGAACAACACCGAATGAATCCCGGCTTTATACTCAATATCTTCGCTCAATGTGCGAACTTCCTGACCGAGCATGTTATAAACCTTGACGCTGATAACTTCGGGGTCATGTAATTCAAATGAAAGAGTAGTTACCGGATTGAATGGGTTGGGATAATTCGTAAACGACGGGGTCGGGATATTTTCCTGCATCGCGATAAATCCACCGTTCAAACCCAACTCATTCTTCAGGATGATACCCATATTACCTACTGCCCAAACATTGCCCGGAGGATCGATGCATAATCCGTAAAGCGGTGATGTTGCGACCGATTGCTGGTATGACCAATTCGCGCCGCCATTTGTTGTTTTTAATAATACACCGCGTGCACCGGCAACCCATCCATTAAGATTATCTTTAAAAATTACCGAATTAAAAATATTCGAGCCGCCCGATAATTGGAGAGCCCAGGTTAACCCGCCATTTGTTGTGCCTAATATTGCGCCGCCTGCTCCAACCGCCCAACCGACAGATACATCGTAGAAGTACACCGAGAAGAGCTGTTTGCGCGTTAAGCCGGTTGATGGCTGTGGATACCAATGAGCGCCGCCATCAATTGTTGTAAATATACATCCGGAACCTCCGGCAGCCCAACCATAATTGCTGTTATAAAAATAAATTGAGTTTAATTTAACACCGCTTCCGACAGAACGAGATGACCAGGATGATCCGCCGTTAGTCGTCTTCATGATCTTTCCTCCATTTCCGCAGGCGTACCCAAGCTGTGTGTTCAGGAAAAAGATCGATTGTAGCGGACGGGATGCGCCGGTCCATAGATAAGTCCAGTTTTGTCCGCCATTAGTCGTTCGCATCACCGAACCACGCGAACCGCAAACCCAGCCGTTTACTGAATCGACAAAGGAAACAGACATCAATCTTTCTCTGAAACCGGTTGAAAAGACATTCCAACTTATACCGCCATTGGTGGTTTTTGCAATAACTCCGATATTCCCACTGTCGCCCACTACAAAACCGATCAGGGGTGTCGGATATTTAATCGAAAAGAGATTAGCGTTAAAGCCGCGGTTCACTTGCTGCCAGGTTGTGCCGCTATTCGTGGTTTTTAAGATGACACCTCTGTTACCGACAGCCCATCCGAGCGATGTATCGGCGAACTTAACATCGATTAGCCACGCTTTAGTACCTGAATTTTGCGCTTCCCACAGATTGCCGCCGTTTGTAGTGCGCAGAATAGCGCCGCCTGAACCTACAGCCCATCCATACATACTATCTATATGAATATTATCGATGTATAACCCGCTGGTTTCATTTTGTAATATCCAATTCACGCCGCCGTTAGTAGTTTTCAAAATTCTGCCCTTGTAACCCGCAGTCCAGCCAGTAGTAGTGTTGATGAATTGAACCGATGTCAAGCGTGATGTAAGATATGGAGATGATTGACTCGACCACACGGCACCTCCATTCGTAGTATTGAATACACGTCCCGAATCTCCAACCACCCAACCTCTATTGGCATCTGCAAAATCGACGCTGTAAAAAGGAAGATATGAAATTGGTGTTGTGAACTGGCGGGTCCATGATGTTCCGCCATCCGTTGTATGTATAATTAAACCGTTGGCGCCAACCGCCCACCCAATATTGCGATCGATAAATTTTACAGTCCAGAGTAATATATTTGTAATAGAATTCAACTTGGTCCAGGATGAACCGCCGTCCGTTGTTTTTACGACTGTACCACGGCTGCCCACGGCATAAGCCACGCTCGTATCAACAACATCGATTGAAAATATTGAGCTGGATGAATAACCAAGTCCGTGCTGGGTGTCCCAACCGATTCCGCCATCGGTCGTAGAAGTATAGGTTCCCATAGCTCCGACAGCGCAAGCGCCTGTATCCCTGTAAATATCGACCGAGAAGAGCGTATTCGCCTGTGGATATGGGTTGATCCATTTCCATGGTGAGCCGCCTGCATCAATATCCATTACCGCACTTTCTTCAGACTGGTATGAAGAACGATCTAACGGGAGCGTCCCATCATCCTGAAGGGTATCGGCATCGACAACGTCAAGTGTATCGGCTTCAAAAGTTTGACCGATAGCGGTTTGATGCGGAAGAAATATTATCAACGTAAGATAAAAAACAAAACCTATCAATCGAACGTCAAACCTGGTTCGATAGTCCATACTCAAAGCATCTATTGTCTTAATCATATTATCACCTCAGCAATTATAATCATCAATACTTATTGCGCGATTGTTAGAGTAAAATTCTGATCGCTCACGAGATCGCCGTCCGCTTTAATCAAAACGTTTATATCCCTTTTCAATGGCACACAGCGGTAGCGTAAATTTGAGAGCTGGTCAGCGTCCAATTCAAGAATATAACGACCGGGCGGCACGCCGACAAACTCAAATTCACCGGTGGAGAACGTAGTAATTGTTTTCTTGAATTTACTTGTAAAACTGTTGATCTTGTTCTCATCGATATTCTGACTCACGGCGGACAAAGTAATTTTCATACCTTCTGCCGGCATGGTTGCTTTGGTAGAGACCAACACAATGCCGCGTACAATTCCGCCGGTAACAACCGGAATATCGATGTGCCGCAAATAATTAGGTTCCGACATAACCTGGATTCCGCCGAATTCCGGAACCCAGAGAGGATTTTCCAGGCTTTGAGGATCCAGGTAGAAATTATATTTTTCGTAACTGAAAAATCCCCTTCGATTTACCTTGTTGATAGACATCGAAGAATATTGATTTCCAAAAGTGGTATTTTGATAATATACCTTGCCTACATCTATTGGCGATTCATCTTTGTCAAATATACCATTGGCATTCTGATCGATGAATGGACGTATGACGAAACCGCGGCTGTCGATAATACTGCCGTGTACATCGCTGAATTTGACAGAGGGGTGTACGAGATCGAAATCCAGAGTTCCGCTTCCGGCAAGGGAATATTCATAACGATCGCTTCCGAAAGTCGCGGCGCCAACCTGGGTACGAACGAACGGGAAGTAATATGACAAACGGAAACCGATAGAATAATAACTTGGCTTGAACGCCCTCAGATAAGAGGCGGACAATATAAAATTATTTAAAATATATTTAACGCCTACGACATCGATACTCACCAATCTGTGCTGTAGATGATCGTAACGCATATCTCCCCTGATATTTAAACCAGCCGGCATTGTAACGGCGAGTCCGGCGTTCGATTCCTGTGCGATGGTTATACGGTTTCCATTGAATTGCTTTTGCGAGAGCCACCGTGTACTGATTGTCGGTGATACTTTTGTAAGAACAGTGGAGAATGAAACCTGAAGCTCGTCGTTGCGATAATCGGTATATTCGGTGCGTGTTCCGAACAGATTTATCACATAAGAATTGAGACCCTTGAAGAATGGGATAGAGGCAGATGTACTCAATTCATTCATCATTCCGCTCAGATTGAATGCCGACTGAGTTCCATAGTAAGTATTCGATACTGTAAATCTCGCGGTGGATGGAAATTCCAAGTTCAGATTGGCTTGTGCGATACCTTTCGGAATAACCAATGCATCGAAGATTAAATTATCGGTTAAGCGCGCTGTTCCGGAAACCCCGCCGTAGAATTTTGTCGGATACTTAAAATCATAATATGCGATCTTCGTTCCGACTGTGAGGTTTGAAGATATACCCCAGTTTAATGCACTTGTAAAGGTTTTGATAGGTTTATTGCCTTTTGTCTTTCCGGTAGAAATTGAATATTCAGCCTCACCGGGCGGTATAAGCGAGCGCGGGACTACGAGCCGGTAACGCAGGAGGCGTTCCTGTCCCCAATTATCGAATGCGCGGACTTCCAATAGTCCATTCCCGTATAATACGGGCGCATCAAACTGATATATACCCTGATCGTCTGCTTTAAGAAAATTCATTTCTCCGATACCGCCGGAAGTCGAAACATTCATGTTTGGTTCTACGGCACCGTGAAATACTTCGCGCGTGAAAAGTCTGCGGGCGGCAGCCGGTCTGTTAGTAAACTCTATGCCGCTAATTTCCTGCGAAATCACTCCTATGTTATAGATATCCCCGAAAGTAATTTGTCTGAGATAAGGAGTATCAAAAACCGGGTAACGCATCTTCCATCTGAAAGTGTTTTTAGTTTGCTTCGGTTGTATTACGCTGAAGAGACGCCCCGTTAAATCGCCGCCTAAAGTTTTAATACCGAAATATAAATTATCTCTTGAATCAAGAAATTTTAGTCCAGATGACGAAGCGGGATTATTGACGAATCTTGAGTTCGAGCTCCAATCCAATCTGCCTCCATTTATGAATTTGATTTCTCTTCCCAGTACAACCTCCGGTTCGGCGAATCGCATCGGTCGAACCCGCTGTTGGAGCGATTTTAACCGACGGGCAACTATCACGGCAGGGATATCAAGGGCATTCTTAACTAAAATCTGAAGTTTTCTCGGATAGTAAATTAATTCAAGCTCAAAAATTTTGTTAATCGCAGCCAGGCGCAGGAATAATACGTTATCTTTAAAAAGATAATCTTCCGGCGTTAGTTCTATGGATTTTTTGCTTTTAACTTTGGCAAGACCATTTCCGATGTCGATTGAATAAACGTTATCCGAACTTTTAAAAATACCGCTGATTATCTGCTTCGATGAATCGTATTCTGCCTTAATGCCTAAAAACGTCAATACTTCTATCGAAGGAACATAAACGAGCGTATCAATAACTATAATAGTAATTTCTATCGAACCTAATGTCGGCGCCTTTAACTCCACCGGTATATATTGATCGGACGGCTGTTGTGCCCACGAATATAACACGCCGCAGATCAAAAAAACAATTTGACGGCAAATTTTTTTCATCTGACCTATCCAAACAATAATTATGGTATTATCAGCGTTGTGGAAGTATGAATCGGATTTGAACGCACTAATTTTGTTTTGTTGACATCCATTCTCTTCTCGGTTACGAATTCCACTTCCACTGTATATTGCCCGGGTAATATACCGCCCCGACCGATTCTATCCAGAGTGGTCAGTGTTGTATAAACTCCCGTGTTCTTTGTTTTTGTTAAAACAGTTTTCCCGCTTTTATCGATAACTCTGATCGTTCTGCTTCCCCAATAAGCGGCGTTGCCGGTCTTGGATAAATTCATCGAGAGATTGATCGATGTATCTGCTATTTCCGCATTGAGGGAATTAACAATTATTCCGGTCGTCAGTCTACCAATCCGATAATGAAACGGTAAACTTAATTGATGGAGGATATTTATACCTTGCCTTACTCCCGTTGGAGTAGATTCAACCCGCTGGAGCTTCTTCGTTGGCTTGCTCGTCACCATTACACGTGCCCAATACTCGCCGTCTACTAAACCTGACGGCGGCGATACAAACAAACGCACCGTTTGACTCTCTCCGCCACCGAGAATAAATCTTCTCGGAAATCCTTGCACCCATGATGCCGCCGATAATTCTGAATTTCCCGATGAATCGATGAATATGTATAATCTTCCGCTGTCGCTCGTGGTTTCATAGCCAAATTTTATGTCGAGCCACACTTCACGCTCGTCTGTACCGGTGTTTGTAACAATCAATGGAGTGGAACGGTGCGGACTTTCAAGAAACAAAAAATTGGGGGAGGTTTGAATATCGGCATGAAGTAAATTGAAGCAAATAAATACCGTAAGGAACACAATTTTTATTAATAACTTTTTGGTATTCTTCATAAAAAATCTATTTTCCGATCTCTTCCCCATTGAATCCTTTTTTTGGGATTTGAATTCTGACAATAATATAACTAATTCTTCATTCAAACAACAATCTTGTAAGATATGTTCTTACAAGAAAGCACTATTACGAAATCCATTTCTATTAAATCAAAAGGGTAGCCCGAAGTATGCTGTTCTATCCTCAAGCTACCCCTTTACTATATTTCTGTTGTTTGCTCTACGATAACGAATTTCAATTAGTTCGCAGCGTATGCAACTGTGCAGATCGCATCAGCTATATATACATCGGCAGCTGAATTTGGTGCAACTGTGAATATACCGCCAAGCTCCACAATAGTTGCAGTGGCGCCATCCGCTGTCATCCACATAGTCTCGGGAAGATTCGGATTGAAATAATGAAATTCTGTTCCCTCACTCCAATCTGCGGAGGTACCATTATAGCTGACATATACCGCACCATTGAGACCACTAGAGGAATAAAGAATATACGGTAGTGCAAATGATACTATTACGGCTGAATTCGGGTCGCCAGTGACTTCAAAAATACCGACTGTACTGCCGCCAATGACTGCAGATAGGTATGCAGAATTTCCTGGATCTACGAATGCGCCGGCGCCATCTGGTACTAATGCAACTGGTTGTCCGACTGAAACTAACGAGACTGTAAGGTCTTGCGTCATAGCGACGGTTAGCGGTGTTCCGCTAACGTCACAAGAGACGATACAGCTTGCCGATGTGACTGCCTGTGCGAACACATTGCTCGTTCCTACGAGAGCAAGCAGTACTACTAATACGAACATGAATTTTTTCATGTTTAACTCCTTTGAATATGTTATTATTGGTGGATTAGAGAATTTAGTTAATTAGTTTTAATAAATTTTACAATCAAAAGAAAAAAAGATTATCGATTGTCCCCTATTTCTGTGACCCTTTTGTTAAAAAATTATTTATAAAATATTGAATTATAATCGGGTCTCTTCCGGGGTGGTCTCCTCAAAGAGGAGACCACCTGAAGAGCTGAGATGGTTACTTCAATAACATCATCTTCTTAACTTGCTGGAATTGACCGTCATTAACAATCAACTGATAATAATATACACCTGATGCCAAATTAGAAGCATTGAATTCAATATCGTTTGTACCGGCATTGAATTCCTCATTGTTAGCAAGTGTTGCCACTTCCTGACCGAGCATGTTGAATATCTTCAACGAAATAATAGCATCCTGATCGAGCTCAAATGAAATTATCGTCGATGGATTGAACGGATTAGGATAATTCTGATCCAACTTGAATTTCACCGGATTTGCTTCATAAACATAGTTACCGAATCCACTAGATGGCTCCAATTCAGCCCAGGTGGGTCTGTAAACTACATTAGTCTGGTATAAATATTTCGCCGGTTTTAACACAAACGCTGACCACCAGCTTGTTGTATCGAATTTACCTGAGAAGGCTGAATTAATTTTCGATACAATGCCCAGCAATTGTTGACCTGTCGCTAACGGAATGCCGATAGGTTTACGATCTGCGCTATCGCATGAAATATAATGATCTGCAATCCTGATTATTGAATCGATTGGTATCGCATTAGCCCATGCAGGATCGGTAATCTGTTGAGCATAGAGCAGTCTGCCGAATCCTTTATTAGCGTTACCCATAAATCCGGCATCACTAACTTCGAGATTGACTTTCAGCGCCAATAACTCTGCCAATAATTTGTTCGGTTTTCTCTTATCCGGTCCTATTGCTCCAACACCCTTCACGTATCCTTTACCATTGAAATCATTGAGGCATACTGCAGTGCCCGGTGCATCGACTCCGAAATCTTTCTTATACAACATCTTTAATACATCACCATATTTCTTGTGGAACATATATTTAAACATTCCTTTATATGGCGCTTTTGTACCATAGTATCCCGCAGTATCAGTCATACCGACAATGATACCGGTTGCAGAACCGGGATATTTTACGGCAAACATATCTGATAGAACGTTAACCCAGTTTGGCATCGGAAGACGTGTGTAAGCGTTGATACCAGCATAAAATGCCGGTTTCATCCATACGCCGCCCTTTTTAGGATACGGTAATGTATCGAGCTTACCAAATGCATATTTCTTCGCGTAAAGGGTTTTACCCTTATCACCGATTCCTGATACTGTGACTGTCTCTCCAATAGCAACGGTGTTAGCAGGATTTGAGAAAGTAAATGTATATTTTTTTCTCTTTTTTGGTTCCGGATCAGTCGTTGCAACATCAAAAGGGCTAAAGGCGGTTAATACTACCGCTTGTGAAAATTCAACATATAATTTGGGGGCAGGTATCGTAATTTCATTTTTAAAATAAAATGTACCTTCACTGGTAACCGGAGCCTTTTTGTTTAGTTTGCCGATCTTGCCTTTCTGATCAACTGCATAAGCAAGAGATTCAGATGTAGCTGTGAAGTAACCTTTTCCATCACCTCTCACAATTAGAACAGCTTGCTGGAAAATATCAAAAGTATGGTGGGTGTATGTAGTGGTGGTACTCATATCGCAAAGGATAGTACCGTTTAATTCTGTTATCAACCATACGCCGCCGCTTGCACCGAGACCTGAGGGCCAAGTGAATTGCATCTCATGTCCGTTTTCATCTGACTGGAAGCCAATCCTCCATTGATCAGTTTGTGTCGGTCGCACTAACTTGTGATAATTTATCATCAAACCTGTTCCGATCGTATCATATCCTACTCTTGAAACAAAACGTGTGTCCATGGTCGGTTTAACTGGTGGTTGCTCTTTCTCTCCGAGTGCAGCATCAATTAGACCCGTTGCACTTGCATCTAAACCAAGTGTCAACGTATCAGTTCTGACGCCGTCCGTCGCGTATATCTGTATGCTCAACGGTTCCTGTGCTAATGCTGCAACTACTAATATAAGACACAGTCCGATCACGAGCGAAACATTTTTAAACATTTTCATATAAGACCTCGCTGAATTATGTGTGTGGATTAGAAATTTCAATTTTTTTGGGCTTGGAAAACACCTGATTAATTGAAGCATCCCGTTTTTTCAACGGGATGCTTCGTAATGATATTACTTCATCAACATAACTTTTTGAACGGCAGAGAATTCATCGGCAATCATCCGGATGAAGTAAATACCGGTTGGTACCGTTGCGCCCTGTCC
>JAGVIE010000029.1 GCA_020056225.1 Bacteroidota bacterium
CCCCCAGCTTCCATGGCTTGACGGGCGGTGTGTACAAGGCCCGGGAACGTATTCACCGCGGCGTGCTGATCCGCGATTACTAGCAATTCCAGCTTCATGAGGGCGAGTTTCAGCCCTCAATCCGAACTGAGGCCGCTTTTAAGGGATTAGCTCCAGCTTGCGCTCTTGCAGCCCATTGTAGCGGCCATTGTAGCACGTGTGTGGCCCTGGGTGTAAGGGCCATGAGGACTTGACGTCATCCCCGCCTTCCTCGCTACTTGCGTAGGCAGTCCACCTAGAGTGCCCAGCTTGACCTGATGGCAACTAAGTGCAGGGGTTGCGCTCGTTGCAGGACTTAACCTAACACCTCACGGCACGAGCTGACGACAGCCATGCAGCACCTGTACAAGTGCCCCTTGCGGGGAGACCGGCTTTCACCGGTTGTCACTTGCCTTTCAAACCCAGGTAAGGTTCTTCGCGTTGCATCGAATTGAACCACATGCTCCACTGCTTGTGCGGGCCCCCGTCAATTCCTTTGAGTTTCAACCTTGCGATCGTACTCCCCAGGTGGGATGTTTAACGCGTTAACTCAGGCACCGATCCCGCTGAAGGCTTAACTTTGTAAGCACTCAGCGGGACCGACACCGAACATCCATCGTTTAAGGCGTGGACTACCAGGGTATCTAATCCTGTTTGCTCCCCACGCTTTCGTCCCTGAGCGTCAGTAACGAGCCAGATGACCGCCTTCGCAACTGGTATTCTTCATGATCTCTACGCATTTCACCGCTACACCATGAATTCTGTCATCCTCTCTCGTACTCAAGATAAACAGTATCGGAGGCAGTTCTGTGGTTGAGCCACAGGATTTCACCACCGACTTGCTTACCCGCCTGCGGACCCTTTACACCCAGTAATTCCGGACAACGCTTGCACCCTACGTATTACCGCGGCTGCTGGCACGTAGTTGGCCGGTGCTTATTCGCAGGGTACCGTCAATCCCGATAAATCGGGACATTCTTCCCCTGCAAAAGAAGTTTACATCCTTACGGATTTCATCCTTCACGCGGCGTCGCTGCTTCAGGCTTTCGCCCATTGAGCAATATTCCTCACTGCTGCCTTCCGTAGAAGTCTGGACCGTGTCTCAGTTCCAGTGTGACTGGTCGTCCTCTCAGACCAGCTACCCATCGTCGACTTGGTGGGCCGTTACCCCGCCAACTATCTAATGGGACGCAGGCCCATCTTGTGACATCCTTTTGGGACTTTTCATTTCAAAGCAATGTTACTCTGAAACAACATCGGGTATTAGCCCCGGTTTCCCGGAGTTATCCCCGTTCACAAGGTAAGTTGCCTACGTGTTACTCACCCGTTCGCCGGTTTACTTGGGATATTGCTACCCCTTTCTCCCGGACTTGCATGTGTTAGGCACGCCGCCAGCGTTCGTCCTGAGCCAGGATCAAACTCTCCGTTGTAATTTATATAAAATTTCAACTTCGAGTCTGACTGTTTCCTGCTAAAATTTAGCAAGATGGTTGAAGTTCTCTTAAGCTGACTTAGAGCTATGCACTATATTTTCAAAGAACACTTGGGAAAAAAATCCCGATCCCGCAGTTTTTTGGGGGATCGGTATACCACATTTAGTGGGGATTTAAATATACTAAAATTTTATTAAGATGTCAACTTTTTTGAAGATATTTTTTTATAATTATTTTTGGTAAAAGAATGCCATTGAATTATATCTCTGTGTAAAATAACTATTACACGCGTAACCGAATGCGCGCTAACGGCTTAGCCGAATTCTGATTCTAATATGGAATAGACGTCTCTTAATGGAATATTCATTTCAGAAGAAAGTCTTTTGCACTCCTCAAACTCAGGGACCAATCTTTCTTTTCCATTATAGAAAACTAGTTTCATGTTTACATTCCCTAATCTTGATTTTACCTCCCGGCAAGAGCGTTCAATCTTTCGTCTGTCTATTGGCGAAATACGAACTCCTAGTGATGTAGTTTCTTGAAAAAATATTGTAAGTATTTCATCAAGTTTATTTCGATTGACTATAGCAGAAAGTAATATACCTGGCCTGCCCTTTTTCATTATGATCGGAATCAGAAATGCATCGAGGGCGCCACGATTGATTAACCGCTCGATCACGAATGGATATATTTCCGGATTCATATCATCTATATTAGTTTCGATTATTACTGATTCATCTTCCTCGAATGTGCTTACCAATTCACCTATCATGATACGCAAGAGATTTGGTGTCTGTGGTATATTAATCGAACCGGCGCCATAACCGACGTACTCAATTTTAATTTTCTCGATAGATAATACACCGGAAGATAATGCCTTGATGATGGCGGCGCCTGTTGGCGTTGTTAATTCGTATCCAATATCGGTTAGTATTATAGGATAACCGCGCAGGATTTCAACTGTTGCCGGAACCGGAATCGGAAGTTTTCCATGATCCGCATTAGTATATCCGCCGCTGCCTAATTTGACCGGTGAAGAGTATACTGATTCAATTCCAAATTTATCTAAACATATTGCCGTACCAACGACATCTATTATAGAATCTAAAGCTCCAACTTCGTGGAAATGAACTTTATCAACAGCTATGTTGTGTACATTTGCTTCTGCGCGCGCAACCTCGCTGAAAATCTTCTTTGAGTTTTCCTTCACGCGATTGTTTAACTTACTTTCATCTATTATTCTAAATATATCGCTCAGGTGGCGATGCTGCTTTTGTTTTTCAGTTATAGTTACGTCGATCTTTATTGCGGAGATCCCGCTCCTTTCGACTCGTGAAGCTTCAAGTTCAATACCTGTCAGATTTAACTTTGCAATTTCACGCTTAAGATCCTCTAACTGCATTCCTGCGCTGACAAAGGCTCCCAGTGTCATATCACCGCTAATTCCCGCGATCGTATCTAAGTATGCAATTTTCATGATAAATATTTTTTTTTATTATGGTTGCCAAATTTATGAAATCTTTTCAAGATAAGAAAGAACCCGTTCGGTTGCACCGGTATTTTTTCTCACGAATTCTATCGCCCGATCTCCGCACTCTTTCCTCAGTATATCATTGATCAGGAATTGTTTGATATGCTGATACAATTCATCGCTATTGCTTCCCGAGAAACCAATTTTGACTTGCACTATTGAAATTGCTTCCTGTGAATTAAAATACTTCGGTCCAAAAATGATCGGTATTCCATACGATGCTGGTTCCAGCACATTATGAATACCGTTATTGAAACTTCCCCCAACATATGCGATGTGGCCATACTGATAAAGCGCCATCAGGATTCCAACACTATCCACGAGAATGACCTTCTCACTATTATATTCGTGCATCAGTGAGAATCGGATGTTGGAAACTTTTCCGTTAAATTCTTTTTCAAGATATTCAAGGTTTTCTTCGGTCGGTTCGTGCGGCACAACAATTACAAGCAATGCGGAAATTTCCGCAAACAGCCTGAATAACGCCGGAATTAACTCTGCCTCATCTTCCTTCCAACTACTTCCTACAACAACTACCTTTTTTCCAACGAGTATTTTAGGATCGACCAATTTTCTGATTCTGGATTCGGCGCTCCGTTTCCAGACCTGATCGTAACGTGTATCGCCGATAACTTCAAGCGTTGGGCGTGTTAGATGAAATCTATCGAATACCATTCTATCGTTCTCGGATACTGTTAGAATACAATTCAACGAATTATATAACGACCGGATAAATTGACGTATCCCCGGGATATTCCGATATAATTTTTCTCGAAGAGTTGCATTCGCGATAATTGTCGGGATCCCCAAACTGTTTAAAACCCAGAGATGATTGGGCCAAATATCGTACCGCATCAGCACTACGATTGAAGGCTTCATAAGTTCAATAAATTTCCGGGCGTTTGAACGCGAATCGAATGGTATGTATGTGATAACGTCAGCTAACTTATATGATAGAGAATGCTCATATCCGGAAGGTGAAAAAAATGATACAATGATTTGAACTTCCGGTTGACGTTTTTTTAATTCTGATATAATCGGTTTTGCCTGTTCGAATTCACCCATGGAGGATGAATGAAACCAAATTCGTTTTGAACCCGCTTTCAATCCATTCATCTTTACCTGAAATTGCTCAAGCAAATCCCGCCGCGCCCGCAGTGCCCGTGCGGCTTTCCGGTTTATCAATCCATAAATATGAAACCCAACCCATAAGCAGGGAATCACGATAATATTATAAAATATTTTCCAAATCATATTCTACCCTTTTATCGCTCCTCTGCCATCTTTTGAATAGTCGATAGGACAGTCTCGACATGAATATCCTTCATACATTTAAAATGGTTTTTCGGACATCTATCCGAACCAATATGCGAGCAGGGCCTGCACGATAAATTTTCATTTTCGACAACAGCGCTTTGTGTTCCGAATGGAAAAAATCCGAATTCTTTTACAGTTGAACCAAAAATGGCGACATTTTTTTTCTTCCTTGCCGCGGCAAGATGCATTATTCCGCTGTCATTCGTAACTACAATTGAACAACTATCAAGTACCGCGGCAGTTTCAAGAAGATTTAATTTGCCTGCAAAACTTTCAGCAGTCGTTGATCCAAGATTGGCATTTATCATCTGTGCGATGTCGCCGCAATAATCTTGTTCAAATTTACTCCCAAAAATTAACAATTTAGCGTTAAATTTCCGCGCGACCTGTGTGCCAAGCTCAACATATCGTTCGGGAAACCACCTTTTCGTGTAATGCCGCGCCGAGGGAGCAATACCCACAACGAGATCATATCTCTCAAGTTGATACTTTTCCATCATTGCTTTAACGGTGAGAATAGTATCGTTTGGAATAGTGACTTCCAATCCTTGACCGTCGTTTTGAATAGCAAATCTTTTTCCTGTTTCAAGATAGCGGTCAACTACAGAAATAACAGTTCGATAAAAATTCCATTTGAAACTTATCAGCAAGAATCTCTTGATTATTCTTTTGTTGACAACTTTTATATGCTTGGCGCCCGAGAACCATCTAAGATATCGGCTTCGAAGACTATTATGAAGATCGAGAATGATATCGTATCGGGTTCTGCGGAGCGTTCTTTTAAGTGTTTTCAGTTCTTCTTTATCGTTCGATTTCAATTCTATAATAGAGGAGAGATTCGGGTTGAATCTAACGAGGTCGGTGTACTCCGATTTAATAAGAAAATCGATTTGCGCCAGCGGATAAGCTTTGCGCACTGCCCGAATCAACGGTGACGCCAGTACTATATCACCAATTGAACTTAATCGAATAATCAGAATTTTTTTCATTGCAGGATTCACGAAGAAACTTACAACTTTTTTTATGGAATTGCAACATATACCGTTTCAAAAATAAAAAAGGTCGAATCCTTAATAAAAGACCGACCCTTGACAGTAGAACTCTAAGTAAATTAACGTAATATAATCATCTTCTTTATATTGCTAAATTTTTCGGCAGTCATTCGGAAATATTAAACACCGCTCGTAAATTAGTCGACCTATTTACAAATTCTTAGTTTGTATATGCCGTCAATTTCTGGTGGATAGCCATATTCATGGACTTTTGTTGAATAGATAAATCCGCTTGTTTCGTCTAAATCCAGAATCCATGTATCTCCAGAATCACTAATAACATGATACCAATTGAACCCACCATTTGTAGTTTTATAAACACTTCTAATCATACCTGGTTCAAATGTTTGAACGTACATTACATTGGGATCTATTGAAGGCAGGATGAAAACACCCAGTAACGAATCCGGTAAACCCAAACTAAGAGTCTGCCATGTCTGACCTTGATCTGTTGATCGAATGAATATTTCCGCACCGATATAAATAATATTAGAATTTTCTGAGTTTACATATATTGAATTAATAACCCCAATTTCTTGCTTTGAAAAACAGTGCACTATTTCCCACGATGCACCTCTGTCTGTAGACCGATAGAGTACTGTATCATTGTACAATAAGGGACAAGCGTAAAGTATATTTGAATTTTGGTGATCGATTGCCATCGCAAATGGGCTTGATTCGTAATAGTTGGTGTCAATTATACAGTTGTCGCTACTGGGTACATAAATTGGAAACCATGATTTTCCCCCATTGGTTGATCTGCGCAATCCACCTCCAAAGTATCCGTACGTTTCAGTATAAAGAAATTCTGAATTGTTTGGATCAATCACTATTGCTCCGGCGCTCATTTCATCCCAATTAAAAGTAATCCCAAAATCAGCATGAAACCATGTCGCACCTCCATTAGTTGTTTTTAATACTCCCAATACGCCACCTCCTGAACCTAAAGATGCATAACAGATATCGGGATTGTTAGGATCAAGCACAATTATCCCGCCATTAACATTTCTAACAAGCGTATCCCATGTAGCTCCCCAATCAATGGATTTCAGTATTGCTCCATATCCATATCCATATGTACCTGCATAAAGAATATTGGGTTCGGTAGGATGAACAGTCACTCCTGCATTACAAAGATCTGAAATCTTTATCCATTTCCTTTCAAACAAGCTCCCCGGTTGTGCTACCTTCAGCCAATACCCTTTGCCCGGTTCAAGTGTATCAATTTGCACGTACCCTAAGCCGGAATCATAGGCATAATAATTTGAAGAAAAAATATTACATGAATTGGGTTCAAGTCGGTTTATCGCGATCTTTTCATTCAGTGAACCGATCATATTCCATCCCTGCTTTAGATCGATACTAAACTCGGAGATTGTGCCAATTATTGTGAAGCTGTCGTTCGCGGCAAACTTCAGCCAGTAACCTTTACCAAACTCAAGCGTGTCGCTTATTTCATAACTCACATCATAAATGAATGCACTTGAAATTGCGTTTGGAAATAAAATCTTAACACTACCATCCGGAACTTGCAGGGGGAGTGAAATCAAATTCCAGCCTTCACTTACTTTTATTTGAACTGTATCGTAAATTTCGATTTGATTTGCGGTTGATAATCTTTCCGAAAGTGTAGTTCCCCCTAAGAGTTGTACGGGATTAACCAGACATCCTAATACAATCCAAATGTAGATTACAATCATCACAATGTTATCTTTTGTATGCTCCATCCGGGTTTCCCTATGGCTGTTATTATCCTTGCGGGCAGACTGTGCGGCAATATACAAACCCCAAAGTATAAAGTCAAATCCCCGGAATTTATCAATGCCGTTTAGCTGAGAACTGCAATTTCAATTCCTGCTCAAATGCATCGAATGTATCTTTGTCGAATAACACAAAACGAACAAGCTGAAGATGTTTTGAAATCATCAGGAATTCAATAGCTTCTGTTATCATTATCTTGGCACAGTGATATACCGAAAAGGCGCCTACGCCCGTGCCCAGAGCGGGAAAACTGACTGATAGAATTTGTTTTTTCTCGGCAAGCTGCAAAGCGCTGATGGTCGATCGTTTTATTTTGTCCGGATCGGTATGAAGGTCCTGCCCCATTACTGCCGCATGTATAACATATTTGGCTTTCAAATTCCCGCCTGATGTTAATATCGCTTGTCCAATTTCTGCGGGACCCTGCGCCATTGCTTCACGTTCGATTCCTTCACCACCGTTTCTCTTTATTGCTCCTGCTACACCGCCGCCCATCCAGAAATGATTATTGGCTGCGTTCACTATCGCCTCGGTGTCTTCAGTAGAGATATCTCCTTGAACAACTTCTATCCATCCATAATTAATCGGATAACGCATGATCAAATTCGTCAATATTATCAACTAAGCTGAAAAGGATTTTTATCAATCCTCGGAATTATAGGGGAAACAATAAACGAATAGTAGTGCCTTTTCCTACCATACTATTAATTTCAATGGATCCTTTATGATCGTCCATTATTTTTTTTACGATTGCCATGCCCAATCCAGTACCGTGTTTTTTTCCACTCGTAAAGAATGGTTCGAAAATTTTGGTTTTAACCTGTTCGGACATGCCTTTGCCATTATCGATAAACTCGATTACCAGATGAGCGTCCGACTTAAACGCTTTCACAATAATTTTACCACCCTTTTCCATGGCATCTGCCGCATTGCCGGTGATATTATACAACACGCGGAGAAATTTTTCAGGGTCGATTTTGATATTGTCACGGTACTCTAATTTTGTTTCAATATTAATATCGTGTCTCATCATCTCTTTTTCAATTATCAGCATCAAGGTATCCATCAACTCTCCAAAGTTAACATTCTCGAAATTGATGGAAGAGATCCCGCGTGCAAAATCTAATATCTCTTGAGTCATGGCAATGAAACGATCGGTCTGCCGGATTATATCGTCGGCAAATTTTTCTATCTCCTGGTCATCCGCCCTCGATTTAATCACTTGCGCAGAAAGCCGTAGAACCCCCATTGGATTTTTGATATCATGAATAATTGTGCTCGCCATTCTCCCCACTGCCGAAAGCCTCTCGTTCTGAACCATCCGCTGGGCAAGCTGCGCATTTTCAATAGCCAGTGCGGCATGAACAGAGAACGCCTCTATAAATTCTTCATCTTCACGGGTGAACATTCCCTCCGTTTTATTTAGGAGTTGGAATACTCCGATGGTTTTATCGTTTCTATTTTTCATCGGCATACAGAGTGTCGCTCTTGTACGATAACCGGTAACTTGATCTATCTCTTGATTGAATCTCGGGTCATTGTATGCATCCTCGATGTTGATGGTTGTTCCGGTAGCCGCAACGGTGCCGGCGATTCCAACTCCCATCGGCAGTCGAATCTCTATTCGCGAAGATCCTTTTTGTACTTTTGACCACAATTCTTTCTTCGCCTCGTCAATAAGATACAATGTACCTCTATCCGCGCCAACGGTCCGCGCAGCCGTCTGAAAAATTAGATCAAGCAATTGGTCGACATCGAGCGATGAATTAACAATCTTCGAAGCGTCCACAAGCTGGCGTGTTTTGGCAAGTTGCTGTCGCAGTGTGATAAGATTAGATTCTTGATGTTGAACGTATGTAAGGTTATTTGTTCTTAGCCTCAGCGTCACCATGTGCAGGAGATTCAAAGCAAAGGTTTGGCTTGTTTCCAGAAGTATATCAAAATCTTTCTTGTTAAGTTTTCCAAGGACACAATCGCCTATCGCGGTAGCTTGAGCAGAGCGATGCTGTTGGTCTATCAAATCCAATTCACCGAAGAAATCTCCAGAATGAAGAATCCCAAGTACTATTTCTTCTCCCGTTCGCAGTTGTTTCGATATCTTAACACTTCCGGAAAAAACAAGAAACAGACACTCACCTATGCTGTCATCCTGAAAAATAACTTTTTCATCCGCGAACTTAATTTCTTTTAATGTCAATAGGATTGTTTGTATGATAGGTTCTTCCACAGACTGGAAAAGAACATTTGACCGCACCCTCTCATAAAGCGTATATTTGTTCGTCATAATGGTATAAATAATAAAAAAACTGAGGCTCAGAGTCAAGCAAACACGCATTTGCCGGGTGAAACATTCATCATCCTACATCGTACTTTTCTAATAGGTATATATACTAATGATATGAATCAGGAATAGCATGCGTTTTCAACCATATTTCCCTCAAAAAATATCCTTCTTTATCATAGGGATTTCATCGATTCTGCTGTTATTTTCGAGTGTTCGAGCCGATGAACGTCTTATAATACAACTGAAGGATTTCTCTCAGATTGAAATCAAAGCCGGTGGGTTTATACTGCCGTCTGACGCGCGCATTCACATTTATGCTCTCGGAGGCGGGACAGGAAAAAAATATGTCTTCCAATCCTCATCGATGTACGCATACGGCTGGATCATCAATGCCGATACGCGCGAACTAATCTGGAAAATGGATCGTTACAACACCACAAAGGAAAATAATTATCAAAAATTCGACGACCAGGTTTTCCTGCCAAAGGGCAGCTACGAAGTGTATTATGCCGCCTATGGTTATGCTTCGAATTCTGCTCTAACAAATTTTAATTTCAACATCGACCGTCGCCGTGATTATAATAATGAAGACCAAAACCGAAATGGATTCTTATCCTGGCTGGAAGAATTATTCGGCGGCGAGATGAGAACCGACTGGAAGCGCATGGCAAAAAACTGGGAGATATCGTTATCAGTCGACAAGGATACAAAAGAAATCCCGACATTTAAACCTACCAAGCAATTCTTGAACATCGTATATAAAGCTGTCCCGCTGGGTGAGACTGTACACATCAAACAGCGATTCAAAGTTCTTGCCGCAACTCCGATACGTATTTACGCGCTCGGAGAAAAAGATAATCAGGATGCTCTTGCCGATTACGGCTGGATCATAAATATGAAAACTCATAAGCGTGTCTGGGAAATGCGCGCGGGTAATGTAAACAGCGCCGGTGGAGCGGATAAAAATATTAAATTTGACGAGGTCGTTAACTTCCCTGCCGGAGATTATCTTCTCTATTATAATACCGACGATTCACATTCATACGTCGATTGGAATTCCGCGCCCCCCATCGATCCTTTCAACTACGGCATCACGATGACGGTATCCGACAGCCAAAAGATTAACGATTTCAAACTAATGACTACCAGCACTGAAGAACAGAACGTCGTTGCCCAACTGACCAAACTGAGCGACGATGAAACACGCAGTACAAGCTTCACACTCATAGAAGAAACCGCTCTTCGTATTTATGCCATAGGTGAACGAAGCAATTCATACCGTCAATTAGCTGATTACGGCTGGATAATAAACACAAGAACACGAGAAAAAGTCTGGACAATGGATGCCGACAGAACAGAACGGGCAGGCGGCGCAGATAAGAACCGCATGATAGACGAAGTTATCACGCTACCGAAAGGAACATACACAGTCTTCTTTCAAACCGACGACTCACACTCATATTATGATTGGGATTCTTCCCCACCGGCAGACGCCGAACATTGGGGAATTACCATTTATGGCGAGGGCGATGAATTCAACATGAAGAACGTCGAGAAAAATGTTGCCGACAAACAGCCCGGAGTTATCGCACAGATAGTGCGGGTTGGCAATAATGCATCAAGAACTCAGCAATTCAAGTTAGATAAAACTGCGCGTGTGCGAATTTACGCGCTTGGTGAAGGACAGAACCGCGAGATGTTCGATTACGGATGGATAGAGAATGGATCGACACATAACGTAGTATGGGAAATGACATACTCGATGACTTTTAACGCTGGCGGCGGAAAGAAAAATCGCTCTGCATCGACTACATTATTGCTCGATAAAGGCAGTTATATCTTACATTTTGTATCGGATGATTCACATTCATTTAATCATTGGAACACCGATCCGCCCGATGATCCTTCTATGTGGGGAATTACAATTTACGAAGATCAACAACAACATGGAGATTGATATTATGTTTCGCAACGGATATTATTTATTACTCTCTGCTTTATTTGCAATAATTTCTCCGATGACCATTTCTGCTCAAGAAGAGGAACACAACAGCAAATTTCACGATCAAATAGACTCGATTGTAGAAAAGACCCTCCATCGTTTCGATGAAGAACTCGGAACTTATATATTCAGAGATGAGCCATCGGTTAATGAAGATGTCGAAGAATCACGATATGCAGATGACGATAATTCCACATCTATTTATGATGATCATACCACGAAGCACATGCCACTTTACACAACAACCTTATCCAGCTTCGATAATAATAGAGGTGTAGCACGAAATGTTTTCCCAATATTTCCATGGGAATCTCTCGATGATAATTTTCTGTTCAGATATAATCGTGTTGAGGGGTTGTTCCTCGGATTGAACTATCCTCAAAAATATTATTGGGAAGATAGAAGGATAACAATGTTTGGTTCCGGTGGTTATGGATTTGCCGATCACCGATGGCGCGGTGGGCTTGGAATAGCACAACAATTCGGAGCCGATAACAGTATTTTTGAAATAGGAATAGAGGGACACAGCCTTACCGATACTCGCGATCAGTGGCTTGTTGGTATCGGTGAGAATAATGTTGCCGCCCTCCTCTTACGCGACGACTATCGTGATTATTTTGGCAGAGCCGGATTTTCCGTATGGTCGGGCTGGTATAAACGGTGGCTCCGTTCAGATTTTCAATTTCAACTTGCATATCTAAACGATCAGTACGAATCGCTTGACCGGCATACCAACTGGTCGGTGTTCGGCGGAAATAAAATATTCCGGGATAATCCTTCCATCCCCGAAGGGAAGATGAAAAGTATTCTGACATCGATAAAATTTCATTCTACCCAATCCAGAAAAATATTCACAACTGGATGGAGTTTAGCGGCAAGCGCCGAAGTTGCGGGTAAATCTTTCGGCGGTGATTACGATTTCAATTCGTATTGCATTGATATCCGGCGCTACCAGCCAATCAGCGATTACGATGTCATTAATATCAGATTGCGTGCTGGTTCAGCAACAGGTGACGTTCCCATGCAAAAGGCATTCGATCTTGGCGGTTTCAGTACGATACCTGCATTCAGGTTTAAAGAATTCACCGGCAACAGAATGCTTTTAGCCAACGTAGAATATGTTATCAACGGCAAAATGCTCGACGATGTTGAGTTCTTCCCATCGTGGCTTCTGCGCAATTTGAATATTATACTTTTTGCTGATGCTGGATATGTCGGCTCAGCGAAATCGACAGATACTTTCACTGAAGGATTCAGTGATATCAATTCCAAAACGATTCACTCTGATTGGGGTTTTGGAATAGGAACCCGCGATGCAAAGCTCCGCCTGGGATTCGCCTGGCGAACCGATCAATCCGGACCTCCGATGGTGTTCGTTCGTTTAAACAGACCGTTCTAAAACGAGAGGATATTTCCTCCTTGTGGAAAGTCAACCTGTGCGAGAGACGGGTTGACTTTTTTTATTGCTTTTTCCAATGCTTCTTTTTAAATTCCTGCTGGCAACAAACCAATCTATCAGAATGCGAACATTAAAAACTTGAGTGTGCAAATTTTATTACTCCAATACAGGCATAGAGTCCGACTTAGAGTCGGACTCTACATCTTGCTGTTTACTATTTTCAACGGCGTATTATTATTCGCTCAAGACAGCTTATTCATAACTCGCTCCGGCTCATCTCTTTCTCTTGGCAGTAAACCTTTTTATACGGTGGGCGTCAATTGTTACTATCTTCAGAATTTAGCCGCATACGGTGATACCGTCCACCTCATTGAGATATTTCAAGAAGCGAAGCTGCTCGGTGTAACAACAATCCGCACATGGGGATTCTTCGATTCACCAGACAGCGCAAATCCGGCTGTTATACAATTCGCACCTGCCCGATATAATGAACGAGGTTTGAAAGCTCTTGATTATGTCATCTCGAAAGCGAAAGAATATTCAATCCGGCTTCTCATACCGCTTGTGAATAACTGGGAAGATTATGGCGGCATGAATCGGTACGTTAGTTGGTATGCGAATCAATTCCCCGCATCAATAAAGACTTCGAAGCAAATTCAACAGAAAATTATTCAAGGTGTGGAAGGAAGACTCTATCGATTTCACGTTTCCGGTTCTCTTACCCACGATGATTTTTATACAAACACCACCATACGGCAATGGTACAAAGATTATATCTCAATGCTTATAAATAGAATTAATACGGTTACAAACATTCAATACAAAAACGAGCCGACAATTCTCGCATGGGAACTCGCCAACGAGCCGCGGTCATCAGATCCTACCGGTGCAATTGTTGAACACTGGTTAGATGAAATGTCGGCTTATTTAAAATCAATCGACAACAACCATCTAATCTCGACCGGTGAAGAGGGGTTGGATATTTCGGATAACGGTTACAGCAACGCGCGTTCATACAACGATCAGTCGTGGCTGTTCGATGGGTCTGGCGGGATTTCTTTTCGCCGTAATATTTCACTCCCGAACATCGACATTGCCAGCATCCACTCTTATCCCGATGCGTGGGGATTGACGGGCCACCACGGAATACTGTGGCTCACCGATCATAATCGAATTGCCAATGAAGTCCGGAAACCGTTGATCCTCGGAGAAGCGGGCAAGTGGTCCCAGAGAAACTTTTATTTCGACGCGCTTCTGAATGAAATATATTTCAGTACAACTGCCGGCGTTTTACTCTGGCAATTCGTGTACGACGGACGTATAAATAATGACGGTTACGCATTCGCCTATCCTGCCGATAGAGCCTTATGCGACATCCTTCAAAAATACGCGCTCCGGTTTTCAACGAAGGGAGATAATAATACTCTCCCATCCAGAACCGAACTTTTTCCAAACTACCCTAATCCCTTCAACAATGTCACGCTTATCTCTTACAACTTATCAATATCAACGCATGTCCGGCTTATTGTTTACGACGCATCGGGGAGATCGCTTGCCACACTTGTCAATCAGCCGCAGCCGCCGGGCCATCACCTTGCATTGTTTGATGCAGGTGGGTTGAGTAGTGGTGTCTATTTCATCCGGCTCATTGCCGGATCAAATAACGACAGTCGAAAAATGCTTTTATTAAAATAAATTGTTCGAATTTAGCTCAGTTTAATAAGCTGTCTTGCGCCTAACGCGGTATTTTTGTATTATCAAAATATCATTGACAATATTTAACTTTTTTCTTTCACGTTGTTTGTTCTTCACAATAATTACCGAGACATTCGGACTTTCCCGAATGCATGATAGTGCAGGACGTGCAGCGGTGATAAGAAGTATAGTATGAAAAAAAATCTGTTCACAGGAATACATACTGAATTTGAAACCGAAGCGATTCCGCACATGAATATCATCTATCATTATGCGGTTCGCATGACGGGAAGCTCCGACGATGCTCACGACCTCGTACAGGAAACCTACATGAAGGCATTCCGGTTCTGGGATAAATATGAAAAGGGAACGAACATTCGTGCGTGGCTGTTCCGCATAATGAAAAATACGTACATCAACAGATACCGGAAAGAAGCCAAAGAACCTAATAGCGTCGACTATAACGACATTCAAAATTTTTTCACACTAATCAAAGGCAATGGAGCCGATTCGAACGATTTACAGGAAAAAATATATGACGGGATGTTCGATGATGATGTTGCCCGCGCAATCGAATCGCTCCCGGAAGATTTCCGGACTGTTGTCATTTTATCCGATATCGAAGGGCTGAGTTATGATGAGATTGCCGAGTTCCTCGATTGCCCGATCGGCACGGTAAGATCGCGACTGCATCGGGGAAGAAAAATGCTCCAGCTCTCGCTCCGTGTTTACGCAAAAGATCACGGGTACATTAATAGGTAAATCTACAAGGTTTATTTTTAATTTTGAAAATTGTTTATCCATTTGTAAATTAATTGTACATATAATTCGTCCGAACGATTCGACGGATGCGTTTATTTTAAGAACAATGACTTTACACATTCAATAGAAAGCAGGCATTATAATGTTTCCACGCTACTTTATTTTACTTCCCCTTGTTTTGTTGTTTCTTTTATCGGGCTGTTCAAAAAAACAGCAATCCGGCAGCGATATCAAGGGACAAAAACCAGCCAATGTTGCAGATGTCGTAACCGTAACAAAGCGTACCGATGTTGTTTCAAATTTTTCATGGAAAGACAGCACCGGCAAAACAATCGATCTCGACACCTACCGTGGAAAAGTCACACTAATTAACTTTTGGGCAACGTGGTGCGGACCTTGTAAGATGGAATTACCAGACCTGATCGCAATCAGCAAAGAAATGGCAAACCGCAATGTAAAAATTATCGGCGTATCGACAGACCGCGGCGCAAACGTGCTTGAGGATGTAAGCTCATTCGTAGCTGAAAAGGGCATCCCATACCAGATCGTTATTTCGAATGAAGAGCTGGATGAAGCGTTTGGAAACATACGGTTGATTCCCACAACTTTCGTTGTCGATGCAGACGGGAAGATAGCTCAAACAATTGTTGGTGCGCGCTCGAAAGCCGCATTCCTCGAAGCGATTAATGCAGTATTGAAGTAAGTATGGTTGAGTCATCTATACTGAGGGATGACGACACGTCTTTTTTCTTCTTTGACTTTTACGCTGTATTTGAGTAAGTTCTTTTCAATCGAGAATAACTGAAACTTTATGCAGCATACCGACATCTCTACAATCGGCGAATTCGGTCTCATCGACCGCATACGCAAAATTATCGACGTTCGAGTCGATGATTCATCACTGCACGATAATCTTCTCATGGGCATCGCCGATGATGCCGCTGTTTACCGTCCATCACAGGGAAAAGTTCAACTTTTCACAACCGATGCCCTGATCGAAGGAATTCATTTCGATCTAACATTTACTTCATTCATGCATCTCGGCTGGAAATCGATTGTGGCAAACATCAGCGATATTATTGCAATGGGCGGCACTCCCCGTTATGCTACCATCGTTATTTCTCTCCCTAAAAAAATTTCCGTTGAGATGATAGAAGACTTTTACCGGGGAGCAGTATCGGCATGTAAGAAATATTCCTGCCTGATTGTCGGCGGCGATACAACAACTTCAATGGCAAATACTATGATATCGGTGGCGATGGTCGGTGAAGCTGATGAGCGAAGAATTAAATACCGAGGGGGCGCGACTGCGGGCGAATATCTCTGTGTAACCGGACATCTCGGTTCATCGCTTGCCGGTTTAAATGTGTTAAAAAGAGAAAAAGAGAGATTCGCACAAACGCCTGATCAGCATGCGTTCGAACCGAATCTGGAACCATACACCCAAGCAATTGAAAAACATCTGATGCCGAAGCCGCGTTTAGATCTTTCTAAAATATTGACGGAGCAAGTAACTATCGGCGCGATGATAGATATCAGCGATGGGCTTGCATCCGAAGTCCACCACATCTGCAAAAACAGCGGCGTTGGGGCTGTCGTGCACGAGCATAATATTCCTGTCGATAGCGTTACACAAAAAATCGCCGGAGAGTTTTCCGATCTTCCCACGGAGTACGCACTCTACGGCGGTGAAGAATATGAGCTTCTTTTTACGATAAGTGACGAACAATATAACATACTCGACAAACTCACGAACGACGTTACCATCATAGGCCGCATTACAGATAAGAATAAGGGAATAGAACTCATCCGTGAAGGAGGCGAACGCGAGCCGTTGCGGTTCGGCGGATGGGAACACTTTAAATTATAGATTATGGATTGTGGATTTCGGATTAATTATCTCTGTCATTAATAAGTCTTGAGAATGAACAAATATCTGTCAGTTTTTTGTATCCTGTTTGGCTATGGCATCTTCGGCGGACACTCGTTCGCTAAAGCCCAGACTGCATCATCTCATATTGATTTTACATTTGCCCCGGGTCTCTCCTTTGGACACGTAAACTGGAACTTCATGGATGACAGAACCGATAATAAATATCATGTAAATTCATTGCTCGCATTTAGCGCCGGTATGCAATACGGACCCGTGTTAAAAATTGACGGCGCTGTTTTGTATTCATCATTAGAAATGGGCTTCGGCACTCTGAAAACTAAATCCTGTGAAATCGTCCCTATTTCATATCCAAGAAGAGATGAAAAAGAGTATTATGCAAACTTGGAAATTCAAAGAATACCCGTCATGTTCTGGATGACAATCACTACAGAAATGAAACTTTCTCCGTTTGTCAGATTCGGCGCGGGTATTTCGAACACAGGGTTTAAAGAAGTATATTCCTATCAAGATGGACCAACTGTTCAGTTTCACAAATGGGCATTCACATGGGGAATCGGCGGCGGTGTTCGGCTGACCACTTCGGACGAATCTGAGCTTGCTTTATTCCTCGATGATTGGATAACAAACGCTGAGTTGGTTGGAAAATCTTCAACGAACTTGAGACAGAACGGACCCGGGACACCTTTTAAAATGACTGTAGTCGGCATAAGAGTTGTAATGCATCTAAAATCATATTAATCGATAACCATAACTGTGTATTCCACTATCAGAAGGAGATCTGATTATGATAAGCAATAGAAGAAATTTCATCAGGCAAGTATCCGGCGGAATTATTGGAACATGGGCGCTTATATCGGTGCCAGAATTTTCTTACGCCCGTTACATTTTGTCGAACGACGAAAAAATATTACCAGACGATGAACTATTTTGGAAAGTAGTGCGCAACCAATTCCCGCTTACACACGACCGTGTCTATCTCAACAACGGCACGATGGGACCATCTCCCTACGTCGTTCGTGAAGCCGTGAAAAGTTATATCGACAATATCGACATATCGGGTGAATACGGCGGCTGGGAAATTGCCAGGCCGAAACTTGCTAAGTTCGTTAATGCCGAAGAATCGGAAATATCTCTCACTCATAATGTCACCGAAGGAATCAACGTTGTTGCATGGGGACTTCCCCTGAAAAAGGGTGATGAAGTTATTCTTACAACACACGAGCATGCAGGGAACGCATTGCCATGGTTGAACCGTGCTAAGTATGATGGTATCGTTATCAAAACTCTGAAGCCGGCACAGACTGCCGCTGAAAATCTGAACCGCATCAACGATCTCATCACAAATAAAACGCGCGCGATTGCCATCCCGCATATCACCTGCACCATCGGACAAGTTTTTCCGGTAAAAGAAATTTCAAAACTCGGTCATGATAAAGGATTGTGGGTTTACTTCGACGGTGCTCATGGACCCGGTATGACAATGCTTGATCTCAAAGATATCGACTGCGATTTTTACGCCACCTGCTGTCATAAATGGATGTGCGGACCAAAAGGCACGGGCTTTTTATATGTTCGCAAAGAGATGCTGGATGTTCTGCAGGCAAAATGGATTGGCGGCGGCTCGGATACAGGCTGGGATATGACAGTCGATCCGCCTGAGTTTAAAGGTTACGTAAACACCGCGCACCGCTATGATTTCGGAACTCAGAACGCCGCAATCTATCAGGGACTCGGGGCTTCAATCGATTTTCTTTACCATATAGGGATGGAGAATATCGTTCGCCGCGGTAAAGCACTTTCGTCTCATCTTCAGCAAGAGCTGATGAAGATAGAAAATGTGGAGATGCTCACGCCGACCGAAGACCAATCGCGCGGATTCGTTATCGGTTTTCGTTTGAAGAACATGTCATACGACAAGTTCGGCGAACATGCGACCAAGAAGGGTTTCCGCATCCGGCTCGTCGCAGAAAACAAACTCAACTCGATCCGCATCTCTACACATATCTATAACAATTTCGATGAGGTGAATAAGTTCATAGATGCTGTGAAGGAAGTGGCGTGATAGTTTGATTTGATTCAACTACTTGAATGCGACCGATTGTAGAAATATCCAATAATTAGGCTTCAGCCATACAATATAATGTGCGGTTCAGCCAATCACGCAACGAATTATCTATTTTATCGTATCAACAATAAGTTTCAATCAGTAATCTTCAGTCATCTATCATAATTCAACAGCAAAGGAACATTTTATGAATCGTTCTTTCAAAATCTTCCGATCTTCTTATTTTCTTATCTTCCTTATCTTCATAACATCGGCTCTATCCCAAAACAAATACCATTCGTATGATGAGATGACTAAAGCAATCGAGAGGACAGTTTCATCTCAAAAAGATATTGCAAAAGTTGAATCGATCGGACAAACGATTGAGAAACGTGATATTTGGGTTGTAACCGTAGGAGGAAAAGATGCGGATAACCGTCACGCTGTACTTATCGTCGGCGGTGCAGAAGCCGATCGACTCATTGGCAGTGAACTAACGCTTCGATTTATCGAGTTCCTCACCGCCGGTTACGGAAAAGTAGACAGCATTACGCAACTCGTTAACACTACCACCTTCTATATCATTCCTCGCGTCAGCCCTGATGCCAGCGAAACATTTTTCCGCAAACCACTTTATGCAAGAACCGCGAACACACGACCGACCGACGACGATAAGGATACTTCAATTGATGAAGACGGTTTCGAAGATCTCAACGGAGATGGTCTTATCACTATGATACGTGTAAAAGATAACAGGGGCGAATGGATACCTCATCCGGAGGATGCGCGAATAATGAAGAAGGCGGAAACATCAAAAGGAGAACAGGGAATATATAAATTGTTCACCGAGGGAATCGACAACGATAAGGATGAGCAGTGGAACGAAGACGTTGCCGGTGGCGTGGATTTCAACAGAAACTTTCCGCATAACTACCAATTTTTTAGCCGGGGCGCCGGTCAACACCAGATCTCCGAACCAGAAACAAAGGCAGTCGCCGATTTTTGTTTCTCTCATACGAATATTGCCGTTGTGTTTACTTATTCCTCGAACGATAATTTAATGAACCCTTGGAAAAAAGAACCGCGGCAGGGTACACCGCAGGAAGAACAGCTTTCCCCGCGCCGAAGAATGTTCGACGATGAAGAATTTGCGCCGCGCCTTATTACATCGGTGATGGATCGAGATGAAGAATACACTTCCTATGTCAGCGGTAAATATCAAGAGATTACAAAATTGAAAGGCGCACCGCAAAGCACAAAGGGCGAGGGCGCTTTCAGCGAGTGGGCTTACTATCACTTCGGCAGATGGTCTTTTACCGCTAACCCATGGTGGATTCCCGAAATCGAACAAAAGAAAGATACCGTTGTATCTGACTCGACAAAGATGAAAAAGCCAGATGATAAAAAAGGACCCGGAAGCGATGGTAAGCTCGATGTGAAAAAAGGAAAAGGTCCCGAAGAAAAGCCTGATGAATATGCCGATCAGTTGAAAACACTTAAATGGATTGACTCAAATAAGATGGATGAAGCTTTTATCCGTTGGACAAAAATCAGCGACAAAGATTTCCCCGACAAAGAAGTGGAGGTTGGCGGGTTCAAACCCTATGTTACGACGAATCCTCCCGCCGACAGTATTGAAGTTATCGTATCAAAACAAAATTCATTCTTAGCATGGCTTGGAACGAAATTACCAAAAATTGAAATTCGCAATGTAAAAGTCGAACTTATTGGCGGGAAGGTATTCCGGCTGACCACCGATATTGCAAACACAGGTTATTTACCAACGAATAGTGCGATAGGTGATAAAGCGAGGTGGTCCCGGAATGTGAAAGTAACACTGAAATTATCAAAACACCAGTCGCTTGGAAGCGGCAAAACGAATATAATACTCGAACCGATTAAGGGAAACGGAGGCAGGCAGGAGATTGTCTGGTTGATTGTATCCAGCCCGGAAGAATCGGTGACAATCACCGCTGAAAGTCCTGTTGCAGGCAGTGCAACTCAAACAGTTACTTTGAAATAAGGAGATTGCCATGAGAAAAGAAATCGGTAGCTCAAATAAAATTGCATTGACAATAATGTTCAGTTTGATTTTCACGGTACTATTTCATATAAGTTCGTTCGCCCAAACCGAAAAAGAGATTACAAGAAGTTCATTAAAGGCGCTTGGCGCGCCGAACAATCCAAAAGTTGAAGTAATCTGGAACAGATACTACGATCATAAAGAGATCGGTGAAATCTGTGAACGGATCGCCAAGGCTTACCCACGGCTGGTAAAATTCAGCAGTATCGGAAAGTCGTATGAGGGAAGAGACTTATGGCTGCTGACAGTTTCAAATTCAGACAAAAACAATCCTGACACAAAACCGGCAATTTACATCGACGGCAATATTCATGGCAATGAAATTCAGGGCGGCGAGGTTGCACTTTACACCGCATGGTATCTCACCGAGATGTACGGTCATGTGGATTGGATTACCGAACTTCTTGATCAGAAAACATTTTATCTCGTACCTACAATTAACCCCGACGGGCGTGATGCTTTCATACACAAACCCAATACCGCACATTCACCAAGAAGCGGATTCGATCCCCGCGACGACGATGGTGACGGACTGATCGATGAGGATGGTTTTGACGATCTCGACAGTGACGGTGAGATAACTCAGATGCGAATACAAGATCCAAACGGCAGATGGGTCACCGATCCCGACGATGCGAGAATGCTAAGGCTCGCTAAACCGGACCAACGGGGAGAATATGAGCTGTTAGGCGAAGAAGGAACCGATAACGATGGCGATGGACTTGTTAATGAAGATGGTCCCGGCTCCTACGATCCAAACCGCAACTGGCCATGGAGATGGGCACCGCAATACGTTCAATGGGGAGCCGACCGATATCCCGGTTCTTTGCCGGAAACAAGAGCTGTCGTCAACTTTGTGAATAAACACGACAACATCTCTGCATTCCAGACATATCATAATTCCGGCGGAATGATCCTGCGTGGACCAGGAAACAAAGAAGATCAACAGACTTATAAACGGGATGACTTGCGCGTTTTCGACTTTCTAGGAAAGTTAGGCGAAGAAATATTGCCCGGATATAAATATCTAGTAGTTCATAAAGATTTGTATCCGGTATTCGGCGGCGAACTCGATTGGTTCTATGCCGGAAGAGGAGCGATCACGTTCTCAAACGAGTTGTGGTCTTCATTTGATTACTTCAGAAAAAAAACAGAAGATAATCAGGATTGGTTCGGAAACCTAAAAGACACCTATCGTTTCGATAAACTGCTTTTATTCGGCGAAGGTGTTGTGAATTGGAAATCTTATATCCATCCTCAATACGGCAAGATTGAAATTGGAGGAATAAAGAAAGCATGGACAAGAACCGCGCCTTCTTTTCTTCTCGAAGAGTTATGTCATCGCAATATGGCATTTACACTCTTTCATGCTTATCATACTCCTCAAGTCGTGATCGATTCGATTTATACAAAAGATTTAGCGGGCGGCTTAACTGAAATCAATGCTGTTGTTAAGAATACACGCGTCATACCGACACATACTGCGCATGACATTCAGAACAAAATTACAAGGCCCGATTGGATTAGTATCTCGGGCGGGAAAGTTCTCATGGGTGGAATATTGGAAGACAGGTTTGCCGGACCCGTACAAGAACAAAAACGGACTCCTGAACGATTGGAAATAAATACTATTCGCGGCATGGAGGCAGTATATGTTCGCTGGATTCTTGATGGCAAAGGTCCATTTACCATTGAAGTCGATGCGGCAAAAGGTGGAAAAGACGGAAGGATAACAAAATAAATTATTAGTAGATGATCATTGACGACACAGTGATTAACATGTGTCGTCAGTGATTCAGGAATAAAATATTTTTTAGATTGGCGATTTCTTCCGGCTTTAATTCTCTGCTTTCTCCCGGTTTTAATCCATAAATTGTTAGCGGTCCGATTTTAGTCCGTATCAGCCGAAGCGCCGGATGACCTATAGCGGCGGTCATCTTTCTTACCTGCCTATTGCGGCCCTCTCGCAAAGTTATTTCCAGCCATGACGTTGGGATATTCTTTCTATACCGTATTAGAACGCGCCGCGGCTCTATGAGAGGTTCTTCTTTTACTAAGTTTACTCCGGCTGGTAACGTCATCCTTCCTTCGATCAGAACACCCTTCTGCAATTTTGTTAAATCTACTTGACGGGGAATGTTCTCAACCTGAACGAGATATGTTCTGGGATGTCGATATTTAGGGTCAAGCAGTAAATGTTTTAACCTGCCATCATCAGATAGTAATACCAAGCCTTCGCTGTCTACATCCAGACGCCCGACAGGATATACGTTCTTTGGGAAGTCCCCGTAATTGGCAAGCGTTTCCCTGCCTCCTGAGTCTGTAAACTGACAGAGAACACCATAGGGTTTGTTCAGGATAAAGTAAGTCAATGAATACGAGCTTTCAAGTATAAATTAGCCGGTTTAGTCGCCATTAAACCCAGTGATGGCTACCAACAACAGTGACCTTAGCCACATTTATCCTCGCAAATATTCTACTTATTGTAGATGAAATTTTACGGAGATATAATGTTATGAAATTTAAATATCAGTGGCAAACCATCACATTCGAACAACGGATAATACATGAATATCTTCTGCTCAATGAGATCGAAAAGCAAAAATGGTTTACGGTAGCATATTTAAAACTCTGGAAATCCGTTGGACTTATTTGCACACAATAATGGAGCGACTATGAACTTCTGGAAAATAGCAGGATTCATCACGGGACTTTTTGGAGTGACATTAATCGCCAAAACCTGTAAACGCACCCAGATTCCCCTGAACGATCCTGATGTTCGTTATAATGTTGATGATTTCCTTTCAGATCAAGATCTCTAAGGTTTAATCTGATTACTTCGTATCGAGAATAATCGGTAATCCATCTTTGCCGCTTCCTATGATGACAACCTTGGCATTCTGCGACTCGGCAATTTTCATCGTTGCCTCAATCCCCTTCCACCGCAACAACTGATCGCTGATACCTGTTGCAACTATTTTCTGGAAATCGGCAATACCCTGTGCTTCTATTCTTTTCCGGTCCGCTTCCTGTTTTTCTTTTGTCAGGATAAATTCCATTCGCTGACTTTCCTGATCGGCGCGTTGTTTTTGTTCGATCGCTTCAGTGAGCTGCGCTGGAAGTCCGACGTTGCGTAGCGGTGTGGCTTCGATAATAACCCCGCGTGGAGCGACGACCTTTGCCAGCTCTGCCATAATTGCTACCCCGAGGGCTTCACGTTCGGTTGAGTACAGCGCGCTTGCCTGAAAGCTCGCCGTTACCGCACGACTCATCGATCTGAATTGCGGGATAAGAACTATCGTCTCATAATCGCCGCCTGCAATCGTTTTGTAGACCCGCGCGGCTGAGTCGGGATTTAACCGGTAAAGCGCGCTGATCTCCAGTCCTATCGTCAATCCTTCCCGCGAGAGTACCTGCATTGTTTCTTTATGCTCTTTCGTCTGGATCGAGTATTTCTGAATCTTCGCCATCGGATTTACCGTGTTAATTCCTGCCGACAGCGTACGGTCAGAGACAATGCCGAAGAAATCAACCACGCCGACATATCCTGCCGGAATGATGCTGAAAAATTGTGAGAGCGCGAGAAGTACAGCAAGAACTGCTGCTGTCCCGCTGATCATCATTGCGCTGCGGAACATGATATTATGCTGTTGAACGACTTTTTTACGCGCCGTAATCCAGCTTATTAGTGCAATTATTGCTACGAAAAGAAAAAATATGAATATCATAATGTGCTCCTTTTTATAAGTAATTGAATGTTACACCCGTAAGAAGGTAAGAAAGTTCGACTCAATTCGCAATACACTCCCTTGTTGATATTCTTCCAGAATCTCCTTATCTTTTCGCACAGATATGAGAATAATAAAACCAAAGCAACTGAAACGGGGGGATGTGATCGGCATTTGCGCGCCATCGAGTCCGTCTGCTTCTGAGAATAAACTCAACAAAGGAATCCGTTATCTTGAACAGCTTGGATTCAGAGTGGACCTCGGGAAAAATGTTTACCACCAGAGAGGTTATCTCGCCGGTACCGATCTGCAGCGCGCATCAGACATCAATCAGTTTTTTGCTGACCCAAAAATAAAAGCTATCTTCACCGTTCGCGGCGGATACGGTTCGCACCGGATCCTCCCGCTTCTCGATTATAACATCATCAAACACAATCCAAAAATTCTTGTCGGGTATAGCGATATTACAGCATTGCACTTCGCGCTTTTTTCGAAAATTGGTTTGGTTACATTTTCTGGACCTATGGTCGCGGTTGAAATGGCTAATGGTATGACTAAAAATACGGAGGAACAATTTTGGGATTGCTTGATGTCGGTAAAGCCGCCACATTCTATTAAGGGATGTTCAACGCAATCATCTATCCTCCAGCGTTCGGGAAGCGCTACAGGGCGGCTGTTAGGCGGTAATCTTTCGTTGATTACCGGGCTTGTTGGTACACAGTTTTTTCCATCTATCCGGGATCCAATATTTATTTTTGAAGAGATTGATGAGAGTCCCTACCGCATCGACCGAATGCTCCAGCAGATAAAACTATCCGGTATTTTGGAAAAAACAAAAGGGATTGCTCTTGCCGATTTCAGCGGCTGCAATCCGGAAAAGGGGAAACCTTCTTTAACACTTCGGCAAATTTTCAGAGATACTTTTCAGGGTTATTCATTTCCCATCGTTTCGAGTCTTCCAATTGGCCACATTAAAGGGTCTCTGAGCTTTCCGATCGGCGTCAATGTGAAAATGGATGGCAGGAAAAATTGTATCGAAATCCTTGAGGCAGGAGTAACAAAATAACTGGGAACACTTTACTCACTTTATTGATTATTCTTCAAATTATATGTAAATTTGAAAGAAAATTTCCATCAAAGAACTGTTGCCTGATCAATTAAACATTGCAGTTTTTGCCTCCGGTAAAGGATCGAACTTCAAAGCTATTCTTGAGGCGATTAAGACCGGGAAAATCCAAAATGCTCAGATTGTTCTTGTCGTTAGCAATAATTCGGATGCCGGCGCAATCGACCTTGCTCGTGAGAACAACATCCCGGCGCTTCACATTAATCGAAAACAATTTGAAACGGATGAAGATTTTAATTCGACACTCACGTCATCTCTGGAAAAGCATTGCGTGAATTTTATCGCACTTGCGGGATACATGAAGAAAATCGACCCGACGATTGTGAGGGCATTCAAGAACCGCATCGTGAATATTCACCCGGCGCTGCTTCCAAAATTCGGCGGAAGCGGAATGTACGGCATGCGTGTGCACGAAGCTGTAATTGAATCGAAAGAAAAAATTTCCGGCGCCTCCGTTCATATAGTCGATGAAGAATATGACAACGGTCCCGTTGTTCTTCAGGCAACCATTCCGGTAGAAGTGAATGACACTCCATCGACTTTAGCGGCACGAGTATTAAAAGTTGAGCACGAGATCTATCCCGAAGCGATTCGATTATTCTCTGAAGGAAGAATAATAGTGGATGGAAGAAAAATTATAATCACGAAAATCGAAGTAAAAGAGTTGAAGGATGAATTTGATTCCAATTAAACGTGCGCTTATTAGTGTTTCCGACAAAACCGGAATTGTTGAATTTGTCAAACGACTTCAGCGATGGAAAATCGAGATTATTTCTACGGGCGGAACATTGAAAACATTGCATGATGCCGGAGTAAACGCAACATCGGTTTCAGAGGTTACCGGTTTTCCTGAAATTCTTGACGGAAGAGTTAAAACGCTTCATCCTAAAATCCATGTCGGATTGCTTGCAATACCTGATAATCCCGGACACCTACGACACATGAAAGAACTTGGCATCGAGCCGATTGATATAGTGGTGGTAAACTTGTATCCGTTCGAGCAAACCATTGAAAAAGAAAACATCACGCCCGACGAGGCAATTGAACAAATCGATATCGGTGGTCCTTCTATGCTACGCGCGGCGGCAAAAAATTGTAAATATAAAATCGCGGTATCAAATCCATCTCAATACCAGGCGATACTCGCAGAATTGGAATCAAACAACGGATCAATCTCCGAAAATACTCGCTTTCAAATGGCGAAGGAAGTATTCCGTCAGACATCAAGATACGATGCGGCAATATCTAATTATCTAGACGAATTAATTACTATACCGGAAGTGAAAGCATTGCCAGAAGTATTTTGGGTGAACTTTCCGAAAACCGACGAGCTCCGCTACGGCGAGAATCCACATCAGCGAGCGGCGTTGTATGGTGACTTTCAAAAATATTTCGAAAAACTTCACGGCAAAGAACTTTCGTATAATAACATCGTCGATATTCAGGCGGCTTCGGAATTAGTGCAAGAATTTTCAGAGCCTGCTGTTGTCATCATCAAACATACGAATCCATGCGGCGCAGGAACGGGCAAGTCGTTAGCGGAAGCATACGAAAAAGCATTTGCCGCTGACACTAAATCCGCATTCGGTGGAATCGTTGCAGTGAATCATACTCTGGATATAGCGGCAGCACAATTAATTGACAAAGTATTCACAGAAGTTGTCATCGCGCCTAACTTTAACGACGGTGTTTTGGAATTCCTTAAGAAGAAGAAAGACCGCCGATTGATCAGGCAAAATATTTTACGGCAACCACGCACTGAATTTATTCTCAAGCATGTAACCGGCGGTGTTTTAGTTCAAACACCCGATGATGTAACAATATATAAAGACAGTTTGAAAGTTGTAACCATGCGGTCGCCTACAAACGAAGAACATGCCGCAATGATGTTCGGATGGAAAGTAGTAAAGCATGTCAAGTCAAACGCGATCGTATATTCTCGTTCCGACCGAACGGTCGGTATCGGCGCCGGGCAAATGTCGCGATTCGATTCATCGAGAATTGCGGTTATGAAAGCACACGAGTCGGGGCTTGATTTAAAAGGAACTGCGGTCGCTTCAGATGCATTCTTCCCGTTCGCCGATGGTTTGCTGGAAGCTGTAAATGTGGGCGCAACATCGGTTATTCAGCCGGGCGGATCTGTAAGGGATGCCGAAGTCATTAAGGCGGCTGACGACAATAATATTGCGATGATATTTACCGGCATCAGACATTTTAAACATTGATGGATAATTCTTATATTATTCCAAGTATTTTAATCATTTTATAGATATCTCATGGGCTTCTTATCTTTCTTTTCGGCAGACTTAGCAATCGACCTCGGCACCGCCAACACCCTGATTTTCATGAAGGGCAAAGGTGTAGTGCTTAATGAACCATCTATCGTTGCATTCGATCGCAACACCAAGCGTATAGTTGCAATCGGCAATGAAGCGAGAGAGATGCTTGGCAGGACACATCGCGACATTCGCACTATCAGACCGATGAGGGATGGTGTAATCGCCGACTTTGAAATCGCGGAAGGAATGTTGCGCGAATTTATCAAGAAAGTTCACTCGAACTGGCTGCCGAGCAGGCGGATAGTTGTATGCATTCCGAGCGGCGTGACGGAAGTTGAAAAGCGTGCGGTCCGCGATGCAGCCGAGCATGCCGGAGCAAAAGAAGTTCACCTGATAGCTGAACCGATGGCTTCCGCTATCGGCATCGGCTTGGATGTTGATGCGCCTGCCGGAAATATGGTTGTCGATATCGGCGGCGGCACAACTGAAATTGCGGTGATCGCTCTTTCCGGAATTGTGAATGAAGAATCTATCCGTATAGCCGGCGATGAGATGAACAACGCCATCGTACAATTCTTCAAAAAAAATCATAACATTTTAATCGGAGAGAGAACCGCTGAAGTGATTAAGTGTGAAGTCGGATCCGCTATGCCGCTAAAAGAAGAAATTACAATTCAGGTAAAGGGGCGCGATCTGGTAAACGGCATTCCAAAAACAACGGAAGCAAGCTCGGTTGAAATCCGTGAATGTTTGAACGAATCCATACAGCAAATCGTCGACGCAATTAAGCTGACGCTCGAGCGGACACCTCCGGAGCTTTCCGCCGATATTCTCGACCGCGGTATCATGCTGACCGGCGGCGGCGCGCTCCTCAAACAACTCGATGAACGTATCCGGCTGGAAACAAGTCTCCCGGTGCACGTTGCGGAAGATCCACTGACTGCGGTAGTACGCGGTACGGGAAAAGTGCTCGAGCATTTGAGTCATTACAGCAAAGTTTTAGTAAAGAGTAGGAGATACTGAGAGCGCGAGCATCGATTATGCATACCCAAGGATCGACTGCTACCGCTCTAAGCTATACATGCAAAGGCTAATCAATATCATATTGTTGTTCAAGGAATACTTCGTTCTTACACTCCTTATTATCTTTTCCTTAATCCTTCTCGGCTCAAATGACAATGTTCAGATTAGGGCGTTTCGTTCATACACAGTTAGTTTTCTCGGAATATTCCAGGACGCACTTTCAATAATTCCGAATGTATTCGAACTGAAGCGAGAGAATGAAATACTGCGGCAATTAAACGTAAATTTATCCGATGAAGTTAACCGGCTTCGCGAAGCGCGACTGGAAAACATACGTCTTCGCTCAATGCTAGGATTGAAAGAGCATGGGGACATTAAACTGGTCACTGCCGATATTGTCGGCAAAAGCCTTCACCTCCTCCGGAATACGGTTACTTTGAACTCAGGTGAAAACAGCGGCGTACGATCGGACATGCCGATTATTTCTGAAAAAGGACTTGTGGGAAAACTGATAGCGACAAGCGCTCGGTATTCTATTGGTCAGCTTATGCTGAATAAAGATTTTCGGGCGAGCGCCAGGATACAACGAAGCCGTATCGATGGAATTATTGCATGGGACGGCGGAGAGGTTCTGAAACTCAAGAATGTTTCTAAAACGCAGGATGTGCGTGAAGGCGACATCGTTACTACATCGGAGTACAGCAATCTATTCCCTGCCGATATTAAAATCGGATTTGTCTCCAGAGTAAGTGAAAAGACCGGGAGCTTGTTCAAAGATATTGATGTCACACCCAGCGTCGATTTTTCTTCGCTGGAACAGGTGTTCATAGTAATTACAGAAATCGATTCGGAGCGCGTAGCTCTTGAAAAGAAAACCATTCGCACCAGAAAATGACGCGGCAAATTAAATATCTTTTCCTGACTTTTTTTCTGATTATCATCCAGACCCAAGCCTTCAAACTGCTTTCTCTCGAAGGCATAACGCCCGACATTCTTACAATCTGGATCGTTTATATAGCGCTAAAAAGAGGACAGCTTCAGGCGACCTTATGGGGATTCGTAATCGGATTATTATTCGATTTGACAACCGGAAATTTTATCGGTCTCGCCGCACTTACAAAAACAATTGCCGGATTCACTGCCGGTTATTTTTTCGGAGAGAATAAAGCGCCGGCAACTCTCGCCAGTTACCGATTTGTTCTGATCGTTTTGCTTGCTTCGCTTATTCATAACACGATATATTTCATTGCCTTCACACGCGGAAGCGAGATAGGTTTATTTAAGGCAATTTTCCAGTTCGGTCTTGCAACCACATTCTACACTGCCGCTCTGGCATTTCTTCCGATGTTCGGTTTTTCAAGGAAATATATTTCCTGATATGTCGGAATTCATCGAATCATCTTCCCGAAAAATTGTTGTCTTCATCGCTATCGGTATTGTATTTGCTGTCTTCTTCCTGCGGCTTGTTCAGCTTCAACTTTTATATTCGGATGTGTACGGAAAAAAATCCGAAGAGAATAGTATCCGGCAAATCGCACGCGATCCTATCCGGGGATTACTGATAGATCGAAAAGGAAAGCTCATCGTAGATAACCGGCCCTCGTACAGCGTTACTATAACACCCGCAGAATTGCAAATCGATAATTTTGGCTTCCTCTCTAAAATACTGCAACTCGATACAGCGTTCATCAAAGAAAAGATCGTTAGAGGAATCAGGTATAATCGTTTCGCGCCTGTAAAAATAAAACGAGATATTGATTTCAAAACGCTTTCTATTATAGAAGAAAATAAAGAGAAACTTGCCGGCATAGATTACCAGATCGAATCGAAGAGGTTTTATCCGACGAGCGCTAAAGCGACTCATCTATTTGGATACACTAAAGAAATTTCAGATCAGCAGCTATTAGAGATGGGCAATGAATACCGCCCAGGCGACAATATAGGCGCAAGCGGGTTAGAAGCGGCTTACGAGCGCTATCTCCGCGGACAAAAAGGATATGAACTTCTAACAGTGAACGCGCTGGGTCAAATGCTCGGCAATTTCAACGACGGAAAAAACGATATTGCCGTGCGCGAAGGCAGCGATCTTTATCTGGCGCTCGACTCAGACCTGCAAGCCCTCGCAGAATCTCTTCTTAGCGATAGACGCGGTGCAATTGTGGCAATAGATCCGAATGACGGCGGCGTGCTTGCGCTTGTAAGCAAACCAGATTACGACCTTACATCGTTCGGCAGTGTCACACCCTGGGATGTATGGAAGGCTCTAAACACCGATGAAAGTAAACCACTTTTCAATCGTGCGACTCTTACAAGATATCCACCCGGATCAACATTCAAGATGGTTCTTGCCGCCGCGGCGCTGGAAGAAGGAGTCATTAATACAAACTGGCGTGTGAACTGTACCGGCGCATTTCGCTTCGGCAATAAAGTCTTTCATGACCTGCACACTCACGGCTCGACAAACGTCGTCGAAGCCATCCAGCGATCATGCAACGTGTTTTTTTATCAATTAATGCTTAAGACCGGCTTAGAGCGTTGGACACGTTATGGACGTGACTTCGGCTTCGGCTCACCGACCGGAATAGACATCCTTGAAGAAAATCCCGGATTGCTTCCATCAGACGAGTACTTCGACCGCGTCTATGGAAAAGGCAAATGGACGCAAGGATATCTCGTCAGTCTGAGTATCGGGCAGGGTGAAGTTGGTGTTTCACCGATCCAGATGGCAAATTATGCCGCTACACTTGGCAACAAAGGATATTATCATACACCGCATGCGGTCCTGCGAATCAAGGATAAAGACACGGGTGAGATTCAAGTTGTACCAACTGAGACGCGGAAAATGGAAATCTCAGATTGGGTTTGGGACATACTCCAGGATGGAATGTACCGCTGTGTGAACGAACCGGGTGGAACGGGACAGGCGGCAAAAGTCAAAGGAATCGCAGTTTGCGGAAAAACCGGCACAGCACAAACCCCGCACGGTAAAAAAGACCACGCATGGTTCATTGGTTTTGCGCCGCGCGAAAATCCGAAGATCGCTATCTGCGTATTAGTCGAGAATGCCGGCTACGGCGGCGCATTCGCCGCACCGATAGCCGGGTTATGTATCGAACAATATTTATATGGATCTCTTATCCGCAATAATCCGCAGGGCGTAGTCGCTGCCGATGAAAAGAATGAAGATACAGGAGACTGATGGATACCTGGTTTAAAGATAATGTTGATCTTAAAACGATTGCCCCTACCCTGCTTCTGCTGGCAATCGGTGTTGCTTCCGTGTACAGCGCAACTTACGACGCAGGCGCATCAATGTATTTTAATCGGCAGTTGATCTGGACAGGCATCGGAATTCTCTTGATGCTCATTATCATGGTTATACCTTTCCGTACGCTCCAGTTGTTATCTTATCCGTTATACGGTTTTTCAATTTTACTCCTGATAGTCGTACTAATTGCCGGAAAAATGGTCGCAGGTTCCAAGAGCTGGTTCGGCGTTGCAGGTTTCGGCTTACAGCCATCCGAGATTGTTAAAGTAACTACTATTCTCGCGCTCGCATCTTATCTGTCTGAACGTTATGTCAATCTCAATCGTTTCAAACATCTCTCAATTACGTTGGGATTTGTTCTGCTGCCTGTTCTTCTCATAGTACTTCAGCCCGATGTTGGAACTGCAATTATTTATCTCGGAATGCTTGTGATTATTTTATATTGGGCAGGCGCTTCCAATTTTTTGATGATGACTATGATCGCTCCATTTGCGGCGGTTATTGCAACGCTATTCGGCACTACTCCGTTCTTGATCGTTATTGCTGTTACATTCGTGACACTATTTTTACTGCGACAGAATCGTCTTGCGGCGGCGATGGTATTTTCGCTGACGGTTCTCATGGGCGTTTCTGTTCAATATATTTTCGGTAAGCTTGCGCCGCACCAGCAAAAGCGCATCGTAACATTCCTCAATCCCGATGCGGATCCACTTGGCGCCGGGTACAATGTCATCCAGTCGAAGATTGCCATTGGTTCCGGTGGATTGTTCGGTAAAGGATTTCTGCAAGGATCGCAAACGCAGTTAAACTTTATCCCTGCGCAGTGGACTGATTTTATTTACTGCGTTCCGAGTGAAGAATTCGGATTTATGGGTGCGTTCGCTATTCTGCTTTTCCTTACGTTGTTTCTCATTCGCGGAGTACAAATCGCCTCTATGGTAAAGAGCCGGTACGCAAGTTTAGTTGCAATTGGTGTTGTTGCCGCATTCGCCACGCACACGATAATCAACATAGGTATGTCGATGGGTATAATGCCCGTTGTCGGTGTGCCTCTTCCTTTCTTAAGCTATGGCGGCTCGAACCTCCTGACGAATATGATTATGGCGGGACTGTTGTTGAACATGTACGCGAACAGGAAGGAATATTAAAAAGCCGAGCCAATGAGGCACGGCTTTTCTTTCTTGCCAATTTACTACTCCTGAGAGGTGTGAATTCTCCTTACCTAATTAGAAGCATCATCTTCATATCCGTAAATTTACCAGCTTGCAAGCGGTAGAAATATACACCACTTGGTAGTTCTTTTGGTGTCCATCCGATTGAGTAGGTTCCAGGATTTATCTTTTCGTCAGCTAACATCGCAATTTCTCTTCCCAAGACATCAAATACCTTCAAAGTTATCTTCACTCCGATGGGTATTGAGAATGTAAATATCGTTGAGGAATTAAACGGATTAGGAAAATTCGGGTAAAGTGTGATGCTAGTCGAAAATTCAGGCGTATGATGTTCATGAACAGAAACAATTGTCGTATCTCCATACAGCCGCCCATCAATGAAAGCACCTCTCAAATAGAGGTTATATCCAAGGTCACCGCCTCCGCGGAAGATAACTCCCAATCCTTCTGCAATTACCTCTTCGTAATGCACCAACCTCACGATGGAGTCTCCAATACCGTATCGAATGAATTTCGCAGTGGTAGGTTGACCAAATAGCGTATCTTGGTAAACAGACAACACCTCGGCTAGTTCATTTTCTGCTGGATCTGAAATCCAAACTGTACCAACTGTAGCATTCAATTTGTATTGGAGCCGGTTGAACCATCCACCGCCGCTCGCAAACACCTGTCCAGTGGTATCTATTCGATACTCATCGAACCACGGGGTGTTGACGGCTGGTCCCGTGGGATTTAGACTCAGTCGTTCAACACGGAGATGTACGGTTCCCTCCGTGTCGGTGGAATCGAAGATGATACGGTCTTGAATTGTGTCGTTTCCCACACCGTCCAGCACAAAGTATTCCCACATGTCGCCAAGGTGATGTGGGAAAAAATCCAGCGGACGGGTTTGTGTAACAACAGAACTTGGAAGTGCAAGAATGAGCAAGAAAAAGAATGTCGTCTTCATATCTGTTATTTGCCGAAAGTATTTTGTGAGTTATTTAATAAGAATCATCACATTCGTTTTGTTAAATTCACCGGCACGTAATCGATAGATATATACTCCGCTCGAAAGCATCGAAGCATCAAACACTTCTTGATAATGACCCGGTTGTTTTGTTCTATTAACCAATTGTGCGACTTTTCTGCCGAGCATGTCATAAACTTCCAGTGTAACAAACGTCTCACGCGGTATCTCATATGTTATCATCGTTGAAGTGTTAAATGGGTTTGGATAATTTTGCATAAGATGAAATGAAGTTGGAATCATCAAAGAATTTTCATCAACTCCCACTAAGGTTCCATATTTTACACCATTGATGATCGCACCGATCAATTGCCGTGCAGCAGTTTCTATTGTCTCTTCACGATAAATGCCAATCCCTCTTACTAACAACCAGTCAACGTAATACCATGTTGTGTCGCCTGTCTCAGGGCAAATAGCGCCTGGCGTAAAGCGCATCACCTCGCGAGTTTGCCCAAAAATATTCGAAGTATAAATACCATCGTAGCGCATAAACCAAGGGTAACACAATGTAGCAACGAGGTTTTGGCATGTTCCCCAAATCGTACCAACCTGTTCATTCAGACGATAAACGTTGAATGAATAAGCCATTTGGCACTCTTGTGTAGTATCAGTTGCTACTCCTCCATAATTTTGCCAGACATGAAGTAAACTATCGATGCGGACTAAGCCGCATCCCTGATAATAGCGCTCTCCGTCAGGTAAAATTGTATCGCCAGCTATTCGACAAGTACTAATATATTGTACTCCAAAGGGATCGACATGTTGATATTGCCAAACGTTACCAATTTTAAGAGGGTAGAATTCTTTGAGTGTTGTATCTATTTGTGATATCACTATCTCCTTTAGAAGCAATATCGATAATATCAAAATAAATAATCTAGATGTTTTTATGCTTGTCTTTTTCAATAAACACATCCCTTCCCTATCAGTCCAACTATATATATCATCAAACCAAATCCGGTAGCTGCTAACACGTTAATTTATATTTCACCAACCCCTACTCAAGATTTTAAGGAATATTCAACGCATTGTCAAGGATAAAATTCGCCTTTCTCCCTACATAGAATAACATCAGCCAATTTGCCATTTATCCAGAACGTTCTTATTTTGAATAACAATGTTTCAAACTTCTTCACATAAAATATACGGTTATGGCAAAATCTAAATCAAACAGAGAGGTGCCTGTCGATCAGCTTCGCTGGCGCTGTGACCCGAAAAGTCTGAAAGTCAAATCAACAGACGAAGTTAAACCCACAAAAGAAATCATCGGTCAGGATCGCGCCCTGCGTGCATTACAGCTCGGCTTGCAGATGAAGCACCCCGGCTACAATGTATTCGTCACCGGTTTTTCCGGCACAGGACGCATGACAACGATAAAGCGGCTTCTATCGGAGTTTCACCGTAAAAAAATTCCGTTAAAAGATCACTGTTACGTACACAACTTCCAGAACAGCGATCAACCTATACTCATCTCACTTCCGGCCGGTCAAGGTGTAAAGTTTCAGGAAGATATGGAAGATTTCGTGCAGGAACTTCTCAAAGACATTCCATCGGTATTCGAGAGCAGGCGTTTCAAGGAAGAGCGAAAACGATCGATGGAATTTTTTCAGGAACGACAGCGGAGTGTCTTGAAAGATTTCGAACAAAAAGTCAGGGAACGCGGTTTCGAGGTGATTCAGGTTCAGGTCGGTCCGACCATGAGACCGGACATCGCACCCGTCATCGATAAACAGCCGATAGCGTTCGAACAGCTCGATACATATGTGAAGGAAGGAAAAGTAACGAAAGAACAGATCGAGCAGATGATGAAAGACCGTACACTGCTCGAAGGACAGATGGAGCTGATGCTTCGTGAGCTTAGAAACATCGAACGGAAAGCTAAAGAATCTGTCAACGAACTCTCGGAGCGGTTCATACTGCCTATCCTGAAAGACCATATCAAAGATATTCATGTAAAATACAAGAACGAAAAGCTTCTGCGCTACCTCGAAGATGTTCTGGAAAGCGTAAGAAGCGATTTCAACCGGTTCCGCCCTGAAGAACCGGTACAGCAAATACCCGGCTTAACGCAGGCACAGCAGGTTGAAGAAGATGCATTCGTAGAGTATCAGGTAAATGTCGTCGTTGACAACTCAAGGACAGAGGGTGTTCCAATTGTAATAGAAACTAATCCTCGGTTCAAAAATATATTCGGGACGATCGAGCGGGAGATAGATAGAAACGGAATATGGCGAACAGATTTTACGCTAATTAAATCGGGGTCTCTGCTGAAAGCAGACGGCGGATTCCTCGTCATCAACGCGCTCGACGCGCTTGTTGAACAGGGTGTATGGCAAACATTGAAGCGCACTTTACGCAACGGCTTGCTCGAAATCCAGCCGATAGAAAGCGGACTCTTCGGAACAAGCTCGGCATTCAAACCGGAACCGATAGACATCGATGTAAAGGTTGTAATGCTGGGTGATGCTTATATATATTTTCTTCTGTACGATCAGGACGATGATTTCAAAAAGATTTTTAAAGTCCGCGCGGATTTTGATACCGAGATGCCAAAACAGCCGCAAACAATCGACAAGTATGTTCACTTTATTAAGATGATCTGCGACGATGAGAAACTGAAACCGTTCGATAACTCCGGCATTGCCGCCGTGATCGAGTACGGTGTTCGTCTTGCAGGAAGACAGAATAAGCTCTCCACACGATTCAACATCGTAGCCGATCTTGCCCGTGAAGCGAATTACTGGGCGCTCAACGGCAAAAGCTCGATCATAACTGAGGAACACATCACTAAAGCAATCTATGAACGGATCGAGCGGGTCAAGTTGGTAGAAGATAAAATGAAAGAGATGATAGACGAGGGAACGTTGATGATCGATACGGACGGCGATGTTATCGGTCAGGTCAATGGTTTGTCCGTTCTCGATATGCGGGAATATATGTTCGGCATTCCAACGCGCATTACGGCGAGAACATCGATAGGAAGATCGGGTATTATCAATATCGAGCGCGAAGCCGAGATGAGCGGACCTACGCATAACAAAGGCGTGCTGATTATAAGCGGATACCTTCACGGTATGTACGCGCTTAACAAACCGCTCACGATGAACGCAAGCATAACCTTCGAGCAAAATTACGGCGGCGTCGACGGCGACAGCGCGTCATCTACGGAAATTTATGCGATACTTTCCAGTCTTGCAGATGTTCCACTTCATCAGTATATTAGTGTTACCGGATCCGTGAACCAGAAAGGCGAAATCCAGCCGATCGGCGGCGTCAATCAAAAAATTGAAGGCTTCTTCGATATCTGTAAAAAACGCGGACTGACCGGTAAAGAAGGCGTTCTTATTCCTCAACAGAATAAAAAAGATCTCATGCTACGTCAGGATATAATCGAAGCCGCGGCAAAAGGCAAGTTCCACATTTATGCAATCAAAACAATTAACGAGGGGATTGAAATTCTCACCGGTCTCCCCGCTGGCAAACGACTAAAAGACGGTTCTTTCGAAAAAGGATCCATCCACTATCTTGTTGACCAGACCTTAACTCAATACGCAACTCACTGGAAAGCGCTCTCAACCTAAAAGAAAGATCCCGATGAAACGCTATATAAGCATCCTTATCGGATGCCTGCCACTTTTATTCCTTTCACTGAACTTCGCATATGCGTGGGGTTCGACTGCGCACAAATTAATCAACCTAAAAGCCGTCATGCATCTGCCCGGATCCATGTCTGCACTTAAAGCCGATAGTCTTTTTTATCAGGCACACGCATCCGATGCCGATTACCGGAAAGATTACAGCGACACATCTTTCTTCGCGGAGGATACGAGGCATTACATTGATATCGATATCTATCCCGATTATCTCAACCTCCCGCGCAGTCTCGATTCAGTGATAAATCTATACGGAAGAACTTATGTAAAAAGCGAAGGCACTCTACCCTGGGCAATAACGATGGTGTTAGATTCGTTGACCGCACAGCTATCGAGGGGCGATATGGTCAAGGCTGAATCAACCATGAGCGATCTCGGTCATTATGTTGCCGATGGACATCAGCCGCTCCATTGTACTGCCAATTATAATCCCGGTGGACTGCATTCCCGTTATGAATCGCAGATGATCAACACTTATCAGTCGTATATTACCGTTCATCCCGATTCAATTCAATATATTACCGCACCGCTCGATTACGTTTTTAATTTTATCTATCATTCAAATTCACTTGTCGATACCTTGATTGCGGCTGATTCTCAGTCGAAGATTATTTCAGGATGGAATAGTTCCGGAACAGCCCCGGCGGCATACTATGAAACCCTCTGGCAAAAAACCGGAGGTTTTACTAAAGATCAAATCCAGCAGGCAACGGTTGCTTTGGCATCGCTCTGGTATACTGCATGGTATAATGCTCAGGTTGTAAATTCAGTCCGAGAGGCAATAAGTTTACAACCGCGATCATTCACGCTGGAACAAAATTACCCCAATCCGTTCAACCCGACAACAGATTTCAGATTTGAGATTAGGGATTTAAATCACGTAACTTTAAAAGTGTACGATGCAATCGGAAGAGAAATAACCACGTTGATAGATGAGACAAAACAGCAAGGAAGTTATGATGTTCACTGGAATGCTTCCGGTAGTGCAAGCGGAATTTATTATTATCGATTGCAGGTTGGAAATCACTCAGAAACGCGAAAGATGATTTTGGCAAAATAAAAGCCGACCCTATTTACATATCTTTAATCTATAAAGACCATCAATTTCAGTTGGATGATAGTAACCAGTATCGATTTTTGTTGAATAAATGGATGATCCTGTTTCATCAAGGTCTTGAAAATACACACCGTAGCTAGAATCAATAATTTGGGTTTGCCAATTTAATCCTTTATCTGTTGATTGAAAGATACTACCTGATCCTGTCGAAATGAATAACACATCTGAATTCTTTGATTGATGAACATTTGGATAAATGGGATCTGGTAACCCATTGGATGAATTTTGCCATGATTGACCTCGATCCGTTGATCTAAAAAATCCATTTGCTCCAATATATAATATATTAGAATCTCGTATATCAACTTCAATATTAGCAGGATACCCCAATGTTGATTTAGGAAATCGATAGAGTATATCCCACGTTTCTCCGGCTGTTGTTGATCGAAAAAGAATATTCACGCCGACAGAATATGAAATACCAAGCTCTAAAGCATAGAGAATATTTGAGTTTTGCGGATCTATTGCTAATAAAACACCTTCCGAGAACCGCCTAAACGTATCTGTGGAACAAGTGCAGTGGAGAGAATCATAATTTATGAGTGGAAACCAGTAGTTGCCTCCATTTATTGTTTTATATGTTATATGCAGAGGGCGTGTATCAAAGATAATAATTTGAACATATAAAATATTACTGTTGCTAGGGTCTATCATAAATTGTCCAAAACTTTCTTGGCAACCCCAAGAAAGATTGACACCATTATCGGCATGAAGCCACGTTAAACCACCATCGGTAGTTTTTAAAATACCCGGAATACAATCAATTCCACTTTGCACTGTAACGTACCCAACATTTGGATTCGTTTGATCAAGAAGTACACGACTGGAACTAACATCTCTTAAGAGAGTGTCCCATGTCGCTCCCCAATCTGTTGATTTCATTATTGCTCCATTTGTTCCAGCATCGAAATTGCTCTGCGTTCCCGCATAGAGTATGTTAGGTTCGGTCGGGTGTACTGTTACGCCCGCATAATAAATGTCGGAAACTTTTATCCACTTTTTTTCAAGTAAGTTTCCTGCCTGGCTTACTTTTACCCAGTACCCCTTGCCAGGCTCCAGCGTATCCATTTGCCCATAACCATAACCCGGAGTATATGCAAAATAATCTGAGGATATTATTTCGCACGGCTGTGTTACAAGTTGATTTCCCGCAATCTTTTCATTTGGGGAACCGACCATGTTCCACCCTAGTTTCATATTCGAATTTAATACGGGTATCGTTGTACCAATTATGGAGATGTTCACCGGCTCCGCAAATTTTAACCAATAACCTGTCCCCGGTTGAAGCGTATATTCCACTATGTAAGAACCGTCATATTTAAATGCATTGGAGATTGCAGAAGGAAATAAAATGTTTACTCTTCCATCGGGAACACTAAGGGGAAATGATATTAAATTCCAGCCTGCAGAAACACTCACTTGAATGCTATCTGAAGTTATCGTGTCAAACTGTTTTCCGGCAAGATTATTTCTAATACCTTGACTAAAAGCGCTCAGACAAGATACTATACCGAACGCAAGAAAAATGGTAAGACGCATAAAAGTTCCCCTATAGATTATCCTTCTTCAATATACATAAGACTAATATATGAGATAATGAACAATAGTCAAGCATTTTTATTCAAATGTAAAATTTTTATTCTATTCATCGTTGCATCCTCCATAGATAATTTGAATTTGATAATTCTGTTGATTATAATAAAAATGACCACCCTCAAGGATATGATTGTCCTTTTATAGCTCAACCAGGAGTCGATAATTGAGAGACCACCCTTCGGGGGCGTTCTATTATTATTTTACGATTGAGGAGGACTACGAAGTAAATTCATAGATTGTTGATCTTGTCCCGATTTTCTGGACAACAAGTTAAGACAAAAAATTATTTAATTCAAATTGCACCGGTGATTGATAACCGATAGCAGAATGTC
>JAGVIE010000013.1 GCA_020056225.1 Bacteroidota bacterium
ATCTTCTTCTTCTGACTTGTTCTGCTTCCATTTCGGACTTCTCCTTTTCTCTAATATACTGGCTTTTCTCTCTGTCCGAAAATTAGGGGGAAGATCAACTCCTCCATTAGAAATAGCTAATGGAGTTAGCATAATCTCGAATAATATCAACCTGAATAGAATAAACAAAATTAATGTTTCATGGGAGGATGAATATTGTCTTACTAACTCTAGGTTATGTTTACAAGTGGATGAAGATGTTATACTGCCTGAAGAAGCATCTTTTGTTTTTATTATCACCTGTCGACTATTAAAGCGCACAAAAGTGTTCATACGTTATAGAGTGAATTCCTCAAATGAAATAAGAAAAATTAGAGATGACTACCCCTTTGTTCCAGATAGAAATGTTACAGCAATAATTAAATCGCAAGAATTTAAAAAAATTGCTAAATTGTATTCTGGTTTTAATAAATTTAAAACTATCAACAAAAGAACCCGGAATGCCCTTTATTTTCTATGCATGGCATACAGGGCCAGTGGCTGGTTAGAATCATTAATATTTCATGTATGTGCATTGGAAACACTAACATCTGGACAAAATAGAGAAAGAAATATTACAGAATATTTTATAGAGCGAATTCATAATATTATTGGATACAATAAAGATAAGTTGGAAAAAATCTACAATATACGATCTGAATTAGTTCATGGACGGTACAATCACAACTCTGTAAAAGAAAATCTTAAATTAAATAAAATTGCAGAAGAAGCATGTAGAAAAACTTTTACATAAATCTTGCTGAATCCTAAATATTTAAATGATTTTATAAATGATGCTAGTCGCATAGCACTCTTCAAAAAATAATAATTCAATATAGTTGAGTTATTTTTTTTATCTCGGTTTGAAAGTCCTTTTCGGTGTTGTGAAAGAATGCAAAATAAACTCAGAAAATTTAAAATAATTGGAAGCCTGTAATGCCGTTCTTACCAGCAGCAGCAATAGTGAATGCAGCAACAGCCAGTACGAAAAAGTACCTTGCATTCCTAATAGAGAATGAAGCCAACTTAGAAAGGCATCGTGCAAACAATATTTGTTCAGTCGAAGACCAGACTTTGTTGCTGGAGAACTCGATATGGATAAAATATCAATGTGAACTCCCACAGCATCGTACCATACGATCTGATTCTTCCGCAACTTTAATAGACTATGCTGCCCCTGGCAGTAAGATTGAGATTCATATTCTTGAGTATGATAGGCGAACAGGCAAAACCGAGTTTGCTTCGCAGACACCTGTGCATGGAACTACAGGTGATATTGTCATAGACTTCCGGTGGCTTGTCCAACGCTGTTTGGAGTGGTTGCAACAACGTGGCTCGTCAGTCAGCGCTATCACAAAAATCAAACCTTACAAACCAGCAAATCCGAATCCATTGGTGATGAATGAATGCCTTAGCAATGAACAATGTGAAGCTATCAAAACAGTGCTGAGTACAGGACTTTCGTATATCTGGGGACCACCTGGAACAGGCAAGACAATGTGGGTCTTGGCAAAAGCAGTTCACATCTGCGTTGAGCGGAAAGAAAAGATCCTTGTTCTTGCCTCCACTAACCTGGCTGTCGACAACGCCCTGTCCGCAATTCTTAAGGACGGCGTCCCACAAACACAAGTTGCCCGCATTGGCGTACCATCTGCAAGCTTCATTCAAGAATATCCTGATTGCTGCGAAGAACGGGCGTTTCAACATGAAATCAGGCAGATCAAATCGCAAATCAAGACATTAGAAGATAACATAACCTCTCTTCAGCGAATGCAAAAGCTTGTTTGTGAAATCGAAGATTGCAAAGCTGAACTTACCAAAAAGCGCAGCGAACTAAATAAGGTCGAAGCGAAGCTCGTCACCATTCAGCACGAGATACTCGACAATGAGAATATTATCCACCAGTGGAGTCAAGAACAGAAACGTCTAGAAAGTGAGCACAAGTCGAAGCAGGGTGAGCTTAACAACATTGCATTTGCAAAGCTTCTTTCTGATATAGAAGCTATGGAATGCGAGCAAGCTCAAACCATCAAGGAGTTAGCTCGACTAAACAAAGAACTCATCGGTCTGGGAATCTTCACACGAATATTCACTGGTCGAAAACAGGAACTGATAAACTCTATTTCCGAACTGAGCGCACATCTTCGTTCCGTAGAGGTTACTATCGAAAGCATGCGTGAAAAACGAGTTAAGCTAGAACCCATATTTACCCAACTCAAAGCGGAGAAGGCTAAACTAGAGTCCGCACACGAGAAGGCACATAAAGAAATCATTGGCTTAAAAGTTCGAGTCTCTGGGCTGGAGCAAATGCAACGGGCTCAACAAAAAACGGCTTCAGGGTATCAAGAGAATATCCAATTTTTAGAAAACCGAATTGAAGTTGCAGCACATAATCTATCAGATATAGGCAAACGCTACCCCACCGACAATTCCGATGAACTCCTCGTAACTTGGCGTGCAGACAAAGAGCAACTCGAAGCACGCCTCTTTCAATTCAAGCAAGACTTAGCTAGCAAGTCAGTACTTGGCATGACATTGGACGGATTCATTGGGCTCACTCTTCAAACAAATATAATAGTCAATCATGTTTTTATCGACGAGGCGCCATACGCTCCCATTGCAAAAATACTGCCGCTCCTAAGCCTTCATTGCCCCATTGCCATGTTGGGAGATCACTTACAACTTCCACCAATTTGCGAATGCAAAAATGATGAAACCATCCAGTCTTACTGGGAGAAGCCTGCAATTTTTCTTGAAGACGCGTTTAGATTAGGAGATCATTGGAAAGACCTTCACATGATTGAAGAGCCAATATTAGAATTGACACAGCGCTGCATACTTCATGCGTCGTACCGCTTTGGTCAATCACTAGCCTCTTTGTTAGATCGCCATATTTACAATAACATTGGGCTAGTAGGTTTGTCAAATGACGATACTTACATTCGGTCTATTCATTGTGAGCCACAGGATAGAGCAGATCACATTGGAAGAGAGAACTATGCAGAAGCTAACACTATTTTAAAACATCTCGCAGAATGGTGGGATTGGGCACTGCAACAACCAAGTCTGCCAACTATAGCTATCCTGACTCCATACAAGAAACAAGTAAGTTTGATCCGAAATCAATTAAGGGTAAGGTTCGGTGATACTGAGATCAGCAATCACGTTGAAGTCTGGAATACTCATAAGGCTCAGGGACGCGAATGGGATTGGGTATTGTTCAGTGTTTCCGATACAGCGAATCTACCAGGAAACGCACCCTACTTTTCTGATTCTAACGATCGAACAGGCAGAGCGGTTCTCAATACCACAATCAGTCGTACAAAGAAACATCTCAGAATCTTTTTAGATTTGACATACTGGGAACATCGTTTGCCACAATCACTACTAACTGAATTAGCGCAACTTAATGGCAATGATGAATGAACACAAGCTTATTTTAAACTTCACTCCTTGTAAATCTCCACCACCGGCTTCCCATTCTTATTTATATATCCACGGTACATACCGGAAGTATTAAACGGCATCGCAATGTTGCCGTCTTTATCAAGTGCAATCACTCCGCCCGTGCCGCCAAGTTTTGTCAGCTTGTCAATAACTGTTTGGGCGGCATCCTTTACAGACATACTTTTGTATTCCATCAAATCGGAAATATCTTTTGCAACACCGAGGCGGATGAAATATTCACCGTCGCCTGTGCAGGAAACTCCGCATGTGCTGTTGTTGGCGTAAGTACCCGCACCTATTATCGGAGAGTCGCCAACGCGGCCGAAGCGTTTGTTCGTCATCCCTCCTGTTGAAGTGCCTGCGGCAATGTTGCCAAACTTATCCAGTGCTACACAACCAACTGTACCGTGCTTTTCCGGGACAATTCCTTGTTTGGCTGAATCTGCTTTTTCTTTTTCCAAAATATCCTGTATCTGCTTCCATCGTCGCTCTGTTTTGAAATACTCTTGCGGAACAAGCTCGACCCCCTGCTCTTGCGCGAACTTCTCAGCACCTTCGCCAGTGAGCAACACGTGCCAGGTTTTTTCCATCACGAGCCGGGCAAGATTAATCGGATTCTTGATACGTTTTACTCCCGCTACTGCACCTGCCTTCAACGTTTTGCCGTCCATTATGGATGCATCAAGCTCGTTTGTTCCTTCGTGCGTGAAGACGGCGCCTTTGCCAGCATTGAAGAGCGGGGAGTCTTCCATTATCTTGATCGTCGCTTCCACCGCATCCATGCTTGTGCCGCCATTCTTTAATATATTATAACCGGTGCTCATAGCTTCGGTAAGTTTCTCGCGGTATTGGTTCTCGGTTTCAGGTGTCATGTTGGATTTTAGAATAGTACCTGCACCGCCGTGAATGACGATGGCGATTTTATGGTTAGACCCTTGTGGGTATGCTTGAAAAGTGAAGCATAAAAAAAGAGTAACGACGGCTATACTTAAAAAAAGAATTCGATGTTTCATAATTTCTCCAAGACAAACATTTCTGTTTAATGACCTCTCCTATAATGGGGTTGTCCAAAAAGTAAAAATTATTGTCAGCCTGAGCTTGTCGAAGGCTCAATACCGCTCAATTTCACATTTCGACAAGCTCAATGTGACACTCTCTCTCGCTTATTGGACAACCCCATGTTTTACTCGATAGTTATTTCTTTACCGGCTTGGCGAACAATGAATCCGGTATCGGTTGATTGAAAACTATCTTCTCGAACTGGATTTTCTGCGGCATTGCTCCACCGACTTCCTGGGCAAACGGCATCTTGAGCTTATCCACTCCCCTATAATCACTGAGAGAGGTAACGACTTCCATTTCCTTTCCCATCATTTTCATCCTCTCCGTTTCTTGAACGGGCAGATATGTTTTCGCATCGAGGTAAATATGGTGTTCGGTTGTATCTTGTCGGATTACCTTGATGTGGTAAACCGGTTTCTCGTTGATCTTTTCTTTTCCCACAAGCTCAAGTTTATAATTCTTATCTTTCCAATCGACCAGAAATCCATCCAGGTCAGCTTGCTCTTGTATGCTTTGCAATTCTTGCTCTTTCATATCTATCGGATCCAATGTCCCTGCCATCGGAATAATCTGCCAACCGATTTTACCATCGTACGCCTGAATGATATTCGCTTTACCCATCGCCATATCCGAGCGAAAACCGCCGGAGCGTTTCTGGTAGATGGTTGTGGGATATTCTTTTCCCATCATCGTAATCTTGCCGGTCGTTTGAATGGTTTGGACGGCTTTGATGTTCTTCAACCCGCCACGCGCTTCATAATGTTTCTTGAGAATGTCTTCAAGCTTTTGAGCGGATGTCAGGGAAACGAGCAACAGGATGGGAACAAAATATTTACAGAAACGAGTCAGCATATATCTTCTCCTTGTAAATTACAAAATGGTTGATTATAAACTTAGGCAAATGTAAGAATATCTGAGGAAGGAAACAAAAAGAAAAGGCATCAAAATTATATTGAAAATGAATGGATGAGGCGGAACTAAACTGGATTCGAGACTGTGGTATTACGGCTGAAAGAATGACGGAAACCTGAGTTACACGGATTGTTGAACTTTCGCCTTTTGCTGTGGTAAAAGAACCGGCACGGAAAAACGAATCCGATTTTGCTGGGCATTTGACTCGGTAGTTTGATTTTGCGCGCCTACTCCGAATCCACCGACAAAAATTCCTAAACCTCCCTTTGATTCGGAGCTATCACCTGTCATAATAGCAACATCAAAATTAACAGAAGTCACGGGTTGCTCTCTGCCACCTGATTCGCCGGTCATGCCAATAAAATCTGCCTCTTTATGAAGACTCCAGAAATATGGATTTACTTTTCCTCCATACTCAGGAACTTGAGATTGGGCTGTGTGTACCCCCTGAATAATTTGTATTAAGGTTTGCGCTATAAATTCTTTGAGTTCCATAATATTTCCTTTGTTTATAATTATGTTTTATCCCAACTTCGTTTTCACTTAGATGGCTTCGTATGTGCAAGGTACTTTACTACTCCTTTAAAACTCCTACCGGTTTTGAGGAATCAATCTTATTTTCTATTCTTTCGAGATTTATTTTGTTTTTTGTGGGTCGGGGTCATCATAATTTTTCGCCAATTTCTCAAAAAATATTTCTTGGTGTTTATCAATGAAAGCAATCAACTTCTCTCGCGCATTACTAACTTCTTTTGGAAGTTTTCTCAGCCGATTTATGTCGAAGTTCGCTTCATGGGTATAATATTTACCATCGGATCTACCGATTTGTCGTTTAGGTTTGACTCTGATAATCTTGTTGTCCCTGAGCGTCCAATCATGCGTATGGATAAATTCATTTCTTGCCTTATTGATAGACACGAGCGTTTCTTTTACATCCGAGTATTCGGAGAGTATGTCTTTTTCTCGAACAGTGTAATGAACAATGTTCGTCAATTTCTCTAATAAATTAGTAAAATCAGCCCCGCCCAATAAACACAAAGTAAGGGGATAATTTCTTACGCCAAGATAATGTATAGAAAATAACAAAGAAGATTCAAGTGAATTAAATCTAATAATAAACTCACCGAGAAGCTCTCGTAGCTCAAGGGCTAATTTATCTTCAGTACTTCGATCAGACAAAGATTTGAAAATATTCTTATCGCCCGCCATACCTGGAAATTTCGGCTATTGGATGGACAATGCTGTTCATTGGTCTTAATACCTGCACCAGATGAAATGTGTCAGCTATTTTCATTTATTTATTCTTATCCGATTCGATATAATCTTCAATCGGCGGGCAAGCACAGATAAGATTGCGGTCACCCTGAACATTATTCACTCTACCAACCGACACCCAGAACTTATGCGCTTTTACCCATGCTACTGGGAAAACAGCTTTCTCACGTGGGTACGGAAATTTCCAGTCATCTGCAACAGCCATATCGGCGGTATGCGGCGCGTTTTTAAGAACGTTGTTTACTTTGTCGGCTTTTCCTGTTTCAATCTCCTCGACTTCCTTATGAATTGCAATCAAAGCATCGCAATATCTATCCAGCTCTTCTTTCGATTCGCTCTCTGTCGGCTCAATCATCAACGTGCCTGCAACAGGGAATGATGTCGTCGGTGCATGAAAACCGTAATCCATCAACCGCTTAGCAACATCCTCAACTTCAATATCGGCGCTGGCTTTTATCGGACGAAGATCGATTATGAATTCATGTGCAACCCGATCATTCTTACCCGTGTAAACGATCGGATAATACTTTTTCAATCTCGCCGCCATGTAGTTTGCATTGAGAATTGCGATTTCGGTCGCATGTTTCAATCCATCGGCTCCCATCATCTTGATATAAGCCCAGGAAATTGCAAGCACACCCGCGCTACCCCACGGCGCAGAGGCAATAGGACCGATTCCTTTTCCTCCATTAATTGAAACGACCGGATGAGTAGGAAGGAATGGTATAAGATGTTTTGCAACACCGATCGGACCGACACCTGGACCGCCGCCGCCATGTGGAATGGAAAATGTCTTATGCAAATTCAGATGACAGACATCCGCCCCGAGTTCGGCAGGATAGCAAAAGCCGACTTGTGCATTGAGGTTAGCGCCATCCATATAAACCTGTCCGCCGTTTTCGTGAACAATGCGGCAGATATTTTTGATTCCTTCCTCGAACACACCGTGCGTGGATGGATATGTCACCATTAATGCGGCAAGTTTATCCTTGTACAGTTTTGCTTTGTCTTCCAAATCCTTAATATCTATTGAGCCATCGCTCATGGCTTTCACAACAACGACTTCCATACCAGCCATCACAGCGCTTGCGGGATTAGTGCCATGCGCTGATGATGGAATCAAACAAACATTGCGGTAACTCTCCCCGCGGCTTTCTTGATATGCACGGATAACGAGCAATCCGGTATATTCACCTTGCGCTCCCGAATTCGGCTGGAAGGAAATTGCATCGAAGCCGGTTATATCTTTCAGCATATCTTCAAGCTGTTTGAACATCTCGTGATAACCTTTGGTTTGCTCCATCGGTGCGAAAGGATGGAGTGAATTAAACTCCTGCCATGTAATCGGCATAAGTTCGGTGGTAGCGTTCAGCTTCATCGTGCAGGAACCGAGCGGTATCATGCTGAACGTAAGCGAGAGGTCTTTCGATTCAAGCGAGCGGATATACCTTAGCATCTCCGTCTCTGAATGATGAGTATTGAAAACAGGATGCGTCAGGTATTCCGAAGTTCGCTTCATCTTACCTGTATATCCGGCAGATATTTTCGAGCCAGGATTATCGGCTGATATATTTACCGGTTTCTTATTAGCGAAAATATTGAGCAAAGATTTCACTTCATCTAATCCGGATACTTCATCCAGAGAAATTCCGCACGAGCAATCATCGAACCAGCGGATGTTGAAATTGTTGGATTGAAGAACCGACCCGTTGATTGATTTAAAATTTTTATCCACAATGAAACGGAGAGTATCGAAATAATCATCGTGAATAATTTTATACCCAAGCTGCTTCAATCCATCCGCTAACACTTTGGTGAGGTTGTGGATTCGTTCTGCGATTGCTTTTATTCTTTTCGGACCGTGATAAACTGCATACATACTTGCCATGATGGCAAGAAGAACTTGCGAAGTGCAGATATTCGATGTCGCCTTCTCACGGCGGATGTGCTGTTCACGGGTTTGCAGCGCCATACGCAGTGCGCGCTGTCCTCTTGAATCGACCGACACACCGATAATCCGACCGGGAATATGCCGTTTAAATTCATCTTTCGTCGCAAAGTACGCGGCATGAGGTCCGCCATAACCGAGCGGAACTCCGAAGCGTTGTGTGTTACCGACGGCTACATCAGCGCCGAATTCTCCCGGCGGCGTTAGCAGTGTCAGACTTAATATGTCGGCGGCAACGACTACGGATGCGCCAGCCAAGTGTGCTTTATCGCAGAACGATTTGTAATCATAGATCGCTCCATCAGATGCCGGATATTGTAAGAGCGCACCGAACACTTTGTCGGTAAATTCGAACTCGTTCCACTTTCCTACAACCACATTGATACCTAATGGCTTAGCGCGTGTTCGGATAACTTCAATATTCTGCGGATGACAATCATCAGAAACGAAAAAGATTCCGTCATTAGGTCTACCTTTAATTCCGAAGAACATGTTCATTGCTTCAGCCGCGGCAGTAGACTCGTCAAGTAATGAGGAGTTGGCAATATCCATCGCAGTTAAATCCATGACCATCGTTTGAAAATTAAGAAGAGCTTCCATTCTGCCCTGAGCGATCTCTGCCTGATATGGAGTGTACTGTGTGTACCATCCGGGATTTTCCAAAATGTTGCGCTGGATGATCGTCGGTGTGATAGTATCATAGAATCCCATACCTATGAGCGATCGGTAAACACGATTTTGTTTAGCTATTGCTTTCAGCTCGTTGAGCGCTTCGCGTTCACTAACAGGCGACTGCAGAGTGAGTGGATGATTGGAACGGATTTGCCGAGGAATAACGCTATCAATGAAGTCATCGAGCGAGCGAGCGCCAACTTCTTTAAGCATTTGTTCAATTTCTTTTTGATCCGGACCGTTATGACGGTCTGAGAATAGTTCGGTTTGATTAATATGATTTGACATAAAAATTCAATAGCAGTAATTGTTAAGGATAAGTTTTGAGATAATTGGATCGGAATATAGAATAAAAAGCAAAGAGAGAAGAGCTGAAGAATTGAGGAGAGAGGCGACCCGATGCGAACATCAAGTATTTCTTCCCTCCTTGATCATGTAAAGAAGATTATCTTCAACTTTGTAATACAGAGGTGCAATTAGAATTTTTGGATAACGATGACGAAGACGATTTACCTCGCTCAACAAGAAATCAATTTCATCCCCAATTTCAAACATCGGGGCAAACTGATTAAAATGTTCCTCGGCAGAAACTCGATCCCATCCGGCTCTATCCATCAAGCCCTGTACGAACTGATCTTTTCGCGCCATGATGTTGACCATCCCACAATTATTGTGTGCGATAAGCGCTAAAGATGAAACTTCACCAACCGATATTGCATAGGAGATTTTAAATTCGCTGTAACGGAGATTTGCGCCTCCTGTTCGAATGATGAAAGCGAAATTATCCGGTATGTGAAGATACTTGCGGTTATCCATGCACATTCCGATTAACATTTGCGCGTTGGTAACACCCTCGAATGGTAATCCGAGATTATGATATTGCAGAAGTAAATCAATCGGACTATTTCTGTACTGTGGGAAGATATCTTCCTTTGAAAATATTTTAACCAGCCGGTTCACAAAAACGTGATTGGATATTTATTTACCTATTAATTCGCGGTATGTTTTTACGTCGAGAAGAGCATCCAACTCGTTCGTGGCGCTAATTTTCAATTTCATGATCCATCCCTTGCCGTAAGGATCTTTGTTGACAAGTTCCGGCGCTTTTTCCAATTCAGCGTTAGCTTCGATGACTTCACCTGACAGGGGCGAATAAAGATCGGAAACTGCCTTAACAGCTTCAATGGTGCCGAAGCTCTCACCTTGCTTAACTTGTTTGTGAATTTGCGGCAACTCGACAAAAACCACATCGCCAAGTTCACCCTGGGCATATTCGGTAATACCAACTACACCGGTATCTCCTTCAACCCTAATCCATTCATGGTCTTTTGTATATTTCAGATTTTCTGGGAACGTCATGGAATCACCTATAAAATTTGTTAATCTTTGTTGTAATGTTTTTCTATGAAACTCGTATCATATAATCCGCTACGGAAAACTTTATTCTGCATTACCTTCCGATGGAATGGAATGGTTGTATGCACGCCTTCGATAGTAAATTCTTCCAACGCGCCTGCCATTTTATCAATTGCCTCGTCACGGGTTGGCGCAAAGACGATTAATTTTGCAATAAGGGAATCGTAAAATGGAGGGATTTTATAACCTGCATAGCAATGTGTATCGACCCGAACACCATACCCGCCGGGTAAATGAAACCCAGTAATCTCTCCGGGAGACGGACGAAAATCATGACTGGGATCTTCAGCGTTGATCCGGCATTCGATTGCGTGCCCTCTCGGCTTGAACTCTTTTTTCCGCAATCTCTTACCCATAGCAATTTCAATCTGAAGTTTAATCAAATCCAACCCGGTGACTTGTTCGGTCACGGGGTGCTCGACCTGTATGCGGGTGTTCATCTCCATGAAATAGAAATTTCTATCTTTATCAACTATGAATTCGATTGTTCCGGCTCCCTCATACTTTACACCTTTAGCGCCATTGACGGCTGCGTTTCCCATAGCATCGCGCATTTTAGGATCAACTATCGGAGAAGGCGATTCTTCCACCAGCTTTTGATGCCGTCGCTGGATTGTGCAGTCGCGCTCATTGAGATGAATCGCATTGCCATACTGATCTCCAAACACCTGAATCTCGATGTGCCGCGGTTGGTCTACAAATTTTTCAATATAAACATCCGGATTGTTGAATGCGGCGCCGGCTTCGTTGCTTGCCATCTGGAATAATTTTTCAAAATCGTTCTCATCTATAACGATCCGCATTCCCTTTCCTCCGCCTCCGGCAGTCGCTTTGATCATTACAGGAAAACCGATCGACCTGGCAATATCGAATCCTTCTTTAACATCTTTTACTATTCCATCACTTCCAGGAACAACTGGAACACCGGCTTTACTCATAGTATCTTTTGCAAGCGCCTTATCACCCATCGCCACAATGGCTTCGGGCGAGGGTCCGATGAATTTGATTCCTTGAGATTGGCAAATTTCAGAGAACTGAGCGTTTTCCGCAAGAAAACCATATCCGGGATGAATTGCATCGGCGTTTGTAATTTCCGCGGCAGAAATAATGCGCGGGATATGAAGATAACTTTCGCGCCCGGGCGGAGGACCGATGCAAACAGCTTCATCGGCAAATTTAACGTGTAAAGAATAGCGGTCAGCTTCGGAATAAACAGCAACCGTCCTGATTCCCAGTTCACGACAAACGCGCATTACGCGCAGTGCTATTTCTCCCCTGTTCGCTATGAGAACTTTTTTAAACACAAATTTCTTTCATGTAGTTCGTAATGAATCGGAAAGGATAATAGAGCGTTTATCCATTTAGACGGGTTCAATCAAGAACAATGTCTGATTATACTCTACCGGTTGAGCATTATCGACTAATATTTTCACGATTCTTCCGGAAACATCGCTTTCGATTTCATTCATGAGCTTCATCGCTTCGATGATACAGAGAACTTGTTTCGGCTGAACAATAGCGCCGACCTCGACATACGAATCGGCATCGGGCGCGGGTGCACGGTAGAATGTTCCAACAATCGGCGATTTAACTTCATGCATTTTTACTTCGGTTTTTGCCGCCGGTTCTTGTGAGGCTACAGGTTCCACCTTCGCACCGGCTATCGCCTGCTGAGCGGCAACCTGTGGCATCGCAACCGGAGCAACCGGAATCGAACTCAGAGCCATGTTTTTCGAAACCTTGACTTTTAAGCCTTCCTCTTCAATCTCGATCTCATGTACAGTGCTCTCTTCAACAATCCGTACTAACTTTTTAAGATATCTTATATCCATAATCTCTCCTAAATTAAGTGAGCAAAGACGCTATATTACATTTTGACTCGTTCAAGATAATTTCCTGAACGAGTATCGATTTTAAGTGTATCGCCCTCATTGATGAAGAGAGGAACGTTAACAGTCGCGCCGGTTTCCATCTTGGCAGGTTTCTGTGCACCTGTTGCGGTATCGCCACGAACTCCGGGCGGTGTTTCGATAACTTTTAATTCAACCGTTATCGGCATCTCTACTGAAATGATGTCGTTCCCATTGAACATTATCTTGATGGTTTCACTCTCTTTGAGAAAATGTGCGCCATCACCGATTAATTTTTCTTCAACATTGATCTGGTCGTATGTTTCTTTATCCATAAATACATAACTTGAACCGTCATGATACAGGTACTGATACTCTTTCGTATCGATTCTGACTATGTCGATTGCTTCACCGGCACGAAAACGTATTTCAATAACTTTGCCCGATTTCAAACTTTTTAATTTAGCTCTAACGAACGCACGCCAGTTTCCGGGATTCACATGCTGAAATTCCACAACAGTCCACAATTCTCCATCCATGCGGATTGTCAAGCCCGGTCTAAAATCTGATGTTGATGCCATAAAACTCCATTGGATTGAACAAAAAAAGCAGAATTACCATTTATTGGAGTTTAAAAATACGAAGAACACTGTTGAAAGTCAAGGATTGCATTTCGTTTAGGATATTCTTACTATAAATGTGAAATTTTAGGACCAATATGCGTATCTCACCGACATTCTATTTTATATCCATCTTCTTGCTTTGCTCCTGTTCGAGTGAAAAGTCGAGCGTGAAAGTACTTCCCGATTCCACATTTGTCAAATTCTTTGCCGATTCATTGATTATTTCCGATGAGATCAAAATCGGCAGGATGGATTCGAACCAGTTACGCATAAAAATTGACAGCTTATATAACAAATATCGATTTACCCGCGATGAGACTGCTATTACTCTCGGATATCATAAGGAAAATATTGAGAGATGGAAGATATTTTATGAAAAAGTAATAAAACAGATGGAACTAATACAGCAGATAGAATCCCGTTGATACGCGGTTAGACTATTGGAATAGCGTCACAATATAATAAGATATCGCCCCGACTACTCCAGATGCGGGAATCGTTAAAATCCATGCAGTAATAATATTACCTGCTAATCCCCAACGAACTCCGGATAGACGTTTAGTCGCACCGACACCCATGATGGCACCCGTAATCGTATGTGTTGTGCTAACTGGGATCCCGCCCCAAGCAGTAACAAGCAATGTGATACCACCGGCAGTCTCAGCGCAAAAGCCACCTGAAGGTTTCAATTTCGTGATCTTTTGTCCCATTGTTTTTACAATACGCCATCCGCCAAAGAGTGTACCCAATGCTATAGCAAAGTGTGACAAAAGAATAACCCAGAATGGTACAGCAAATGTTTGTAAATAACCGGCGGTGACGAGAAGTCCTGTTATGACTCCCATTGTTTTCTGAGCGTCGTTTGTACCATGACCAAGGCTATAAACGGCGGCAGATACAAGTTGCAGCTTTCGAAACACACCATTAATTTTTGCTGAGGAACGTTCATGGAACATCCACATAAGTATAACCATCAAAATAAATCCCATGATCATACCCATAAATGGAGCGAGGAAGAGAAAAATGATAGTTTTAGTCCAGCCACCATATATGATGGCACCGAAACCAGCTTTCGCTATTGCTGCACCTGCATATCCACCCATCAGAGCATGTGATGAACTTGTTGGAAGAGCAAAATACCAGGTGATAATGTTCCAACATATAGCACCGAGAAGTCCGCTCATGATGACAAATTCATTTACGGCTTGAAGATCGACCAATCCCTTTCCGAGTGTCTTAGCAACGTGAACATCGAAGAAGAATGCCGCCACAAGATTAAAGAATGCCGCCCACATTACTGCCTTACGCGGTGTCAAAACTCTTGTCGAAACTATTGTGGCAATGGAATTCGCAGAATCGTGAAATCCATTCAGGAAATCAAAAACCAGAGCGATAAATACTATTATTATGACTGTTGTAAGCATATACCTATTAAATTTTATCCATGCTTGATGAGGAGTGATTCCATAACGTTTGCGGCATCTTCACATGCATCTGTTGCGGTTTCCAATACAACATAAATCTCTTTCAACTTGATGATTTGTATCGCGTCTTTTTCGTTTTCAAAAAGATCTGCCACAGCGTGTTCGAAAACCGAATCTGCTTGGTTTTCATACTCATTAACTTTTCGAAGAACTTTCTGAAGCTCTTCTGCTTTTCGAAAATCTCTTAATAGCGAAATCCCTTTCTGTAATTCCAGAACTGAATTATAGAGGATATCAGTTAATGTATTCATATATTGCGGACAGCCCGGCACTTTGTATAATATAAAGCGTGAAGCACAGCCGTCGATATAATCCATAACATCATCGAGCGCCGATGCCAGCTCATGAATGTCTTCACGATCGAAAGGTGTCACAAATGTCGCATTCAATTCCGCATAGATTTTATGCGTGACTGCATCACCTTGGTGCTCGAGTTTGTTAATACTTTCAGCGAGCTTAATATGATCGGCAGGATCGCAATTTCGGAGTTCTATGAGCAGCTTTGCGGCATTGACAAGATTTTGAGCGGATTCTTCAAAAAATGTATAGAATTTCTCGTCGTGCGGGAGAAGAATTTGAATTAGTCTATCAAGTCTCATTGCGATAACCTCTCTGATTTGAAATAAACATATTGCGCATCGAAATGTAATGAATCTAAATGAAATATTCAATCATCAGATTGATTTTTTTTCCGCCTCTCATTCTGCGATTTCAGTCGGAAAATATAATAACTTGAAGAACAGCGGATAATGTTATAGCTCAAATATAAATGACCCGAAATAATCGGGTCATCCATGTGGAAATTTCTTCAATGAAAAAGACTGTTGGCTGAGATTATTGAGCTTTGTTTAAAGTCAACTTCATAGTTGTCCCTTGTCCGGTTTCACTCTCCACCCAGATCGTTCCACCATGCGCTTCTACCACCTCTTTGCATATCCATAGTCCAAGTCCGGCACCCTTTATATCTTTAGCTTCACCGATATCAACCCTAGAAAATTTCTGAAAGAGTTTCCCGATTTGTTCTTGTGGAATCCCGATACCCTGATCGGATACGGCGATGATGAGTTTTTCAGCGGAGAGATCGTCGATAGTAATCGTGATCTTCCCCCCGCGCGGCGAATATTTTACCGCGTTACTCACAAGATTTTGCACGACTTGTCTAAGTTTCGTCTGATCGCCTTTAATGAAAGTAACATTAGGATCAATTTTATATTCGACCTGATGACGGCTTGAGTAGCGCACCATCGAAATTGCATCCTGTATGAGTCGCTCAATGTTGACTATTTTGAAAAAATAATTCAATTGACCGGATTCCATCTTAGTAATGGAAAGCGTGTCTTCTGCCAATTGGTTTAAGCGGTTCGCCTGATCTACAATAATCTGGAGGTACTCTTTGATTCTTTGATATCCTTGCACAGCTTCATTCTTCAGAAGCGCTTTACCGGCAAGTATGATACTTGAAAGCGGGGATCTGAAATCATGCGAAACTATACCGAGGAACTCTGATTTCATCTTGTCAAGCTCGGTTAGTTTCATATTGGCTTTCTGCACTTCGTCATACAATTTTGCATTCTTGATAGCGATACCCAGTTGATCTGAGAGCGTACCGAGTACGACAGAATCTGTTTCATCAAATGCATGAAGCTTTGTATCTTCGACGTTCAGAATGCCGACGACTTCATTCTCGATTTTAATCGGTATGGCAAGTTCCGATCTCGTATTATGATATTCATAGGCAAGATATCGTGGATCCTGAAGTACATCGTTGCATAAAATTTTTTCATTATGCTGTGCGACCCATCCGATAATTCCCTTATTACTGCTCTGGCGATAGCCATGCGGTAGGAAGTCGACAAAATTTCCGGCATGCGCAACAAGTTCTACTTCCGATTTATCGTCTGTAAGAAGAAATACCGTTACATCAAAATAATTGAATGTTTCTTGAATCAATGATGCAGACACAGTTAGAAGTTTGTCTAATTGCAGCATTGAAGTCAGCCGGCTTGATATTTTATTTATCAACTCAATCTGTGTGATTCGTTTCCTGGCATCCTCAAACATCGATGCATCTTTTAGAGATGTTGCCAGATATAAACTCAGCAATTGTCCAATAGCCGCATCTTCTTCCGAATAAAATCCTTCTTTAATTGCCCCGAAAGATAACACCCCTATGACATCGTTTCCTGTTCGCATGGGTACAATCAGGAGAGAGCGGACACCAAGTTCCTGGATCTTCCCTTCGATAGCATGACTGAAATGCGGTGTCGATTCGATGTCGCCGATAAACGATGCCTGATTTTTTATAACCCATCCGGGAATTCCCTCATCGACGCTGAAATGTTTATGATTTAGATCGCTCGCATCGGCAATGGGTGATAATGTATTTATCACATAATGAGTTCCCGATCTATTCAGTATGCCGACGAAACATACATCGTAATTGAGAAGCCATTTTGCTTCCGATCTTAAGATATTAAGTATCTCATCACGCTTGCGGGTATTATCTATTTGAGCTGTAACATCGTGAAGCGTGTTCAGCTTTTTTAAAATTCCCGATCCTTCAACAACGCGGCCCTGGACTGTTGCTTTAACTGTATCATTGCGCTTTACGCCCACTTTTGTCTCATCTGTCTTTTTATTCAAGTGTTCCTCGTTTGGTTGTGAATTCTATCTTGATTAACGACAACTTCACCCATGATAAAAGGTACCTCTCCATCTGCAAGTAATATTTCCGTGATCTTATCTGCACCTCTTTTGGATGCTATGACCACGAGACCTACACCCAGATTGAATGCCTTTCGCATGTCATCTTCCGGCACGTTGCCGGTTTTTTGTATTAAATTAAAAATTTCGGGCCGCTGCCATCGCGTCCAATCGATTTTCAATGTGCAATCTTTCGGAATAACTCTTTTAGTGTTTCCGACTATTCCTCCACCGGTTATGTGTGCAAATCCGTGTGTTTCGGACAATGATGATATCTTACTTATTGCTTTCAGATACGAGCGATGTGTTGTAAGTAAAGCTTCGCCTACGCTCTGTCCTAACTGGTCAATATAATCATCGATCTCATATCTCTCGAATAAAATTTCCCGTGCTAATGAATATCCGTTTGTATGTAAACCGGTAGAAGGCAAACCGATAAGAACATCGCCGGATTTTACTTTCTTTCCATCGAATATTTTTTTCTTTTCTACAACACCTACTATCATCCCGGCTAAATCGTATTCGTCCTCCCGGTAAAAACCCGGCATCTCAGCCGTTTCACCGCCTATCAATGCGCAACTATTCTCACTACACGCTTTCACCATTCCATCAAGTACGTTTTCAGCTATTTTAGGTTGCAGTTTTCCGGCGGCGAAATAATCCATAAAAAACAGCGGCTGTGCCCCGCACACCGCTATATCATTTACACAATGATTGACTAAATCTTTGCCTATTGTATCGTGTTTATCTGTAAGGAAAGCGATTTTTAGTTTTGTTCCCACGCCGTCAACACTCGAAACAAGCACAGGTTCATGAAGATTTGAAAATGTTCCTTCATAGAATGCGCCGAATGCACCGATATCGGCAAGTACTGATTTTGAAAAAGTCGTTCTTACCTTCGATCTTATTCGCTTTACGAACTCATCGCCAGCTTCAATATTAACTCCCGCCTGTGCATATCGATCCAATTTTTTCTTTCGACCTTATGAACGAATTAAATTTGATTAATATAATGATTCTTTATTTAAATATGCAATATTATTTAATTCTTTGCCGACACCTCCTTGCAAGAATCCTCAAAAATGAGTACATTTTAATAAATTTTTAATATCCTTATATGCGAAAAATCAAGATTTCGGAATCTACTGAAGAAATAGTTGTGGGAAACATCTTCTGCGTTGGCAGGAATTATGCCGAACACGCCAAGGAGATGGAATCAGATGTGCCGGTAAATCCAATGATTTTTATTAAACCATCTTCTTCCATCATCAGCGATGGAGAAAAAATTATTTTCCCGAAAATATCGAAACTTCTCCATCATGAAGTAGAGCTTGTAATCGTGATCGGAAAGACTGCGAGACACATCCCAGCCAGCCAGGCAAAAAATCATATTCTGGGATATGCGGTCGGTCTCGATATGACGTTACGAGATTTACAAAATGAAGCAAAAAAACATGGCACACCCTGGACTATTGCGAAAGGATTCGATACTTCTGCACCGATTTCTGAAATTATCCGTACCGAGAAAATAAAGGATCCTCAAAATTTAACAATCGCGTGCAAAGTCAATGGAGTAATTCGGCAGAACGTTTCTACAAGTGAAATGATTTTTAAGGTCGATAAATTAATCGAATACATATCATCAATTTTTACACTTGAAGCCGGCGACTTAATTTTTACAGGAACACCGGCGGGCGTCGGGGCAGTACAACCGGGCGATATTGTTGAAGCCGAACTTACCGGCTATACCAGAATTTCACTTCCAGTTATTGCCGCATAATTATTGATGCCTCTACCACGCAAATTCATTGCACCGATTATTATTTTCTTTGCATTGATTAACACATCATTCATCGATCATAATTCCGGTACTAAAGAAACGCCGTTTCGTAAAACGGAAAAGATAAATACTGTTGATTCCGACATCGATGACATCCGTTCATCAATAGGAATATACATCTGGCCCACCGATGCGAGCAATAGAATCACCTCTTCATTTGCTGAATACAGAACTAACCATTTTCACGGCGGTATTGATATCAGCACTAACGGACAAACGGGATATAAAGTGCTTGCAGTTCAGGATGGATATGTTTCACGCATAAAAATTACACCCAATGGATACGGGAAGATGTTGTTCGTCCGGCATAACGACGGTTACGTGAGCACATACGCGCACTTGAAATCTTTCAATGAGGCAATCACAAAAGTAACACGCACCGAACAATTCCGTAAAGAAACATATTCCGTTGATCTTATTTTAGATTCCGTTCAGCTTCCTGTAAATCAAGGAGACATAATCGCATATACAGGTGAAACCGGTTTCGGTCCGCCGCATCTCCATTTTGAATTACGCGATCATAATCTAAACCCGATCAATCCGCTTCTAAGCGGAAACTACACGATCCCGGACAACATCCCGCCACACATCAGACGCGTTATGGTAACACCCATAGGATACAGTTCTACTATTGACAACAGCTCTGCGGCAAAGTATTTCAGCCGTTTCCCGCGAAGCAAACGTCAACTAACCATTCCACAATCGATAAGAGCGCATGGTCTGGTAGGATTCGGAGTCGATGCAGTTGATCGCACCGATGGGGTATGGGGTCGGACAGGTATCCATGGAATGGATTTTTATTTAGACGACCGTTTGATTTTTTCGATGGAGCTGAACAAAGTTCCGGTCGATGAAACAAAACAAATCGATTTGCATTATGATCTTGAATCAATATTAGAAGGAAAAGGAAAATTTCAAAAGCTTTATATCGATCAAGGAAATTCACTCCCCTTCTACAACTCAAAACCCGAAGCCGCGGGAATAATAAATACCGATTTACTTACTGAGGGCAGTCACGAGTACAGGATTGTATGTACCGATATTCAGGGTAACGCATCAACACTTACAGGCACAATAATCGCGAATCACCGACCTGAAATAAATATCTCAAGTTATACGGATAATGAAATTGTGCTGAGCGGAAACAATCTGGAATCCATCGATAAATGTTTTGTATATGGAAAACGATCTTTCCAAACGATATGGTCCCAGCATACGCTCATCAAAGGAAGATTTGAAATTTCGGATAAGGAACTGCGGCTTCCCATTAACACGAAACCTTATGATGTTGTAAAAGTAGTGGCAGCTACCCAGGCAGGCTCGCTATCTCTGCCGATATTTCATTTCATTAAAAAAACGTATAGTGCTGTACGCGATATTCACATCAAATCAGATATATTAAAGGATTACATCCTATTCACACTGACCACCGAGGGTGTGTTCACTGAAACTCCAGAACTGATCGTTCACGAAGGATCATCTAATCGGTCACTATCGGCTAATGCCATTGAGATCAACAAATATCAAGCGACATTTTTACCCTCGGACTCATATCATGGGGAACGAGCAGTGGAAGTGAACGCTGAAGTCAATGGCAAAGCGGCATCATCTTCAGCCACGTTAACACTTTATCCAATTCCTACGGACAAATCGGGCAGATTTTCAACACGCGAGGGACTTAGTATTACCTACGACTCCGGAGCCGTGTATACACCTTTATTCCTTCAGGTTCAGTATGATAATGATAATCGTCTATCTTCTTATAAACTCGAACCAGCCGATGAACTTCTACACAAAGGCATCAAGGTGAGCGTACCTATAAATTCCTCCTCGATAGACAAAAACAATTTGGGATTGTATTATCGATTGAACGGCGGGTGGATTTTCCAGACACAACATGTTGACAGCGGATCGAACACTTTTTCTACCTTACTTACACATAAACTTGGCGAATTGGCTGTTATGCAGGATGAGGTTCAGCCGAGTTTTGGGTATATAAGAGTGAAAGCCGGAAGCAGTTCGGTTTACATTTCATTCCGGTATCACGATAATCTCTCGGGGGTTGATACCGACGAAATAAAGATGTACATTGATGGTAAACTTGTTATTCCCGAAATCGACGGTGAACATAGCCGTGTATGGTACCAATATGAAGAACAATTATTAAACGGAAAACATAACCTTGAAATTAAAATGAAGGACCGAGCCAAGAACGAAACAAAATTGATTCGCAACTTCACAATAAGATAATGCGGTGTTTCTAACCCGCATCATTAATCTTTAATCTGAAATCCTCCATATGTCCGAATTACCAAAAGCATACAATCCGAAAGAAGCAGAAGAAAAGTGGTACCCATTCTGGGAACAGCACAAGTTCTTTCATGCTGAAATAAAACCAGGCAAAGTTCCATATACTATTGTCATTCCGCCGCCAAATATCACCGGAATACTTACGATGGGACATGTACTGAACAACACGATCCAGGATGTTTTCATCCGCTGGAAACGGATGCAGGGTTTTGAAAGTTTATGGATGCCCGGAACCGACCATGCCGGCATCGCTACACAAAATGTTGTTGAAAAATCGCTGGCAAAAGAAGGTAAGAATCGCCACAATCTCGGCAGGGAACAATTTCTTGAGCGCGTTTGGAATTGGAAAGAACAATATGGCGGAACAATAATCAAACAGTTGAAAAAGCTCGGCACTTCTTGCGATTGGGAACGAGAACGATTCACCATGGATGAGGGATTGTCAGATGCCGTTCAAGAAATTTTCATCCGCCTTTACAATAAAGGTCTGATATACCGAGGTAAGTATATTGTGAACTGGTGTCCGAAAGATCATACCGCCATCAGCGATGATGAGGTGAATTTCACCGAACAGAACGATCATTTGTGGTACATAAAATATCCTATCAAAGATTTGAATGAATACGCGGTCGTTGCCACCACACGTCCGGAAACAATGTTAGGCGATACTGCGGTAGCTGTAAACCCGAAAGACGAGCGCTATAAAAATTTGGTTGGGCGCAGTGTACTCCTGCCGCTGACGGATCGGGAAATACCGATCATAACAGACGACATCATAGATATGTCGTTCGGAACAGGTATGGTGAAGGTAACCCCGGCACACGATCCGAACGATTACTGGATCGGTGAAAGGCATAATGCCGGTGTTGGTCAGCGCCACTTCATGTCACCAATAAACATATTCGATATCTCGGCGAAAACAAACGATAACGTTCCCATAAAATACAGGGGATTAGATCGATTCGAAGTACGCAAGCAGGTAATTAAAGACCTTGATGAACTCGGACTTTTAGTAAAGATCGAACCGTATACGCACAATGTCGGCAGGTGCTATCGATGCGATACTATAATCGAACCGTATCTTTCCGATCAATGGTTCGTAAAAATGAAACCTCTTGCCGAACCCGCATTGAAAGTTGTGCTCAACGGTGAGATCAAATTCCATCCCGATCGCTGGACTAAAGTATATGAACACTGGATGACCAATATCCGCGACTGGTGTATATCCCGGCAACTCTGGTGGGGGCACAGGATTCCGGTGTGGTATTGTGAACAATTAAACAGGATCGATTGCAAACAACCGATTGTATCGAAAGAGAAACCGGATAAATGTCCGCATTGTGCTTCGACTGATCTACGACAGGATGAAGATGTTTTAGATACTTGGTTCTCATCATGGCTCTGGCCCTTTTCAACTCTTGGTTGGCATAAAGAAACACCTGAGCTTAGATATTTTTATCCGACAGACGCTTTAGTCACCGCGCCAGACATAATCTTCTTCTGGGTTGCGCGCATGATCATGGCAGGATTGGAAGTAATGGGTGATATTCCGAATCAAGACGGTTCACCGAGATTGAAAGACAGCCAGAAAATTCCTTTTAAAGATGTTTACTTCACAAGTCTCATCCGCGATATGAAGGGCAGGAAGATGAGTAAATCACTCGGCAACTCTCCCGATCCGCTCGATGTTATAGCCGAGTACGGAGCCGACGCTCTGCGTTTTACAATTCTTTATCTCGCACCGCTCGGTCAGGATGTTCTTTATTCGAACGAGAAATGTGAACTTGGCAGGAATTTCGCCAATAAGATTTGGAATGCAGGCAGGTTCCTCTTGATGAACAAAGAACAGTTGGAAGCGGCAAAACCCGGCGAATTGAAACTTAAAAATCAAAACGCAAAACTCTCAGAGCTTCATCTTGATCTTGCCGACCGCTGGATTCTCTCTCGCCTCAATTCCACTATAGGAGACCTTAACGATTTACTTACCAAATTCGAAATTAACCAAGCGACGAAAATTCTCTACGACTTCATCTGGCACGACTTCTGCGATTGGTATGTTGAAATGATCAAAGGCAGATTATACGGTGATGAATCCCAGGAAACTAAAGAAATCGTTCTAAACCGATCGATAGCTATTTTCGATCGTTCTCTGAAACTCTTACACCCTTTCATGCCGTTTGTAACCGAGGAACTCTGGCAGTATCTTGCAATACGTAATGCCGATGAATCGATTATGGTTTCTGATTTTCCGGTTTCCGATATAAAACGGATCGATCGTCTGACCGAATTAGAAATGACATTTGTCCAGAACGTCATCAACAGTATCCGAAATGTCCGCGGCGAGCTATCGGTGCCGCCTTCAAAAGAGATTGAGATGATTGTGTGTTTCGCAGATAAATCGAAAGAAGAAATTATCGGTAAATACCGGAGTTATTTCCAGCGCTTAGCCCGTGTTACCAAGATCGGCACATTGGGAAATTCTTCCAAACCCAAATTCTCTGCCAGCACCGTTGTTGAAGGCGGTGAGGTATTTATTCCACTCGAAGGACTGATAGATATCAAGGCAGAGCGTGACCGCATCCAAAAAGAGATCGACCATGTTAGATCTATGGTTGATATGACCGAAAAAAAATTAACCAATGAAAAATTCCGCAATAAAGCGCCGAAAGAAGTTGTAGATAAAGAGATAGAAAAATTAGATAATTTCAAGGTAACCTTGGTTAAATTGGAGATTAATCTAAAAGCATTGTAAAAGAAAGGAGATCATCATGGTAAAAAATAAATTCTCTTTTATTCTTTTTACAACAGCAGTGCTTATCGCATGCAATTCCCGTCCTCAACAGCAATTGGATCTTAAGCAAGTCCGAACGTTCGTAGAGGCACAAAATGTTAAATGGTTCGACGCCGTTAGGCAATACGATGTACCTTCTCTTCTTTCCCTCTATACCGAAGACGCAACCTTAATGCCCCCCAACTTTCCTATGCTGAGAGGCAAGCGGCAAATAAAAGCGTATTACGATAGAATGACGATCAGGAAAATAAAAATATCAAAAGGAGTAATGAACATACTTGAGCTTAGCGGCAAAGACAGTACTGTTTATGAGATTGGTCAGTATATAATGGATATTGAAAGACCGGCAATGCAACCGGTTTCAGATACCGGAAAATATAACACTATCTGGAAATTACAATCAGACGGTACGTGGAAAATATACGCCGACTGCTGGAACAGCAATAAACCATTGAAATTGATTCCGCAAAATAATTAGGCAATTACATAATAATATCAGCCTGCTGATTTTATAAATTTATCTACTATTAACTACTTGTGGAGATACAAATGAAAAAAATATTCTACATCTTTCTACTTGTTCTTAGTGCTCTCACCGCACTCAGCCAAAAACGTGCATTTACACTGAATGACCTGTATCAGATCAAGAATTTTGCTGATCCACAATATTCACCCGACAGCAAAATGATTACTTTTGTGGTTACCGAAAGTTTCCTCAAAGAAGGAAAATCAAACCAGGATGTGTACATCATGAATGCCGATGGAAGCGAAATGAAAAATCTTACAAACCATCCATCATCCGACAATCACCCACGCTGGTCGCCTGACGGGAAATCAATCATGTTCTTATCGACACGCAACAACGGATCGCAGCTATGGCGTGTTCCCGCTGACAGTGGTAAAGCAGTTCAAATAACAAATTTTTCAATGGGTGTTAGCGATGCGGAAATTTCACCCGATGGAAATATGGTAATCTTCTCCAGCGATGTTTTCCCCGATTGTCCGGTAAATAACGATTGCAACAAATATAATGACAGCACAATGAGTAATGGATCCATCCAGGCACATATGGCTGATAAATTATTGTACCGTCACTGGACCGATTGGAAAAATGGTAAAGTCACGCATCTAATATCCTATTTGATAGGATCGGATAAATATTCTGATATCACACCCGGTCAATTCGATTCACCATCCTGGGAACAAGGCAGTGTGGGTTTTGCATTTGCATCTGATGGAAAAGAGATATGTTATGTATCCAACCATGAAACACAGGAGGCAGATAATACCAATAAAGATTTATGGATAAATAATTCATCAACCGGTATTATCCTTGATAAAAAAGCAGATAATCCAAATGCAGTATTCCCTTCTACAGTCTATACGGAATACAGCAAAGAGCCTGTTAATATTACTACAGAGAACAAAGGATATGATGGATATCCTCAATACTCACCGGATGGAAAATATATTGCGTACAAATTTCAGAAAACTCCGATGTATGAATCCGACCGGCTTTATCTATATCTCTTCGATCGTGCAACGGGTTTCAAAACTGTGATGACTGAAAAATTCGACAATGACATAAACGATATAAGATGGTCACCGGATTCAAAAAGCATTTACTTCATCGCAGAAGTTGAAGGTCATTCCCCGATTTATAGGATAGATATTACATCCAAGAATATTACGAAGATCGTTGACATTATAACAATAGATGCATTCTCAGTTTCTCCTGACGGCAAGTCGCTGGTTTTCGTTCGCCGCTCAGTCGGTGAGCCTGCGGAAATATGGAGCTGTCTATCCAACGGAAAAAAACTTAAACAACTCACTTTTTTCAATAAATCACTCGCAGATCAGATCGATATTCGTCCGGCAGATGAGATGTGGATTAATTCTCCTACGGGAAAAAAAATCCACACATTTATCGTAAAGCCCCATAACTTCGACCCGGATAAAAAATATCCGCTGATACTAAATGTACACGGCGGTCCGCATTCGCAATGGAAAGATGCGTTCCGCGGTGATTGGCAAGTGTATCCCGGCGCAGGATACATAGTTGCATTTCCGAACCCTCACGGATCGAATGGATATGGACAAGAATTCTCCGACGGTATTTGCAAAGATTGGGGCGGAAAAGTTTATCAGGACGTGATGGCAGTTGCAGATTCACTTGGAAACATTCCTTACGTCGATAAAGATCGCATGGGTGCAATGGGTTGGTCGTATGGCGGCTATATGATGATGTGGCTTGAAGGACATACCGATCGCTTTAAAGCGATCGCCAGTATGATGGGAGTATATAACCTAACGGCAATGCACGGAGCGACCGAAGAACTTTGGTTCCCTGAGTGGGAATTGAACGGCTCACCCTGGGATTCAGACCTGTATCAAAAATTCTCGCCGAATAATTATGTGAAATATTTCAAGACGCCATGCCTCGTGATAACCGGTGAAAAAGATTACCGGGTTCCATACACACAGAGCCTGGAATTCTTTACAGATTTACAAAAGATGCAAGTGCCTTCACGATTGATTGTATTCCCAAACGATGGGCATTGGCCCTCCGGTGTGAAATCGATGCCGTTGTATTACAACGCACACCTTGATTGGTTCCATAAATATTTAAAAGGTGATCCCGCACCATACGACATGACAAGGATGCTGAGAAACCAGGCATTCAGATAATTGAAGTATAATCATATTACAAAAAAAAGCCCGGTTGTTTTTCCGGGCTTTTCCTGTTATTGGGATGTTAATAATTCAAATCATAGAAGTCGTTCAATCGTTGAGAGCAATTCTCCCAAGTCGTATGGCTTTTCAAGAAAGTCTTCCGCACCCAATCTTTTCGCCGCCAGTGCATTTGCCACATCTGCATAAGCGGTTAACATAATTACTTTTGTTGAAGGTGAATTTTCTTTAATAAATTTCAATACTTCCAGACCATCCTTCTTAGGCATTTTGATATCGAGTATGGCAAGATCAAATTTCTTCTCCGTGCTAAGAGTGATGGCTTGTGCCCCATCAAATGCAACAGAAACATTATACCCCACATTCGAGAGCTCCCTCGATAACAGATTGACAAGATCCTCATCATCATCTGCAGAAAGTATATTATATTTTTGCTCCATGGCGTACTCCTTCTGGGCAGTAATATACGATATTTTTTATTTTTATACTATTGTTGTGTATCAAATAAAAATAAAAAACCCTGCCACTAAATTGTAACAGGGTAATCGATAACCAAACATCCTCAATAGGTTGGTAATATTGAAGAGATATTTATCCTCCCACCTAGTCTGTACGTATATAATGTTCTTTATGTTGCAATAGTTCCCTACGCAATTTTACCTAATATTCGTTTTAATTGTGCTGTTTTTCGACAATATCAGATTTCTGGGAACGTCATCCTTCACGCCTATATGATGGGAAGTCTCCATTTCATTCATTTGATCTATGAACTTTCCCCCGCCCGAGCGAAGCAAATATCCCAATGAAACAAAGTGAGGCAAATATGATGAATGCTACTCTTATACTGCCAACAAATTCCGGGAAGTTCCCGGCTGTTATCTGGATCCTTCCTATACTCAATGAAAATATAAGTATCACGATTCCCATACTCAGCATCTGTCCGGTAAGCCGCATGGTACCAAGTGTCGCGGAAGCGATACTGTAATATTCTTTTGTCACGGAACTCATGACCGCATTTGTATTAGGGGATGAAAATAATCCGAATCCAACGCCAAGAAATATTAAATTGATCGTAACTATTGTAAGAGATGTATCGCTCGTGATAAAAGCGAATAAAAAAAGACCGACAACTGTAAATGCCATTCCGATCGATGCGATTATTCGAGGCTCTATTTTATCAGATAGTCGACCAGCGAGCGGAGACACAATCGTCATAAAGATTGGTTGCGAGACTAAAACAATTCCAGTCGCTTGGGGACTGAATCCTTTAACATATTGCAGATACAGACTAAGAAGAAATGTAATTGCAGATGTAGCGCTATAATTGATGAGAGCAGCAGCATTTGACAATGCAAACACAGGATTATGAGTGAACAGTTTGATATCCAGGATGGGATTCGATATTCGTCTTTCCCAAACTACAAAAAGGATTAGCGATATGCTTCCTGTAATAATCATGCATATTCCGGTTGCTCCCGGTAATTTGGATGAACCATACATCAATAAAAGAAGCGCTATACTGAAAAAGATCGATCCCATATAATCGAACTTGTCTCCTTTGGCTTCTGCCCATTCTCCTTTTAATTTCCATAGAGTGAAAACGACGATGATTAAACCAAGTAGAGCATTGACGACAAATATACTCATCCATCCGAAGTGCTGAGTCAGCATTCCGCCCAGAAATGGACCCGCCGATAAACCCAGATAAACAGCAGCGACATTTATCCCCAATACTCTTCCACGTTTTGCCGGAGTTGTCAGAGAGATAAGAATTGCCACGCCCGTCCCGAATATCATTGCGCCGCCTATACCTTGCATTGCCCGCAATACAATTAGCATAGGGCCGGAATTAGAAGTAAGAATTAGTAGTGAGAATATTGTATAGATCGAAACACCGTAGATAAATATTTTCTTTCTACCATAGATATCGGCTAATCTGCCAAATGGAATAAGAAAGATCGCCGCTGATAGTAGGTATGATGTTGCAACCCAGCTTAATGATATTGCATCCAATCCAAATTCGTTACCTATCGAAGGCAGTGCTACATTAAGTGAAGAAACCATAAAGGGCGTCATAAACGACGATAACGTCGATATGATCAGCGCTGTTTTTTGATTGCTCGATTCTATCATAATGTTTGTAAAAGTACGAAAATAGTTTAACTATGGCAAAAAAGATCCGTCACCCTGAGCATGTCGAAGGGTGACGTTTATCGGAGGGTGACGATGAAATATTCATAATTCAGTCAATCTTAGATCCTTCGGTAGACTCAGGATAAACGAAGCTTAGATTGACTGTTCCTCAATACCAAAAATAATGCTTGACATCTTCTAAGATTTTTACTATAATGTGCGAATCGATTTTATGGGTGTTTGAGGATAGAGTAGATGTGGGCATACCAAGAGATAATGATTAGATAAAATGAATAGAATTCTCTCGATTTAATAAAATAAAGAAAATGGAATTAGTTTTTACATTTCAAGCAAAATTGAACGCTCTATATATGAGTGGGATAAATAACATTTGTATATCACTCTTGATTGAACGGCTAAACGAAATTATCTAATACACTAGGCACAAAATACAGGTCAAATATTTCATCAATCACAAAATAAAGGGTTCCAACATGGAAGCAATTCTTGGTTCTATATCTGAATACCTCGTGGCTTCACTAGTTGTTTTTGTAATTCTCTTCTTGATTGTTGCTTATTTTTTCACAGGTAAGAAGTTCTCTGATACCATCAGAGGATTCTTTCTCGTCATTGCATCTCTCATATACAGCCCATTTATGTATTTTCAAAAATCACTTCTTGCTGTGGCACATTTTCGTCTTAAAGAAGCCATTGAAAATGAGGGGGAAAGACAGTACTTGTTGGTTCGCTTTTTAACTTCTTTACAAGCGCTTCTCGCCATAATTGTTATTGCCATGATTGCCAGCGGCAGCATAAAAGCATGGAATTCACTCTTGCCACCCAAACAAGCCAGAGAGGAAAATTCGCGTTTAGAGAAGTCACTTGAAGATCAGGAGACACAATTTACCAAGTTGAATCCTGAAGTCAGTACGATGGAAAATAATTGGACAAACAACAAACAGGATCTGATCAAATCATATCGCAACGAGCAGGATATGAAAGTTACAAAAGCTAATAATGACAATTCATCTATAGAACAACAGGTATCAAATGCCGCCACCTCGCCATACTTCCTTCAAATAAAGAGATATCTCGACCAAAATCAGAATCAGTATTATGTTGCAAGGTACGACAATATCAAAAAAGAAGCGCTCGATTATATTAAAAATCAAGAAACACCTAGTGATATAAAAAATCTTCTCAACACGTACGTCGAGAATTGGCATTTAGTAATGGTTTATAAATTCGAGCAATCAAGTTTTACTGAAGAGCAATATAGATCTAAAATCCAACCTGAATATGCCGAGAAGAAAATTACTCTAGCAAACATCGAACGCCAAATAGCAGACACAAAGGCTCAACTTAAATATATTCAGCCGATGATAAAATATAATGTTACAACATTCATTTTATTTCTCTTTGGCACTCTTTTGACAGCGCTCTTATTCATCTGGTGCGTTGGACTTATAATTGAGTTGCTATGGCTTGGCGTTGACATAGCCGGGAATGTTAACAGAATCAGAACGCTAAAGCAAAACACTTAAACGGAAGGGAATCAGATATGAAACACAATTCATCCAAACTACTACTGTTAGTGGCAATTCTACTTTCTTGGCAGGGTGTTCTGACACAAGATTTGGAAAAAGATCACTATAGACAACTCGATAACTTTATGAATTTAGTTAATGCCAAGGGAATCAATAATGCGGCGGAAGTCATATCGAATTCCGATTCGATTATTACTCTTTGTCCATCACTTGCGGAGATAGTTAAGCAGTTCAAGACGAAAAAATCAGAGTTTACCAAAAGGATTGACGAAAAACTACAAAAACGTAGTCAACTCGATCTGAGCGTACAATTAATCCAAATCGATGGCACTGTCGAAGCACAATTAAAAGGTCACTCAATCATTAACTCCAATGGAAAATACTATGCCGTCCGAATTAATGTGCCAATTGGAAGTACATATAAGGGACACGCAAAACGAAGTGAGGGAATAATTTCGTATAAACCATTAGGAGGTAGTAATCAAAACCTGCCAATCTATACGCTTGTCTCTGGTGGTAGCCCACAAGAACAGCATTCCACCCTAACAAAGGAGGTTGAGAATCTGCAAAATCAATACAGCGATCTGTGGGAAAAGTTTAAAGCGGGTTGTATACGAGAGGTTTCTGCCGAACAAGAGAAGACAAAACAGGTACTTCTCGATAAGCATTATGCTGCTGGAGAAGATTTCCTCAATAAGAAGGAATACGATTCCGCGCTAGAGGAATTTAACTTCGTAAAAACACTCAATCCTGATTTCAAGGACATCGACAAGAAGTTAATCGTGGCGAACAATAAGAACAGTATCGTAAGTCAATCTACTGTATTTCAAATCGTGAACCCCAAGCCAAACTATTTTCTTTTGGGAACCTCTCGTGGTATCTTTGAATCGCAAAATGAAGGTAGGACTTGGAATCTCAAAGCCTTTGATGGCATGAATGTACGCCAACTCGATGCGATTGGTGAAAGAATCCTCGCGTTCGTAGAGCCAGGAGGTATTCAATATAGTTCCAATGATGGACATCAGTGGGAAAAATTATCCGTGCGATATACGCTATTGTACCAAAAGGAATATGATACCCAAACAGCGTCATATATTTATAGGGGGAGTTTTCCCTTTATACAACCGGGATTTGAGGTTAAGAATATAAGATTAGTACCCAACGAAAATGGTGGCGCCAGTCTAATATTCATTGAGTTCATTGGTAAAAAGGGTGTTTATGAAACTGAAAATCAGAGAGCGACTTTGGAAAAGAATTGGTTAACAGGTGAATACTATGTACAAATGGGTAATGAGGATGTCACGATTCCTGAGAGATGTGTTTCTCCTGACGACGGTAACAAATGGATAGCATTTTGGGACGGAGGTCTATTCGGGAATAACTATCACGCTAGTATAGGAAACAGAGAGCAGATTAATAACTGGATAGACAACTGCAAAGATTACTCTAAAGAACCGAAAGATGCCCTCAGTAAAGTCATCAAAAATATCTCAGCTACAAAAAATGTGGATAAAGGCGAAATAAAGGTCATCGCATATACTTTCAAAAGGAAAGTCAATAAGGAAGATAATGACCCAGTTCTCGTGCTTACCAATAAGGGGCTATACAAAACCTGCTGGGATTGCAAACATGTGGAGGAAATGGCGTTTTCATCAGAGAACAAAAATCCACTAACGATTTTTGGGGATAGTGCTCAACAGAAATTGATCATGATAGGATTAGAAGGTAATGGATTACTCATTAGCAGAGATGGTGGTTTGACGTGGGAAGAAATCTAGTGGAAAGAGATTTCAGACGTCAACCCTTGAGAATAAGTATTGATATATAATATCTTGACGGCATTCTACAATTATCAGAAAGGAGATAGATATGATAGTACTCAGTTTCTTTAAACCTGTCCTCGATGCACTCAACGATGGCAAAGTTATTCGCTCCTCCGTATCCCTCGCCCTACAGATTCTTGGAGCACTTTCTTTAGTGGGTGGAGTTTATCTTCTCGTCGAGATCTTGAAGGCTTCCTTTGAACTGCCAACGGAAGGCACCGTCGGCGGCTTATTACTCTCCGTCATATTTATTGCAGCAGTTCTTGCCGTCACCCAGATTTTCTTTTATCGAGCAGCAAATGTCCGTGATCAAGGAGAATCGCAGTTCACTGTTATACCAATCTTCTCAATTCTATTTAGATGCTTCGGTGAAATTTATGCTACCCTCGGAATAGCTGTTGGAGTAGGAGGCTGTATATTCATTTGGCTCTCAAAATATGATCCATTATATTTGCTCGGCGGTATTGGGCACTTTTTCCCATCACTCTCTCCCGAGGGTACGTTTCTCGGTGGACTGCTCTTTCTAGTGTACTTTGCATTGCTTTCGTTCGTTATCATAGTCGTGTTCTATTTTCTCGCTGAATCAACAGTTGTTCTAGTAGACATCGCCAAGAATATCCGTCAGTTGCTCCAGAAAGAAAGGAATCAGTGAACTCACACAACAATGGTACGGCGTTGCGCCTTACACTTTATAAAAGATCAAAGTCAAGTTTGCATTTTGTTATGAGGTGTAATATGTAACCCCTGCTTCACAACCCAATCACATACCCCGCAACAATTTGTAGCGTCGAGACCAGCTGCCTGAGATTCTCATCTTATCCTCGTTTGCTTTTTCTCCTCCTATCCCCTATTTTAATGCTACTCCGATAATACTTGAGTAAACGGAATATTAAAGAAATCATTACAAACATCATCGAGGTATATATGAAATCGTTATTAAGTGCTCTTCTAATTTGCAGTTTCATTTTCTCTTTCCAATCAATCGCGCAGCAGAAACCTTTAACACTCAAAGAAAAAATAAAACGTTTTTCACCCACGGAAATTAAAGGCGATGTTTCCAAACTTTCAAAAGGCGATAAGAAGGCACTCGCCAAACTCATCCAAGCGGCAAAGATAATGGATTCTCTTTACCTCCGACAGGTGTGGAGCGGCAACACAGAACTCCTGCACAAATTACGAACTGATAAATCGTCAGGCAGTAAAGAACGATTGCATTATTTTCTCATCAACATGAGTCCATGGTCAGGTATCGATCATCAGGAACCATTCATAGAAGGAGTGCCAAATCCGCGTCCACCCGGAGCAAATTATTATCCTGAGAGTATGAATAAAGATGAATTCGAGAAATGGCTTGCTACCTTACCTGAATCTGAGAAAAGCAAAACAACCGGTTTCTTCTACACAATCCACGCTGAAGAGGATGGAAAATTCAAGACTGTCCCTTACAATGAAGAGTACAAAGATTTACTAGCACTTGCCGCTAAGCTTTTAAAGGAAGCCGCGGAACTAACAAGCAATGCTACATTGAAAAATTTCCTCATTAAGCGTGCCGACGCATTCCTGAGCAATGATTATTATGACAGCGACGTGGCATGGATGGAATTAGATAGTCCTATCGAACCGACAATCGGTCCGTACGAAGTTTATATGGATGAGATGTTCAATTACAAAGCTGCATTCGAAGCGTTCATCACTCTCCGCAACGATGTCGAGACAAAGAAGCTTGCAAAGTTCTCTTCATACCTGCAAGAGATAGAGAATAATCTTCCCATCGATCCTAAATATAGAAATCCTAAACTGGGAGAATCCTCCCCTATCCGTGTTGTAGATTTGATTGTAACAGGCGGCGAGTGCCGTGCTGGTGTGCAGACCGCAGCATTCAATTTACCAAATGACGAAAAAGTTACGGCAGAAAAAGGAAGCAAACGCGTGATGCTGAAGAACGTTCAGGAAGCGAAGTTTAACAAGGCACTAATTCCCATTTCGAAAGTTGCAATGGATAAAGAACAGCAAAAGCTTATTTCATTCGAACCGTTTTTTACGCACATACTTGCGCACGAGCTAATGCACGGACTTGGTCCACAAAATATTACAGTCGACGGCAAACAAACCACAGTACGACAAATGTTGAAAGAACTGAATTCTGCATTCGAAGAAGCCAAAGCCGACATTTCAGGATTATTCTTATTGCAATACCTCATTGATAACAATAAGATTGAAAAATCGTTCGAGAAAAAGATGTATGCAACGTACCTTGCAGGTACATTCCGCTCGATTCGATTCGGCATCAGAGAAGCACACGGGAAAGGAATGGCATTGCAGTTCAATTATCTTCTTGATGAAGGAGCGTTTACGTACGATGAGAAGACTAACAAGTTCAGCGTTAACTTCGAAAAGATAAAGGATGGAATGAAGAAATTAACCGGTGAGATCATGACGATTCAGGCAGAAGGAAGCTACGATAAAGCGAAAGCGATGTTAGATAAATACGCCGTGATGAATCCATCGATGCAGAAGATACTCAATAAGCTGACCGATGTACCGGTTGATATTGCACCGCACTATCCTCTGGCTGAAAAATGAAGCAGTGGTACAAAGAATTATTCGATAATTACGCCCGAACGTACGACAAAGAACCGTTCACTCAGGGCACATTGGGTGAAGTTGATTTTATCGAGAAGGAGTTAAATTTCGATAAATCGAAAACCATACTCGATATCGGTTGCGGCACAGGAAGACATGCCATTGAATTGACTAAGCGGGGATATAAAGTTACAGGTGTAGATTTATCGGAATCTCAACTTCAAAGAGCGAGAGAGAAGGCAAAAGAAAATGGTGTTGAAGTTCAATTCTTTCAGCAAGATGCCAGGAGTTTGAATTTCAAGAACGAATTCGATTTAGTCATGCTGATCTGCGAGGGTGCATTTCCACTCATGGAAACTGACGAGATGAATTTCAAAATATTAGAGAACGCATCCAAAGCTTTGAGGACGAACGGAAAACTGATTCTCACAACACTCTGCGCGCTCTATCCTCTTTACCATTCGGTGAAGGATTTCATCAATTCGGGTACGGGAGATGGAGTAAGTTCTGCTAATTCATTTGATCTAATAACTTTTCGTGAGACTTCGACTTTTGATGTTACGGACGACGACGGCAAGAAAAAAACTCTCTCCTGCAACGAACGGTATTATACTCCATCTGAGATTTCATGGTATCTAAAGTCGCTGCAATTTAAAACCATAGATATTTATGGATGCACGCTGGGGGCATTCAGTCGCTCTAAGCAATTAACAACTGATGATTTTGAAATGCTGGTAATTGCAGTGAAATAAAAGCATGCTTGAATCAATCTGGTTTTTACCTCTGTTATTTGCTACCGGTCTCACCGCCGGATTAGTCGACTCAATCGCTGGCGGCGGCGGTTTACTTACATTACCCGTCCTGCTTGGCATCGGACTTTCACCTCATGCTGCGCTGGGAACAAATAAATTTCAATCGAGCTTCGGCAGTTTCACTTCAACCATGTATTATCGGAAACACAATGTCGTCAGCATTCGAGATGGATTGGTTGGAGTAATATTTACGGCAATCGGGACGGTTCTTGGCGCATGGCTTGTCCAACAGATTGCCTCCGATATATTAGGTCATCTGATACCTTGGCTGCTGCTGGCAATTGCGATCTATACTTTTATAACGCCAAAGTTCAGCGATAAAGACAGCGAAGCAAAACTTCCAAAGAATACTTTCTTCTTTTTCTTCGGATTGATTTTCGGATTTTATGATGGATTTTTCGGTCCGGGTGTGGGATCGTTCTGGGCATTCGCATTCGTTATGCTTCTTGGATTCAATCTGAGAAAAGCGACTGGTTTCACTAAGTTGATGAATTTTACAAGCAACATCGTCTCGGTCGTTATGTTTCTCATCGGTGGGAATGTGTGGTTCTTGATTTCCCTCGTTATGGGTGCGGGACAAATTGTCGGCTCAATTATCGGTGCACATCTCGTGATTAGGAGAGGTGCAAAACTGATCCGGCCTGTGTTTATTACAATCGTAATTTTTACTACGCTGAAATTATTGTATCAGAATTATTTTTAGGAACACACTCTTGTTGAACAAATAATGGAAATTGTTTTAACAATCGATGTTGGTCATCCTCCGCTTCATCCTGAAATAGTGGAGTCTGAACTTGAAGAGAAGCTATTAAAAGTACACAATTCTTCCTCTCTTTGCATTATGAAAATTATCCATGGACAGAGTGGCAGTACAAAAAATATTGTCCGAAACTGGGCTTACAACAAACACCGCCGGTTACGCGGAATAATTTATGGAGAAAATTATTCTATCTTTAATGGAGCAACACAAGAAATGCGTAACGAGGTAGGTCAATTCTCAGATATTGATTTGGAATCATCGAATGGCGGAATAACGATTATCTGGGTGAAGTGATTTTGCCGTACCACGATTAACAACTCACGACTCATAACTCATCCCTCATCCTTCCAACATTAAAGCCACTTATTCTTCTTAAACACCCATAGCATAAATCCTGCGACTGCAGCCATAAAGAGCGTTGCAATCCCAATCCCCCACTCCATTTCAGCAAGCGGAATAACTCTGAAGTTCATCCCGAAAAATCCTGTAATAAAACTTAACGGTAGAAATATTGTTGAAATAATAGTTAAAACTTTCATAACCTGATTAAGCCGGTTGGAGGTTACAGAGAGATACGCATCCAGCAAACCGGCAACCATATCACGATACGAATCGGCAAGATCGCTCATTCGAACTAAATGATCGTACACGTTGCGGTAATAAATAGTTTCTTCCTCCGTGATCAGCGAAAACTCGCCGCGTGAGAGCCGGTTCAACATTTCCCGCTGATAGACTGCCACACGGCGAACGGTCATAATATTTTTTTTCATATTGAGAATCTCGACCATCGATTGCTGAGTGGGAGAATGGAACACCTCATCTTCCATCGCATCGATAGATGAATCGAGCGTGTCGAGTATCGGCGAATAGCTGTCGACAATATCATCGATTATCAGATGAAAAAGAAAATCGGGTCCTTTCCCGAGCATCATCGGATTTTTCGATACCATCTGTGCCGCATGATTGATAGAGCGCTGTGGTTTGTAATGGTGCGTTACAAGTATTTTTTTCGAAAGGAAAGCGCTCACCTGCGAAGTTTTAATTTCCATCCGCTTTCTGCCTTCATCATCTATTGCAACAGATTCAACCGGATTGAATATAATGAAAAGGTAATCGTCAAAATCCTCTACCTTCGGAAGATGACCTTCTTCCTCTTTCCCGTTTTGGCAATCCTCTATAGCGAGCGGATGATAATCGAGAAGTGATATCAATATAGTCTCCTCCTCCGCTTCCTGGGGATCTTCCATATCCACCCAGATCAATCCCTCGGGCTGTTGGAGGAATTGATTGAGTTCTTTGATCGTTAGTCTTCTAACGGTATTGTTCAGATAATGATATATGTTTACCATGATTCAATCACGATCTAAGGTGATAAGTTTATTGAATATTCAATGTGCCACAAATTAACAATCTTTTGAATAAATAACAATTATTTTTCAATTGTCGTATTTGCTCATCTATTCATCTCATCATTTTTCAACCAATGTTATTTGCCATAAATGTCAATTGCAGTGTCCCATCTTCACATTTTTCAATCCCCCTGTTCATATTTGATTAACACATTCTCTTTTATTAATTTCCAATAATACTTAATTTAACTGGAAGGAATCTCTATGATTTTAGCATCGGAAATCAAAGAAGGGAACGCAATTCAGCTTGACGGGAAATTATACAAAGTGCTCGAGGTCGTCCACCATGCAGGCAGTGGACAAATGCACGGATTCATCGAACTGAAAATGAAAGATTTACTGTTCGGTCATTTTGCCGACCGCCGGTTCAAACATATGGATAAGCTTGAAAATGTCGAACTTGCCAAACGGCAGATGGAATATATTTACTCGGATTCTGATTCACACTACTTCATGGACACCGAAAGTTTCAATCAAATAGGCGTTTCCAGATCGGCTGTTGGGTTAAGCGAGAAATTTTTAAGGGAAGGAACGAAAGTTACAGTTGAACTGCTCGGTGAAGAAGCTGTTACCGTACTATTTCCAAAAGCAATCGAGCTAAAAGTTGCATCGACAGGTCCCGGCATTCACGACGGGCAGGATAACACGATGAAACCTGCGACACTTGAGAATGGAACCGAGATTCAGGTTCCGCAGTTTATTAGTACCGGAGATATTGTACGAGTAGATACGGAAAAAATTAAGTATATTGAAAGAGTAATTTCGAAGAAAATATGAAGTTAGGAAGATCAGAAAATAAATTTACTATTATCATCAATTAATTTAAATTACAATGAAAAAACATCACTCCATTATTACATCACTCCAACAAACCATGATTAGAATATTTATTTTCTTCATCTTATTTTCCACTGTAAATCTTTCTATTGCCGATGAAGGCATGTACCCCCTCAGCGAGATTCACAAATTGAATCTCAAGGCGAAGGGATTGAAAGTATCTTCAAAAGATATTTACAATCCCGGCAACGTAGGTATTATTGATGCCATCGTGAACATCGGCGGTTGCACGGGTTCGTTTATCTCACCCGACGGATTGATCATTACAAATCATCATTGCGCATTCAGCGCTGTTCAGCAGATAAGCACAAAGGAGAACGATTATATCACGAACGGTTTTCTGGCAAAAACCAGAGAGGAGGAAATTCCAGCTAAAGGATTCTCAGTAAGGATCGTGGATTCCTACAAAGACGTTTCGAAGGAAATATTGGGCGCCGTAAACGATACAATGGACCTTGTCGCACGAACGAAAGCTATCGACAAAAAAATCAAGGAGATCATTGCTGAAATCGAGAAACAAAATACAGGTAAACGCGCGGAAGTTTCAGAGATGTTCACCGGCAAATCGTATATGCTTTTCATCTACACATTTCTTAAGGATGTCCGCGCAGTATACATACCGCCGCGCGCGATCGGAGAATTCGGCGGTGAATTCGATAATTGGGTTTGGCCCCGGCACACAGGCGACTTCTCTTTCATCCGCGCATACGCGGCGCCAGACGGCTCACCGGCAGAATATTCACCCAGCAATGTTCCGTACCATCCAAAAAAATATCTCAAAGTGAATCCGAACGGGGTTAACGAGAACGATCCGGTTTTCATTTTAGGATATCCGGGAAGAACATACCGTCATCGTTCATCGTATTATTTGAACTTTGAAGAAAAAATAAGGATGCCTTATGTCGCCGATCTTTTTGAATGGGAAATTATGACGATGGAAAATACCGGAAAGAGCGACAGGGCTATCGCCATCAAGCTGGATGGCAAGATAAAGGGACTCGCAAACACTATGAAAAATTACAGGGGTAAACTTCAGGGTATGAATCGCTTGCATCTCGTAGATAATAAGCGGGAGGAAGAAAAAGCGCTTCAATCTTTCATCGAAGCAAACCCGAAACGGAAACAGCTCTATGGAACGGTTCTTGAAGAACTCGGCAGAATATACGATGAATTAAGCTCGCGCGCGAATTACGAATTAACATTGGATTATCTACTCCAAAGTTCCGGCATGTTAAATTTCGGCTATACCGTTTATGAAGCAGCTCGTGAATTGAAAAAACCTGACATCGAGAGAATCGGCAGTTATATGGACAGAAATTTTACGCGAACGAAAGAGTCCCTGCAAATGTCGGAAGATAATTACTACGAACCGATAGATAAAATCTTCCTACGGGAAATGATCATGCAAGCATCCCGCTTGCCTCAGGATATGAGAATCCCGGCTATCGACAGTATTATCAGAGGTGGTGATGTTGAAAATGCGGTGAACCAATTCCTTGAAGGCGCTTATAAATCTTCCAAACTGAACGACAAAACATTCCTGATGGACGCTTTGACCAAATCACCTGAAGAGATCGATCGGATGAATGATCCGTTTATTGAATTTGCCAAAGCGCTTTATCCTTCTTATCAACAGCTTAGAGAAACCCGCCAGCGTCGTGAAGGCGCACTTTCAAAACTTTCGGCATTGTACGTTGATGTGAAAGAACAATTCCAGAAAAAAGATTTCATTCCCGACGCGAACAGCACACTGCGCTTAACTTTCGGTAAAATAGAAGGTTACTCCCCAGCCGATGCGCTTTATTCGTCACCAATCACTACCGTTAAAGGAATCATAGAAAAAACCAGGAGTGAGGAGCCGTACAACACCCCTCAGAAGTTGATCGATCTGTACAAAGCAAAAAATTTCGGGCGTTACATGCACAAGAAACTGAAGGATGTCCCCGTCGCTTTATTATATAATCTTGATACAACAGGCGGTAACTCGGGAAGTCCGCTTCTAAATGCAAACGGAGAAATCGTCGGCGTGAATTTCGATCGTGCGTACGGCGCAACGATCAACGATTACGCATGGAGCGAAGATTACAGCCGCTCGATCGCGGTCGATATAAGGTATGTTTTGTGGGTAACTGAGAAATTTGCAGGCGCAGAACATTTGCTGAAAGAGATGGGAGTAAACTAAGCAATATCTGCTAATGTGCGACTCACCTCCACCGATGATTTTCGCTTGAAGGTGAGTCGTACGTTTCACTTAGCTTTCTTGGAAATCTCTCCGCATTTCGGTAAATTGAAAGCACTTATATAAACATTTTTCTAAAATCCTTTATGCTGTTTTCAATCTTATTCTCTTTTTTACTTACCTTCCAAACAAGTCATCAAACTGAACATAATACATTATATTCAGTCACCGCTTTGAACGAGAACTCTGCTATCGCGGTCGGAGAGAAAGGCACGATAGCCCGCACTACAAACGGCGGCAAGAAATGGAACTACACACATTCAGTAGGTAAGCAATCGAATCCTCTTTTCTCGGTTTGTTTCGTAGATAAAAAACATGGCTGGATAGTAGGCGGGAATGGCGTTATCCTAAAAACGTCGGACGGCGGCATCACGTGGAAAAATTTAGACAGCAGTTCAAACTACACCCTAACGTGCATCAGGTTCGCAGACATAGCAAACGGTTGGATAGTTGGTTCGAGAGGGCTTATACTTAAAACATCTGACGGCGGGAAGACATGGAACCGGCAATACAGCGATGTCACAGACGACTTCTGGTCGGTTTCAGTTATCAATTCCTCCACCGCATGGATATCAGGCGCGAGCGGCACAATAATCAAGACTACCGACGGCGGTGCAATCTGGAATAAATCAAAGAGCAGATTTACTAATTCATTTTTCTCGATCATCTTCACGGATTCACTTAACGGATGGTCGTGCGGAGGATATGGTTCGATCATAAATACAACCGATGGCGGAAATAAATGGCAGCCCCAGAACACTCTCGAAGGATTCATCTACTTTAAAACGAATAATTTCCATTTTGGAATACACTTCCCGAATACTCATACCGGCTGGGTTGTCGGCAACAGCGGAGTAATAATAAAAACAACCAATGGCGGCAAGAACTGGATCGATCAGACAAACGATACCGGGGAAGTACTGCATTCTTGTTTTGCTCTGAATAATAAAGTCGCATGGATCGTCGGCGCTGATGGTGTGATTCTGAAAACTACCAATGGAGGAAACAAGTGGGAGACTCAGGTTTCAAATTCAACTGATGAGAAAAACTGAACTATGAAAAGCCGACAATTATTTTTTCTTTCGTTGTTTATACTGGCTTGCTTCAGTGGCTGTACTAAGCATAAAAGCGCTCCTCAGATATTCTCGCAAACCGATAGTCTGCGTATAATCGATGAAGTACTCGCTCATCGCGCCGAGGCAGATTCTGCGTTTCGGTTCGATCCATCCTCACCTTTCAAGCGGGATTCACTACACCGCTTCGAAGGCATTAAATGGTTCCCTCCAGATGTTCATTATTATTTTAAATCAAAACTCTACCGGTATGATAAGCCGGAAATTGTAAACATCTACGGAACAAAGGGCGAGGAGCGTAAACATTTGAAGTATGGTTATTTTATAATTCCATTCGATGGAGAAGACCATAGACTTAATGTTTATAAATTTACACCTACAGATCCCGAACGGTACGAACGATATAAAAATTATCTCTCGGTGTGGTTCACAGATGAAACTACGGGGAAAGAAACCTACAATGTCGGGAGGTACGTCGAGGTTGGCGATGAAAATTCCGATACTAATTCTTTATATGTAATTAACTTTAATAACGCTTACAATCCCTATTGTGCGTACAGCGCGACCTATTCTTGCGCGATCCCTCCTAAAGAAGATCATCTCAATTTCGCTGTGAGGGCAGGTGAATTAAAATATCATCAATAATCTTTGCATTTTACTTTTTTTCATCTTACATTTGATTGAGTTTTTTCACAAATAAACGACTACTGAATGCAATTACGAAAACTATACAGAACAATCGAACGCATTGCTTCCCGCAGTTTTACAAACGAGGAAGAATTGTTACAACAAGTAATTCACGAGATAGTACAAAACGAAGAAATTAATCTCAAAGGCGGACGAATCTGGAAGTTCGATCCGGGAGCCGGCGGTTATGAACTTCTTCATCAGGTCGGAGACATCGAACAAATCCGGCAGAATTATATAATTAAAATTAAGGATTACCCTCTCTTCCTCGAGCTTCCGAAAATTCGCACCTTCCTCGGCAATGAACAAGATTGGTACCTGAGAAAGCGGGGAATCTTAAAATACTCGGCAACGGGTATAGGCGATAAAGTCCTGTGGCACGGACACACCCTATACCGCTACGTGCTGGCGTTCAATGCGGATCACCTCGACGAAACGCTTACATCCACTCTCAACATAATCAGCGCGGCAGTAAGCTCGGTTCTCCGGACATTTAAGATTGAGCATGAAGCACAAGCGCTGGAGCGTGACCTTGATAAAGCGCGTGAACTACAGAAAAGCATCCTGCCACAACACGAGATGCGATTTCATTCATTCGAAATGTACGGCGTCTCGGTTCCCGACAAAATGGTGGGCGGGGATTTCTTCGATTATCTGATTACCGACGGTGATAACGAACGCCTTGCTGTTGTAATTGGTGACGCGGCAAGTAAAGGATTTTCAGCCGCCGCACAGGCGCTTTACACTTCAGGCGCGCTGCGGATGGGTTTCGATTATCAAACAAAAATTACTTCGTTGCTAGCACGAGTCAATAATCTGTTGAACAGAACATTCTCGGAAGAACATTTTGTATCTCTTTTCTATGCGGAATTGACCGATGATAAAAACGGTTTGGTAATCTATGCAAACTGCGGGCATAATATACCAATATTATTGAGACACAATTCCGACACGCCGGAGATAATTGAAACCACAGGGCAATTGCTCGGTCCATTTCCGAACGAAACATTCAGAACAGAAAATTTTCTGATGAACCCGGACGATATATTGCTTCTGTACACTGACGGCATCTCCGAAGCAACCAACGAGCACGGCGATTTCTACGGCGAGGAACGTATTCTAACAAATCTGATCGCGTCCCGAAAATTAAACGCGCGCGATATTACAAGATTGATACTCGAAGATGTACAAATATTTAACAGCCATGGAACACAGTCCGACGATAAAACCATTGTTACAGTCAAGCGTTTAGCGAAGTAATCAACAAGGAGAATAAATGATGACAGAACAATCAAAACAGATAGCAACGATCACCGCAGTTACAAATACCAGCCTTACGGCAGTACTCAACGATACAATAGATACCAAAGCGGGCGATCAGATCGGTAAGTTAGGCTCTTATGTTACGATCAACGCAGGAGACCGAACCGTTATCGGAACGATATCATCCATCCGCAACCTCGATATCTCTGCCGTGGAGGAGAGAATTTCTATTCGCCCGACGAAGAAAATTATGGATATCCAGCTTCTTGGAACATTGCAGGACGGCAAGTTTATCCGCGGCGTCTCGTCGTTTCCCGTGCTGGGAAGTGCCGTTTCTTCCGCGGGGTTGGAAGACCTCGATACAATTTTCAAAACTTACCGCGCCGGCAACTATTCTCTCGGCAAGCTTTCGCTGTTCGATCAGGAACGTTTATTTATCGAACCCAACAAATTCTTTGCAAAACATATCGCGCTGTTCGGATCGACAGGGTCGGGAAAATCGTGCTCTACCGCATCTATACTTCAAAAAGTCGAACAGCTCGAGAACACACATGTGATTCTCCTTGATCTTCACGGCGAGTACGAGCCGGCATTCAAAGATCACGGGAACGTTATCAAAATTACCGAGCTTGAACTCCCCTACTGGCTGATGAACTTCGATGAGCTTGTGGAAACTTTCGTAGATGAGAGCGAGCTGACAGCCCATAACCAGGTGATGGTGATGAAGGAAGCGGTTCTCGATTCGAAGCGCGGCAAGAATACGACGCTCAAAGAATTCTTAACAATCGATACTCCTGTATATTTCGACTTTCTCGAAGTCAGCGCGCGCATGCGTTCTTTGGATACTGAGAGAACGCTTGGCGGTAAAGAAGGACCATTCTACGGGCAGTTTACGCGCTTCCTCGTTCGGTTAGAAAGCAAAATACAGGACAAGCGATACGAGTTCCTCTTCAAACCTAAAAAATATAAATCGTCCGACACGTTCAGCGATTTACTGACTAAGCTGTTCGGATTGGATACCGGTAAACAGATTACCGTATTAGACCTGAGCCGCGTTCCGTTCGATGTAATCAACGTTCTCGTCTCTTTACTTGGAAGGATTATATTCGATTTCAATATGTGGAACAGCGCCCGGCAGAATTTCCCCGTGCTGATTGTATTTGAAGAAGCGCACACGTATCTTTCGACGACCGGAAAAAGCAATGCCGCACGTAAGACTGTTGAAAGGATTGCCAAGGAAGGAAGAAAATACGGGGTGAGCTGCATGATCGTCAGTCAGAGACCGTCTGAGATTTCAGAAACGATCACAGCGCAGTGCAACAATTTTATCGCGATGCGTCTATTGAACCCGAACGATCAGAGTTATGTCCGCAAGCTTGTGCCCGATTCACTTGCGAACCTGATTGACATTTTGCCGACACTCCAGCAAGGTGAAGCTTTCGTCATAGGTGATGCAGTCGCAATACCAGCACGCGTTATTATCGATATGCCGAATCCTACACCCGCAAGCGGCGATATAAAGTTCTTTACCAAGTGGCAGAAGAAAGAAGCAGACACAAATGTTACCGAAGTTGTGAGCAACTGGTGGAAGCAGATAAGGACTTAATATTAGTTAGAACTCCGACTTCTACTGTTAAATAACCATCATCAGAAGTCGGAATTCTTTCGTTCGATACTATCGTAGGAGCAATAGTTTTTTTGTTTCAATATAATTCCCCGCCTGTAGGCGATAATAATAAACGCCGCTCGATAACCTGCTTGCATCAAATGTCAACGATTTGTAACCCGGCTCTTCGACTACGTTCACCAGCGTTGCGACTTCTCTGCCAAGAACATCAAAGAGCTTCAGTGTGACGTGGCTTTGCAAAGGGAGTTGATAGCTGATCGTGGTGTTTGGATTGAACGGATTCGGGTAATTTTGATTTAGAACGAACTCGTTAGGTAGCTGTCTCTCTCCTTCCAGCATAACATCAGGCGGCGGTGGCGGCAATTCTGATGATTGTACGATTCTTATCCTCGATGCTATTTCCCCAACATACTCGCTGGATGTAAGAATGAGCGATCCATCTTGATTTACTTTCACCCAATAGCCGTATCCCGGATAGAGTGTATCCGTTGTCTGGTAGCTCACTTCATATTTAAAGAAGCTCCTTGTGATCATCCCTGATGGGATGCTATTTATGGATGACACAGCAATAGGTTCTGAGATCGAGCCAATCATATTCCATCCTTCTATTATTTCAACCGTATCGTCCATTAAAGGAACACCAGTGAGAATAACTCTTTGGTTATTTTCGAATTTCAACCAATACCCGGAGCCATTCTGGAGTGTATCCTTACTCAGATATAGATGATCATATGCAAACGCGTCCGAAACCGATGATGGATAAATAAAATCTTTCATTTGATTCCGGACTTTAATTGGGATCGAAATCATATTCCATCCAGATGAGAGTTGATATGAATAAAGCGACTCGCTTGCCGCAGTTGTGAAATGAAGTATATTCGACCATTCACTCTTACCGTTTGAATCCTCAGCATCCACTCGAGCATAATAAGAAGTATTGTCGGACAAACCATTTACAGTCTTAGCCGTATCCACAAGCGTTGAATCATCGAATATTAAAACTGTAAAAGATGTATCAGTCGAAATTTGCAGATGGTAAGAGACAGCACTCGTGGCAGTCGTCCAACACAGTGTTGGATTGACCGATAGTCCAACTGCATCGATAATGTGAGGTGCCGCAAGGGTTGTGGTAAAGCTCCATGTGCCCGACCAATCACTCAACAGCGAGTTTACGTTCCCACGAACACGCCAGAAGTATCGAGTTAGTGTATTAAGTTTTGTTGGTGTGTAAAATGTATCTATAATTGCCGATTGATAGAAAATTATTGAAGTAAAATTTGTATCAAACGCGATTTGGAGTTGATACGTTACCGCATCGCTCGAATCACTCCATCGAAATTGCGGGACTAAGGGAATACCGAATGAACCATCCGCAGGTGCAAGAAGAGTTGGAGGACTGACGAATAGAGAAATGTATTTTTCATACGCGCCCATATCAACACGATTCTCTGACAGCCTCAAATTACCATCGAAATCGAATTCTCCATAGGAAGGTACAAACGATGGATCACCGGCATTAACTGCGGGTGATGATGTTTGCAAGTGTAAGTCTGGCAGTGATGGAGAAACAAAAAGAGGATCGCTGAAAATTGAATGAGCATCCTGACCTGTTCCTGTCTGGTAAGCACTGAAGGAATTGTATATCATTCCATTATAATCTATTGAGGCATTATTTATTCCGCCGGGAGTAAACCAAAGATTGTAATCGAGTGAGTTGCCGTTGGAGTTACCAACTGTAGTCGTCATAAGTCGATCCTGTGTGGTACTGCAAAAGATATTATTCTTTATTACACAATTAACGGCATACTCGATAATAATCTCACCTTCACCCGTTGATAGCTGATCGTTTTGGAAAACAGTATTGTTGAGGAACTTGGAATCACGAACCTGACCTGTAACGGGATAGTTGTACCCTCCGAAAGAGAGTCCCCGCTTATCGTTGTTGTATATTAGATTATTGCGGACTATGATACTATCGGCAATCCTGCCTTGATTTTCGCATCCAACTTCAATACCGACATCACACTGATAAACACGGTTGCGTTCTATGATAATTTTTCTTGCGCCATCAACATAAATTCCAGCCGCATAACCGTCGCCATAGTTCGAGCGGCAATTATAAACTGTGTTACCTGCACAAACGCCGTTTCGTGCGGCATCGAGCGATGAAGTGGGACAAGTACCTTCGCCTCCGATCATGTCGATACCGATGTTGTCATTATCATGAACAAAATTGTTTGTAATCTGAAATGTGTCAACATTGCCGTTCAATGTGAGCGATTCACTATGACCGGGTTGGCAGTTGTAAATCTGATTGCTGTCTATGATAATGTTCGAAATTGGAATATTCGCATGACTTCCGTAAACCGATATTCCCATTGCATCTCCGCCTCCAATTGCTGCCATCATGTCGTGAATTCGGTTCTTTCTGATCTCGATATGATCGCCATAACCCTGAACCCATATTCCTGTCCCGAAAGTTTGATTTAGATTATTCTGTAATTCAAATCCGATGAGCTTTATGAAGCTTTTATTTTGGACAAGAATAATTTGATCGCCTGCTTCCCCAGTGCCATCGATAATAACATTGTCGTTTCCGAAGTTTTGAAAAGTAATGTATCCTCCCGATGAAGAACCGCTAACGTTAACTGAAAGTTTCTCGTTGTATGTTCCTTCTTTAACATAGACAGTACTCCCCGGTGTTGCACTGTTGAATGCTTTCTGAATGGTTAGCCACGGTAAAACTTCAGTTCCGGGATTGCTGTCGTCCCCGTTTTTCGCGATATAGTTGGTTGTTTGGGCTATTACCGGTTGATATAATAATATGGATAACAAAATAATCCGACGTATTTGCACTATAATCGATCTCATTGATTTTAATTTGTTGATGATATTGTAACTTAAGGAAGGGTTTTTGAAAAATCAAATACTAAAATTTTTAAATCTAAAAGGTGAATCTCTTGGCTATTACCGATCTATATCCTGGTAAAACTCCAACAAGGTGAAGCTTTCGTCATAGGTGATGCGGTTGCAATACCTGCACGCGTAATTATCGATATGCCGAATCCCACACCGGCAAGCGGTGACATTAAATTCTTCAACAAGTGGCAGAAGAAAGAAGCAGACACCAACGTTGCCGAAGTTGTGAGCAATTGGTGGAGACAGATTAGAAGCTGAGACTTACTTTATTGAGATGAAAAAAAGGGTTGGTTTATGACCAACCCTTTTTTTGTTTGGTGAGGGGATAACATCCTGCATGAAATTGACATACTGTAGCGAACTATAATTAATAAATTTCTTGTGAACGAAGCAATAGTTCATTTTACATTTTTGTTGCTGATATTTCTAAAAGGTCTCCGTGAGTCAAGAGAAATTCGTATGATTGATTACCGAATCAAATCAACGCTTTCAGAACTAACTCACAGGAGAACCATATGTTATATACAGGTATTGATTTACATCGCCAGTCGATCGTCGTATGCACGATCGATGAAACCGGCACGGTCATTGAACGCCGAACTATGAAAACGCAAATGGAACTTGTCAACACATATTTTCGCCAATGGACAATTGAGCATCATGCAGTTGTTGAATGCACAACTGGTTGGTATTGGCTCTGTGACCTGTTGCGCTCACTCGGTATTCACGTCGTGCTGGCACATGCAAAATACTTAAAAGCAATTTGTTATGCAAAAGTAAAAACAGATGCAGTAGATGCAAAAACACTTGCCAATTTGCTGCGCATGGGATATGTTCCCGAAGCACATCAACTGCCACCTGAATATCGAGCAATGCGAGATTTGTTACGTCAACGGATGGTTATGGAACACAAGCGTACAAACATTATTCAGCGCATCTCAAGCATTCTGGCACAGTTCAATATCATCAAAATGTCCTGTAGTCCATCCCAAGGATCATTTGCCGATTTCCTTGAGAATTGCCCGCTACCGGATGAATATCGTATGACACTCAACATGTATCATCATCAATGTATGCAGACAACAGAGGATCGAAAACAACTCGAAGCATATTTCAAAAAACGACTCCGACCAACATCAACTGTTCAGTTATTAATGTCGATCCCCGGTATCGGTGACATCACCGGATCTATCATTGTCATGGAAACAGGAGATATCAATCGCTTCGCCGATGCAAAACATTATTGCTCCTATTGTCGTCTTGCACCCGGTGCAAATGATTCAGGTGGAAAACGTGGTCATCGTTCCGGCTCGAAAGACGGCAATCAATATCTCAAATATGCCTTTACTGAAGTAGCGATTAAGGCTATGATGTTCTATCCTGAGATCAAACGATTTGCTACCGAGTTGGAACAGCGAGCTAATAAGACAATTGCCCGAACAGTAGTTGCCAAAGAACTTGCTAAGATTGTTTACTATGTTTTAACCAGAAGCCAAGAATTTAAAACATTTAAGGGCGTCAAGATTGAAAAACTACGCGACTGGCCTCGTGCCCGTAAGCCCGTGCGCCTAACTGGAGAGAGTATCATTTCTCCGCTTAGCTGATTGGGATACGGGCATGGTGCCGATGAAACATCTGGGATAGCCTGCTTGCTCCCGCCAAGGGCGGGATTCAGCAGGCAAGTCTGTCAAGCCACGATGAGCTGACAGCTCAAGCCCGATAAAGTGTTTGGGACCAGTCTATGTATAAACCGGATCCTGATGACGGGGATGTTCTCTCGGCAGTGTTAGTCATATTTACGATCGTTGCCGCCAATACGACCATGATCACATCGTTAAAAAATAACGACGCAGGATATCTTTTTCTCTTGATTTTGACCTTTTATAAAGTGTTAGCTGCAGTTGCCATTGATAGATGAAGAGTCTTTTCCATCTTATTTTGTGAGTCTGTAAACAACGTAAAGAACAAATGGGCAAACAACACCACCAAAAAGAAAAAGTGCAGTTCGGAAAAGTATGTGAGTGTTTAAGATATTGCGCAGACTTCCCATGTTCATTTCATTTGGAGCGATTTTGTTTGCGCTTAACATTGCCCTACAATAGTCCTGGCCTGTTAGGGTATTGGGAAAATTTAAATCAGCGAATGCTACGATGATTGCCACGACGGAAAGCGTTGCCACTATGATCCATGGAATGACCTTCGGTGATGCAAGGATATCTTCAACCTTTGGGTAAAGAAGCGTGCCGAGAATGAATATTATCGTCATGAGAACGAAATCTTTAAGCCATCCAATGTCGTTCATTCTCAAGAAGGGAAACAGGTCGTGCCTTGTTGAAAAGAAAATGAAGATGGCAAAGAGAAAAGCCCACATCCCAATGTGAAACAACTTCTCTGGGGCATAGTTCATGGTAATCCACTGCTGTAGGAAGGGTATTGCCAGACCGACGACTGTTGGGACGATCAATTCAACTGGCTGGTTAGCCTTGAATCCTAATAGAAACCTGCTGATGAAGTGGGTGAATGCGATCGAACCTATTGTCAACACGATGACATCAAAGATAGGTAGCTCTGGTATACAATCCTTTGGCATGTATGGAATATTTGCCGCTCTCAAAGCAACAGTCCAGAGAAGAACAAAAATCACACTGACATCAAACCAATTTAGGAAGTGTGAATCTGTTCCGTGTGGTAACTTAAGAAACGATCCAAAGTTCAAGTTACCATCTCTGAGGTTTAGCAGTCCCATATGATATACTATTGTCTCTACTACAGCGAGGGCGAGGAAGAATGTCCATATAGAATTCAGTACGGTGATATTAGCTGGCATACGAGAAAACCTCCTTGTGTCGATTCTGATGTTGAGCATGCTGTAAGTTCGGTTTAGAATTCAATGGCAATTGCAACTAACGTCTGGCATAAAAATGACGTACCGTTGCGAACTATAATAAAAAATTATTTTGAGAGCAACGGTATGTTCTACTAAGCAGGACGTTGGATTTAACTTTGATAATTTCTGATTCATTTTTATGCTTGGTAGCTGGCGTTTGCATTTAAAGACAGTAGAATATGCAAACTGAGATTATAACTTTTTTGTTCTTCTTCGTTTTTTCTTAGTTGTGTCATTTGTGACCCTTGCTTCTGCTGATTCTATGTGTGCAACAAGAAACTTTTGATCAGGTCTCATAAGTTGTCTTGGATTAATTACGGTGTATTGTTCGATTTCAGGTATAGTTGAACCCGATTTTGAGAATTTATCGATGCAATCGAGCACCTTTCTCTTGAGAAGTTCAGCCTTTTCAGGTTCGATCGAACCGTTTTGACGCATCTGCGATATCTTTTCAATAATGGGCAGCGAACCTGCAATTAGTTCAAGTTGCTTGCCAGATTTATCTTCTCGGAAGAAAACAAGTTTGTTCCAGAAGGCTATAATGATTTCCTTAACCATTTCTATTGCTTTGGCAAGACCAAGGAAATCAAACGCCTTATCGCTTCCAGAGTCACAAGCTACAACGGAGAGTGAGTTTGTATCAAGATGAAGTAGTTCAGCAGAAACCTCGTAGAATCCCTTAATGCTTTCAAGAATGAGTATTAAACGCTCGGGACTTGATGAACCGTTGTCCTCTATTGCAACCACGGTAAGCGGTTCAAAGGAGACACGTTTTTTGCTAGTTACAACTTTTTGCAGTACAGTTTCTGAAGATTCCTGATCTAGCAACTGCAATATTTTATAAAGATTCTCCATTGCAAATCTTAGGCGGTCAAACTTGTTTCGTATCTCATGGGGGCCAGGTTCTTTTTCACGGTCACGTACAAACAGGAGAGACCAGAACTTTACATCAGTTAGGAAATCGAGACCGTAGATTTCGATTATCTTCTTTTCGACAGGACCATACTTTTCTGCCAGTAAAAGGTATCTGCGGAAGGCTTCGAGACCCATTTCGGGTGGCATTTTCTCTGGTATATGGAATGACATCTCGAATTCTTTGTTTGAGACTGAATTAAGTACGTTTTTCATTCCGTTTACGATTTCTCGACGTAGCATCAGGATTTTCCTTTCATTTTATTATTCTACTATTAGTTAAGTTCAGCTATGCAAATGCCAGCTAACGCATGCAATAAAAACGAATGTATGAAGCGAACTATAATAAATAAATATCTTGTGAGCAACGGTATGTTCTACTAAGCAGGATGTTGTATTAAACTTTGTTAATTTATGATTCATTTTTATGCTTGTTAGCCGAACCTTAATTTGTTACTCATTGTTTTTCGTTCGTTCTCTGACCCATCCAATGGCATAAAGTATTGATACAATTAAAACTAAAGTGCAGTTTAATATTATCCACCATGTCCATCCAAAAATTGAAACCAATCTGTATGACGAAAGAAATTGCGCAACGATAGGTCCAAAGAAAACAGTTACCATGTATAAGAAACTAATCACTATTGATGCAATTTCTTGTACTCCAGAGTGTAGCATATTCATCATCATATTATGAAAATCGGGGTATCGAAAGGGTGAACTTTTTAGAATCCACTCACGCTTGATGTCATACCCCAAAGATTTGTAAATGCTATAAATCTCGGCTTCTAGTATCTCAGCATGGGCAAAAAGAGCTAAGTGATATACCATAATGACTCCAACGATCCAGTTAGAGATAATCAACATTACCCACGTTGGTACCTTAAAATTAATACCGCTAAAAACTATAGTATCAGATGCTTCAATGGTACCACTACAAATCCCAAGAACAATTAGTGATAAGAGTAATAACAATATGAATACTCTGTTCTTGATGCGACCGGTCTGAAACAAGGTTGTTGTCAACTGGTTCATGAATTGAAGGCTTAGCTGTTTATCGATTTTATTAACAATTTCTTTCATTTCTGTTTTGCAAATTAAGTTCGGCTAACGCTGCACGGAAAAAACCCCGCTCTTTGAGCGGGACGAGCGAACGAATCTTCATATTTTTTGTTTTAGTTTATTTAAACAACTTCTGTGTTTCATCTGGTATTTTATATTCGTCTTTCGTTTAGGGAAAAGTGTATTCCTCTGCCACAAAAAAAGTAACCAAAACAAATGAACATCAGTAATCGAAAAGATCATCATCACATCCGCGCACTCCGTATTATCATATCAAATTCATCTGCGCGGGTTCCCCTGTTTCTACTCCATCAAAACGTAGATGCAAAATATAAAAGATGCGATTAAATGTCAAGCAAAATATAGCTCATTCTCTTGTTCAGGTCAGGCACTTCGCAAGGTCAGGCTGGAAGGCTAGGCTGGATATTTGTAAAATACAGTCAATTTTGGCATAATCCTGTATTATTTAAGTCAGACATGGGGTGTGCGTGTATACTCGTATTGCTAAGCTATATGTCCGTTCTAAGGAACGAACTCTACGCTTTGTTCGGTGTCCTCCGTCGTCCGTTCTAAGGAACGGATTCTACGCTTTGTTCGGTGTCTTCCGTCGTCCGTTCTAAGGAACGGACTCTACGCTTTGTTCTGTGTCCTCCGTCGTCCGTTCTAAGGAACGGACTCTACGCTTTGTTATCTGTGTAGAGTCCTTTCCTCAGAAAGGACTCAATAGGAAGATTAGTTTCAAGTAGCATGCTCTATATTGCATCTATTACTACCTCCACATTGATAATCAACCAACCTTGAATTTTAATTCCGAAATTTGTAGCTTAAGAAAAACAATATAGGAGGGTTGCATGAAAATATCCGGGAAACCACCACGTTATCAAGAGGATCATTCAATTTATTTTCTGACGTTTTGTACTTACAAACGGCAACAGTTACTTCACAGAACAGGTATACCCGAAATGCTCATCGAAAATCTTAATCGCTACGTCAAACATTTAGACGAACTGATTGCCTATACGATCATGCCCGATCATATACATATTCTCGCCAACGTTACAACTGTTTTGAACCTTTCGATATTCTTACGAAATTTTAAAAAATGGACATCACTTGAGATACGACGAATACTAAAATACGATAGTCAACACGTTTGGCAACGTGGTACAATGGATCATTGCATCAGATGGTCATGGGAAAACAAAGATTTTGATAATCATCTTCAATATCTTTTATCAAATTCATCGAAACACCTTAATATTCCGCCGAAGGATTTTCGTTATCATAATTTTCTGGAATTCGTTGAAAAGGGATGGTTTGAAGAAGATTTTTATGGAGGCGATGATATAGAGTTATCAAAACGCTATGAGCCACAATAGCCACGTTATGAAGGGGGTTATTCTATCACCACGAGGGTTTATTGTCCGTTCTAAGGAACGGACTCTACAATAAATAAAAAGTGCAGCCCATTTCCGAGCCGCACTTCTAAATGAAGAACTCAATACTTTTTTATTCTACCTTCGGTGCTTTACCCAACACATCTTGAATAGTCAGGTTTACAATCTTCCCTAACTTCAAAGCTTCAAGAGGTTTCTCTATCGTCTTCCTGTCGCCAACGATGATGATGGCAATATTCTCCGGGTCGATATACTTCTTCGCAACGCGCTGAACATCATCCTTCGTAACGGCAAGAACGTTCTTTGTGTAATTGTTGAAATAATCGTCCGGTAGGTCGTAGTTAACAATCTCGGCAAGCTGGTTAGTTATCTGTCCGACCGATTGGAAATTTTCCGGATAGCGAAGTGTAAGGTAATTCTTAGCGCGGTTCAATTCTTCATCGGGTACCGCTTCGAGAATTCTGTTCAACTCTTTCATGAACTCGATAAGCGCGCTGTCAGTTATTGCAGTCTGCACGGCAGAGCCGGCGAGAAACGGACCGGGCATCACGCGGAAATCGAAATTAGAGCTTGCGCCGTAAGTATAACCATGCTGTTCACGCAAATTCTGATTCAAACGCGATGTGAACGACCCGCCGAGGATTGTATTCATCACGCGGAGGGCATAATAATCTTCAGTCATACGTTCAACACCAATGCGGCCTATGCGAATTTCGGACTGCGGCGCGCCCGGCTTGTCGATCAAATAAATCGCGCGTTCCTTCATCTGTTCTGCTTTCGGGAACGACTGCTGTTCTGCTTTTCCGCCTTCCCATTTACCGAATATAGCTTCGAGTTTCGGAAGGATCATACTTCCGGTAACATCGCCTACCACAATTATCCGCGCGTTATCGGCTCGGAAATATGTTTGATGGAATTTCTTTAAATCATCGACCTTTAGTGCGCGGATACTCTTTTCGTTCCCTATCGTCGGTTTACCGTATGGATGATCATCTCCGAAAAGCGTCTTGCTGAACTGAACGGAAGCAATCGCGCGCGGTTCATCGTGCCACTGCATTAATGTTGTAAGCCGCTCTTTCCGGTTGCGCTCCAATTCCTCTTTTGGAAACGTCGGTCGCAAACATATATCGCCAAAGAGCGCCATAGCATCATCGAGCTTTGACAGCGGTGTGAACATAGAAACACCGGCAGTATGCCATCCTGAATACGCGGAAATGTTCGCGCCAAGGAAATCGATTGCATCAGCGAGTTCCATTGAGTTGCGCGTGCCTGCACCTTCTTCCATCATAGCCGTGGTCATACTTGCAAGACCGATTTTATTATTAGGATCGTTCACTGAACCGCCGCGAACGATCAGTTCAACTTCCACCAACGGCACCTGATGCTTTTCCATCAGGACGACCGATATTCCGTTCGAAAGTTTGAAGTGTTCGATAGCCGGGAGTTTCATCGTCGGTGGCGCGCCTAACTCAGGCGGCTTAGTGCGATCAGGGATTTGTGCGGGTGAAAGACTAACAAATAAGAAAGCGAAAATTAATACCCAGGTCAGATGCTTCTCACGCACTTCGTGCGGGATCAGCATGACAATTTCATTTTGACTTTTTCCGCCGGAGGCGGATGCGCCTCTGGCGCAGACTTTTGACTTTTTCATTGTTACTTCCCTCCTTTCGCAGGGGCGGCTAATTCTTTTTTGCCTTGGGGGACGATGCTCAATACAACATCTCCGTCTTCACGCAAGTATGTCTGCGCGACGCTCTGGATATCTTCCGGTGTCAGGGCTTTATATCTTGCGAAGTCTTCGTTGAAATAATCCGGATTACCAGTCTCGACATAATAATTATTCAGTAAATCCGCTTTGCCGCCGAAACCGCCGACACGTTCCATGCGGGTTAAGAACCCGGATTCGAATTGATTCACAGCGCGCTGAACTTCACGGAGCGATGGTGTTTCGTTTTTAATTTTATTAATTTCTTCACGGATCACTTTTTCAAGCTCGGCTAACGTATGTCCGGCGCGGGCAGTAGCAATAACCGCAAATGTAGAATTCAGCATGCTTGCATCCTGATATGCTGAAACATCCTGCGCAATTTGAAGATCGTAAACCAACCGTTTATACAAACGTGAGTTTTTTCCACCGGCAAGAACATTTGCCAGAACATCAAGCTCAGCATCGCCGGGCGAAAAATGTTTAGGGGAAAGCCAGTTAATATAAAGACGCGGGAGCTGAACTTTATCCTCCAGAACTATGCGCTTTTCTTCGGGTAAAAATGCGACGGGTGCGCCGAGCGGTTGTACCGGTTTCCCAAGCGGAACATCGCTGAACCATTTCGTAACGAGTTGTTTTGTTTTCGCCGGGTCGATGTCGCCTGCGATAACGAGACTCGCATTATTCGGGACGTAATATTTTTTAAAGAAGTCAACCACATCATCGAAGCTTGCCGCCGATAAATCTTCCTGCGATCCGATTGTGGGCCAATGGTACGGGTGATCGGCGGGGAAAAGATTCTCGCCAAGAACAATCGATGCCATACCGTACGGACGATTCTCGTACGACTGCCGGCGTTCGTTCTTCACCACGTCGCGCTGTGCATCGACTTTTTCCGGCGTCATCACATCGACTAAATATCCTAAGCGATCTGATTCTAGGAATAGCGCAAGTTCGAGCGCGCTGGTTGGAAAGTTTTCCCAGTAGTTAGTCCGGTCCGATGTAGTTGAACCGTTATTATCGCCGCCGGCGGCTTCGAGCCATTCATCGAATTTTCCGACAGGCACATGACCCGAACCCATGAACATTAGATGCTCAAAGAGATGAGCGAAACCGGTTCGTCCCGGTTTTTCGCGTCCCGACCCGACATGATACCAGATATTGCAGGTCGCAACGGGGACGGTGTGGTCTTCATGCAAGATCATCGTCAAACCGTTAGGGAGTGAAAATTTTTCATATTTCACGCTGAGCTGGGCATTACCGAACTGCAGTATGAAACCGATTAGAAACAATACAAGTAGAAATTTGATTCTCATGCGAGCTCCACTATTGTTTATTTTTTAAGTTTAGAATAATACATTTGTACGCAATGGAAAGAAAGTTGTTACCGCATCTTCCGTAAAAATTCCAGCCGGTCCTTCAGTTTCTCAACAGGGATCAGGAGTTTATCTTTCCCGAATATTCCGTCGGCTTGATGCGTGAATGTCAGCTCGAATTCCTTACTCATGACGATCGCTTCTTCGGGGCAGACCTCTTCGCAGAAACCGCAGAAGATACAGCGAAGCATGTTAATTTCAAACTTGACGGGATAGCGCTCTTTGGAAAGTTCCGTTTCGGATGCCTGTACATCAATCGCTAATGACGGGCAGACACGCGAGCATAAACCGCACGCAACGCAACGCTCGACTCCGTTTTGTTCAACGAGGACAGGACGTCCGCGGAAGGATGGCGGGGGATTCCACTTTTCCTCAGGATATTGTCTCGTGAATTTCGGTCTGAATACCTGTGTGAGTGTAATCTTCATCCCTCCGATTATCTGTGGGATATAAAACATTTCCCACCAATGAAGATCTTTTCTGTGTACGATTGGTTTTTGATTTTCCATATAATTTGTCATTTGTGATTTGTCATTAGTCATCGGTACAATTGACAATTGACCAATGACAACTGACTATATCAATAATATTACCAAACCTGTTATTAATACATTGAGTATCGCTATCGGAAGCATGAACTTCCATCCTAAATTCATCAGTTGATCGTAGCGGAAGCGCGGTATCGTCCACCGGATGATGATGAAGAACGCCACCATCAGAACTATCTTCACGAAGAAACCAAACACCTGAACTATGCTTATCCAGAAATCGGACAAGCCAAGAGAGTGAACGAACGGAACCTGCCAGCCGCCAAGATACAAGGTTGTTATCAGCGCGCTCGCTACAAACATGTTCGAATATTCAGCAAGATAGAACAAACCGAACTTCATTCCGCTATATTCCGTGTGAAAGCCTGCGACAAGCTCAGGTTCTGCCTCCGGTAAATCGAAAGGCAACCGATTTGTTTCCGCAAAAGACGCAACCAGAAAAGTTATGAAGCCGATTGGCTGTAAAATGATATTCCAGTGCCAGCCCGCCTGCATCTCGACTATCTTATCGAGCTTTAAACTTTCAGTCATCATGATGATTCCGATTATCGAAACACCCATCGATAATTCGTAGCTGATCATCTGGGCAGATGAACGGATACAGCCAAGTAGCGGATACTTACTGTTGGAAGACCACCCGCTTAACGTAAGTCCATATACGCCTAAAGATGTGAGTGCGAGGATGTAAAGGATACCGATATTGACATCAGCGATTTGCAGTTTGATATCGTAGCCGAACAAACTGATTCGATTGCCGAAAGGAATAATAGCAAATGTCGTCATCGCCACCCCAATTGAAATAAGAGGAGCGAGATCGTGGAGGAAACGGTTCGCCTTCGTCGGCACAATGTCTTCCTTCATTATGAGTTTCACGACGTCGGCAATCGGCTGTAACAATCCCTGCCACCCGACCCGGTTCGGACCGATGCGGTTTTGTATCGCGGCTGATAATCTGCGTTCCAATAAAACCACATACGCTACACAGCCGAGCATAACACCCATTACGGCAACAATTTTTATGACTGTAATCAGAAGTTCCATATTAACTCTTAACGGTTACTGTTTCTTTATTTTTATTGAGCATTGCTCCGCCCGTACCGATCTTTAAAAACGATAATCCTTTAAAAGAAGAAATCGTCGATGCAATTTCGTTGAACACATCTTCGCACGAGTTATATTTCCATTTCGCGCCCATCACCGCAGCGATACTATTGAGAATCCGCCAGGAAGCGCGGGTATCGCGTTTCAAACCTGTTGTCCATCGGTCATTCGGCGCGCCAAATTTATCCAAACGGCTCAGCGCCATTCCATCCAATATACGGTCATGCTCGAGAGTTGAAATCGCGGGCTTATTGCGCTGTACTCTTCCCTGAAAGTTTGTAAACGTTCCGTATTTCTCTGCATAAGTTGAACTCGCGAGTACGACATCGGCAAATTTTATTGTTTCGTTCTCATTAGACGCGTGAACGACAAGAAAATCCAGTTTCAAGAGCGCGTCTGCTATAACCGGATCGGCAGCGATGTCGTCATCAATCACATAAAGGGCTTTGATATTCCCAGCTTTTATTTCATTCAGGATGGACGCGAAACCGAATTCTGCGCTCTCCGGTCTAACCCCTACTTCCCTCGCACCTACGCTGTTCGGCGTTTTATCTTCACGGATAAGAAGATCATCTTGTTCTCCTTTTCTGATATGAGGAACAAAATCAATTCTCTTCACGCCGAGGTGGTTCATTAATTTAGTCAGCAGGTAGTTATCTTCATTAGTTGAATACGCGGAACCGAGAGCGGCTATTTCATTCTTCTTGAAATTTTTCAATTCGAATCCTACCTTGGCAATCGCTTCATCCCACCCCACTTCGACCAATCTTCCATCTTTCCGAACCATAGGCGCTTTTATGCGATTGGCTGCATTAACATGCTTGAATGTATTCAACCTGCCGTAATCGCACATCCAGTAATCATTGACTGCCGGATTATTGCGCGGCGTGAGGCGCAGAACTTCATTATTGCGAACCCACATCTTCATATTGCATCCGCGGGCACAGCCGACACAAACCGTATCCGTCGACGACATATCCCACACGCGCGCCTTGAAACGAAAATCACGACTCGTAAGCGCACCGACCGGACAAAGTTCGATTACATTCATCGAATAAGGATTATCGAGCTGTTCGCCCGGAAAAGTAGTCAACTCAACATGATCGCCTCGCTGGGTGAATGTCAATTGCGGTTTCTTCGCGACCTCATCGCAAAATCTGATACAGCGCGAACACATGATGCAGCGTTCTGTATCGAGCATAACATTCGGACCCAATTCTACGCGTTTCGGTTTGCGAACTTTTTCAAAGTCGAACCGGCTTTGTCCAACGCTGTACTTGTACGCGTAATCCTGAAGCTTGCACTCACCAGCTTCGTCGCATATAGGACAATCGAGCGGGTGATTGATTAGGATGAATTCTAAAACTGCGTTGCGGGCTTGCACGACCCGTTCGGAGTTGGTATTAACAACCATTCCTTCCGCAACCTGTGTTGAGCAAGCGATAACCAGCTTCGGCATCTTTTCAACCTCGACCAAACAAACTCGGCAATTACCGGATACACTCAGGTGTGGATGCCAGCAGAAATGGGGGATGTGAATTCCATTTTGTTTCGCCGCCTGTATGATAGTAAGGTTGTTCTCAACCTCATACTGTTTGCCATCTATCGTTATCTTGACCATTTAATTCTTATAATAATATATTTTTAACAAATAATATAATCGTTTGGAAATTAGTATGTGGATCATTCTAATTTGTTTAGGATTTATCATCCAGAGGCTGATGCGCCTTTGGTACAGATATTAGATTTTGGAATTTGACACACTTGTGCATTGATACTTTTCTTTCAACCGCTTCACATAGCTAAGATGAAAAATTTTAAGCTTTTCTACAAATTCATAAATCTCATCCTTTGGAGGTAAAAATGTAGTGCGGAAATGCAAAGTGCCGGGCAGTTGTCCGAACCCTGACCCGGGGACTACACAGATTCCCGTTTCTTCTAATAACGTCATGCAGTAATCAGAATCCCGCTTAGCTTCATACTGTTCACGTTTTTCAGGAACCATCGTCTTTAAGTCAACTCCGGGTTCAACCGGCAATTCAAACTTCACAAATGCGTACATCGCACCTTGCGGAGTTTCGAGTGTCATCCCCGGAATCTGATTTATCTTCTCACCTAATATTCCCGCCTTTGTTTTCAGATCACTGAGAATCGCATCACGCTCCTTCACGTATGTCGCATAACTTTCATCATCCTGCTTCGGCGGCGCTACCATCAAGTATACTGCAACCTGTCCGACTGCATTCGCGCACAAGCTGATCGATTGAAGTTTTACCAATTCAGCCATAACATCGGGTGGAATATTTCTGAACTCGGTATATCCGCCCCGATGACCGCATTCACCTAAAAATCCTTTTGAGACAGAGTGGAAACTGAACAACGATACTTCCTTCTCACCCAACTCGTTCATGACTTTCGCGAAGGAATGAAATTTTACTCCCGGATCGTAAACATTTTCCTGATAAACTTCATCTGCAAGAATAGAGAGCTTATGCTTTTTTGCAAATCCGATGATCATCTTGATGTTATCATGCGATAACACAGCGCCGGTCGGATTTCCCGGATTGATAACTGCAATCGCGACAGGATTGATACCTTCGACTTTCGCTTTTGCGATGCTGTCTTCAAGAACTTTCTCGTTTAATTGCCAGTGACCTAATTCATCTATGTAATATCCGATTTGTTTTCCACCATACAAGGCAATTGACGCGCTGTAAAGTGGATACTGGGGAATCGGTATCATGAAACCATCGTTCGGGTTTTTCAGTAGTGTGATTAAAGCCGCTTGTACGCCTTTGCTCGCTCCATCCGTCAGGATTATATAATCTTTGTTTGCAGGAATTCCATCCCGCTTGTTTATAAAATCCGCTACCGCTTGCTTGATGAACGGAATACCGGCGCTCTGGGTGTACGCGCCTGTCCCGTGCGGATGTTTCAGGAGAAAATTCTTTGCTCTTTCTATAATATCCTTCGGATAGTTCTTCACTATTTCCGAATTGTTCATCAGTTCAGGATATTCAAGCAGGCTCAACATCTGCCGGATGTATGTAAGCGGTTTCTGTTTAAGCGCCTGAGGATTGCCGATATTGCAATAAATTATTTTCCTGCCCTGCTCCTCGAGCTGTTGCGCATGAATGACTATCGGTCCGCGGACTGCATACTCTGCTGTTAATAAATTCGGATTTAAAGATTGTTTGGTTATCATATTATTTGCTCTTTGACCCTGCCCCTATCCCGATAAATCGGGACACGATATGGGACTGTCCAAAAAGTAGCCTTGTCATTTCGAATCCCGATTTACGGGATGAGAAATCTTGCTTATAATCAGATTTCTCAGTCCGAAATGACAGATTGGGCTTTTGGGTCAACCCCAACACAGGGGTGATGATTAAATTGTTTTCCCGTTCTTCGATTTAAAAATTACTGTGGAAAAATTCTCAAACTTAAAAATCTTATTTGCAACTTCCAAAATACTCTCATTGGTAACTGCGTCTGTACTTTTTAGAACTTCATCAAGCGTCAGGTACTGGCCAAAATAAAGCTCGCCGCTTCCCAAACGCATCATCCGGTTCGACATGCTCTCAAGTCCGAGCATCATGTTCCCTTTCATCTGGGCTTTCGTTCTCTCAAGCTCAGCTTTACCAACTGGTTTTCTTTTCAGACTCTCAAGTTCTTTAAAGATCAGATCTATCGAGCGGTCGATGTTATTGTTATCGGTTCCAACATACACGCCGAAACTTCCCGTATCACTCATAAGATTCGCGAACGAATAAACCGCATAAGCGAATCCGTATTTCTCGCGAATGTTCTGAAACAACCTGCAGCTCATACCATCGCCGAGCAGTGTGTTCATTACGAGAAGCGGGTAACGCATTTGGCTCTTCACACTGTAACCGAGAGTACCCATGCAAACGTATGCCTGGCTGATAGGTTTTTCGACAACTTCTTTTTTCGGATGGATTCTGCGCGGTCCTTGTTCTCGACCGGGTACGGCTCGAATCTTACCGTTCGATTTAAAATGTTTCTCGACAAGCGAAACCAATTCAGCATGTTTCAGGTTGCCTGCCGCTGAAATCACCATCCTGCCCGGAACAAAATAGCGTTGAAGGTGAGAGACCAAATCCTCACGCGAGAAATTCTTGATGTTATCCGCTTTGCCGATAATTGGAAAGCCGAGCGGATGTTTGTAGTAGATACTGCGATCTAAATAATCGTTTATGATATCGTCCGGATCATCCTCGATATTTTTTAATTCCTCAAGGACGACCATTTTTTCCTTCTCGATTTCTTTTACATTAAACTTGGGATGCTGAACAAGATCGGAGATGACGTCGATCGCTTTATGGAGGTGCTCATCGAGTGTGCGTGCATAAAAGCAGGTGTGTTCTTTTGTGGTGAAGGCATTCAAATACCCGCCAACCGATTCAAGACTGCGCGCGATCTGCTGGTTGCTGAACCGTTCGGTTCCCTTGAAAACCATATGCTCGATGAAATGTGTGATGCCGTTGTTTTTATCATCTTCATCGCGTGAGCCGGCATTTATCCATACGCCGACGGAGACCGAACGAACATAAGGAATTTCTTCCGTTACGATACGTATGCCGCTTGGCAGTACAGTTTTTTGGTAATTCATGTGGAGCGATGAATGTGATTTTGCAATAACGCCCGGCGAGTTTTTATGCATTCTTGGGTTAAATATTTATGGTTTAAGTTGAAAAAATATACCAATTTTGGAGGTGGGAATCAAATGAAGCGGTATGTGAGTAGTAGTTGAGTAGTAGAGTAGATGAGTATATGAGTAGTTAAGTAAATGAGTGATTGAGTATCTTACTGTTTGATTAAAAAAGGATGGGGATTAAGGTTAATCCCTGATTGAATTGGCTATGAGGAATTTGTATTCCCGACCGAGTTGTAGCTGTAGATCATGCTGTTTGCTTGATGGCGCTTTGCACCACTTTATATATGAGTTCATTTGCAAGCGCACAATATGGAAGGCTTCACCCTGAGGGCTTAGCCCGAAGGATTGCGGCTACCGAAGGACAAGCGATTTAAACAAAGGTTGGATATTTTCCGGTGAGGTAAATTTTGTAGCCGAACACGTTTGATCTTCCAGTGTGATATCGCTAGAATCTAAAAGAGAGTTCCTTTGTTCTTATCTTCGCTCTTATCGCCTCAAAGTCCATCCCTCTTGGCATAATAAACAAACATTTTCCGTTACTCCTCGCTTCCCAAAGCTCACCAATTTCTCGTTTCTCTGTGCTATCAGCGTTTGACCAGTCATTTGCGTTCTTATACTCTGTAACAAGATAACGTCCGTCATATAATTGACAAACAAAATCGGGATAAAATCGGTCAGACGATGTCGGTAGCCAGAAGGAATGAGTGGGATGTCCAACAGGATTCCTAATAAAGTATCTTATCGCATCGAGACTGTCAATGAACTTTACACATTCAAGTTCTTCCCCATCCGACTTCAGATCCCCTACAATCTTGTAATAATGCTTCCGAAATTCATATACACCACGATATGGTATATTGTATGGGTAAGAGTTTGGATCAAAGGTGAAACACTTCTCTGGGGTTGTAATCAACGGACTAGGACAATTTGGAAGTAAGAAAGACTGGTAAGCTTTCCTTCTTGCTTCTTTTCGATATTGCTCAACTTTTTCTTCAGCAGCTTGGCGTAGTTTGTATTTGTTGTGAATAAGATAATCCAAACTTAGTCCACGAAGCTCAATAAGATCACGAACTAATCGCCTCATGAACTGGGCAAAATCGTCTGGCTCAAGGTCAAAATGCGGGATACTTCGTTCGAGCCAATTTACCAATTGCCCAACATTCCACTGCTCGCCTGCAATCAACGTCATCTGGTTTTGAAGCGACGTAATAAATTTTGCTTTTACCTTTCCAGATTCATCTATCACAATTTCACCACGTTCACCACCTTGTCGCTCAGAAGCGAACTCAGCTTCCGTGAAGCTTGCTTCACATGCTTCAAGGCCCCAACCAAGCTCTAAAAAGTGTGTTTCTTCAAACTGTTCGAATAATTCTCCTTGTTTAACTGACAGCACGGGAATACTAAATTTCTCACCTCGTTCGGCAGGCGAGCTTTTTTCGGTAACAACCCAGCCACGAGACTCACGATAAATCCGTGCGATTGCTGTTTGGCTTTCGGGAAGCGTCACACAATTTTCAAGCGCTTCCCGATCATCGTCGCCCATGACACCTGTAAATGTTAGTGTTTTGGTACTATGGTCGAAACTTAATTTGTCAGTGATCTCTTTCGATATTCTGGTAAGATCAGGGCTTTCGTTTAGAACCACTGCCACTTTGTTTATAGCGAACAACGGCAACTCTTCATCGCTAACTGGTGCAGGGGTAATAAAGTCTCGAGCTTCTTGGCGGTTGAATCCATTCTCGATAAGGGCATCCGTCAAAGATTCTGCTGCTTGTGCGAAACGCTGTGAAGCAACAAACGCATAAGCAAGATTTAGCTCTCCATGGATCTTCCGCTTTGCATTGGGAAGGCGCATAACACGACCAAGAATTTGTTCTACGGCTGTGGTGGAACGTAATTCAGCAACTGAACAAAGAACATATGCAAACGGACAATCCCAGCCCTCCTTCAACGCTTGCACTGTTATTACATACTTGATTCGGCAATCGGGATCAGATAAATCAATGTTGTCAAGTTCCCACTTCGTACCAGTGGCAATTGCGATTTCTTCTTCTGGGATTCGGTGATCGTTCAGCAAACACTCTTTCACAACTTCGAATGTAAGTGTCGGCTCATCTTTGCGGTGCGGTTGTGCCTGAAGCAGCATCACGGGACGAATAAATTCACAAGTTTTTTCACGCTCAGCACGTGCGATTTTTTCAAGCTGACTTAACGTCGCAATGGCATCGGCAAGAAGCTCTTTCCAGTGAGGACGAGTCTCCAAACGTATCGGCATTTTTATCATGTCTTCTGCCTGTAACTCGGCTGCCGAGACACTATATAAAACATTACTTGGATTGCTCTCCGTGTCAGGTGTGGCAGTGAACTCAATGATGCACGAGGGACTGAAGCGTGCAAGCATCTCAAACGAGAGAGGTGTTCTTGCATTGTGAGCTTCATCCATAATAACAATAGGGCGATGTTTTCGTAGTACGTTTTCTAATGAAGCGATCACAACTCCATTCTCGTATTTTCTCATATTGGCCGTTACTTCAAGCGGTAGATTTTCTGTGTGACTCACCAGTGCACCTGACTCTTCATATACTTTTCGTCCCTCTGTTTCATCTACTCGAAATGCTTGCAACGTGGAAACGATGATTACTGTTTCTGTGCTATATGTCGACGCGGCAACGAATCGTGCTTCTATTGCATCGAAAACGGCGATAGAACCAATCGCACTTTCGAGCGCCTGACGGTAGAAGTGTTTCCGATCCCGAAGTGCCTTGAGCGTTTGGTCTTTAATAGCATTAGACGGAACAAGCCACAGGACGACGCAGCGATATGCGTGCAGCAACTCTTTTGCTGCAACTCCCACGGTATGACAACCCACGAGAGTTTTTCCACCACCTGTCGGAATGCGTATGCACACATAGGGGAGACCTGGGAGTTCCTTCACGGTGTTGTATGACAGACCGCGCTCGTATTTTCTTCGAGTCATCTCGAAAAATGCAAGCTCAGCATCGGTGCGGCAGCATTCACGACAGTAGTCTCGCAGCGTATCGAGCGCTTTTTGCTGATAGATTTTTAGCTCAGGCATATCACTCCACCTTGATTGCGTAAGGAATTTGTTTGAACTTGACGTTAAGACGTTGTTGCGTAGCAGCACTTAGCAGACAACGAGTACCGTACACGACTTTTGGGCTCTCGTGTGAAGGCAGTGACTCAAGCACAGCACGTGAGAGAACATTGCCACCGTGTGTGGATTTGTCCCCGAGGATGCCGTTGTAGAGAAGATAGACTGCCCTGCCGTGCGAGACACCAAGTAATGGAGATTTGCTGCTATTGCGTTTGGGTAGCGGCTCCCCCGTCTCAATGAAGAAGACGTGTCGAGCAAGCTCATCAAACTTCACTTCGTCTCGGATATGGCCGTTGGCATCAAACAATGTGGAACCGAGGGTGCAAAATCGAAAGCCTACATCACCGTACCAATGATACGTTTTTGATATACCAGTATCGTCGCTACCCTTAGTTACGGAGGTCAATCTAGGGATCGTGTGGGTGTAACAGTGTTCACCCATCTCGACTGCTATCCAGTGCCTTCTCATCTTATGTGCTACAGCCGAGGTAGTTCCACTGCCTGCGAACGAATCGAGAATGATGTCACCTTCATCCGAAAAGTGACTCAAAAGTAACGAGATCAAGCGCTCGGGTTTCTTTCCGCTCTTGAACTCTACTCCACCCTCATGGCGGCAATTACCGAAATCAGCAGCCATGTCATAGAAGTTAAGTATAGGTAATTCTGTCATCTTGTTCTGAACCTGTTCGATGATCTCACGAGGTACACCTTGATAATATTTTCCGCGGCTTGCTTTTATTCTTTTCGGTCCAGTAAAATAGCGGTAATCAAATGAATCTTCTCCAATCCCATAGACCTTATAAAGGGCACTAAGACCATCTTGCTCTGCCCTTCCAGAGAGATAGTCTCTAAAAAAGCGACCAGAAGAATTACCATCCAAAATAGATCCGGATGCCCATATTTCCTTCAATCCCGTTATTGAACTTTCACCTTCTTTGATCTTATACTGTTCCGGCTTGAAGACTATCACTTTCTTGTTTCCAAGAATAATTTCTTTACCTTTCTGTTTTTCTTCTACATACCACTTAAATTTATCAAGTAGATACTGGGCTGATTTCAAATTGGGTTTAGACATTGCTGATCTTCTATAAACGAGAATCTGTTCTATCTGCTTATGGAAGACCATGTCTTTTTTAAGTGTTTTCGTTTCATATCTGACTTGCACATATATAGTGGCAAGATAGTTCAATGGATGAAATATTTCATCCATTAATGCCTTCAAATTTGCACATTCGTTGTCGTCAATCTGGACACAAATAAAGCCGTCAGACCGTAAAAAGCTCTTCAACAACATAAGACGAGGGTACATCATACAGAGCCACTTTTCGTGTCTTGTCATGTCCTCTAAATCATTGCCCACAACCTTACCCAGCCACTCTCTAATCTCTGGGCTATTAACATTATCATTATAAATCCATTTTTCGTTTCCAGTGTTATACGGCGGATCAATATAGATGCATTTCACCTGTTCGGCGTAGTAGGGTAAGAGCGCTTTTAGCGCAAGCAAGTTATCTCCTTGAACAAGCAAGTTACCACTGTCGGGATCACCAACAGAAAGTTTGTTGTCGCACTTAAGTAAGTGAAAAGGAACTTCCTTATGATGGTTTTCGACAGCACTGCGTCCTATCCAATTGAGTGTGGCCATTATTATATGGTACCTCTAATTGCCTTTTCAATCGCCTCTTTCTTCTTCTCCACATCATTCCCCCGTTTTATCCTCTCGATCGTTTTCGCATCCACCTGCTTCGCATCAATTGCATCGAGGAGTGAGGCGAGAACATTGCCAAGCCGTTTGTATTCGTCTGGTGTTAATCGGTTAGGGATTGGAGTTTCAAAGTACGTCTTTGTTGTGCTTACAATGCAGCCCTCAGGTGTAACGCCAACTTTGAGATCGTTTTTCGTGAAGCTGCACTCGTAGTGGGCAATCACATTTGCAGCAACTGCTTCGGCGACGCGCTGGATGAATTCCGCGTCAGAAAGTAAGCGACCGTGTTGGTCGTATCGTAAAGGATTATTCATTTGCTCCGTAGAGATTCTTGGGAGCTTCGGTGTGTCTTTCTCCATTTGTCATTCCCGAATGCTTCTATCGGGAATCCAGACACAAGGTTCTGGATGCCCGCTAACAATCTGCGGGCATGACAGTGGAGGGTTTAAGATCGGCTGATTATGAGAAGGTATCGTACCTGAAACAACAAAGGGCGTGTTTTACTCACGCCCTTGTCGCAGGTACTGGTATACCTTCTAAAGGAAACGCTTTCAAACCACGCCCCGTTTGGGGCGCAGTTCGAGCGTCCGTCCTTTAGAGTTTGAAATTACCAGTTTCGCGACAAGACAGCAGCCGAAGCTACGCTAATTTATTTAATTATTAGTTATGAGTTTTTAGTTATTAGTTCCTTGAAAATAATCTTTTTTATTTTTCGGTACGTTAATCGACAGCAGCCGAAGTTGATCTCGTCCCGATCAAGAATCGGGACGGGGCTATGCTATTTATTTAGTTATGAATTATTAATTGTAAAATAAATCAGGTCGAAGATATTAAATTTTTGTCGAACCCATCATCTATCCTCCATCACTTCTTTATCATCCCCATCCATTTTTCGCGCCAGCGTTTCTGGTGCTTCTTTTCTTTCTTTTCCGAATGAGGAATTGTTTTATGCTTCTTACCTGTATCAGAAGTAGGTTGTTCAATCTTGGGAAGCTCGGAATCATTTACCCTCTTTAGCGTTATACTGCCGCCATACTTAAAGAGGATTTGTTTGAAAAACTTTTGTTCCTCGCCGGTCGCGACAAGAGAAATCGCCTCGCCTTTCTTTCCTGCCCTTGCCGTCCGACCCACACGATGAGTGTACGAATCGACATCTTTTGGTATCTCGTAATTGTAAACGTGCGTTATGTCTTCGATGTGAAGTCCGCGTGCCGCAACATCGGTTGCAATCAAAACATTAAACTTCTTATGACGGAAATCAGCCGTTGTCCTCTCCCGCTGTGCCTGCGACATATCCCCGTGCAAACATTTAGCGTGCACTCCAAACGAGAAAAGTTTTTTTGCCAGCTTAGATGTAACATGTTTACGGTTGCAGAACACGAGCGCAAGGTCTCTCTCGTGCTTCAGTAGGGAAATTAAAAGCGGCATCTTCTTTTCAGGCGTCGTCTGGTAATACGTCTGGCGCAGATATTCAGGTTTTACCGCTGATGCTAACGCGACATTCTTAGGATCCTGAAGGTACTTCCGGCTCAACTGAGTGATTTCCTTCGAAACAGTCGCGCTGAATAATAACGTTTGCCGCTTCTGCGGCATTTTCTTTAAGATGCGGTCAATATCGCGGATGAATCCCATATCCAACATGCGGTCTGCTTCATCAAGTACAAGATAACGGATAGTATTCAGGTATACTTCACCTCGCTCGAGAAGATCGAGAAGCCGTCCGGGTGTAGCTACGATGATATTCGCGTTTTTTAATTTCTTAATCTGATTATAAATCGAAACTCCGCCATACACCGAATTTATCCCGAGATGTTTTCCATGCGAGAATTTCATAAACTCGGTGGTAATTTGGACGCACAACTCGCGCGTAGGCACAAGAACAAGCGCAACCAGTCCGTCTCGCCGGTTTGTCTGCTCTATAATAGGGATGGCAAAGCTCAATGTCTTGCCCGAACCGGTTTCAGATTGGGCTATAACATCACGTCCCGCAACAATCGCAGGGATAATTTCATTTTGGATGGGTGTCGCAATTGTGATGCCTTGCTTCTCCAATAACTCAACCATCGCTTTGCTAATTTTCAATAATTCGGATTTCATATAAATTCTTCCTTCTTATAAACCGTTTTCATTCACGGTAAATTGATTTAATTTCTATTATAGAATCGCATCGTCATTCGATGTAAATCTTCCATAATTGTTCTATCGGACATTGGAGTTGTATCCTGAAATGTTTTTCCGAATAGATATTTTATGCAACTCCATCTTCCGTCCTCCATCATTTATCTCCCTTGATTCTTCCCTTGTTATGCTCCCCTCAACATCTCTCTAATCTTTGTAACAACCATATCGATCGCCACAATATTTTCTCCGCCTTCCGGGATGATGATATCCGCCCAGCGTTTGCTCGGCTCTACAAAATCAAGGTGCATAGGCTTGACTGTAGAAACATACTGATGCATTACAGATTCTATTGTGCGTCCACGCTCGAGGAGGTCCCGCTTCAACCGTCGAAGAAGTCGCTCATCGGCATCCGTATCAACGAATATCTTGATGTCCATCAGTTTTCGAAGAGCTTTTTCGACGAAGATAAGAATCCCTTCGACGATGATTACATTTTTCGACGCAATAACCTTCGATTCGCCAGATCGACGATAGGTCGTGTAATCATAGATGGGCTGTTGAATTGATTTTCCCGCTCTAAGGTTCGTCAGATGATCGATTAGGAGAGAAGTTTCAAGCGCGTCCGGATGATCGAAATTTATTTTATCGGGAGTAAGCCCCTTAAACGACGAAATATCCTTATAATAGAAATCATGCCGCAATACTACTACCTTTGCCGGATCAAGATCCTTCAAAATCTTTAATGTAACGGTGGTTTTGCCGGAGCCTGTTCCGCCTGCGATACCGATAACAAGTGGATTCTTCATACGGTTCTAATATATGTTAAACTTTTGGGAGAATCAAACCGACAGAATTGTTTTCGGAATAATGTTTTTATAAATTAGTGCTCAATATAACAAACTATTATGCTGACTTCTATACTGATAATCATAACAGTCATCTATCTTATCGAGTTACTTTATCTCCTAACCGGAATTTATAAGGCAGACAGAGTACCACAAGATGAGAAATATGAACCGACAGTTTCGGTAATTGTCGCCGCGCGCAACGAGGAACATTTCATCGGAGATTGCATAAATTCACTCATCAAACTCGACTATCCGCCGGATAAACTCGAGATCGTTATAGTGAACGACGGGTCAACAGATAAGACACCGGAAATCATCCGCTCATATCTGAATAATCATTCATCTCTCAAATTGATATCGACTTCACAAAGGGACGGGAATCTAAGAGGGAAAGCGAATGCAATAGATCAGGGCATAGAAGCATCTTCAGGAGAGATAATAATGTTCACCGATGCCGATTGCCGCGTACCGCCGAGTTGGATTCGGGCGACGGTAAAATATTTTGATCCACAAACAGGAATTGTCGGCGGCTTTACTCTTCTTGATGCAAAACGATCTTTTGATGGGATGCAGGCTCTCGACTGGATTTTTCTTTTCGGTCTCGCCTCAGCCACTACCGGATTAAATATTCCTCTCACTGTTATCGGAAATAATCTTTCAATACGAAGAATTGCATACAAAGAAACCGGTGGCTTCCAGGCAATTCCGTTCAGCGTGACTGAAGATTACGCATTGGTGCAATCTATCCTGCAGAAAACAAGATATCAAGTTCGATTCCCGGTTGACCCTAAAACTGTTGTGAACAGCATCGCATGTCAAAGCTGGAATCAACTGTACCGGCAAAAACAACGATGGGGTGTTGGCGGGTTAGATATGATACCACGAGGTTTGGTTATTATGGGGATCGGATGGATTGCGAAGCTCAGTTTACTGCTGACACTTTTTATTACCGGTATTCACGGCTGGACAGCAGCATTTTTGTTGATGATTTGCGGAGAATTGATCTTTCTATTAAGACCGCTCAAGCTATTCAAATCGATGGGTTATCTGAGATACTTCCCGCAATTCATACTGTTCTTTTTTGTATATGTGCTAATCTTACCGGTAATAGCATACACCAGTAAAAAAGTGATTTGGAAAGAGAGACACTTAAAATAAATTAACAAAAAAAAGCGCCCTTCGGATACGAGGGGCGCTTATTAGAAGTACCTGATACAAATTGCTATACTCTCGTTCTTGCGCTTGCAATATTCAAACGTTTTAGTTTATATCGTAATGTTTGTTCGGTCATGCCGAGAAATCCGGCAGCCTTCGATTGATTGAATCCGAACTTCTGTAACGACCGTTCGATAATTCCTTTCTCGATTGCATCCAAAGATTTATCAAGTATAAAATCCTGACCGTTTGTAATGTTATTGATCATTTTAACTACTTCTGTTTTTTCATCGACCAGTTCGGGCGGCAGCATGAATCGTCCGCTATTCGAGAATAGCACAGATTTATCCACGACCGCTTTTAGTTCACGTATATTTTCCTTCCACGTCTGGCGAACCAGGACATCTATGGCATTGATATCGATTACTAATTCACCAACTCCAATTTCGTTACAAAGCTCATTTGCGAAATGTTTTACGAGCAAAGGAATATCTTCTGGTCGTTCCCTTAATGGTGGAATTACAATCCGCTCAAAATCGGCTAATTTGGCGTAGAAATCTTCCATCAATTTTCTTTTCTCGACCAAATTCTTAAGATCTTCTTTCACCGTAACAACCAAACGTATATCAACAGATTCAGATCGTGAACCGCCAAGCCGGCGGGCAGTTCGTTCATTCATGAAAGTTAGTATTTTCATTTGGTTTCGGAAACTGGCTTCTTCAATTTCTTCGATGAGAACGGTGCCGCCATTCGCAATCTCAAAAAGTCCGCGCTTTGTTGAATATGGCAAGCCTTCACCACCTTTATCATAACCGAAGAGCACGGCTTCTAATTCTTTGTCATCAAGGACTGAGAGATTAATTGACATGAAAGGCTTATGCTCACCGTCATGTGAACCGAGGGAAGAAATGTTTTTTGCAACTGCTCCTTTGCCAACGCCAGCTTCACCTATAATAACTATATCTTTCCGGGTTTTAGCTAATGAATTGATTTGTTTAATCAATTGTTCAACAGCACGGCTCTTCCCGATAATGGGATAATCCATTGTTCCTGACTTATTTTCATCCGTTTGCTTATTTTTCTTATCTATTTCCATATCTTCCTCTCAAAGAATTGCTGCTTTGATAAAGTATTATATAATATATTATTTTCCGGTTTGTTTCTGGAATAATCTTCCATTGAAAATCTTATAGTTAAAAAATTGAGCTAGAACAAAATTATCGATCCAATCTCTCCAACGGCTTATGTGGTTTGGATTGGCGGCAAGCTCAGTTTCATAAAATTCACCCTGAACCGAAGTGATGAATCGAAGTCTCAGCCCGAAGAATATAACCATCATAAACTCAGCAATGAATGTAATATACTGTCCGATAGCAAATAATTCCGTTAAAGAACCCCACTCGACGCTTTTAATGAACCCCCAATTATGAATGATATCCATTGATTGAAGCAATAAGATTAAAAACATAATTTTATCGATATATGCACCCTGCGGCGGATCTTTCTTATATAGATATCCAAAGAACAGGAGAATAAAAAAAACAATCAGTACATCTATATAAATAATTTTTTTATAGAAAGGTTCCCATAATAAAACCCTCCAATTTTCTTTTTCAAGATATGGAAATAACGCCTCGATTTTCTTCAGATTTTCTTCTGGATAGAGATCCCCAACCGCTTTACCATTTTGCCAGGATTGTAAAGTTACTCTATTCGCTAACTCAAACGGACTTGAGACTTCTTTATTAACAGCAACATAAGCATCCAATGTTTTCCATTGTTTGATATTTTCTGTAGAATAAAGATATAACGGGTCTTGAAAAAAAGGCAGGAAATATAATGCAAAGAACCCACCGACTATAACAATTGTTGATGCATATTTTTGATAAACTTTAAAGTTTTTGAATAAGAGATCGATAACAAGATAGACAACTGCTATTGATAGAAAGATCATATAGGCGATTGTTAGATACTGAAGGGATACATGTCTTGCATACTTAAATGTAAAAAAAGCTTTCCCTACAAAATCATAACAAAATGCTAGAATCGATAAAGAAAAGAAAATTGAAAAATTTAGAAAAATATATTTATTCTTTTTAATCGGCTCATTTTTCAAAATGAACAATGAGATAATAAAGAGTAACGATTGAATTATTTGATTTAAACGCGCTGAGACTGGAGATGAAAAGCTAGGAAATATCTCTATGCAAGAGAAATAGAGTAACAGGATCGTAAGCCAGAAAATTAATATTTTATGAAAATACTTCATTAAATTTTTTGCATATATTCGTGATTAATTAAATCCTTTAAAATATAAGGTTTTCAGTTAAATTTGTCAAGACAATTCGCAAATATTTTTTTATATGTATAAAAAAGTGACGATGCTCACATTTTTTATTTGCTGAAAATTTTAGCGTTATTCTGAAGAAATTCTTGCCCTATTTCATTGCTTTCGCTAACTTTATACAGGTAATTCTCTCCACGGAAATCAAGTTATCAATACAGTTAATTTTATAAGGAGATTCAACATGTTAAATCGTTTGCGTTCATTAATTGTTACGGTTTTATTAGTAATTGCGGCAAATGCTGCAATATCATACACTTCAACAGTGCCGTTGTTACCGGATTCGCCAAGACCAAAGAGTACTGTACCCTTGCTACCGGATTCACCAAGGCCGAAGAGTACTGTGCCATTGTTACCGGATTCACCAAGACCAAAGAGTACTGTACCCTTGTTACCAGATTCACCAAGACCGTAAGAAAAATTTAATTATTAGTAAAAAGGCTTAAACCGTAACCGGTTCAAGCCTTTTTTATTTGGATATTTATCTATTACCGCCTACCAAGAGATGCGAACATCAAATCGTTAGCTATTTTAACAAAGTCAATTTATTAATTGAAGTATAATCGTCCACTTCTAACCGATAGAAATAAATTCCGCTACTTAGGTCCCCGCTTGTAGTATTCCGGGTATCCCATTCTAACGATTTATAGCCGGCTTGTTGCACTTCATCAACTAAGTTAGCTACTACTTGCCCAAGAACATTATACACTTTTAAGCTTACCCGTGCATCCCGTGGCAAATCATACCGAATTTTTGTAGTTGGATTGAATGGATTCGGATAATTTTGGTGTAATGCGAATTCGTGCGGCAGTGCTTCAGCATTCTTCGGTAAGAGAATGAGTTTAGCGCTACCAAAGTTTTCCTCGTTTATTGTTATACTGCCACATCCTAAAAGCGGAATTTCCTTGGGTCGTTCACCGATATACTTGATTTCAAGAATTGCTGTTTGATTCGGATTATACGATTCGTCCCAACTCAATACTAGAGGAAATTCTCCTCCATGAATCCGGATTGGTAATTCTCGCCGAGTACAATTTGTGATATCAGTAAATTCCGCATACCGCTGTGTAGAATATCTAACATCCAATATCTCATCCGGCGGTATAGGTGGTAATTCGAAACGATTAATATTTTGCTTCGCCTCACTTGAAGCATAATAGAGTTTTCTTTCTTGATCATTTCTGTCCTTAACCGATACATATGATATATTTTCGATTCCAACAAGTTTACCAATAGCTTCGCGACTCTGATTCAAGGGAACATCAGGCGAAGAAACGGTATAACTTCTGGAAATGAAAGAAGAACTTTTTAATACAAGATATCCGGCATGATCTACTTTTATCCAGTATCCATTACCAGGTTTCAATGTATCTTCATCATAATATCCATATCCTCCTAAGAAACCGAAGAAAGAGGATTGGATAGTCACCGGCGATATCGGCGTTACCGAAGAGGCAAGTATTGGATATGATAGTGCACCAATCATATTCCAGCCAACATAAACCGGAACTGTATCATTCTCACTCTGTGTGCCGCTCACATCAAAACTTTGGCTGGATGGAAATTTTAACCAATATCCATAGCCCATCTCCAACGTATCTTCCTCTACATATCCTCCGGGTTCATATTTGAACGCCGATGAAATAGCAGACGAGTAAAGTGTCGTATTTCGCATATCCGGAGTAATAAGCGGTACCGAGAGAAGGTTCCATGATATATCGAGAGAAATTTTCGCAGTTGTCCATGCGCCGCTTAAATTCCGCGTTCCCGGTATATAACCACCTTCGATAACCGCACCTGTATCCAAATAAGTCATCTTCTGGACTGCCGCTTGGCCCACAGAAGTAGAAAGTGTGAACGCCGCACCCGAGGATATGCCGCCCCCGCCATCAACCACATTCCAAGGATGCTGTAGCGTCTGAGACTGAACTAAGCCGCTCAGGAAAATAATCATCATCATTAATTTTAGTTTTGTTTTCATGGTTTCACCTTTTCTCAATTGCCGCCGTTTGCTTGTCCATCGCCAGTCTTTTTCTCTAGTTGCTTCAATGTTGCTTCCATTTCACTCTTTAACAACATCGCCTTAGCTTTTAATTGAGCTAAATGTTCTTCTGGTGTAATAGTCACTTGTTCAATATTAATTTGCTCAGAACCATCGGTCGATACCGAAGCTAAACCGATTGCTGATGGGCTTATTACTGTTGAAGTACCATAGAGCGTTGGATAATATACTGCTCTGACGTATGGATAGCCTGCTTGTGCAGAACTACCTGCACCTGAAAATCTTAGATTAAGATAATAACGATATGTTCCTGCAGATACTGTATAGAATCGACGTGCACTGCATGGGTAACCATACGAGGTAGCACTCGTTGGAAGATCACCAGGTAATCGTACTACACCGAGTCCCGGATATACAGATTGAGACCCACCTGTGGTATTAATACCTAACCAAACTTCCGTAGTAGTACCTGTAGTATGATAGATATTCAACCAAGCACCACCTATGATCTCAATATAACCCGGTGCCGGGACTGTGATATCAACTGAATCAGCAACAACAATTGTCCCACTCGTATTATTAGTGGCAAATGATGTCAGTTGGCTATTTGAAATTCCAGGCTCATCAAGAATTTCCACTGATGAGATCGAGCTATCAGGCAACTGCACAGATGCATCCGCTGTTTGCGATATATCGAAAATTGCAGATCGTGCCGATCCTGTAATAGCAACCCTTGGCTGTTCTGTGCCAGCATAGTTACCGTCAACCGTAAATGCGCGAAAATTTACATTACGCTCAACGAAAAAGAAACCACCTGTGCCAGCAACATCTGCTTCGAAACCACCTATCCAATTACCAAGTTCATCAAAATAATCAAGAGCACCACCATTATTTCCCATGCTATATGCTTTGAGAATAGGATTTGAAGCTCCATTCTGATAAACATTTACAAATCCATTCTGATTACTAGAACCAACAAAGAGAGTATCTTTAACCTGAACCGGTCCATTTACGTCTAATTTTTTTGTTGGTGATTTTGTCCCAATACCAACAAGACCATCCATCGTTGCAGAAATATCATATCTACCAAAGGACCAATTATAGAGAGAAAAATCATCGTTGCCCATTGTCCCTAATGACCACCTATCAGCACCACCAGTTTGCAGAACAAAATAATTATTCTCTGACTGATCGTACTTATCCGCCCAAAATCCTGTGGAATATGCCGGGCTGGTCATTTTCGTTCTAACAGAATGGTTTGGACTAAAAACATCTAATCCTACAAAATCACCAATAGGTGGACCACTCAAGCCGAATCTGGGTGAAGACAAATAATATCCATCCGTAGTTTTCAGAAGAGGTCCTAACGCATATGGTGAAGAGGCTAATTCCGTGCGTGGTGAAAAAACTATCGGTGAACTAATACCCGGTCCCGCCATTGCTGTAACTTCAACCCATAATGGCTGATCAAAAAGTGCAGTCAACGGTGTTACTGACCCTAGAAGAACGCTAAATGTGCCGTGCTGAACACTCACGGTAGTTTGCGTCTCAGTCCATAATCCTGAGCCACCGGCGCTTACATTAAACAATTCGAATTTTAAATCGTAATTACCATCCTGCGCGGGCGCACCGGAAGATGTTGTTAGCAGTCCCTGGTATGATAATTTATTAGGAATCGATTGGACATCCAACGTCCCCAAAGTAGTTTTTCCGACGTGCATCTGTCCAAAAGATCCACTTGATTGTCCCGTTGCTGGCACTTGACCGTATGCAGCCACGCAACACATCAATCCGATCAATACAACTTGTAAAAATATTTTTTTCATTGCGCACTCCTTTTGTTTATGTTATTGTGATTAAATTGTTAATTAAATAAAAAACCTCTTCACTATTCCCTTTGATAGTGTAAGAGGCAATCGTACGGTTTATATTCTAATTTTAAATGGATCCATCGCATTCATCGCCAAGAAGATATGAAACTTCACGCTGAATGTCAATAGTTTCTTGATTTTTTCTTTTTCTTGAATTTTGTCACTTTCATTCGTACATTTACATCACCATTTGTACTCTTTAAAGAACTTATTATCATATTAGATACATGACGAAACCTATAATTGCAGTTACTTTGGGAGACTTCAATGGAATCGGACCTGAAATTGTTCTTAAAGGTCTCCGATCTCCAGCAATCCAAAAAGCATACATCCCAATGGTTATTGGTTCTATAGATGCACTTGAATTTTACGCTCATAGTATGCGGCTCAAGATACATTTCAAAGAGATCGATACCATACCGGATAGATATTCTTCCGACTATATACACGTCTTTCATTTGCGGAAATTCCAAAAACCTGTTATCCGACCCGGTATAATCTCGCGCGAAGCGGGTGATTACGCAGGTGAAGCGATTGAAGTTGCCGCTGAACTCTGTAAACAAAAAATTATTGATGGAATGGTTACAGCTCCGATCTCGAAAGAAGCCCTGCATTTAGCAGGTTACAGGTTCCCCGGACAAACAGAAATGCTTGCAAAGATTTGCAATGCCGACAATGTTACTATGATGCTAATTGCTAATAAATTACGAGTCGGATTAACCACGATTCATTTAGCCCTGAATAAAGTTTCTAAAACTCTTTCGAAGGAATTAATCGCCGGAATACTTTCACTAATTCATTCTTCTTTGAGAAAGGATTTTGGAATTCGGAATCCGAAGATCGCTGTCCTTGGTTTGAATCCTCATGCGGGCGAGAATGGAAAGATCGGAGATGAAGAAATCAAAATAATTGAACCTGCGATTCGAGTTGCAAAACGGAAAGGAATTCATATCGATGGTCCATTTCCTTCTGATGGATTTTTTGGGAGGCACTCTTACAAGAATTATGATGCCGTTCTTGCAATGTATCACGATCAGGGTTTAATTCCTTTGAAGATGATGGGATTTAATATCGGCGTCAATTACACCGTAGGTCTGCCAATTGTTCGCACTTCGCCGGATCACGGCACTGCTTTCGATATTGCAGGTAAAGGTATTGCTAATCCATCCAGCATGATTGAAGCGATAAAATCAGCAGTTAAGATCATTAATAACCGAAAAAGAATATCACAATGATTCGATTCGAGAACATCTCAGTTTCATACGATCAGCAACCGATCCTAATTGATGTCAATGCACACATCAAACCGGGTGAATTTATATCACTTGTCGGCGAATCTGGCGTCGGGAAAACGACATTGCTAAAATTAATTTATTTCGATGTATTCCCAAATGCCGGCATAGTCTCGGTGGCAGAATACAATTCCGAAACGATTAAGAAAAAAGATATCCCTAAAATTCGGAGGAAAATTGGAGTGGTTTTTCAGGATTTTAAACTTATTGAAGACAGGAATGTTTACGATAATGTTGCCTTCGCGTTGCAGGTAACGGGAGCGAAAAGAAATGAAATCGGCAAAAGAGTTTTGCGAGTTTTGGCAGATGTTGGTTTAAGCCATAAGCGCGACAGTATGCCCGAAGAACTTTCCGGTGGTGAGCAGCAACGTGTGGTTTTTGCACGGGCTTTAGTGAATGAGCCGATCGTTCTTCTTGCTGATGAACCAACCGGTAATCTCGATCCAACAACTGCGCTTGATATTCTTCAGTTGTTGAAGTTGATTAATTCAAGAGGAACCGCGGTAATCCTTGCCACGCACAATTACGATATTGTACGCAAAGCCGGCGGAAGAATAATTCAGATTAAAGATGGTAAGGTTAGTGAGATTGAGAGTATATAGCCTATTAAACCTTGCGAAGGTTATCAAAGCATAAACAGGTCAACCATCGCAAGGTTCCTATGCCGCAAGGTTTACTTGACTGCTTCCACTCTTTTAATCTCAGGCGCACATTGAAGAACAGCACGCTCGATCCCTGCCCGCAGTGTCATCTGTGACATTGGACAGCCGCCGCACATTCCCTGCAATCGCACTTCAGCGATACCATCATCGGTAACCCGCACCAACTCAACATCGCCGCCATCGGCTTGTAGATACGGACGGCACATCTGGAGCGCCATCTCAACTTTTTCCTGAACTGTCAAAGCTTTTTGTTCTTCCATGTATAAATCCTTGAATAATTTTAGCAATCTATAACCTTGCGAAGGTTCCAAACCTTCGCAAGGTTTGAACGTTTACAAACTAATCTCAACTTTCTGATTTGATTTTCCTGACATCTGATGTATACTTAACTGAGCCGCCATGTTCCGCGTAATCTGCCTGATGATTTTTGTTTGCTCAGCTTCCGGCTCCGAAATAACTATCGGCTTTCCTACATCTCCGCCAATCCTTATCGGAGTGTAAATAGGGATTTCACCTAAAAACGGAACGCCAAGTTCACCGGCAGCTTTCTTTCCGCCGCCTGTGTGGAAAATATCTTCACGATGTCCGCAATGATTGCAGATGAAGTAACTCATGTTTTCAATAATACCGAGAACCGGAACGTTTACTTTCTCAAACATAGCATAAGCTTTTCGCGCATCGGCAAGAGAAATATCCTGCGGCGTTGTCACGACGACTGAACCTGTGAGTGGAATCGTCTGCACAAGTGTGAGATGAATATCACCGGTACCGGGAGGAAGATCAAACACAAGATAATCAAGTTCACCCCAATCCACATCCGACATAAACTGTTTTACAGCGCCGCTCACCATCGGTCCGCGCCAGATTACCGCCTGCATCGGATCGATAAGAAATCCAATCGACATAACTTTAACACCGTGCGCTTCAAGCGGGACTAATTTTTGATTATGTAGATTAGGTCGTTCGTTTATTCCCATCATCAACGGGATGCTAGGTCCGTAAATATCGGCATCCAGTAACCCGACTTTGGCACCATCCAGCGCAAGTGAGACTGCAAGATTAACAGCAACAGTGGATTTGCCAACGCCGCCTTTACCGCTTGCAACAGCAATTGTTGTTTTAACATTGGGAAGCAGATCGATATGCTGTTGAATGTTATTCGCACGGACACTTGCCGTCATCTCGATTGCAATATTTCCAACGCCATCAATCTGATTTCGGATAGCAGTTTCAGCAAGTTTTTTAAATTCATCGCGCACAGGACAGGCAGGAGTTGTAAGCTCAATTTTAAAACTTACATTCTTCCCTTCTATCTTTATATCCTTAACGAAATTGAGTGATACAATATCTTTATTCAAATCAGGATCGCGGACTATCTTTAATGCTTCTAAAATATTTGATTCTGTTAATGGCTTTTTCATTTTCTGATATCTCGTTTTCTTCGTTTTATTATTCAGTACATGAAACCGTTGAAACGGTTTAACATCTATTTCTTACACTAATACCCACAACTAAAGTTGTGGCTGTTGCCCTTATCTAATTATTCCAAGTTTCCTACCGACTTTGGTAAAAGCATCAACCGCTTTGTCGATCTGATGCTTTTCGTGAATCGCGGAAATCTGAACACGGATTCTATCCTTCCCTTTGGGGACAATCGGATAGAAAAATCCAATAACATAAATCCCTTCATCATATAAATCGCGTGCCATCTGCTGAACAAGTTTCGCGTTATGAATCATAATTGGAACAATCGGATGAAATCCATCTACAACTTCAAATCCCGCTTCCTTGATTTTCTGTCGGAAATATTTCGTGTTAACTTCAAGTTTATCACGAAGCTCTGTTGATAGTTCCAACAACTCCAACGCTTTTATTGTTCCGGCAACTACTACCGGACTGACTGTATTGGAAAAAATATACGGTCTGGATCGCTGACGAAGAACATCAATAAATATTTTACTGCCCGAAACGCATCCGCCTGATGCACCGCCAAGTGCTTTACCGAAAGTAGTTGTGATAATGTCGATTTTATCTATCACACCAAAATGTTCGTGAGTTCCTCTTCCCTTCTTCCCAATGAAACCGGTTGCGTGCGAATCATCCACCATTAAAATCGCATCATACTTTTCAGCAAGAGCTACTAATTCCGGTAACTTCGCAAGCTCACCATCCATTGAGAAAACACCATCTGTTGCAATCATCCTGAATCTTCTATCCATCGATTGTTGAAGATGGATTTCAAGATCGTTCATATCGTTGTGTTTATATCGGTACCGATGCGCCTTGCACAAACGAATACCATCGATGATAGAAGCATGATTTAATTCATCAGAAAGAATTACATCTTCTTCTCCGAGCAATGCTTCAAACACACCGCCATTCGCATCGAAGCAAGAAGAATAAAGAATTGTATCTTCAGTTCCAAGGAAATTAGAAACCCCGTGCTCTAACTCTTTATGAATATCTTGAGTACCGCAGATAAACCGTACGGACGACATGCCATATCCGTGCTGTTCCAATCCTTTTCTCGCCGCATCAACAATCGCAGGATGATATGAAAGTCCCAAATAATTATTTGCGCAGAAATTTAATACTTCTTTTGATGGTGAACTTTGGGGAAATTCAACATCGATTTCGGCAGATTGCGGAGATAGAATTACACGTTCAACCTTGCAGATATCGCTGGTTTTGAACTCTTCGATAACCTGCTGATAATGTTCTATAACTTTTTTACTTCGTGACATAAAATGGGAAATCCTAAATTATAATATCTGCGCCAAAGGCGCATCAGCCTCTGGCTGATAAATCCTAAAAGTTTAGTACTTCGAATTTAGGATTTCGAAATTAATTTTCACATACCATACATAGCAATAATTTCGTCTTTCTTCTTACCGAGAATATTATACTTTGTTCCAACTTTCGTAAACGCCGCAACGGCTTTATCAATATGTTCGAACTCATGATCTGCTGAAATCTGTGTGCGGATACGTGCCTGTCCTTGTGCAACCACAGGGAAAAAGAAACCGATAACGTAAATTCCTTCGGCATACATATCGCGGGCTACATCCTGCGCGAGTTTCGCATTGTAGAGCATCACCGGAACGATAGGTGTATCACCTTCTTTAATATCCAATCCGGCTTTGATCATCTTCTCACGGAAATATTTTGTATTTCTTTCCAATTTATCACGACGCTCAGTCGTATTTGAGATCAGGTCGATCACTTTAATCGAAGCAGCAACGACAACCGGCGGAACAGTATTAGAAAATAAATATGGGCGTGCCCGCTGTCGGCAAAGATCAACAATTCCTTTTCGTCCGCTCACACATCCGCCCGTGGCGCCACCGAGCGCTTTGCCAAGTGTTGTCGTAATAGCATCGATGCGTCCCATGACATTGAAATGTTCATGAGTGCCGCGGCCTGTTTTCCCGATAAATCCGGATGCGTGTGAATCATCCACCATTACCATCGCGTCATATTTTTCGGCGAGATTACAAATCTTATCTAACTTTGCCATGTCGCCGTCCATCGAGAACACACCATCGGTGATAATGAGACGGAACCTGCAATTCTGAGTTTCCTGAAGTTTTTCTTCAAGATGAGCCATGTTGTTGTGCTTATAATTGAAGAGCTGCGCTTTGCTCAGCCGCATACCATCAACAATTGAGGCGTGAACAAGTCGATCTGAGATCATCGCATCTTCTTTATCCAACATCACTTCAAAAATGGCGGCATTTGCTTCCATACATGATGGAAAGAGAATTGTATCCTCGGTTCCAAGAAATTTTGTTAATTTTTCTTCAAGCTCATGATGAATATCCTGTGTGCCGCAGATAAAACGAACCGACGACATTCCATACCCGCGCGAATCAAGTCCATCATGCGCGGCTTTGACAACATCAGGATGGCTTGATAAGCCGAGATAATTGTTCGCGCAAAAATTCAAGACCTGTTTTTGTTGCGCGCCAAGTGGAAACTCAACTATAATATTAGCCGCTTGGGGTGATTCAATATAGCGTTCTTCTTTGAAGAGCCCGTCTTGCTTAATATTTTTCAACGTTGTATCGTAAAACGATTTTGCTTTTTCGCTATAAGCCATATCTGCTCCTTAAATTTTTGTGAATTCTTTTAGGAGATTCATTATGTTATTCACGGAATCGAACGCTTCCGGTGTCGCTTTATCATCGGGAATTTTAACTAAGAATTTCTTTTCAAGGAACATCTTCAACGAAACCATCGAAAACGAATCGACTATTCCGCTTGAAATAAGTTTTGTGTTTTCGTTCACGTCAACTCCGGAATCTTCTTCAAGGTATTCTTTTTTGACGTAATCGATAATCATTTTCTTTATATCTTCAGACATAATAACTCCATTGATTGATAATTCATGAATAACTTATATTCTTTTTAGTTCAGATAAAATTCTAAATTCGAATACCTAAACAAATTCCAATTCCTAATTCACAAAATAGTATTTGACATTTATTGATTCAGATTTCGAATTTGTTTAGGATTTATGATTTCGTATTTAGAAATTAAACCCATTTTTAATCATTCTCTAATGTAGATGTATCACCGATTTCTTCACCCCATTCCTTCGCACGAAGGAGTCGCCGCATAATTTTGCCGCTTCTTGTTTTAGGAAGCGATGGAACAAACTCGATTTCCTGAGGCATCGCAAGGGGTGAAAGTTTCTTTCGAATAAAATTCATAATATCAAGTTCCATATCGCCACTCGGCTCGAATCCCGGCTTCAGTGCGATAAATGCTTTCACTACTTCCATATTCACCGGATCGGGTTTTCCTACTGCGGCAGATTCTGCAACTGCTTTATGTTCAAGCAATGCCGATTCAATTTCGAACGGACCAACTAAATGACCGGCAGTATTAATCACATCATCATCACGACCGACAAACCAGAAGTATCCTTCGCTATCGATACTTGCCCGGTCACCGCAAATATACCAGCCATTCTTGAACTTGCTGTCGTATGTTGTTTTGTTGTTCCAGTAAGAACGCATCATAGAGGGCCAACCGGGTTTGAGAGCGATGAGTCCGACCATACCGGCAGTAGTAATAGGCTCATAAGTTTTCGTGTTGAGAACAGTTGCGGTAATTCCGGGGAATGGTTTTCCCATTGATCCGGGTTTAATTTTCATTCCGGGATAATTAGTGATCATTATCGCACCCGTTTCCGTTTGCCAATAGGAATCATGGAACATTTTACCGAATGCTTTCTCAGACCATACAACTGCTTCCGCATTAAGCGGCTCACCGACACTTGCGAGATGACGGAGCGAAGATAAATCGTATTTCTTAACCGCCTCGATTCCTTCTTTCATCAGTAAACGAATCGCGGTCGGTGCCGAGTACCACATAGAAACTTTATATTTCTGCATAAACGCGTACCATTTCTCCGCACCAAATCCGGCATCAAGTACTACCTGAGTTACACCCAACGCCCACGGGCCGATAATCCCGTACGATGTACCTGTAACCCAACCCGGATCGGCAGTGCACCAGTAAATATCATCAGATTGTAAATCGAGAACCCATTTTGATGTAATGTACTGCGCGATGATCGATGAATGAGCATGCTGAGCACCTTTCGGTTTACCTGTTGTACCGGAAGTGTAATGAATAACGGACGGAACCTCAGGACCGACTCTCACAATATCAAACTTATCAAGCTTCGGAGCTTTCTCCATCCAAAAATGGATTTCATTTATTTGCGGCGTTGCAGCTTCATCAGCATCTATAACTATTATTTTAGTCAAATCGGGAAGTTTATCTTTTATTCGACGAACTTTGGGTAAGTGTTTCTTTTGTATCATGATTGCTTTTGTTTTTGCGTCATCAAGACGAGTGAACAAAGCTTCTTCTCCAAATGCAGAAAATAATGGCTGGGTAATTCCACCCATCTTTAATACACCAATAAAACCGATATACAATTCAGGGACTTTATCCATAAAGAGACATACTCTGTCGCCTACATTAACTCCCTTATCCTGTAAATACTTGGCAATCGTATTACTGTAAACCCGAATGTCATCGTAAGTATATTTCTTCACTTCACCGGTAAATCCTTCCCAGATCAAACCTAATTTTTTCCCATTGCCTTTTTCGCAGACGCGATCACTGCAATAATAACCGATGTTATACATTCCGTTTTTGCCGTACTCTAATTCTTCCTCTGATTGTTTCCAGTTAAACGATTTATATCTTTCTTCATATGAACCGATATGACTCATGAATTCTCCTTTTAACCTTCAAGAAGTACAAATGCTGTAACGTAATTTTTCGAAAATGAATGTGAACTATGAATCCTTGATACCTGCATTTTCTCTGCCTGCTCTTTTAAAACCCCGGTCAGCTTAATTTGACCTTCATCCGACACTTCAATATCGTGCCAGTACGAACCGAAAGTTAATCCCCATCCTAACGCTTTCAATACTGCTTCTTTAATTGCGAATATAATCGCTACTTGACCTTCACACATATTCTTACTCGTTAAATTCGAGATTTCATCGAACGTAAGTATTTGCCTGATAAAATCGTTGTCGTTTTTGATCTTAGTGAACTTTTCCATCTCAACTATATCAATGCCAGTGCCTTTTAACATACTTGAGGGATATTATCAGAGCATATATAAAAAAATAACAGATGAAATATTCGGAAGAACGCGGATGGCTGCTGATGTGCAGATGAAATATAAAATAATTTCGGTTAAATTCATAAAGATAGCCCGATCGATAATCAGACTTTGATTAACAACAAAAAAAATAATAAGTAATTAAGGTCTAAGTAAAACCTTTAAAGCGTCGCCGTTGATTATCGCTTGAAAACCTTTATCATAATCTACTAATGGAACTTGGTGAGTTACGAAGCCGGCTTTCATGAACCGTTTCGCTAAACCTTTCTTTAGTATCTCAGTCATAATTTCCCAAGTAGACCAAACCCGTCTGCCGATAACTCCATGAATTGTGATTCCGGGGAAAATTACATGTTTTGAAAAATCTACAGGCAGTGTTCCACTCGTCAAGCCGAGCAGAGCAATCTCTCCGCCCATCCGCACAACATTGAATGCATCGTCGTATGCATGGTAACTGCCCGACATTTCAAGCACGGCATCAACACCAGCACCATGATTCTGCTCTTTCGCGATTTGATAAAATTCTTTCTTCTCTTCAGGGATTGAAACATCGAAACATTCATCAGCACCAAGAGATCGAGCCATTTTGAATTTTAATGCTTCTAATTTCTCGTGTGTGTTCTCACCATGCGAGGCGTCGGTTACGAGAATCTTTTTCGCACCGGCACCTTTTGCGATAGCAACCGACATCAATCCGATTACGCCGAGACCAAGAACAGCAACTGTTTTACCTTTTATCGATTTAAGAACTTGTACCGTATGTGTAGCATTTCCGATTGCATCCATAAAACCAACAATCTCTTCAGGTATTTCACCATTTTTGAAAATCAAAACGTTCTCGGCTGGCAGAACCATATACTCAGCATATGAACCATCGCCATGCAAACCACGAATCACTGTCTTTGTGCATACATGGTAATCACCAAGCTTGCATTGAGCGCACTCGCCGCAAGTAATGTGCATCTCGGCTGTAGCGATAAAATTTTTATTCAAATAATCAACAAATGTGTTATCCTTCGCCACTTGTGCGGCAGTGCGATTTTTGATGAACTCCTTGATTTCTTTATACTCCTTCGACTTATGAATTACCTGATTAGCGAGCCGTAGTTTTGCTTTCGTTCCGGCATCGGTTATGCGTCCGCAGAATTCATGTCCTATCGTCACACCATCCGGAGAAATATTCGCCATGCTGTTTTTCAAAGAATCTTTTGAATTATAAATACCAACATCAGTGCCGCAGATACCGGCGGCAACAACTTTAAATTGAATGTCTTCAGGATTTTGAACTGTTGGTGTCTCCCTCTCAACAAGTTGAAATCCCTTTTGCCAAGCCTGATACATTTGTGGTTTTTGTTTAATGACAGCTTTCATAAGTACTTAATTCCGATTTAGTTTATATTGTTTGAGATTTAATAAGTCGCACGGCGAAGGATCCGTCGATGTGATGTTTATGAGGAAACGTCTCAATCATCCCTTCTGCTGTAACGACAGCTTTATTAACAAACTTAGATGCATCATCGATTATAAACTCGGGATGTTTCTGCAAAAACGATTTGATCAGTTGATCGTTTTCCTCAGGCTCAGTCGTACATGTACTGTAAACGAGCGCTCCGCCGGGTTTTAACAATTTTGCCGCATTCTCAAGCAATGCTAGTTGTTGTTTAACAAGCCGAGGAATATCATCCGGTTCTCGTTTCCATTTTATATCGGGTTTTTTCCTCAGTGTACCTAATCCGGAACAAGGCGCGTCAACCAGAATTTTATCCGCGGCTGGAATATCCGATATTGAACTATCGCCCACAACCAGTTGCACATTCTTAATGCCGAGCCGGTCACAGCTCAGTTTGATTAAATTTAATTTGCTTTCATATTTATCGATTGCTATAATCTCGCCTTGATTATTCATCAGCTCGGCGATAAACGTAGTTTTGCCGCCGGGCGCGGCGCACATATCGATAACACGATCGCCAGGCTGAGGATTGAGAAGAAGAACGGGAAGAGCCGCGCTTTCATCCTGAATAGAGAAATATCCACTCTGGAAAATGTTCATCTGAGAAATCCCGGATAGACTCTTTACTTTAATAAAATAATCTATAAGCGTTGATCCTTGGAATGGGACATTCTGCTTTTCGATCAACGAGAGAAATTCCGATGAAGAAATTTTTAACTTATTAATACGGAGAGTCAAGCCGGGGACTTCATTATTTGCAATGAGTAGCTTTTCCAAATCCTCACGTCCAAAACGGGGAAGCCATCGCTTTACCATCCAGGCAGGATGAGAAAAATAAACCGCTATGTATTGATTGAGATCATCATCGGGATTGGGATAATGTATGCCGTCAATCGTCCGAATTATGTTGCGTAATACCGCATTCACGAAACCGGCAAACTTATCGCCACGAATCCGCTTAATGAATTCAACAGCTTCATTTACAGCAGCATACTGAGGAACATGGTTAAGAAAAAGAATTTGGTAAAGTGCAACACGAAGAGCATTACGTACGTTAACCTCCGATTTGGAAAAATTACCGTGCGTGAATCCATTCAGTACCCAGTCGAGTCGCCCTTGCCAGCGCATAACGCCGTGTACTATTTCTGCAAGTAAACTTTTATCGATGTCGGCAACATCTTTCGACTTAAGCTCGGCATCGAGTAATTTGTCGAGATATGAATCCGTTCTCTCTACACGGTTTAGAATTTTTACAGCGGTTCCGCGCGGACCAGCATAAAGAGTCGGCTTATCCTGATGTAGAACGGTTTGCGTTTTAAATTCTCCAGTATCAGAATTCATTTCACCCCCGCGCTTCGTCTTTCCTCAACGGTGTCGCCAAAAATCTTTCGAACTAACCTTTCATACGCTGCCGACATCTTCACATTTCGCCGCGCCATGACGATACGCATGGTGTCGAGCGATTTTTCCAGATCATAGATCGTAAACCCCGTTTGTCCACCCCATGCAAAAGAAGGAATAAACTTGGATGGCAAACCCGAACCGAAAACATTGTTGGATACTCCGGCAACTGTTCCTGTATCAAACATGACATTTATTCCGGATTTAGAGTGATCGCCCATGGTCAGTCCAATGAACTGTTGACCGGAATCAATCATCATGTTGTTCACATGAACACGAATCGTACTGTAATTATTTTTCAAATCGCTAGTGTTTGTATCGGCGCCAAGGTTCACCCAGCTTCCTAAATAGGAATGTCCGAGAAATCCCTCATGCTGTTTATTGGAATAAGACTGGATAATCGAAGCTTCAATCTCCCCTCCGACTTTGCACCACTTACCGATCGATGTGCCGTGATAAATCTTCGCCCCGATTTTGACAACTGAATTATCACCGATGAATGATGGTCCCTCGATAACAGCATTCGGCATGATGATGACGCCTTTACCAATTATTATCGGTCCCTTTTCAGCATCAAGCACTGCGCCCGGTTTGACAACAGATCCTTTACCGATAATTATGTTTTTCTTATTGACAAGGTGGGAACCGGCATAAATTTTTCCGGTGATTTTGTTTTTGATCTTTAACCGTCTAAAATCTCTGCTAATTTCTTCGGCATTGTGATTCACCAGATCCCAGGGAAACTGGATGATAGTTCCCGAAAATATTTCAGACGGAATATTTTTGAACAACGATTCATCTACTATCCGATTGTTCAAGTCACCGGATAATTTTGAAAGATTTGTACGTCTAACGAAAGCGGCGGCGATTGTGTCGCCTTGAATGTAAACTTTCTCTATTGTCGAGTTGGATTTAAGAAATTTCACGAGATTCTCATCAGCCAGAACTCTGCCGTTGATAAACCAAATATCATCGTTCGGTAAACGATTAATTTTCAGAAGCGGGAAATTTTCGGAAACATTCTCGGCAATATCTTCGCGCATATGAAGAACGGTTTGTATTTTAGGGAACATACACTCGATTTTTTCCCTCAAAGAATAAACTCCGCAATGCAAATGGTAAACGGGCCGGAAGTAAACCAGCGGAAGAAAATTCTTACAGTCTTTATCTTCGAATATACAAATTTGCATAAAATTGCTGTTAGTAAAAAACGGAATTCCGATTCCTCAGAATTCCGTTTCGTGATAAATTAGCGATGTGTATCCCCTTATACCGTAGCTGCCGCCTCTTGAGTTTTCTTACCGTATTTTTTATTAAAGCGCTCAACGCGTCCGGCTGAATCCATAAGTTTTTGTTTACCTGTAAAAAACGGATGGCATTTCGAACAAATTTCGATCTTCAGATTTCCTGCCGTAGATCGTGTCTCAAATATGCTACCGCATACGCAAGTAACAATTGCTTTCTTGTACTGGGGATGAATACCTTTTTTCATTAAAATTTCTCCAATTCTATATCAAAATGTGGTATTAATATACGAAGAATCCTTAAGAATCGCAAAATCATCATCTATTAATTCAAGCTTCCTATCCAATAACCATTTTCAAATGCTTCTTGCAGCTCTTCGGCTGATTGTTTTGCGGCATATACGGTATTGAATTGTCCCAGCGAAACTCTATAATGTTTATCCACACCTACAACTAAAGCAGAGTATCCTGCCTCTTTCCAGCGAGTGACTTCGTCATCAGCGATTGATTGATTAACATATGAAGCTATATAAATTGTTAAGTTACGATCCGATAGTTCTGCTTTTGAAGGTTCCGTTACCGGTATTAACAGCGCTTCTGGTTGATCCACCTTTCTCTCTCTCTGTTGTTCATGGTCAGTGACAATCGCATTGTGAGGTTCAGTCTGGATATTTTTCTTATCGGAAAATATATAGACAAGAAAGATGAGAGACGCCAACACGATCGATACAAATCCAACAAGTATTATACTGCGGAATAACGGACGCTCCTTTTGAGGAGAATGCAGTATCGGTTCGTGGTTGATAACATCAACAATCAGCGGTGTTTCTTTTTCTTTTATATTTAACGGCATAATGAGGATTGGGAGTGGAATTCTTGGTTCATCAAATGTACGACAAGAATATATCTATGTCAAGCAGAATTTATCCGGTGATAATAATAAATGGAGAAAACAATTGTTCTGCAGAAATCAATTCATACTAAATATTATGCCGCTCTTATCATGTTATATAACATAAGCGTTAGAATTAGCTTTTCATCCTGACTTGAAGATTTAAGTTTTTCGTCCGTATCTATTAGCGCTGCGAAACAGCGAGTAAGAGCGCCCGATGAAAATCCCCGGGCAATGGCAATATCATTATCAAGATGCGGAAGTTGTCTTGTAGATAATCGCAGGGTTTTTATTAATTCATCCTTCGTGATTCTATTTTCCAGAAGGTCCCAAATGATGTACAGCTTTTGAAAATACTTCGTCAACATTACTATCATACTCACCGGTGACTCGCCCGCTTCCAGCATTCGTTCGAGAATCACTTGTGCCGTAGCGATATCTTTTCTGCCAACTGCCTTTTGAAGCTCAAAGATGTTATATTGCTTCGACATCCCAACAACAGCATTAACATCATCAACATCAATCGATTTTTTATCACCAATAAAGATGAAAAGTTTATCTATCTCATTTCGGATTTCTCTTATAGAATTCCCGACATGCGATTGAATTAGCTGGCACGAATCGGGCGAGGCACTTTTTCCTAACTTTGCGATCTGGTTTTCGATCCATCCCGGAATCTTATTATCATACATCCGCTTGAACTCTACAAGAGTCGCATATTTCTCGATTGATTTATTAATCTTCACCCGGAAATCCGGTTTTTCGAGTATCAATACTAATACAGTTGAGGGCAACGCATTTTCGATAAACGGAATCAGATTGTCTTTATTAGTTAATCGATCGAATTCCTTGACGACTACAACACGGTACTCAGCCATCATGGGAAATGCTGATGCAAGGGAAACAACATCCCTAGCATCAACATCACTGCCATGAAGTATATCCAGATTAAAACTTTGTGTCGATGAATCAACTGCTTTATCGATGATAAGATCAAGCATTTCCTGGATGAGAAAATCTTCTTCTCCGTAAAATAAATATACGGGCGAGAATTTCTTCTGACGGATAGAACGCTCTGCGTCTTCGTACGAAAGACCGTTTGATTTCGATTTAGCCATCGATAGCCGGTGATTTATTTCTTCACATCGGCACGACGAACGGATTCGACCACAACTTTAGTAAGCGGCACATTCTGGAAGGTCGTCTTCATCTCCTGTTCGCCGCTGCGGGCAATCGCCGGTAGATTTCCGGTCATTACATCCCGGATTTTATCAACTATATCCATCCCTTCTATGACTTTACCGAAAACCGCGTATCCATTAGGATCGGCGGCACCGCGATTGAGACTGTTGTTATCGACAACATTAATGAAAAATTGAGATGTCGCGCTGTTCGGGTCCTGTGTCCGTGCCATCGCAATCGTACCGCGATCGTTTTTCAATCCGTTATCCGATTCATTCTTGATCGGAGCTTTTGTGGGTTTTTGTTTGATCGGATCAACCGCCATGAAACCTCCGCCTTGTATCATGAACCCTTTAATAACACGGTGAAACACTGTGTTATCATAATACTTTTCATCGACATAGCTGAGAAAATTTTTCACGCTTATCGGCGCTTTGTCACGGAACAATTCTATCTTGATCGTTCCTAACGATGTTTTCATAATTACCACTGGGTTTCCTTTCTCTGATTTAGGATTATCGAATTTTTTCGCACTTTGTTTCTCCTGAGCCGTTGATAAACTTATCAGAAGTATTAACGCGATGATGATATTGAATAATCTTTTAAGCAACATATACACTCCAAATAAATTGTTGTTGAAATTTACGGATTAGTTAAAATAAATACTTTAAAAATAGTAAGCAACACCGAATTTCAGACCGATGGCAAAAAAATTCATTCTCGCATTTTTTTTTATCGCACTAATAAAAAGGTTGTTACCATCTGTATCCTTAAACTCGCTCATGAAATTAGCCCGCACATCCAGTCCGATCGTCCCAAACAGATGTTCGTCAAAAGCGGTGTTTCCCTCAGCTTCAAGTTTCAAGCCAATTCCACTCGATTGATATAGAGTATCTGAAATATTGAGATTTTTTGAAAATTGAGCTACGTGATACCCTAATCCTCCTCCGAATTTAAAGAAGAATCCTTCGTTGATAAGAGAATATTCTATAAGCATCGTCGGCATATGCACATTGAAGGAAAATGTAAAATCCGGAAGCCCTGAAACAGGAGTGCTGTACGATTTAAAAATAAATGCGTATTCAATTTTTGCGCTCCACATTTCAGAGATTGGAAAAGTACCGAAACCGAAAAATTCCGGTGCGACACCAAAATCGTCAATTCTGGAAGGCTGCTGAAAACTCGTATTCAGATAATCGACAATATCGGTGGAGTTGATTAAGGTAATACCCATACCTGCACCAATTCCGTAGTATTGCCTGTTTATCCAGGTTGAGTCGGATTTAGAAAACGCAAAATTATGCAGCAGCAATAACAGTCCAAAAGAATACAACAATCTACGTCTCAATGCCACTACCTCCAGTAGAAGGTTCTTGAGTCATTTCTCGTTTTCTCATTTCTCTGAGATGGAGTTTATCCTTGAAGAAAAAATAAAAACCTAACAGTGTGGTTCCAATAAATCCAATCGCATGGGTGACGGTTGCATAACTTCTCGCAAGATCGTCACTCACGCCATATAGTCTTGTCAATGTTTGAATGACAAAATAATGATACGATCCTGTTCCTCCGGGAGTCGGAAGTATGAAACCGATGCTCGATATCGCCTGAACAACCATAGCAGTGCCCAAATCAAGAGGATATTTCTCCGTCATATTGAAAGCGTAGAACGGAAGAAACTGCATGATAATGTAAAACACCCAGACTAACACGCTTAAAAGAGCGATCATGAAATAATTTTTCGGTTCTTTCAGAAATAGAAAACCATCCAGGAAAGAGTGTGTTATATGATGAACAAGTTTTGCATTTTTGGGCGAAAGATGCCGTGTGATAAAATCCAAAATGCGAACAACGATATCACGCCGCATCATGAGAAATGTGAATAATGCGAGCGTCACTAGGGTCACTATCGAAATCCAGATGCCGGTTTCTTCAAGCCATGGGAATACCTGAGTCAGCGGTCCGGAGTATACAACAGGAATTAGAGCAACAACGATCATGAAAGATAACATATCAAAAATTCTCTCGACTATAATCGTACCCAATGCGGCACTTCGTGAAATTCCTTCCAACTTACCGATGGCATAAGGACGTGCGATTTCGCCAAGACGGGAAAAAAGATTGTTCAACATGTAACCGACAATCGTTGCTGAAAAAAGATTCCGGTATTTCAGATCGCGCTTGATCGGGCGCAGAAGATATTCCCAGCGCCACGCCCGCAACATATGGCTTATGATCAGCATGGGCAACATCGATAAAGCCCACCAATAATTTGCTCCAGCCAATATCTGCCATACACCGGCAAAGTCGGTTCCTCTGAATGCGAAATAAAGAAACAATAGAGTCAGACCGATGCTGGCAATATATTTGAACGCAGTTTTTAGATGTTGTGTCACGTAGTTGTATTCGATTGACTATATGCTCAGTTATCTTAAATCGATCACGTCGGCGTCAGCCGGGGCAACATACTGGAAGACGGTATCCGGAATTCCCTGGTTGATTTTAATTTCATTTAATGTATATGTCATCAGATTATCGCTTATATCCAGTACCTGGATTTTTTTCATCAGCCATTCTTCAGGATCTACCCAAATTTTCATCCACTTGAAATTTAATTTATCTTTTTTGGGAGTCAATTTGAGTATGCTGACTTCCTTATCGCCCATCTTTTCATTTCCAAGCATGGCGGCATTATAATTGGAGGGAAGATTAACGAGCACTTTATCAGGCGAGAAAGATTTAGGATCATCTTTGTATCTATCAATCAGTACCTGATTATTCATTTTACTATAAGACCAAACCGATTTCCCATCCGTTACGATGGTTTGCTGTTCCATCTCGATCCGGTATCGATTGCCTTTTTTCATTGTAAATGTACCTGAAAACGATTGCTCGCTTTTCGTTACTCCGAATTGAACCTGCTGTATGTAGGTTACTGAGGCATCGCGAATAGAGTCGTATCTTTTCTGGAGTTTCTTAATGACGGTTTCGGTTTTATCACCGGCAAAGGAATAAGTTACACATAGAAGTAAGCTCATTAAGACTGCTATTGTAATTCGGTTCGGTTTATTCATCATAAATTCGCAAGTATCCTTTCCAACTGATCATCGGTATCGATCAAAACCAAGCGTGCCTTGCTTCCATCAAACGGTCCAACTATACCCGCTGCTTCGAGTCCGTCTATCAGACATGCGGCTCGTGAGAAACTGACCTTAAGCCGGCGCTGTATCAATGAAACTGAACCCTGTTGATGACGAACCACCAGACGGGCTGCTTCTTCAAAGAACTCATCTCGCTTACTTGAAGTTCCTCTAATACCTGAACGTTTTTTCTCCAAAATTGATGGAAGCTGGAATGGCTTACTGTAACCTTGTTGTCGTGCGATGTGGTCAGTAAGCAGTTCGATTTCATCGGTTAAGATAATCGCATTTTGAATTCTCATCGGTTTGGAACTTCCTACCGGCAGATATAACATGTCACCCTTCCCCAATAATTGTTCCGCTCCATTCATATCAAGAATCGTGCGCGAATCGATCTTCGACGCAACCTGATAGGCGATTCGAGCTGAGAAATTAGCTTTGATAATACCCGTGATAACTCCGGTAGAGGGTCTTTGGGTGGCAAGAACGAGATGAATACCTACTGAATGACAGGATTGAGCGAGACGTGCAATTGGATCTTCAACATCACCTGCGGCAGTCAACATCAAATCTGCCAACTCATCGATCACAACAATTAAGTACGGCATCTTACGGTGAGTAATAGTCTCGGTGTTCTTAAGTCTGCCAACCTTAAATCGTTCATTATAATCTTGAATATTCCGAACACCTGCTGAAGCGAGTCGATCGTAACGTTTTTCCATTTCCATCTCGACACTCTTTAACACGGCAACGGCATTTTCCGGTGTCGTTATGATTTCTTCATCGATATCCGGAGAAACTGCAAGGAAATGGTTTTTCAATTTCGAATAAAGAGTAAGTTCGATCTTCTTCGGATCAATGATAACAAACTTTACATCCGATGGTTGGAGCTTGAAGAGTAAACTTGCAAGTATTGTGTTGATACCCATACTTTTGCCTGACCGTGGCGCACCCGCAATAAGTAAATGTGGCATTAATGTCAGGTCATCGATATAAATATCACCATTAATTAATTTTCCTAATGCGACAGGAAGATACCCATTGAAATCTCTAAACTTATTCGTATTGATAACGCTTCGAATGGGAACTGGCGATGGATTATCATTTAGGACTTGTAAACACAAAGCGTTATTACTAAAACCCGAGGGTGTAATTTCCAATTCCTTTGCAGAAAGTGCCATAGACAGATCATCTTTTAAACTCGTAATTCTGCTAACTTTAACATCTGCGGCTGGAACGAGTTCGTATAAAGTAAAAATGGGACCACTCGTAATTGATATTTCTTCTATTGTGATGCCAAAGGCTGCGAGTTTTGCACGAATAACTTCAGCATTTTTTTTTAATTTCTCTTCCGTGACTTTTTCCGATGGTTGTGCTGTAGCAAGCAATTCAACTGAAGGAGAGATATAATCAATTTCTTCATCAATTTCTTCCTCTATCTTTTCATCTATCGGATGTTGATTCAATATATATGATTGACCAGGAAACGATAGCTCCTTTGCTTGTAGTTGTGAAATTGGAAGTTTTTCCTTAATGTCCGCTCGTTTAATTTCCTCCACATCAACTTGGTCAAATTCAATTACAGCTTCTTTCTTCTTAGTAGAACCTCTAACAATCATGAAGCTAACAATTAAGGTCAGAATTATTCCTAATACTATTTGTCCCATTAAGATTAGAATAGTACCACCAATTATTGTAGATATTAACGAAACGATCTTTACCTCATTCTTATGGCTCACATCAATTGAAGAAGCGCAATTAGCACAGACTGTTCTAATCCCAAAATACATACCATAAGAACCAGAAGATCTCTTACTAAAGTATATTCTACCGCTACTACCAGTATATACTTCACGACGATAACCTTCGCCTTTAGATATATCTATTCCACAAATATAACAGTTAGGCATTATAAATTTTAGAGACTAATTTACTATCTGACTTTTCTATATATTAGGCCGATTATAATTACGATAACAATTCTCATGCTGTAATTAATCACAAATTCTCAAGTATCCTTACCAACTGATCATCAGTATCGATTAGAACCAAGCGTGCCTTGCTTCCATCAAACGGTCCAACAACACCTGCCGCTTCAAGCTCGTCAATAAGACGGGCGGCGCGTGAATAGCCAACTTTCAGCCTACGCTGAAGAAGTGAAACCGAACCTTGCTGATGACGAACAACAAGTCGAGCCGCTTCTTCGAAGAACTCATCGCGCTCATTAGAAGTTCCGCGCATCCCTGAACGTTTTTTCTCCATAATGGATGGAAGCTGGAACGGTTTACTGTATCCCTGCTGTTTTGCAATATGTTCGGTGAGTCGTTCAATCTCTTCGGTCGAGATGAATGCATTTTGTATCCGGTAAGGTTTCGGACTTCCCGCCGGAAGGTACAGCATATCGCCGCTTCCCAACAATTGTTCAGCGCCGTTCATATCGAGAATAGTCCGTGAATCTGTCTTTGAGGCAACTTGATATGCGATTCGCGCAGGAAAATTCGCTTTGATTACGCCTGTTATAACATCGACTGACGGACGCTGAGTCGCAAGAACCAAATGGACACCGACAGCGCGAGCGAGTTGGGCAAGCCGTGCAATTGGTTCTTCTACATCACCCGCCGCGGTCAGCATCAGATCTGCCAGCTCATCGATCACAACAATAAGATACGGCATTTTTCGGTGTGTGATTGTTTCGGTGTTTTTCAATCTGCCCGATTTAAACCGTTCATTATAATCCTGAATATTTCTTACACCGGCGGCAGCAAGCCTGTCATAGCGTTTCTCCATCTCCGATTCTACACCCTTCAGCGCGAATACTGCATTCTCCGGTGTAGTGATAATATCCTCATTAACGTCGGGAGAGACTGCGAGAAAATGATTTTTCAATTTTGAATAAAGTGTAAGCTCGATCTTCTTGGGATCGATGATTATGAATTTTACTTCGGATGGATGGAGCTTAAACAATAAACCTGCAAGAATTGTATTGATGCCTACACTTTTTCCGGATCCGGTAGAACCCGCGATGAGCAGATGAGGCATCTTCGAGAGATCATCGGTATATACGTCTCCCGAAATTGTTTTGCCGAGAGCGAGCGGGAGGTTCGCCTTCATCTCACGGAATTTTGTTGAGTTGACGATGCTTCGCAGTGATACCATGGAAGGATTTTTATTCGGGATTTCCACACCAACCGCACTTTTTCCGGGAATAGGCGCCATAATGCGTATACCTTTTGCGGCAAGCGCCAAGGCTAAATCATCCGCGAGGCTCACGATGCGGCTAATCTTTACCCCTGATGCCGGGACAAGCTCATATAAAGTCACAACAGGTCCAGGAGTAACGCTGACACTTTCAATTTCAATACCAAAATTGGCAAGCTTTGTTCTTACAAGTTCCGCATTAGCTTTCAACTCATCTTCCGGAATCGTGTCACTTTGCCTGTAAGCATCGAGCAATTCAACTGATGGGAAAATATAATCAATCTCCTCAGTCTCGTTCTCGACCGGTTTGGGAGGCAGTTCCTCTTCCAACTCTGGTTCTTCAGTCACCTCTTGAACCTCACCTTGAATTTCAGTCTCTTCAAGTTCTTCTTCGATTGTATCCTCATCCTCTATCTCAGGCTGTTCCTCAACGACATCAATATCTTCCTCCTTTATTATCTCCGGTAATGTTTCATCATCAATTTTGTTTATCATCACTTCCTGATCATCATAAGCATCCGTTTCTTTCCGACGTGATAAGTGATTATAAATACTATCCCACAGCGACTTAAAGCGGTCCAAAGATTTATGGATATCGAGATCGATCGCGAGTACCATTGTGATGAATAATGCGGTTACGATAACTATCGGTGCGCCAACTTTGCCCAGAAGTTTGGTCGTAATATCCGCAAGGAAGGCGCCGATGATGCCGCTCCATTCCTTATTTACATCGCTGATTATTAGGTTTGCAATTCCGAAAGTAGTCGAAAAAAGGAGCGCAAAAATAACGGCATAATTTGAAAACGTAATCAATCTCGTCGGTTCACCTTTACGCAATATAATCCAAGCCCACAAAATCATAAGTATGGGAACGATGATCGATGCAAAACCGATGGTGGAATTAACGAAGAAGTCGGCGACCAGAGCGCCGAAGAGACCAAGGTTGTTTTGAAGCGTGCTTGTTAGTGATTGTACTTGATCGTTGAAAGGAAGCCGGAAAATATCGGAGAAAGTCAATTTATCGAGGACTGCTTCGTCACGTGTGGAATAACTGAAGATGCTGAGAAGAATAATTAAACCAGCCACCATGAATAAGATCGAGAAAATGTGCTTTCTCCGTTCCAACGCTCGCTGAGATTGCGACTTTTTCGAAGGAGTGTTCAGAGTATTTTTCTTTTTATCTATCATCCGCTCGAAGTGTGGTGGACGTTCAACTATTGAGAAGAACCGGGATTCTTCTGCAAACGAATTACATTTCCGGTCAACATCGGAAGAACATCGATAGAATCGACCGCTGCACAAACTTTTAGATCATCTGCAAAACCTATTTCGCTCAGATACTTTCCATGTTCGGAATTCTTGAGCGTCTTTAGAATACTTTTCCCGAAAACCTTATCCAGCGTCAATGATGCTTCACCGGCATCGTCAAGCAGAAGAACAGAATCTGTTTCTTTCGCAAGTTTATTGATGATTCTGCCCGCACAGACGACATCTTCTAAACAGAAGTAGTTCTCCTTCCCCGCACATATAATCACGAAATCGCTATCGAGCTTATTTAGGAAATCTACGACAGCCGTGAGATTGACAAAACCAGCAACGACAAGATTTTGCGCATGTTTTCCCTTAACGATCGCAACCGAGCCGTTGGTTGTCATCAAAATAATAGATTTGCCTTTTACAATTTCTTCCGTGAATTCGTCAGGTGAATTGCCAAGATTGAACCCTTCAATCATTCTTGCATTTCGCTCTCCTGCCCGCAATGTTACATCGCCGTAAAGGCTCCCTGAAATCTTTACCGCATTTTCTACACTGTTGACCGGTATAATTTCTTTGGCGCCGTTTTGTAATGCCATTGCTATTGTTGTGCTTGCGCGGAGAACATCGATTATCACGATGTTTTTATCCTTCAACTGCATTTCATCGAGATTTGCAGGTGTGAAGTGAACTGTAACCTGTATTTGTTTTTTTGATTGCACTGATTTCATTTTTTTATAAACGGAGTCTTTTCAACTTGCGCTTTGATTTCTTTATTACGTATAACTATGCCCAAAGTAGTACCAACCTGAGCACATGATACATCTACATATCCCATACCGATTCCCTTATCGAGAATTGGCGATACGGTACCGCTGGTGACATGCCCAACAGCGCTTCCGTTGGATCTGATTTCGTATCCATGCCGCGGGAATGCTTTATCTGCATCTATCGTAAAGCCGATTAATTTTCTTTTAACACCGGCTTCCTTCACCTTCAATAAAACATCGCGGCCTATGAAATCCCCTTTATCAAGTTTCGTTACCCAGCCCAATCCGGCTTCGAGAGGATTGGTAGTCTGATCAATATCGTTACCGTACAAACACATTCCCATTTCCAGCCGCAGTGTGTCGCGTGCGCCTAAACCTATAGGCTTAATCCCGTATTCTTTTCCTGCATTCATTATTGCATTCCATATCTTTTCAGAGATCGTCACGGTTCCTTCAAAATAAAGTTCAAATCCAAGTTCACCTGTATAACCTGTTCTGGAAATTAGCATGTCAAAACCGGCGAGATTTCCGTGTACGAATGTATAATACGGCATCGCATTTAGATTTGCGCCTGTGAGTTTTTGCAGTGTGACTAACGATTTTGGACCTTGAACCGCAAGAAGTGATATATCATCGCTCTTATCTATGAGTTGTACATCCATACTTCCTATGTTGGATTTTATCCAGTCAAAATCTTTATTGAGATTTGCGGCGTTCACAACCAGCATGAAATGGTTTTCAAACTTATACACTAACAGGTCGTCCACAATACCGCCGTCAGGGTAGCACATTGAAGAATATTGCACCTTCCCGTCGATTAATTTCGAAGCGTCGTTAGTAGTTACTTTCTGAACCAACGCCAGCGCGTCTTTGCCCCGGATTTCAAATTCACCCATATGCGAAACATCGAATATGCCGACAGACGAGCGAACTGTTTTGTGTTCATCGATAATACCTGAATATTGCACAGGCATCTCAAAACCCGCAAACTCAACGATCTTGGCGCCTAGCTGTTTATGGATATTGTAAAATGTCGTTTGTTTCATATTTTATTGAGGAACCTTCTTCCAATCTGTAAGAAATTTTTCCAATCCTATATCGGTGAGAGGGTGTTTGATTAATTGGATGAGTACGTTGTAAGGGATCGTCGCAATGTCGGCGCCGATAAGAGCGGCATCAACAACATGCAGAGGGTGCCGTATGCTTGCCACGAGCACCTGCGTGTCAAATCCATAATTTCGATAGATAGTCATTATCTGGGAAATAAGTTCCATGCCGTTCGAGCTGATATCATCCAGTCTGCCGATAAAGGGACTTAGTATATATGCGCCGGCTTTTGCGGCGAGAAGCGCCTGGTTGGGTGAGAAACAGAGCGTTACATTCGTCTTAATTCCTTCAGCTTTGAAAGTTCTCACCGCTTTCAATCCTTCTTTGATCAGCGGTACTTTGACAACGATTTTATCTGATATCTTCGCCAAAGCGCGTCCTTCACGCATCATGCCTTCATAATCTGTAGCCACAACCTCTGCGCTAATGTCCCCTTCGACGATGGTACAGATTTCTTTTATGATATCTTCGAACTTTCTGCCTTCCTTCGCTATCAAACTCGGATTGGTGGTAACGCCATCGAGGAGTCCCATGCCTGCGGCATCTTTGATCTCTTTGATGTTAGCAGTGTCGATAAATATTTTCATTTAATATTCCCTAATTGATCATGAATTATATTGATCTGTGATCTCTTTGTCTTGTTTTGGGGAGAAGAAATGGAATTCGGTTATCGGTAATTTAGGATCTTCATCCATCTTGATTTTGACAAAATATTTGAACATCATTTTTGTGACGCGCTTGACTGTCCCCTCGCGTAAATATTGTGCGATAGTCGGATGGACGGTAAGCACTAAACGCAATTCTTTCGATTCCGATTTGAACCGACGAATCCATCGTTCAATATGATTAATGATGCTTGATTTCGATTCAACTATTCCGCCGCCACCGCAAACGGGACACGGCTCGCTGAAGCTGTGAAGTATATTCTGCCTTATTCGCTGGCGGGTAATCTGAACAATTCCGATTTCTGTCATTGGAAGAACGGTAACTTTCGCACGATCGCGCTTGAATTCCTTTCGTAATTCGTCATAAATCTTTTTACGGTTGCGTTCATCGTCCAGATCGATAAAATCGATGACTATGATACCGCCAATATCGCGGAGTCTCAACTGCCGGCAGACCTCACGCGCGGATTCCAGATTTGTCCGAAGTGAATTTAATTCTTGTTCTCTTTTAGCTGCGTAACGCCCGCTGTTCACATCGATAACAACCATAGCCTCGGTTTGTTCAATGATAATATATCCGCCGCTTTTGAGCCATACTTTTCGACCGAGTGCGGTGGCGATTTCTTTCTCAACTCCGTACACATCGAAGATCGGCTCTTTATCTTTGTAGTACTCGATTTTATCAATTAGATCCGGTGAAACGAGTTTAACATAAGCGCGAATTTCTTTGAATAATTTTTTTGAATCAACCACAACTCGATCAACCGCTTCGGTAAAAAGATCGCGAATAACACTTGAGGTTGTCGCCATATCTTTATACATCAATGCCGGGGCTTCTTCAGTTTTAATGCCCTTCTCGATCTCCCGCCAGGTTGCTAGTAAACCTTCCATATCCTGACGAAGAGACGCTTCATCTTGTTCCTGCGCAACCGTACGAATGATCGCCCCAAATGTACTTGGAATAAAACTACGCACTATTCGTCGAAGACGACGCTTCTCTTTGAAGTTCTGGAGTTTCTTGGAAACACCGATCTTCCCATCGAAGGGAAGCAGAACCAGGAAGCGTCCGGGGATGGATACTTCCGATGTTACACGAACACCTTTCCTACCGACAGGCTCTTTGGTAACCTGTACTAAAATATCCTGACCTCGCTTAAGGTCGGGGATGTTCCTATCCTTTACAGGCGGTTGTGGTTTACGCTGTTGAGTGAGAGCTTGGGTTGGCTGGGATGTCGGTGGTTTGCCTTCTTCTCCACCCTCGGTATCATCGCCGTCATCTTCGACGTCGACTTCACTATCCTCATCACCAATTAAAGAAGAGTATTCGGTAAATGTACTGCCAATATCGGAAAAATGAAGGAATGCGTCTTGCTTGAGACCAAGATCGATGAATGCTGCCCTAATACCGTGCATTACTTTTGCAACTTTCCCCAAATAAATATCGCCGACCATACGCTCTTTGTCCGGGGTTTCAACAAAGAGTTCGGCTAACCGCTTATCCTCCGTGATCGCAATACGGATTTCGTTGGCGGTGGCATTGATGATAATTTCTTTTTGCATGATGAAAAATTCGTTCCTTCGAACTCACTTTCGCCAGGGCATAATACCCGGGTAAGACCGGTGAGTCCATAATTAAAGTTAAAATACTGCAACGACGCGCACGGGTCGATGCCGTGGCGAAGCCTTGGAACGAAGTGAGGAAACGGGTTGAATCGAAGAAGAAAACTCGTAAAAATAAAACGCTCAACATCGTTGACCTGAGACCTGTTGCTATGTGATTAATGTTGAATAACAAACGATTTTCTAATAATTTCGTATAGAAAGATAAAATAACCAGCTATAAAATAAGAAATTCCGACATCGTTTGCAAACGATGGAACGAAGAAAAATCAAGAAAATAATGACCCCGATAACTCAGAAGGTAGCTTTATTGTGAAACTAATCACATCTCATATTGACATTTTAACCTTTCTTGTGTAAGATTAGATTAAGAAACCTAATTGTGAATTAGGAGAGTGCCCGTATGAAATATAGACGTTCTGCTGAATATAAACAGCGGAAGGATTCTATAGTAACACGTATAGAATCCATAAATAGGAGTATCAACTCTGATACACTGATTTGTAACAATTTGAAATGGCGTATCTCACGCCACTTTGCATGTTTTGCGTCTTATCATTTCACAGGCTACTCTCCAGAGACATTCAAACTTAATAATTAATCGAGAAAGAAAATTCTCGCTGTTTAAAAACTTTATCGGGCGGAAGATATGAACACAGGACAAACAATATTTGCATTAGGAGCCTTTGCATTACTTGGCACTACTATCCTTTCATTACACCGGAGCCTTGGTAATAGCAATCAAGTTGTAATCCAGTCGAAATTAGGGGTTACCGCGGTTTCGTTAGCCTCATCTATCGTTGAAGAAGCGTCTGGAAAGGCATTCGATAAAAATACCGATGAAGATATAGCGACATTAACTTCTCAATTAACTTCGGTTGTGAATTTAGGACTTGAAACCGGAGAGTCGTATCCCGATTCAACAAACGATTTTGATGATTTTAATAATCTCAATCGCACTATTTCACCCGATACTTTAAGCGGCACATTTAATATAAGATGCAAAGTAAATTATATTAATCCATCTACTCCGGATGTCGCTCAGTCATCTCCAACGTGGCATAAAAAACTTACTATCAGTGTCACAAGTCCGCAAATGAAAGACACAGTCAAAGCGGAATATATTTTTAGTTATTGGTATTTTCGCTAAGGAGAACGCATATGGGATCCAGTACAATTTTAGACATTCTTTCATCCATCATTATCGCGGGATTCCTGCTGTTGATGGTAACACGATTAAACGGAACACTCGTTGAATCATCCTACACAGCATCGAGCGATCTGACAGTACAGGAAAATCTTGTCGCTCTCGTTCGGATAATTGAAGAAGATTTCAGGAAGATAGGTTATTGTAAGGATCCTGCTAAAATTCCCGATCCTTCAAAATCCATACTCGCAGCCGATCAGCACAGTATCACTTTCCTAACCGACGTCGATAATAATGCTGCGGTCGATACACTTAGATATTATGTAGGCACGACTGCGGCACTAACTTCAACGACTAACCCTCGAGATATGATGCTCTACCGTGTAATTAACAACCAACCGTCACAAGGATTCAGTTTGGGCGTAACAAAATTTAATTTCCTTTATTATGATGCGTTGGCAGATTCACTGAGTTTTCCGATTGATAATCCAAATGCAATTTATTCGATGAGACTATCTGTACTTTTAGAAAGCCCATTTGCCTATGATCAAAACTACTCATTTGCATATTGGCGGCAGCTACGACTCGCTGCTCGTAATTTAAAAAATCGTTAAGGAGAAATCAAAATGGGAAAAGCTTCGATTTTATTAGTATTAGGTTTTTCACTTATTCTCGGTGTTGTATCGCCTAATTTACACCGACTGGCAAATCGTTCGAGTGAGAATTATTTAGATTATTTAAAAATTTCTCAAGCGCATAATCTCGCAACAAGTGCCGCGAATATGGCTGCCAACCAGTTATTTATTGACACGTCGTGGAAGGCGGGTTATTCAAATATTCCTTTCTCCGGCGGTACGTATAGTGTTGCTGTGAAAGACACCGGTGTTAAGATGAAAAGGATTACGGCTGTTGGAGTGTATCAATCAACGGCAGAAACAGTTTCAGTTCTTCTTCAACCAAGTTCTTTTGCTAAGTTTGCATATTATTCTAAGATCGAGGGAGCAATAGATTGGATATCTAAAGATACCGTATGGGGACCTTTGCATTCTCAGGCTAAATTGAACATCCCGATACCAAATTCACCTGTGTTTTATGGAAAAGTTACCACACGTCTTGGAACAAATCCCACCAAAACAAAGGCAAAATTCTATGGCGGTTATCAAAAGGGTATCAATCTTGATTTACCGGCAGATATCAGCGGCGTTGTTAATGCTGCAAATGCAGGTGGTAAAGTATTCGCAACCGGTGATCTCTGGATAACCTTCGCAGGCAATAATGTGAGTTGGAAAACTTCTGCTACAGGAACTGTGACTACTCAAACACTCAGTTCATTTGCACCTAACGGGGTTGTACTAACTGCCAAGGGGAATATGCATGTTCAGGGAACATTTCAAGGAAGAGCTACTCTTTGCGCAACCGGAAGCTCGGGTTTAGGATTTGGCAATATATATGTGGATAATGATATCACATATTATACAGATCCTCGTACAGGTTCATCAAACGATATGTTAGGTTTGGTTACAGAAAATAATGTTATTGTCACTGATAATACCGCAAATCGTAGTGATTGCAGAATCGATGCAACACTATTTTGTTTAAAGGGCGGTCTGACAGCAGAGAATTACAATACTCGTCCATTAAGTGGAACACTGTATCTCTACGGTGGTGTGACACAATATCAACGTGGACCTGTCGGTACTTATAGTGGTTCTACGCTTAATCACGGATTTCAAAAGAATTATAAATACGATGATCGGCTAATGGTAAGCTATCCGCCTTTCTTCCCGATGACCGGTTCATTTGAAATTATTTCTTGGCTTGAATGAGCGACTTGGAGGGAAAATAAAAGAGGTCAAGCTTCCCCATGTCACACAAGCTTGACTTCCTACCGTTGCTTCCTTCCGGACCTGGCGGGGTTTGGAAATTGCCTGTTGCATAGGACTTGACCTCTGTATACCAAATTACTCACTGATCTAACAAAATGCAACTTGCCAAATCAGATAGTAATTATCTACCCTATCATAAAGCGTTATAAAACGGCACGCTTTATGGACTTCAATAAAGTCTCGAACTCGTACGGTTTCGTAAGATAATCGATCGCTCCGTTTTTTACCGATTCGAGCGCAACAGAAAGATCGTCGACGGCAGTCAGCATTATCACCCGGGAATTGATTCCCCGCTTTTTGATGAATTTGAGAACCTCTATCCCACTCATGCGTGGCATTCTAATATCCAACAATATAACATCGTAAGAATTTTCTTCAAGCATCTTTACTGCTGTATCGCCATCATCGGCGGTCGCAACATGAAACCCTTCATGAGAGAGTTGAGTCTCGACAAGGTATCTGAGTTCCTCTTCATCATCTACATATAGAATTCGAATATTTTTTGCCATTAGTTCCTCCGTAAGATAGAGTTAAATACTAATTATGAATGTGAAATATGTTCTGTTGTGGTGGGAAAATGATGAGCCGTCTTTTCCCATTTTAATTCTTTCTTCTTTATCGCGGCTCGTGTAAATTGATATAATGCTCTTCCGGTAGCGCTGAAATTAATTATATTAGATACCGGTAAACGAACCAAACTCAATATTCCCGCCCATGTTCCATACACACGTCGTACAGTTACAAAACGATGCAGTATACGCCACACCATCAGCACGCTATCGATCACAACAAGGTCCCATAGAATCGTACCTTTGATGACGATGGGCGGTAACTCGCGATATGCAGCAAATCCGAATCGCATCGATTCATACATTATCAAATAGAGAATGACAATGTAAGCAAAAAAGTTTATAATGTTAGTTACAATTGCTTTCCGGTCGCGATAGAGGACAAAACGAAATTTGGCATCACCCTTCCAACCCATTGTTTGCCACGATTGCAGACAAATTCCCGTTATCCATCTGCTCTTCTGTCTGATGGCAGCTTTCATCGAATGAGGGAAGTATCCCCGAGTCGAGCAGTCTATCCCGAACGGCTTATAGACAAAAAGCAGGTTGGCTTTCCCAAGCGCGAGCCGCATCGCAAGATCATAATCTTCGGTCAACGATTTAGTGCGAAAAATATTTTTTGCAAATGAAGTTCCTATAAACTCTATTATCCACCTGTTAAAAGCCGTACCTACTCCCGCCGAGGGAACAAAGCCGCTGAAGTGCTGACGCACGAAAAGGTCTTTGGTGTGGTATTCTGCAAACTCATCAGAGTATGTCCAATGGACCAGATTCGCGTGGCTTGTATGGAGTGGAAACACCGGCATCTGTACCATATCATATTCGGGAATCAAGGCATTGTGTATCTTTAGCGACATCGGGTGGATGACATCTTCAGAGTCGTGCATTACTATAATATCATACCGTATACCTGTTTTATTTTCCCAGCGAATCATCCCTTCAAGAACCTGGTTGAGGTTGTTTGCTTTAGTCGTGGGTCCAGGCTCTGCAGAAACAACGGCATGGACGTTTGGAAATTGCCGGCTGACTTCTTCCACTTTCAAGATAGTTTGAGGATCGTTTGGATAGACTCCGACAAAAATATCGTAGCTTTTATATTGAATGGTCCGGCATGCGTTGAGCAACATCTTATCGATAACATCAAATTCATGCCACGCAGGAATGAATATCGCGATCGGCTTTTCGGGGGTTTGATAAATCTTCTCAGGCGGCTCGTAGCGGAATTTATTAAATTTCTTTTTCATGAATATATGATGGAACCAATAATACATATCCACGAAAATGTCGTCGAGACCGCTGATAAAAAGAAAAGTCGCCACAATAAACGTCGCCATGTAAAGCGACGAATAAGAGGAGCGGAATATTTCTATTAACCAATCAACCATAAGTTAAAAGATATGATCATAAATAATGAAGAGGCGGAAACCTCCGAAATACTTTGAATAATCTTCAGGTTTTGGAATAGGATTTTTGCCGAGGTACACTCCTCTGTAATATTCAGCCATTATATACATATCCCATTTGTAAAAAGGTAGAATCCGAATGCCAGCGCCAATATCGATTAAGTTATTATAAAATTCGCGTTCCGAATCTTTTACATACATCGATCTTACATATAAATCAGCAGCAGTATAAGACATTTCAAAAACTCGCGTCCCCGCTCTACACTGAAGGTAGCCAATAACATTTTTATATCGAGAATAATAACCAACCGACGAATAGACATCTATAAGCGGTTCAAATGTTACTTTCAGATTGTTATGAAATTCAAAGTTTGGGTAAATACCATTTCCATAAATCGCAAGTGCACGAAAATCAGGGTGAACTCGATCAGCGCCGCTCGAATCCGGCACAATATCGTAAGCAACTCCTACCTGACCACGTACCTCTAATCCAATAAACGGTTTAACACCTAAACCAACTCCGCCTACGATTGCGTTGTCGGAAAAGATTTTCGGGATTTCAACCAGCTTAGATTTTGCATCGGCTGAGAGAGATAAGAACCCGTACGAAAAAAACATTTTATTTCTATCAAAAAAATATCCGTGCTCAGCATCGGCATAATAAAAAGTTGTTTGCCATCGCGTATCGTAGTAAGGTGCGGCATAAATCCGCGAAAACCATTTACTTGGTTCTTCAGATGACGTAACAGTTGATGATGATGATATTGCCGCGAGTTGTACTTCGGCGCCTTTACGAATATACTGGTCAGGACTATCACCTAACACACGTAGCAATGTAACTGCTTCATCTTCATTTCCCATTGAAAGATGAATAAAAGCCATCTGCAATTTAATTGTATCGGAGGGTTGAATGGCTTCCGCTTGTTCGAACTCTTTTAACGCCTGCTCGTGCTTATTATGCTCACTGTAGAGGTAACCGAGCTGCCTGTGCAGAACAAAATCATTTGGAGAAATTTTAACTGCTTGTTCGAACAACTGTTCTGCTCTGTCCAGATTCGTTGTCATCATAGCGTACGCTTCATCAAGCAGGATTGTTAATGAATCAGCAGAAACTTGAGCCGCAGCCGGATAATGGCCTATGTATATCGATAAAAATAATAGTGTACTTAACAGAAAGATATATGATGTGCCTTTTAATTTTCTAATCATGCGTTTTCTTCTCAACAATAAGGATTCCTATAAATAGCGGACAGAGTAATAAATCGAATGAAAATACGAAATTTTCAGCCATCAAACAAATAAACCACAATTAGTTTCACTATATCGATGGAATTGGTAACATTATATGAAAACGGCATCTAGCAATCAGTGATACTGGTCAAGCGGGATTAAAGACAAGACAATAATGTCTTGGCGGAATTGTTCATTATTTGGTCTCTATTATTTGCTTCTCTTGTTGAAAATTCATAAAATGCCACACAAATATAATTGGCATTTCCGAATTACTTTATACATTATTAAAGGATATAGACATGAATGAAACCGTACTCGACAAATTCCTGCGTTATGTGAAGATTGATACTCAATCGAGTGAAGAATCGGACACATATCCAAGCACATCAAAACAATTAAATCTGTTGAATCTCTTAGTCGATGAATTAAAAACATTGGGCTTGAAAGACACACGCATCGATAAGTATGGATACGTGATGGCGACACTTCCCTCAAACGTAACACACAAAGTCCCGGCGGTCGGATTTATTGCTCACGTAGATACTTCGCCCTCGGCAAGCGGAGAAAATGTGAAGCCGCAAGTTATCAAATACAACGGTGGTGATGTAGTGTTGCCGGGTGATAAATCTATCGTGATTCGTGAATCGGAAAATCCTGAATTGAAGCATTGCATCGGTAAAACAATAATCACATCCGATGGAACAACTCTACTGGGTGCAGACAACAAAGCCGGCATCGCTATCATAATGACAGCAGTCCAACACCTTCTGAACAATCCAAAGATTCCGCACGGTGATATTAAAATCGGTTTCACGCCTGATGAGGAGGTCGGAGCAGGAACAAAGTATTTTGAACTCAAGGCATTCGGCGCCGACTTCGCATACACGGTGGATGGTGATACGGCAGGCGAGTTGAACAAAGAAACCTTCAGCGCGAACTCTGCAACCATAACCGTACACGGAAGAAACATCCATCCCGGATTTGCAAAAAATATAATGGTGAATTCTATCCGTGCTATGGCGGACATCATTGTACGAACACCGAAAGATATGGCTCCGGAAACGACTGAAGGATACGAACCGTACATTCATCCTCATGTTTTAAAAGGCGAGGAAGAAAAGACGACATTGAATTTTCTTTTCCGGGATTTTGTCACAGACGGATTAGAGAAACAAAAAAAGATTTTGGAAAAGATAATCGAAGAAGTAAAACCGCTCCATCCCAAAACGCGGATTGAGTTAGAGATAAAAGAATCGTACCGAAATATGCGTGAGGGTTTGGAGAAAGACCCGCGTGTTACCGATTACTTATGGGAAGCAACAAAACGTTCCGGACTTGAACCAAAGTGGGTTCCGATCCGCGGCGGCACAGACGGCTCACGCCTCACCGCGATGGGTCTCCCCTGCCCGAACATTTTCACAGGTGGCAACAACTTCCACGGCAAAACCGAGTGGGCGTCGCTCGAAGGAATGGAGAAATCTATCGAGACAGTTGTGAACCTCGTGCAGGTATGGGTGGAGAAGAGTAAAGGGTGAGATGGTGGCAAATCGGTTTCAGAGTTGAAGAACCCAAAAATAAATATCGTATTTGGAGGATAATCAAATGAACGAGCTTATTCCAGCTGAGAGGATCGAGAAAAAGATTTTATTCTTGCGTAGCCAGAAGGTAATGATTGATGCTGACCTTGCCGCACTCTATGGTGTTTCTACGAAGGTATTGATTCAAGCTGTGAAGCGTAATGCGCAGCGTTTTCCACCGGAATTTATGTTCCGATTATCAAGTGAAGAGTATCAATTTTTGAGGTCACAATTTGTGACCTCAAAAAAAGGTCGAGGTGGACGTCGGTATTTGCCGTATGCTTTCACCGAACACGGTGTTGCAATGTTTGCTACAGTCTTGAAAAGTGATCGGGCAATCCGAATGAGTATTATAATTATCAAGGCATTCGTCCGTCTAAGAGAACTCTTGTCGAGTCATAAAGAATTGGCTGAAAAGCTTCAATTACTCGAAACAAGAATCGATAAACAAGATCAGGAAATTCAAACAATCATAGAAGCGATTCATCAACTTCTAACACCTACAGAAAAACCTAAGCGCCCGATCGGATTCACAGTTGACGAGCCAAAAATTAAATATCGTATTAGGAGGAGAAACTAATGAGTCCTACAACACTGATACCAATTGAAAGAATCGAGCAACAAATTTTCTTAATGCGTGGGCAGAAAGTAATGTTGGATTCTCATCTCGCTTTGCTATACGGTGTATCTACCAAGCGGCTTAATGAACAAGTTCGAAGAAACATTAGTCGGTTTCCCAATGATTTCATGTTTCAACTTACTCGTGAAGAATACGAACTTTTGAGGTCGCAAAATGCGACCTCAAAATCTGGCAGCGGTGGTAGACGGTATCTACCGCTTGCCTTTACTGAACAGGGTGTAGCAATGCTTTCCACTGTGTTAAACAGTGAAAGAGCTATTCAAGTCAATATCGCCATCATGAGGGCATTCGTTAAGCTTAGAGAAATCCTCTCGACACACAAAGACCTTGTGTATAAACTTGAAGAACTTGAGAGGAAATATGAAACACACGACAAACAAATCAAATCAGTCTTCGAGGCAATCCGCCAGCTTATGATGCCACCGGAGAGACCCAAACGCCAAATCGGGTTTAAGGTCGATGAACCGGGTGCAAAATACAAATCAAAGAGGAAAAAAGCTTGACTGACCTGCACTTGAATTACACCGCTTTAATATGTTAATTGAGAATATGAAGCATCTAATTTACATCTTTATTGTCAGTATCATTTTCATCTCGTGCAAGCGCACTTCCACCGAAACTTCCGAGCCACAGAATTTTCTCCTGAAGATAACCGTCAAAAAATTATCAGGTGAAACGGCGCCCGGTCTCCGCATCAGCGGTGGAAACCTTATAGCAAACGAACAAACATTTGCATTAGGTGTTTTCAAGCTTCAGATGTTAGCCGAGCATGCAGACTCAGGAAATATTTTGTACCGCGATTCAATCTATTTAGTCCCGACCGGCGTGGATTTAAATCAAGCAGTCCTCGGTTACACATCATCAAGCGGGACATTCGAATCGAACGATGTATATCGCTTCCCCGGCTTGCTGAATCTTCCATCTCTCAAGCGAACGGATGAAGGAGCTAATAATTTAGGGACGTTTCAAATATCCAGCATCGCAAAACTTATTCTTGTGGATACCGCCGCCAATCAACAACAATCGTTTGAGCTTAATCTGAAAAACGGACACAACGAATTTAATCTGACATGGAATCCTACAGTGATGTCTGTTCAAGATGTTCTGGAAAACCGGGCACAATTTCATTCGTCCAATGTTGGAGTATTCCCTATCTCAACGATTTCTTCGAATCTGGTCGATACCTCATGGAGCAGAATTAACATTGCAGATAACTCAGGAATAAACCGAACACTTTACATGGCACGCGAGGACGTTATTCCGAATCCGGATTATTACGAACTACCGCCGCCGCCGCCCGGGGAAAGTTTCGACGTCAGGTTTTCAACCGGGCACTGGTTAAAGACATATCCGGTTTCTCCTTTACCTGATTCTGTATATCGATATCGCATTCTCATGCAATCGATTCATTACCCGCTTACATTGAGGTGGAATTTCCGCTGTCCTCCCAACTTTCATCTGAGTCAATCGATAGATGGACAGGCAATAGACGTCAGATCAATTTGCATTCAAGATTCTCTGACAATCACGAACACTGATATCAACGGTCTTATAATTATCATTCCAAAAAGTTTAAATCTGCCGCCTGATTTTAAGCTCTATCAGAATTATCCGAATCCATTCAGCACTTCGACCGTTATACCGCTTACACTGCAAGTTGGGGCGAAAGTTACTTTGAGCGTATATACGCTGAAAAACGATCTTTTAGGGAAGATAATAGACAGACAGTTATTGTTAGAAGGATTATCAGAGATAGAATACCGACCTGATTTTAGCAGTCAGACACTTAACAAGAAATAACAATTTCGGGCAGCATAAATATTCTTGTGAAAATAGAAAAAGTTTCTTAACTTCATCAACATTGGTATTCAAGCATCCGATTCTAATCATCAACGAAACAACAGGAGAGTCTAATGGAACATCAAACCAATACAACGAGCGGTCTTCCTGATAATGCGTATAAAGAACTGAAAGAGGGAGAAGCTTATTACCCTCTTATGGATCCGGCAAAACCATATCCCGAAGTTACGGGCTGGTCGGTTGGCTGGGGACTCGTGATGGCAGTGCTCTTCTCTGCTGCCGCGGCATACTCCGGTTTAAAGATCGGTCAAGTGTTCGAGGCGGCAATCCCGATTGCCATCCTCGCTGTCGGACTTTCTGCCGCATTTAAAAAACCGAATGCCCTCGGACAAAATGTTATCATCCAATCCATCGGCGCGTGTTCAGGTGTTATAGTTGCGGGTGCGATATTCACTATTCCGGCTTTATACATCCTCAACCTTGATGCAAGTTTCTGGCAGATGTTCATGGCATCGTCGCTCGGCGGTTTCCTTGGCATCTTGTTTCTGATTCCTTTCAGAAAATATTTTGTTAAAGATATGCACGGAAAGTTTCCATTCCCTGAAGCGACTGCGACAACCGAGATTCTCGTAGCAGGTGAAAAGGGCGGAAAACAAGCCGGCGTTCTTGTTGTGGCAGGATTGTTAGGCGGTTTGTTCGATTTCGCTTTCAGCGCATTCGGATGGTGGTCGGAAGTAGTAACCTCGCGCATGTTCCATTATGGTGAGGTTATGGCTGATAAATTAAAAATAGTTGCTAAACTAAATGTATCTGCTATGGTGTTTGGATTAGGATACATTGTTGGTTTAAAATATTCGGCAATCATCGCCGCCGGATCGTTCCTCTCATGGTTCGTATTGATACCTTTGTTCTATGAGATCGGACAGCATCTTACTACACCGCTCGGCGCAACTGCTACCAAACTAATTGCCGATATGAGTGCGGAAGAAATTTTCAGAACTTACGTCCGGCAGATTGGTATCGGCGGAATCGCGATGGCTGGTATCGTTGGAATACTTCGTTCATCGAAAATAATAGGCGGCGCATTCAATCTTGCGTACAAAGAAATCTTCCATCATAAAACGGGCGACCTTGAAGCAACCGTTCGCTGGCAAACCGATCTCAGAATGAACTTCATTGTCATGATGATTTTATTAACGGCATTGATGCTTTTCGTCTTCTTCTACGCAGGTGTAGTTTTCAACTTCACGCATGCGGTCGTTGGATTACTCATAGTTATTATCATCTCATTCCTCTTTACAACTGTTTCGGCAAATGCAATCGCAATCGTGGGAACGAACCCGGTATCCGGCATGACATTGATGACGTTGATTCTTTCCTCGTTTGTTCTTGTTAGGATTGGATTATCGGGAACATCCGGTATGATTTCCGCGCTTATCATAGGTGGAGTTGTATGTACTGCGCTCTCGGTTGCAGGCGGTTTCATAACAGATTTGAAAATCGGATATTGGCTCGGCTCAACACCGAAGAAACAGGAGACATGGAAATTCTTGGGTGTGCTGGTTTCCGCGGCAACAGTTGGCGGCGTTATTATGATTTTAAATAAGACGTACGGCTTCACTGGTCCGAATGCAATGGTCGCCCCACAGGCAAATGCGATGGCGGCTGTTATTCAACCGTTGATGTCGGATACTCCCGCGCCGTGGATATTGTACCTCGTTGGCGCTATTATCGCTTTGATTTTAGTAATGATAAAGATTCCGCCTCTCGCGTTCGCGCTTGGAATGTATATTCCGCAAGAACTCAATGTCCCGCTTGTCTTCGGTGGACTTGTCTCATGGTGGGTTACTTCTCGTACAAAGAATGAGAAACTAAACAACGCCCGATTTTCGCGCGGCACACTCATCGCTTCCGGATTCATTGCAGGCGGCGCACTATTCGGTGTGTTCAACGCGTTTTTAAGGTTTGCTGATCAAACGCTCGTAGAACGATTTCAGATCGATCTCGGAATTTCCAATTGGTACCTCGCTCATTGGGCTGAGAGTGCAAATGGTGAAATACTTGGATTGGTTATGTTTGCTCTTCTCTTCATATACATGGTATGGGATTCGATGAGAGCGAAGGAAGAATGAAATTTCATAGGTGTCGTTGGGTTGTCCAAAAAGTAAAAAGGTCTGTGTCATTCCCGAATGCTTCAATCGGGAATCCAGAAATTTGCAAAATCTGAAGCCTGGACTCCCGATAAATACGTTCGGGAGTGACAGTCTGGGTCTTTTTAGTCAATCCCGCGACACCTTACTTGGCAGCTTTGCTTTTTAGTAATAGATTGTTTACAATAAAACCATCAGAGGAATTGTTAATATGACTTACAAAACGATACCTGCACACTACGATGGAGAAAAAATCTGTCTGGACGAACCGACTAAACTGAAAAGAGATGAAAAACTCTTTGTTACAATTGTATCCGATATAGAAGTACTAAGAGAAGAGAATTTTCACACCATTGCATTTGCAGGACTTTCCCAAGCATATGGCGAAGACGAGCCTACTTACACAGCATTACACATTCGCGAACCTAACTCAGAATATCGAACATGAAGGAAGCAGACTTGGTGCTTACTCCGGTTCCACAGGCAGATGGAAAAATTAAATTGCGCCCAGCTTTGTTCTTGCGCAAGATGCCTGGAATATATAGCGATGCGCTTGTATGTGGAGTTAGCACACAGATACATCTTTGTGTCCCCAAATTTGATGAAGTTGTCTCCCCGCATGATAATGACTTTCTAACAACCGGACTCTTAAAGGAATCACTTATTCGACTTGGATATCTTGCTGTGATTCCTGCAAACAAGATAGCAGGAAGCATCGGAAACATATCGAGGGAACGAAAACGAAGATTGTTACATAAACTCAGTGAGTACTTGTTACATGACATAAATTGACTACTTTTTTTACTATCAACACCTGGAAGGGATCCACCATGAAAAGGATTACATTCTTACTAACTGTTTTTGCACTATTGCAAAGTAGGATTATTGCCCAAGAGTACATACCCGACGCAAACACCGTTGCATTGTACCATTTCAACGAAACCAGCGGCTCAACCGTGAGCGATGCGAGTGGCAATGGCAACAACGGCGTAGCTACAGGGACAACGATTGATGCTGGAAAGTTTGGGAATGCAAGAAGTTTTAATGGTAGCACTGATTACATCAAGATCAATGGTTCGAGCAGTTTAACTATACACGGCTCTATGACAATTGAAGCATGGATTAAACCTACGGGTACCTCAAACCGCCCAATTCTAGAATACGGCGATGGGCTAACAAACGGTGTGCATGTCTGGCAAGACCCAGCATTTGACAGATTATATGTTAATTTTGTAGATGTGAACAATAATAACCATATGCTGACTTCACCGTCTGGTACAATCATTCTAAACCAATGGCAACACATCGCCGCCGTATACGACAGCGCAACTGGGATGGCTTATGTGTATCGCAATGGAGTTTCTGTTGCGAGCTCGGCTATCGGCCAAGTGAGTTTGAAAACATCCTATGATGTATATATAGGGATACGTAAGCTAGCAGAATATTTTTACTACACCGGATTAATTGACGAAGTTCGCATCTCCAACAAAGCACACGAGCCGTGGGAATTTAACCTCTTATCTAATTATCCACGAACAACGGGAAGCATTATCGACTGCAATGGACCAATTGATGCAAATGGAAGGAATTGGTACGAGCCACAGTTCTATGATTTAACTTGGCAATCGATTAGTTTACCAGATAATGGTTGGGGACCTGAAAATTCTGATCGCTATTATCGTGATAAAATTGTTTTACCTGAAGGTATAGATAGCGTCAAGCTTTCATTTTCGAGCGACGATGGAATTTGGGCCTATATTAACGGGGCTTACCTTGGGCATTGGGGAGGATTATGCCATGAACAGGGTTGTGTGAATGGTTCTGGATGTATAATTAATACTACTGTACCCCCTCAAGACATTTCATCTTTTATTTTGCCGGGTGTCAATACATTAGCATTTCATGTTAGTAATGCTATCCACGCTGCAGATTTCTCGTATTCTTTGACTAGCTATGGAAATACGAATTCAACGATTTTGATTTTACATCTTGATGAAACCTCTGGTGATATTGCATATGATGCGAGTGGTAATGGTAACAACGGTACAGCAACAGGTACAACAATAGTTGATGGGAAGGTCGGTAAAGCAAGAAGTTTTAATGGTTATCAAGATCATATTTCCTTACCTAATACTATTACCCCTTCTCAGATTACACTTGAAGCTTGGATAAATAATACTGGCCGAGGTCATGACCCAGCGAATAGAGGTCAAGCCATAATCACCAAAGAGGATGGTCACGGGAATTCATCTAATTTAGCATGGAGGCTTTATATCCAGCCGAATACGTTTAAACTAAACACAATAATGTCGAACGGTACATCTAATATTTTAGTTGATTCAAAAGCATCAATCGAATTGAATACCTGGTATCATGTAGCGGCAACTTACGATGGCTCGAGTATAAAATTATACATTAACGGTGAGTTGGATACAAGTGTAACTGCAAATCTTGGCGCATTAAATTCAACCACATCACTGCCGCTTAGAATTGGAGCTATGGATTACTTCTCGAGTCCAGATTATTTGGAGGGTTTTGAAGGAATCATCGACGAAGTCCGCATTTCCAACAAAGCTCTTGAACCGTGGGAGTTCAATTTTTGTTCAAATGGTTTAATCACAGGAGTGGTTAGAAATGCAAATACTTTTCAATCCATATCTAATGCGCTCATCAGTGTCAAAGATTTAGGATTTAATACTCATTCAGATTCGATTGGAAGATTTCAATTGATGGTGCCTATTGGTTCGGGTTACAATTTGGAAATTTCCGCTGATGGATACTTACAAAAAGAAATCAATAATGTAATCGTAACTGCGCAAGGGAATGTCTTAGGTACAATTAACTTACTTCCTTTACCTGAGCAAGAATTTGATCTTATGGAATTATCACCAAATCCTAATCCACAAATTTCAGAGGTAGAAACTGATGGTGCTTCTATACGATATTATAAAGTTGTTGGTAAAAAATATCGTTTGCCGGAAAATGGTATAGAGGTGCAATTCGAAACACAAAATGGTGGGATATTACTTACTGATACCTCAGGGAAATACTTGGATATGTCGGGTATATTGAGAGTGGAGATTCCATCGAGTAGTCTCGGATGTACTTCTTGTCAGAAATCATTTAGAGTGAAGAGGATTCATAACAACACGAACCCGAATTCGCCAATTAATTTCACCGTGAATGCGAAACCAAGGAAGTACCAAAAAGATTTCGAGTTACAGCGTGATATCGAGATAGGCTTGGGAGTTGCAACCGGAGGAAATATATCTTTTCAGGGTGGCGATAATACAACTGCAAGATTGAGCATGATAGAAACAGATGGAAATCCTGCGGAACCTGATACGATTGGGATTACGGAAGAATTCCAATCGAAGGCTGGAGTTGAAGTTGGTGTAGGTATCGGAACAAAACTAACAGTTTTGGGAGGTGGAGTCGGTGTATATGGCGGTTTGAGTGGAGGAGGGTATATCATCATGGAAGGGAATGGAAATTATCTTTACGGTTATAATTCTGAAAGTGATCAGTTAGAGAAAAGGTCGAAACTATATAATTTAGCATTAGCTGCAATTACATTAGATCCATCTCCGATCTTAAGCAGGGTTGCTTTTGTCCTTTCAGATATTGCTTGTTGGAATTACTTGGAAAGTGTTGGTGGTGGTGTCGGTGTTAAAGGTGTTGTTAGTGGCGAAGCATTCGCTGGTGTTTTTTCTTCTAGAAAAATTGGTATTGCTGCTGGTGCAGGCATTTCAGGAAGTGGAGAGGTTGGAGCAACGTTGAATTATGATTATTTGAAAAGGGATAATCTACACCAAGGCAGCCTTAGTTTATTTGGTAATTTCGAAGGGAATGCTGGGATTAGTATATTCAATTGGCAGTATGCTAATCGAGGAAATCCCAATTTTAAAAAATGGAATCAAATTAAGAAAAAGTCTCCGCTGTGGGATCTGCCGATACTCTCAGGGGAGATAAACACTGAAGTGCAATTTAAGAATACGACAAAATCTTTTGGAATGGAAAGTTCTTTAGAGGTTAATGGCACAGGAACGGATTTTTCATTCGATATTAGTCATGACGATTTGGATCCTATTCTCAATCAGTCATATTTAAGAGGATTACACTCTTTATCAAATCCCTCGACTCCTTTTTTACCTTTACCGCTCTTAGAACTAGATTTTTTGGATCGCGCAACCGATAATCTGCTTTCGAATATCGCTGACGGACAGGAGAATGGTACTTTTCCTCCAATCGAATATAAGGTTGACACTTCAAAGACTAGCACATCAGGAGGTTTTTCAATCGGTGTTGATTGGCTACTTGGATTAAAGTTTAACTTAGGGCTTAGCTACAACTGGAAAACTTCTCATAGCGCAAAAAAGGAGTCCGGGGTGTTCTTGGTAGGGAATGAATTTCCACTTGAGCAGTATAATAATATCCCCGAAGTAACTACTCCGACGCCTACGGTATTGTGGAAAATATTGTCCGATGGTTTTTCAACATTTAATTTAACCGATCTTTTCCAGTCGATTTGTTTCTTCTGTCCGGGTGGATACTTACGAACCATGGCTGTTGATACAACCTTCATCATCGCTCCAATAGGCTCGACAATTAGCTTCAATCCTACAAGTTTACCACCTGGTCAAGATTCGCTTAGTTGCCAGACATGGAATTGGTATGGTAGTTCAACCAAAGCGAAGATGTCGGATTTACCTTTAAAACAAAGATCAATTGCACTGGCAATAAAGAAGCAACAACAAAGTATCGCAAAGTTGGATTATGGCATTGGTGGATTCTATAAGTTTAGTCCTCAAGCTGTCCCACTCAGCAGTGCAGCAACTCTTACTATTGTTTATCCTGATAGTGATGTCGTGGGAATAGATGAAAATAATCTTGCAGTCTTTTGTCAAGATACGGTCACTTCAAAATGGCACTATGTCGGTGGCAGCGTTGATACGATTAATAATAAAATCACTGTTCATGTTGACACACTTCAACTCTATACTATCGCACCAATAATGCCAGACGGTGAGATTAAGTTAAAATCAAGCATCGACACACTGTTCAATGATAGCACTTCGATGGCAACAATCTGGGCAGACACTTTGAAACTAAGTAACGGTGATTATGTTGGTGAAACATCAAAGTACACGATTAGAGCAGAGAATGTCTCGATAGTTGCTACAGATGCAGATACATCGCTAGACGGAATCCAGGTGAATTCTATCAATTCTAGAATCGAGTTCCAAGTAAGAAGTCAAAAACATCCAGGTAAAGCAAAGGTGCGAGTCGAGAGTGTGTATGGGAGTAGTGTTGGACTTATCAATATCTTCGTGAAAGATACTCTTACCCCTGCACCGCCAACAATTACAAGCTTCATTCGAGGTGATCATGAAGTTAAACTTATCGTGTCCAAACCAGACACATCCGGCATCAGCCAGTATGAAGTTTCTTATGCTACTCATTCTGGAGAACCATACAACGGGCATGCCTTGGTTGGCGGAGAAAATTCCCCTTTCACAGTGCCCGCCACCGATACTATCGTTGTATCACTTCTTCAAAACGACACGACCTATTACTTTGCTATCAAAGGCATCGATGTAGGGAACAACAAGAGCCCTTATTCAAATGAAGTTCCTATATCACCGCACGACACCATTCCACCCGGTCGAATCACTTCAATGGAATTTACTTGTATGCCTGATTCCAGTTACTTGGTACGCTGGATTGCAGGTGGTGATAATGGCTATGTCGGTCGAGCATCAAAATATTACATCAAGGTATCAAATGAACCTGTTATTGATACATCTGTATGGTGGTCAACAGCAACAAATCTAAGTAATGTAACAGCGCCCAATGATCCTGGGAACTATGATTATCATATTATCTCTGGGTTGAACATCGATTCAACGTATTATGTTGGTATCCAAGTTGAAGATGAAGTAGTTTTGAAATCGCCAATATCCCTTTTCAGAATTACAGAAAACAGGGTAACAAGGGCAACGGCTGTGAAAGAAGGATGGAATTTAATTTCACATCCAATCAAACCACGGGGTAATCCCAGTAGCTTGTATCCTTATTTTCTTGGTGGACCTTTTAGCTATTCAGGAAGTTATACGCTCGTAGATTCATTTGAACAGATAATGGGATATTGGATAAAGGTTAGCCAAGGTTATCAGAAGGACTTCAACGGTGAGCCAATAAATGACACAATTATTGTCGTAAATCAAGGATGGAATATGATCGGAGGAAATTCATCGAGGACAGCGTTTGCAAACCTATATTCTGTGCCACCAGGTCTCATAAGTTCGTCAATGTTTGAGTATGATGGCACTGGGTACGCAGCTTCAGATTCTCTTATACCAGGGAGTGGGTATTGGATCAGAGTGAGTCAAGCTTGTTCACTTATTATCGGGAAATCACCTGCCCTTCTTAAACGAATCTCGGCAAAGAATTTCAAAGATAAAGGATTTATTATAACTACCAACAATAAAATTACTAAGAACTTATGGCTTGTTGACAATACTGTTGTCGATCAATTTGAAGCACCACCACTTCCACCCGAAGAATGTTTAGAAATTAGGTTCAGTTCCAATAGGTACGTTGAGAATGCAAATAGTGAATTGTACGAGGTAAACATACAAGGTGCAAAGTATCCTCTAAGTATTGGTCTGAAGAATATTAATAAAGATCAATTTGAAGTTAGGGGTGGCATCTCTGGCAAAGTTTATGGAGTATTGACTACTAATAAGACGGTCAATATCACAGATGGGAATGACAAAACAATTATCATCCGAAAATTTACGATACCCAACAAATTCGCAATGGATCAAAATTATCCGAACCCATTTAATCCTATTACTATCATCAAGTATCAGTTGCCTGTTGATAGTAGAGTGAATCTTCGGGTTTACGATATTCTCGGTCGAGAAGTAATAACACTCATTAATGGTGAAGAGCCTGCCGGATATAAATCCATCGATTGGAATGCATCGAGTTTAGCTAGCAGTGTCTACTTCTACCGCCTCGAAGCGACAAGTGTAAGCGACCCAAGTAAATCATTCATCCAAGTCAGGAAAATGATATTGATTAAATAAATATTTTCATACGTGTCGTGGCTGTCCAATAGGCCCAAAAGCTTGTCACATTGAGCTTGTCGAAATGTGAATTCGGGTGAAAATGAGCCTTCGACAAGCTCAGGCAGACAGTTTACTTTACTTTTGCGACACTTCCAACGCTGTTTTTGGCTTTGTAAAAAATCCGCCTCCCAGGCACTCAACTAACTTTTTAATAATTTTAGAGTGAGGGAGTCGTATGCGTATTTTAATATTTGCATTCATCTTCTCGATTACTGCCATCGGCGAGGCACAGGTTCAGCATTTTCCTTTCATTGAAAATTTCGATAGTGTTGTGGTACCCGCACTGCCGCCCAACTGGAGAACAACTACAAACCGATCTGCCACCGGAGATTTTACTACAACAAAATCCACATTTTATTCAGATTCAAATGCGGTCTTCAGCACTAATTCAAAGATAAGCCAGAGTCTAATATCACCTCTTTTGGATTTCTCCAATAAGGAAGTAGATAGTCTCGCATTTTGGGAGCGGCGCTCGAGCAGTCACAATTCAGGATTGCTAATTGAAGCATCGACGGACGGTGGTATAACATTCCCGATCCTCATCAGCGACACGCTTCATAATCCCGGAACAACTTCGTATGTTTTACGCAAGCTGAAGCTTGTGGCTACTCTGAGCAATCAGCCGTCGGTTAAAATGCGTTGGTATGTTGTTGGAAATGGAACAGGTGCAACGGGTACAATTCGCTTCGATGATATTACAATCACTGCACTCTATCATACTGATGCAGCTGTAAACTCGATCATTTTCCAACCCGTTTATCCGGTTGTCGGGGATTCGGTTAATGTGGTTGCAACAATCAAGAATGCCGGGTTGCAGTCAATTGCGAACATCCCGATCGAATTTTATTCGGACACAAATAATAACCTCCAACCCGAACCCGAGGAAATGTTCGGCTCATCTACAATCAACAATATCCTTCAACCTGGGGATACAATTCAGGTTCAGTCCTGTTTATGGAACGTGATTTTCGGAGACCACACAATAATTGTTAAATCTCTCTATCCTTCCGACCAGAACCAATTCAACGACACAAAACGCATTAAACTATCCGTTGGCTATCCGTCGCAAACCATTATCATCAATGAAATCATGTACGCGCCCGGTAGTTCTGAACCCGAATGGGTAGAAATTTACAATACTTCTCAAGATACCATCGATTTAAAGAATTGGAAAATCAGCGATGAAAAAACTTCACTCAAGAATATCATCTCATCGGTGTCAGTAACGATAGGACCGAGAGAATATTGTATCATCACGTCGAATACATCGGACTTCACAGCGGTACATACCGATATTCCATCGCAAATAATACAATCTCTAAAATTTCCAAGTCTCAATAATGATGGGGACGCTGTAGTTATCTTTGATACACGTGGTGCTATTATGGACAGCGTTAGATATTTCCCGACCTGGGGCGGTTCAGACGGCGTATCGTTAGAGAGGATCGAATACAACGGTTTATCCAATGACTCAACAAACTGGGGACCATCGGGAGATTCATCAGGCAGTACACCCGGCGCACAAAATTATTTAACGCCACTCGAATACGATCTCCGCGTTCTCCGTTTATCTGCGGAGAGTCCCTCAATCACTTCAGCAACAATAAACGTCGTCATTAAAAATGTTGGTCATCAACCGGTGAATGCTTTTACATGTTCATTGTTTTATGATGCGAATGGAGATTCAATTTCTCAGCCATCCGAGTTATTGGAAACAGAATCGATAAGTACTCCTCTCCTTTTTAAGGATTCAGTTCGAATTAATTTTCAATGGAACAATCCACCTCCGGGAAAAAATCTCATCGTCGCTGTCGTTGATTACTCTCTCGATATGCGTCTATCGGATAATATTTTATTTGGAGCGATAAAAAATACCTTCCGGCACAATGCGCTTGTGATCAACGAAATTATGTACGAGCCGAAATCGGGTGATGCTGAATATGTGGAATTGTTCAATCCCGGAAAAGAAAGTGTGAATATCTGGAATTGGAAACTTTCAGATTTTCTAGACACGAGTACAACCTCGATGAAATATGTCATTAGTCAGTCATCAATGGTCGTTAATTCTGAAGAGTTTTTAGTTGTTGCGTTTGACTCAATAATATACAACCGTTTTTCAAATCTTGAAGACTCCAATCTCCGTGTGATAATCAAAGATGGGAGTGTAAGTTTGAATAATGACGGCGACGATATAATACTAACCGACCTGACTGGAGAAACGATTGACAGCGTTCGTTACGACCCATCATGGCACAATCCGGATATCGAGGATGTTTCGGGAAGATCGCTCGAGCGGATCAATCCGGATCTTCAAACCAACGATAGAAGAAATTGGAGCACCTGTGCGAACCCTCTTGGCGGAACTCCGGGTAAACAAAACAGTCTGTTCACAACTTCAACCCCCTCGAGCGCGAAACTTTCCTTCTCACCCAATCCATTCTCACCGGACGGAGACGGATTCGAAGATATAACGATGCTAAATTACCAGCTGCCAACGACCACAGCATTAATTCGAATTAGAATTTACGATGTGAATGGAAGACTTGTCAGAACGCTTGCCAATACAGAACCGAGCGGTTCAACCGGAGAAATTATCTGGGATGGATACAACGATAAACGCGAGCGTGCCAGAATGGGAATTTATATAGCACTTCTGGAAGCGCTGGATGGAATTGGCGGAAGCGTGGAGACAGTGAAAGGAACGGTAGTAGTTGCGGTAAAATTGTGACCACGAGTTGAATGGTTACTCTTTTTTTGAAGAATCGCCTGAAGGGCTGGGAGATTCGCTTGATTTCGGTTTCGACTTGGATTTGCTTTCGGTATTCGATTCTGATTTGGTTCCAGTACTCGACTCAGATTTAGTTGCGGTGCTCGAATCGGATTTCTCGCCTATTTTAGTCACTTGCTTCGATTCTTTTTTTGAAGCCGATTGCGACTTGTCTCTATAATCGGTGGTGTAAAAGCCGCTTCCCTTAAATACCAATCCTGTCCCCCCACTCATAACAAGAACAAGCATATGTTTATTGCAGGACGGACAAATTTTATGCGGATCATCCGACATTCTTTGAAATTCTTCAAACTCGTGTTTACACGATTTACAGCGATAATGATAGGTTGGCATCTTCTTTTTCTTAAATCAAACAAAATACTCTGAAATCTTTTGCGCCACTAATATAATCAGATCGGTGTAGAATATCAAACACATCTTAACTTTGTTTTATTACATTTTTTTTGTAATATGTAGCAAAATAATAATATTACATAAATACCGATCATAGACCATCAATCGATCATCCCGTTCTTTATTCCATTAATTTTTTGAAAGTGAGGTTTTTCATACATGAACGTGAGTCAGCTTGCGCGCTCGATAGCTGAATCGCCCACCCTGAAGCTTAACGAGGAAGCTCGTTTACTGAAGGAGAAAGGCGAGGCAGTCATTCACCTCGGGGCAGGTGAACCGAAGAACAAGGCTCCGATCAATGCAATCTTAAGTTCTTCAGCAAAACTTAATACGGGGGATGTGAAGTATACTCCAACCGACGGCACCCCTTCGCTCAAGAAGGCGATCATCCGTTACACAGAAGAAAACTACGACAAAATGGTCGCGCCTGAGAACATCATTGTATCCGCTGGTGCAAAACAATCCGTGTTCAACTTACTCTATACTCTCCTTAACCCGCAGGAGGAAGTCATAGTTCTTGCGCCATACTGGGTGAGTTATCCGGAAATGGTACGAATGTGCTATGGTGTTCCGGTAATCGTTACTCCGGAAGACGGTTCATTTCATCCGAGGATGAAAGACATCGAGCAAAAAGTCAGCTCGTACACGAAGGCGATTATCATTAACAGTCCGAACAATCCTTCGGGCATCATGTACAGCGAGCAGTTCATTGCTGAGATTATAGATTTCTGTGAGCGGAAAGGTATATACTGCATCATGGATGATATCTACCACAAGTTGATCTTTGATGGTAGAAAACCGATCTCAGCTTACAAGCATACAAAGAAAGATCTTGAAAATTCAAAAGTCATCGTCGTCAACGGTATCTCAAAATTGTACGGCATGACAGGATTCAGGATCGGCTGGACTGTAGCACCGAAAGCGCTGACCGAAATCATGACGAACGTTCAAGGACAAATCACCACAACAACATCCGTCATTCTTCAAGCCGCCGCGGAAGGCGCATTGATGGGATTGCAAAGCATAGTTGATGGTTTGCGTTTGATGATCGAAAACAACCGCAATGTGATGATGCAGGAACTTCAATCGTTCAACGGTATCAAAACGACAAAACCGGATGGAACATTCTACTGTCTGCCTGATTTCAGGGCGTACAACAATAACTCACTTGAGCTTTCAAAACTCTTATTGAAGAAAGCGCTCGTTGTTACTGTCCCCGGAAAAGAATTTGGAATGGAAGGTCACTTGCGCTTGAGTTACTGCGGCTCGATAAAGGAAATCAAGCAAGGCATCGAACGCATCAAATGGGCGCTCGATCCCAACTCACCAAATGAAATCTTTATCGGCGAACGTAAATTAGTGAGGGATTGGTTATGAACAATTTACTTAATATTAAAACACCGGCTCAGGATCAAGCTAAAGCACTCAAAAGTGATTATGGACTCGACAATCACAGCTTAACAAATCTCAACACAGTTTATTGGAATTTACCGACCGAAGCACTTTACGAGGAAATCACTTTCCGCGGCGAAGCACGCATCTCGAAACATGGTCCCATCATCGCGCACACAGGCAAACACACCGGACGCTCTGCGAACGATAAGTTTGTTGTGAAGGAACCATCCACACAGGATAAAGTGTGGTGGGGCGAATACAACCGACCGTTCAATCAGGATAAATTCAATGAAGTGTTTAGTCGATTACAAGGATTTTTACAAGGCAGAGATTTATTCGTACAGGATTGTTACGCCGGAGCTGATGAGGAATATCGTTTACCAATCCGAATAATTACAGAGAAAGCTTGGCACAGCGCGTTTGCGCGGAACATGTTTATTCTCCCGAAAACTGCGGAAGAGTACAAGCGACATGTTCCCGATTTTACAATTATGTCGATACCTTCGTTCAAAGGTCTGCCACAGATAGACGGAACAGCGACTGAAACATTTATTCTTCTTAACTTCGAACAGAAGATTGGTATCATCGGCAACACTGCATACGGCGGCGAGATAAAGAAATCGATCTTTACTGTTATGAACTTCCTCCTCCCGCTTGAAGGTGTCATGCCAATGCACTGCTCGGCAAACATCGGGAAAGATAAAGATACCGCGTTGTTCTTTGGATTATCCGGCACAGGCAAGACGACACTATCTGCCGATCCGAACCGCGGACTAATCGGCGATGACGAACACGGCTGGAGTGATGTTGGCATTTTCAACTTCGAAGGCGGATGTTACGCAAAGGTTATTCAGCTTTCTCCTACAGCAGAACCGCAGATTTATGCCTGTACAAGAAAATTCGGAACAATTTTAGAAAACGTGGTCTATGATCCGGTAACACGTATGATCGACCTCGATGACCCAACCCTTACCGAGAATACTCGTGCATCGTATCCATTGGAATTTATAGATAATGCGGTGCCTGAGAAAGTTGGCGGTCATCCAAAGAACATAATTCTTCTCACATGCGATGGTCTCGGCGTTATGCCACCGATTGCAAAGCTCTCACCCGAACAAGCGATGTACCAGTTCATGTCCGGCTATACAACGAAAGTTGCCGGCACGGAAATTGGACTTGGTAAAGAACCTGAATTAACTTTCAGCGCATGCTTTGGTGCACCATTCATGGTGCATCATCCAGCCGTTTATGCCGACTTACTAAAACGGAAAATGCTGAAGTACGGCGCGCACTGCTGGTTGGTAAACACCGGTTGGACAGGTGGACCGTACGGCGTGGGCAAGCGTATCAGCATCAAATACACACGTGCATTGCTGAATGCAGCATTGAGCGGTAAACTTCTCAAAGTAAAGTTCACCAAAGATCCGATCTTCGGTTTTGAAGTGCCTGAGACATGCGAGGACGTTCCAGTAACCGTTCTCAATCCTGCTTCTTCATGGAATAGCAAGGAAGCTCACATGACGAAGTACAAACAGCTTGCAAGCCGCTTCATCGAAAACTTCAAGAAGTACGAAGCCGGCTGTCCGGTTGAAGTGATTAAGGCAGGACCGAAGGTGTGAAGTTACCCTCTCCCTCGTTCCCTCTCCCGAAATCGGGAGAGGGATGTCCCGTTCCGATGAATATCGGAAGGGAACAGGGAGAGGGTCAAGAACCCTGCGAAGGTGTAAACGTAGTAGCCAATCACCCAATCGGCGAAGCAAGGAATCAGAGCATGACGGTCAGTGACCGTCTACTACATCGTTTCATACTCCGATTTCGAAAGAGGTCGGAGTTTTTTATTTCTGTACCAAACGCAACCCGATTAGCATTTAGTGGCACTAAACGTCAATAGACTTGCGTTTAGTACGGGGGTGAAAACTCCAAAAAGAATATCGCGCGCTTGACCTTAAATCTGATATTTGCTACATTGTACGCCAAGAGAGTAGGGTGAAGTTGAAACCATATATTAATAGTTAGGCACTGCTTCGAATTGTAATAGAACCATGAAACACATCGCATTAGTCATTACATATTTTCTTATCATTCCAATATTCATTTTGCAAGCTGATTCTAAATCAGATAAGCACCAAAAGGAAGGCCCTCTTCTTAATAGTATAGATACAGTATACATTCCAGTTCCTGTTGACACGATGAGATTCTCTATCATATCACGCGAATATTCTCCAGAAATGGGATTTTGGAAGAAGAATGAAGGAACCATAATTGGTTCCTTTTTGGCAGCCCTAGTAGCTGCTATCTCTGTGTTTGCGACAAATCACTTTCATGCGAAGCGTGATACAAAGAGAGAAAATAACAAAAGGATAGAGAAAGAAAACCTCTATGGTGCAGTACTCGTCTCAATTTATTCTATTCTTTTGAGCCATGGTGAACGCTCAAAGCGATTGAAAGAGGAATTAGCTGTCATTCTTGAAAAAAGTCTTGACAGGTCGCATTTTGTCATCGATAAATCATCAATCATTTTGTCGCTGGAAATGCTAAATGAATTTCTAATTAAGTTGTTGAATTATGATAAATTCAATCAAATATTATTGAATACAATTATCGCATACATCCACAGGGTAACCAATCTAAATCAAAGCTTAGATTTTACACCAGCAATTAAATTGCAAAAGGCATACATAGCTGGGCAAGTATACAACGATGCAGTGAAAGAGTATTTTGATGCTATAGGTAAGAATATTACCATGCTTGACACGCAAAGAGATAAAATAAAAAAGTTAATAATTGAAGAGATAAAGAAGTTTCCACAATTTGAGATCATCTCTGAACAAGAAGAATAGAATAATAATCTTTACCAAAGCGGTGCCTAACCCGTCGCTCAAGCGACAGAAATAGCGTGGTACGCTAAGCATGGCTGGCAGAGCCGTATTACAAGATTGGAAATTATCAGAATGAACTTGTTTAATTTAGTGCAATATAAACGTTCACGTTGCCGTAGCTTAGCTCCAGTCAGTTAGCAAGCACATAAATATTGTTTTTGATTGCCACAAAAAACATGTTCCAATTATTCAGAAAAATGTTTCACAGGTTTTCCTCAAAGGAGGTTGATATGCAACTTGAAGATTTCATTGCCCAAACAGTACAACAATTGGTTCGCGGTCTATTAAAAGCACACAATAATATATGGCAATTAGGCGGCAAAGTTAATCCGCAGTTGAATGAAAAAGAACTACAGAAATTTCCGTCCATAACTGTTCAATCTTATGGTGGCTCAAAACATGAATCTTCAACCACGCTCGTTGACTTTGATATATCTATAATCGCCAAAGACAAAACGGAAACTCGTGGGGGAATGGGAGTTTTTGTTGGTTCATTTGGTGTCGGTGCTTCCAATAAGCTAACAGAATCTTCTAATCAGCATAGCCGTGTTAAGTTTTCTATTCCTGTCTCAATTCCAACGGGATGGGAAAAAGACCACACTCTTGAACCGAAAAAAGAGTAAATAATTTTAAAATAAATTTCGTGTAGGAATGGATACCAATGTTTGAATTTGTTTTATTTGACCTATCAGGGATTTATTTGTTGTTATAGATTTGACACCCAACACTAAGAAAGCGGAACTTATATGAAATTAATAAAAATAATCTCGATTTTATTAGTAGTTCTTCTTTTCCAGTTTTGTAAGAAAGATGGACCAACGACTCCTAGTGGCAGTGCACCCATAGCACCAACATTATCAGCGCCAACAAATAGTTCTACTAATATTGCAATTCCTCCAACACTCAGTTGGAATCCAAGTACAGGCGCAACGAGTTATACATTGCAAGTATCAACCATCAGTTCATTTACAAGTTTCGTGTATAATCAAAGCGGTTTGACAGGTACAAGCCAACAAGTAAGCGGTTTGAGTAACTCTACAACATATTACTGGTGTGTGAGTGCAACGAATAGTTACGGAACATCTGGATGGTCAACTGTTTGGAATTTTATAACGATATCCGGTGGAGCAGCACCACCAGCCCCAACATTATCCTCACCAGCAGATGGAGCAACAAACCAATCGACATCACCAACCCTAATTTGGAATGCAAGTACCGGTGCTACGACTTATTCGTTGCAAGTATCAATCGACAGTTTATTCTCCAGCTATGAATATAACCAAAGTGGACTGACAGATACGAATCAGCAAACTGCCGGCTTGAATAATTCCACGAAATATTTCTGGCGTGTAAGCGCGACAAACAGCTATGGTGCGTCCATTCCCTCAAGTCCATGGTCGTTTACAACAGCTATTGGTGGCGGATCACCTTGTCTAGGTACACCAACTGTAACGTATGAAGGCAAAACTTACAACACAGTACAGATAGGAAGTCAATGCTGGCTGAGAAAGAATCTTGATGTTGGGACCATGATCCAGGGTTCAAATGACCAAATTAATAACTCTACGATTGAAAAGTATTGTTACGAAAACGACACAAAGAATTGTAACACCTATGGTGGTCTATACCAATGGAATGAAGCTATGCAATATTCGGATGTCGAAGGTGCTCGCGGTATTTGCCCAAGTGGATGGCACATTCCCACATACGCTGAATTTTATACTCTTTATAGAACTGTAGGTGGTTATGGCAACGCCTTAAAAGAAATAGGACAAGGAACTGGTGGTGGAGCCGGAACAAACACAAGCGGTTTTTCTGCTTTGCTTCCGGGCTACCGAATTAGCAATGGTTACTTCAAATATTTAGGATCCAACACTTACTTTTGGGGTTCCACAGGGTACAACAATATCACCGCGTGCTACATGTACCTGTACCATGATGGTTTCAATGTCTACATCAACTACTACTACAACAGGAAATACGGTTTTAGTGTTCGTTGCTTGAAGGATTAGCCCTGTGAAAATTTGCGTGTTGCCTTTAATCGTTTTGCTATTTTGTGTGCAATCCCGTGAACAAACAATAAGCATTAAGATTGACAACTCAAATACACAAACCGCCTATCTTGCATCTCTGTCAGGCGAAAAAGTAACACCATCTGATACTATTAAATCAAATGGTGAAGGAGTATTCCAATTTGCTTTGAGTGGGGGGAAATATCAAACCGGTTTTTATCGTTTATCGTTTGATAAAAATAAATGGATCGATTTTGTTAATACCGGAGAAGATGTAACCATTACAACTGATGTAAACAATATTTTGGATAGTTTGAAAGTCATTACATCCGAGAGCAACCGATTATATTACTCCTTTATCAAACTAAACAAACAATATAAAACAAAAATAGAGCTGCTCCAGCTAGTGCTGGCCCGTTATCCAAAGGATGATGATTATAATACCGTTACTCGAACCAAATTAATACAACTTCAAAATGAATATCTGAATTTTGTAGATATAACATCTCAGAAAAATCCCGGTTCATTTATCGCGAGGTATATAAAGTCAGCCCAACTACCAATTATTGATGCTGATCTGCCACCGGAGAAGCAATTGGCTTATTTCAAAGCCCATGCGCTTGATAAGGTAGATTTTAATAATGATGATCTGATAAATTCCGATCTCCTCTCAAATAAATCAATCGAGTATCTCACATATTACAGAAATCCTCAACTACCAAAGGAACTGCTTGAGAAAGAATTCATGATTGCCGTAGATACAATCCTGAACAAAGCAAAAGTCAATCAGATAGCTTATAAGCACGTTGTAGAATATCTGTTAGACGGTTTCAAGAAATTCGGGTTTGACGTGATAATAAACTACATCATCGAGAACTATGTCATCAAAGACGATATATGCATCGATGAAAAGCTCGAAACTGCCTTACAGCGAAGAATGGATCAGGCAAAGTATCTCAAGACAGAAAATACTGTCCCGAATATAATAAGTCAAGATTTATCAGGAAAGCAGGTAGAGCTTAATAAAATCAAAGCTGACCAAATGCTGCTAATATTTTATGCAACATGGTGTCCGCATTGCCAATCGCTTTTACCTCAAATAAACGAGCTGTACAAGAATCAAAAAGGAAAGAAGACGGAAATATTTGCAGTGTCAATCGATACGAGCAAAACGGATTGGCAAAAATTTGTCAGGACTAATGGGATGAACTGGATAAATGTTTCTGACTTAAAGGGATGGAATGGAAGTGCAGTAAGAGACTACTTCATTTATGCAACACCGACAATGTTTCTGGTAGACAAGGACAAGAAGATTATTAGTAAACCAATAAATATTGAAGAGCTTAAAAGTTTTTTTGAAAAATAGCTGCTTGGCGTCTATTTCATTTCTCAATTAGACAATGAAAAAGTTATTGAGTATTTTACTGTAAGATGTCATACCTACAGCAATAAAAGAAAGAGTATTATATTGAAACCATATATTAATAGTTATGTGTAATCAATGAAGGTCTTGGAACATCAGAAGCTTAAGCAGCTGTCGTTATGGGTAAAGGAAAACGCAAAGGCCATAAACGTCTTCGCGGGTGTTTTCTTTGCGCTTACATTTATCTCCGGCATTTTTTGGATGTTTGGCGCAAACATCGAGTCAGTTGCTTTCGTTTTAAGTCTATGCGCTTCAAGCCTATTTGGATTACCGCATGCGGCTGAATTCATTCTACCTGATAGAAAACCAATAAAGGACATGACTCATGATGAACTCCTGCAGTTTGTCAAGTATTCAGATCCCAAAAAGGACTGGAAAGGAATTAGCAAGAATTGGGTTAGTGAGGTCTTTTTAAAAGAAGACCCAAGACTTCGATTCCGCGCGAAATTCACCGAAGAGGGAATTCAAAACGATGACTACAAGGATGAATGGGCGAATGATCATTTTCATCAAAAAGCAGTTGGGTATTGGTACGATTTGTTCTATGACGGAAATCTTATAGACCGCTTTATCCTTGTAGCAGTGGATGAGGCACGGGCGAGTCTCCCACCGCCCTATGGGAAAACGGAAAAAATCCACATGATGGAATACAAGGTTGCTCAGATCCACGACACATTGGGAACACTGGATGAATATATTGTGCTTTCCGGTTTGGAAGTAGATGATAACACATAACAAGGATAGTGTAATTACGGCTGTTTCTTACTAACCTTTCTTCCTCGCGCGTACGTTGTTGTTGAGTCCTTCGCCACGAGTTTTATATGAGCATCGTGCGTATACCGAGTCTGGGGAACTGTCGTCTCAGTTTTTTCCTTCTCACCAACTTTACGATACCCAAACCTTTTGAGTTTCTCTGAAATCTGTTTTATCGTCGGTTTCTTGTTCTTAACCATCGTTCATATCTCCATCGAAAAAAATCATGCTGTTCTTCAACTTCATCCAGCGCGAAATCGAGCGCTTGATTGTTATTCAGATACTTATACCACACCTTACGCTCTGCTGTTCCATCAGGAAGAAGTATATCCTTATGTGGAATACCATGTCCACCATCGTACCTGATAACCTCGAACCATTCTTTGCCAATCCGGCAGCGAAGCTTCACGACAAAGCGGACAACCTGTCCACGCTCAGTTGTAAATGAAACGTACACGTAGTTGTCGCTATCTATATACTTCTCATATTCCTGTTTTGCCATAGCGTAGAGGTAATTTACATATAATTCTATTCACGATCAATCGACATACAACCCAATTACCGTTTAGTAGCGCTAAACGCCAACGGGGTTTTTATTTTATCTATATTATTACATCTTCCTCATAAAATAGCTTGACATTGCACAGAAGATTACTTATACTAAAAAAGTATTAACTATGTCTATGTTCAAACGATATTACCTCTATTATTATCCGTGGGCGCGTGATAGTGCGCTTTCGCTGAGGTAGCTCGTTTAGAACGAGATTCTCCAAAGGTGGAAATGCAGGTCATGGCGCTTCCACCTTTTTCATTTCTAACCGAATTGAAAATCGTGGAAGCTTTTACTTCACGGTCTTTTTCCCAACCTGCATTTATCATCATTGTAGATTTCCAGCAATGCGAATAGAAAGGAATAACGGCTTATGACAAATTTAAAACTTGTTTCATTAGAGAAACACGATCGCACGATTATACAAGTCGGCGCCGCGCGGTTCGGAGCCGGACTCGTTCTCATTGCCGGACCATGCAGTGTTGAGAGCGAAGAACAGATGATCGAAACAGCGCAGGCGGTGAAAGAAGCAGGCGCCGATATGCTTCGGGGCGGTGCGTTCAAACCGCGAACATCGCCGTATGCGTTCCAGGGGCTTGGTCTTGCCGGACTGAAGATACTCGCGAAGGCGCGCGATATTACCGGACTGCCGTTCGCAACCGAGGTTCTCGATACACGCGATGTTGCATGGGTCGCTGAGTTTGCCGACATGATCCAGATTGGTGCGCGTAATATGCAGAATTTTTCCTTACTCAAGGAGGTCGGCAAATTGCAAAAGCCGGTTCTCTTGAAGCGCGGCATGTATTCTACAATCGAGGAATGGCTTAACTGTGCCGAGTACATCATGAACGAAGGCAATCCGAATATCGTACTTTGCGAGCGCGGCATCCGGTCATTCGAAACATATACCCGCAACACTCTTGATATCAGCGCTGTGCCTGCTGTGAAGGAACTTAGTCACCTGCCCGTTATCACCGACCCGACACACGGCACTGGCAAAGTTAGTTTGATCGAGCCGATGAGTCTTGCATCTATCGCGGCAGGAGCAGATGGTTTGATTATCGAAGTCCATCGCAACCCCAACGAAGCTCTCAGCGACAAAGAACAAGCTTTGACCCCTATACAATTCGCAATGTTTGTACGAAAAGTACGGGCACTCGAAAAATTCAGAATCGAAAATCAATTCATGGGTTCAGCTTCAATAGGATCGGAAACGAAATCGTCATGACTCAAGTGGAAATCAGTAATAAGATCGATAAAGTTGCATGGATTGATAATTTTATATGTAAACAGCTTCAGGAAAGTAGATTAAAAAGCCGGAATGGTGGAAAGAATAGCAGTCAATCCAAAAATTCCCGGAATTATATGGAGACAGCACAATGAATATCTGTATCATCGGAATTGGCAAAATGGGATCGTGGCTTGCAAGTGAACTCACTTCCGGACATGAAGTATCCGTCTATGATCAGGACATCGGCAAATGCAATAATCTGCACGGCGTGAAAGTCTTGAACGAACCCGGGCAAATCAAAGACATTGCGCCGCAATTACTTATAAACAGCGTAAGTTTGCAGAATACTGTGTCGAGCTTCCGGGCAACCCTTCCCTATCTTCCTAAGGATTGCCTGCTGTGCGACGTTGCTTCTGTGAAAACAGATTTACCTGCGTTCTACCGTGATGCGGGTTATCGCTTCGTATCATTGCATCCGATGTTCGGTCCGACATTCGCTAAGCTTACCGACCTCCGGCATGAAAACGCAGTCATCATTCGTGATTCGAACGATGAGGGTAAGGAATTTTTCCATCGATTTTTTCGGTGGCTCGGAGTCAATATCTTCGAATACTCATTCAGCGAACATGACGTGATGATGGCATACTCCCTCACGCTCCCGTTTGTTTCATCGATGGTTTTTTCTTCATGCGTAAGCACTGATACTGTGCCCGGAACAACATTCAAGCGGCATCTCGATGTTGCCCGTGGTTTACTTTCTGAAGATGATTTCTTGTTAGCGGAAATAATATTTAACCCTCACTCACTTGCTCAATTGGAAAAGATAAACAGTCGGCTTAATTTCCTTTGGCACATTGTAAAGAACCATGATACCGATGAAGCGCTGCGTTTCTTTAAAACACTGAGGGAGAATATTCAGCTATCGACAAGCACAAGTGCTAAATAAGAAATGATACTTTATTAAATGGGATGAAATATTGCTTGCGGGGATTTTGTTTGCCCCGAATTCTCATTTAGGGGATCTTTTATAAAGCACTATATGAAGTTGGTATGCGATGCGTATCCCCGAAAGGTTATTGAATTTGTGGATCAGCCGACTTTCTCTTCCGATGAATCGACAAAAAGTGATCCAACTACACCGATCGCAAGTATCATCAGTACCGCACCGAGAAGGTAGAAATTGAAGTACTCACCCAGCAATTCCTTCAGCCATTGCGCCGTTAACATTTTGACTCCCACCACAAGGAGTACCATCGCAAGGGCTGGCTTGAGGTATTTGAACTTTGTGATCATGCCGGCAAGAGCAAAATAGAGTGACCGTAACCCTAGTATTGCAAACACGTTACTGGTGAATACGAGAAACGGGTCTGCTGTTATTGCAAAGATCGCTGGAATCGAGTCAACTGCAAAGATGAGATCCGTTGTCTCAACCATGACGAGTGCCAATGCAAGCGGTGTGAGCATCAACGTGCCTGGTTTAATTCTGGTGACAGCTTCGTCCAGCTCGACAGGTGAACCCGGTACTTCGCTCTTTTGAGAAGCCGGAGAACCCGCCCGCACAAGAAAATGCTCGCTATGATAATGAGATGTGACTGGAAAAAGTTTCCTGGTTGTCCCGATAACGATGTTTTGATTTGGATCCTTGTTTTCTGTCTTCAAGAAAAACATCTTGAGGGCGGTGATGATCAAAAACCCTCCGAACAGATAGAGAATCCAGTGAAACTCAGCTATGAGGGCGGCTCCGACGACAATCATAACAGCGCGCATAACTAATGCTCCAATTATCCCCCAGAAGAGAACCCTATGCTGGTATATTGCTGGAACTGCAAAGAATCCGAACAGCATTGCAATGACGAAGATGTTGTCAACGCTTAGAGACTTTTCTACGATATAGCCGGTGAGGTATTTGATCGTTGCGGATTGACCGTCGTTGATTGTGCCATCCACAGCGTCAGTCGAAGCACCGAGCCCTAGCCAATGATTCTCATAGCCGTAATACACGAAGATAGAAAAAGCAATGCCCAAAGTGATCCACAAGGCAGACATGAGAAGTGCCTCTTTCATCAATACAACATGGGCTTTGCGATGTAAGACGCCGAGGTCGAGCGCAAGCAATGCAAGAACGAATGCCAAGAAGCCAATCCAAATTAGAATCATAGATTCTCCAAGTACTTATTGTCAGTCGCTAGGGGTAGAGTGGATTCTATAGATTGTGTAAAGTTCAGCTTTAACATTACCTTTATAAAAAAGTGAACGCCGTAATGAGTGCTGTAAAATGATGCATACTTTCCTTTTTTATCTTTGTCTGTTGTGATTATTTGACTAAAGCTTCTCAATTTCTTTGAGATCTCTATCTGGCAAATAAAGTATTAACAGTCCGATGATAATGCCTCCGACAGCCAAGGGCAAATGATTACCTTGAAAAAACAATATGTCGAAGTAATCGAGTACATACCAAATACCTCGCCAAATTAGAACGATGCCAATAACAATGAAAATGTTCTTAGCAAAATAACGAATCGTTTCAAAGATATTCTTTTTCATAAATTTATTAAAAATGTATTATTTCTTGAAGACACCGAACAACTTGTCCAGTGCTCCTTTTTCGAGTTTCGCGACCGACTCAAGCTCTCCGGCATCAAGCCATACGCCATCGCAGCCGAAACATTTATCAACTATGATACTTTTGTAATCTATCTCGCTCAGTTTCATCCCACACTTCGGACAGCGCATGTAGTGGAGTTCTTTGAGTTGTTTTTTTTCCTCCTCTGCAACCTTCTTGAGTTTCTCCTCTTCGATCTTTTTCCTTCTTTCAAGATCAAGTCTCGCAAAGTAATCTTCTTCTTTGTCACTCGGTTTAACTGGCATGGCGTGTTTCCTTTTTTTGTTGAAATTTGTTCTTTATTGTTTTGAGTAGTTTCCTCGCCCAAAGCAGCTCGGTTGCGAGTATCCCCAGTCCAAGCGGTATGACAAGAATAGCGGGTCCAGGCAGAACAACCATAGCAATCTCTATAAATAGGATTGAAAAGCCAATAACGATAACAATGACTCGCTTTGTCAGTCGTAAGGCTTTCAAAACAACAGGTGTGTCTCGGGAAGCGGGAGAGTTACCTTCTATCTTCGAATCAGGGACTATGCTATTCACTGGTCTATCTTTCGTTTTGATGACAATTGCACATAATGAGTACACGGCGGCGCTCAATGTTTCTGCAATGTCTGAACAGCTTTTGCTATGCGATTTCCATAATCAGGATCAGCGTTTCGGAAATTGCTGATCGTGCGTTCGATGATTTCCTCGCGACTAACATGCGATAAACTATTCGCAATATTTTCAACGAGACGATTCTTCTCATCCTCGCTCATCAACCTGTACAGATTACCCGCCTGTACAAAATCGTTGTCTTCTTTGTGACGTTCCCATGCGAATGAACCGGTTGCTCCGTGAACTTCGATTGGTGCGTACGTTGGCTCATTACTTTGGGCGGGACCATCGAAACTGTTAGGTTCATAATTTTTCGCGCGTGCAGAGTTGCCATCGAAACGCATCTGTCCGTCTCTGCCATAATTATGAGTATCAACTGCGTGTGGTCGGTTGACTGGAAGTGCAGTATGATTGACACCAAGTCGGTAACGATGTGCATCGCCGTATGCAAACAAACGCCCCTGCAGCATTTTATCCGGTGAGGGACCAATGCCAGGGACAAAATTCGCCGGGTTGAAAGCTGCTTGTTCAACATCAGCAAAATAGTTATCGGGATTGCGATTGAGTACCAATTTGCCAACATCAATGAGCGGATAGTCTTTATGGAGCCAGACTTTTGTCAAGTCAAATGGATTGAATCTGTAATTTGCTGCTTCGGAGACAGGCATGATCTGCATCTTCAATGTCCACGATGGATATTCTTTGCGTTCAATGGCGTGGAGTAAATCTAAATGGTGATAATCAGGATTCTCACCGGCAATCCGTGCAGCTTCTTTCGATGTGAGACATCGAATGCCCTGATCGGTCTTGAAGTGGTATTTCACCCAGAACGCTTCGCCTTTAGCGTTCACCCACTGAAAGGTGTGAGAGCCAAAGCCGTCCATGTTGCGATAACTTGCCGGGATGCCTCGGTCGCCGAACAGCCACGTGAACTGATGCGTGGCTTCTGGAGAAAGAGAGAAGAAGTCCCATACATTGTCCGGCTCTTGAACGTTGGTATATGGATCTCTTTTCTGAGAGTGAATGAAGTCGGCAAACTTCAGCGGATCGCGAAGGAAGAAGATCGGCGTGTCGTTCCCCACCAGATCATAGTTACCGTCCTCGGTGTAGAACTTGATCGCGAAACCACGCGGGTCGCGCACCGTGTCGGCAGATCCTTTTTCCCCTGCAACCGTCGAGAAGCGAATGAAAATCTCGGTGCGTTTACCGACTTGATTTAGAAACTTCGCTTTGGTGTAACGCGTAATGTCTTTGGTTACCTCGAAGTAGCCATACGCGCCTGAACCCTTAGCGTGTACAACGCGTTCGGGAATCCGCTCACGTTCAAAGCGGGCAAGCTTCTCGATTAAATGATGGTCTTGGAGCAATACTGGTCCATTAGGTCCGGCTGTCTGAGAATTTTGGTTGTCGGGAACGGGTGCTCCAGATTCGGTTGTGAGTGTCTTTTTCTTGGTCATAGCGGTTACTCCTTTTTATTTGGTTAAACAACGAACAAAATTGGGTGTGAACATTTTTTATCTTCTCCGCCGTGCATGACTACTAATGTTGATTGAGAAGTATCCCAATAAAGCTGGGTCCGAGCAAACATGGGGTATTTCCTAATGTTCCGAGCAACTCCCTCGCGCATCGGGTCTTCTCATTGCCAAGAATTTACGCAATCTTATGTGAAGTGTCAAGTAAAATCCCAATCCAAATTCATCCGAAATTCATGGGGCGTCACAAACCATTTATTGTGCCATGGTGTGGGAGCTTGTCTGAAAACCCTAAAAGACTGCCATGTTAATACCGATGAAGCGCTGCGTTTTTTTAAGACGCTGAGGGAAAATATTCAACTCTCGACAGGCGGAAGTATCAAATAAGATGTGATACTTTTCATGATTGGGATGCAATATCGCTTGCGGGGATTTTGCTTGCCCCGAATTCTCTTTTCGGGGACATTTTATAAAGTCCTATGCGACATGCGGTGACTCACTTCTCTTTATAATGATAGCGATCTTCTAATTTTTTGCATTCTTCGTCGAATCGTTCTCGCCAACCTTTTCCATTCTTTTTTTCAAGATAATCATACACAGCTTCATTGTACGTGGCGCGGGAAGTACGAACGTGCGAGCGAACGGCTCTCCCGATTTTGGAGAGACGTAGAGCGAGCATGGAGTACTTCCCGAAGATGTGCGACGTTC
>JAGVIE010000050.1 GCA_020056225.1 Bacteroidota bacterium
GATTGATTCTCTTGCTGATATTGAATAGCAGCTTCCCTTAATTCTACAATTTTTTCTTGTGCTTCAATTGTTGCACCTTTTTTAATTAAATCAAGTATTTCTCGATAATTAGGTAACATCATTATTGAATCGCTATTGTTAATTTATTGTTATAAGTTATTTAATCCTATCTCATACGTGCCAATGTAACAAGAATGCAGGAAAGTATCAACCCAAACCACGTTTCCAGCGTCCTGAATTTGTTTCAGGGTCTAAGTTTGGTAGTACATGGGCGCTTATCTTTTCGAGATACGAAGATAAAACAGCTTTTTCTTTTTAGTTTAGCATCTCACCCGAAAAATCCCTATCTTTTCAAAGTATTTCGACAGAAAAATTAAATCCTACAGGAACTGCCATGAAGCGAATTATAATGTTAGTATTTTTATTCTTATCCGTACTGAACTTTGTTTTATCTCAGGTGCCATCCGACCGTACCGCTCTTTTAAACGGTGATGAAGGCACACAGGCAAAAGTAGCCGAGACGCTTGGTTATCCCTCACCGAAGAGTATAATAGAACAAGCCGGTACGCTTAAACTTTCCGATACTCAGCGCAAATCTATAAATGAAATTTACATCGAGTCCGTTTCGCGGGCAAAAGATTTAGGAAAGCAGATCGTGAAAATCGAGGAAGAACTTCACGAGGCACTGCAAACCGGTTTTGTCAATGAGAAATCTTTAGCCGACGACGCCCAGCAAATCGGACGCTTGCGAGGACGGCTCCGCGGAGTATTCCTGGCGGCTCATCATAAAACACAGAAGATGCTGACTTCAACTCAGATCGAATTGTGGAAGAAGTCGTGGCAGGGAGATGTAAAGAAATAATAGACAGAACGGTTTACGGAATAAAATGGAGCGAAGGGTAATTAAGCGGTAAGAGATCAAAATGGGCAAAAAGAAAAATGATACTGTGATTCAATCGAAACCGGCGGCTGTGAACGATCGTCGAAAAAATACAATCCTTATCCGCGGCGCACGGGTACATAATTTGAAAAATATCTCGCTCGAGCTTCCGAGAAATAAACTGATTGTGTTCACCGGCGTGAGCGGATCGGGAAAGTCGAGTCTCGCTTTCGATACAATTTATGCCGAGGGACAGCGACGGTTTGTTGAATCGCTTTCATCTTATGCACGTCAGTTTCTAGAACGGATGGATAAACCGGATGTTGATCTTATCCAGGGAATCAGTCCGGCAATTGCTATCGAACAAAAAACTACCGGACGAAATCCACGCTCAACCGTAGGAACAACCACTGAGATTTACGATTACCTTCGCCTGTTGTTCGCGAGGGTGGGAAAGACATATTGTCCGCAGTGCGGACAATTGGTTCGGAGAGATTCTGTCAAAAGTGTAATCGATTTTTTAACTGATACGGCAGAAGGGAAAGGGGAGGTTAAGTTGTATGTTCTCTTTCCGATGCATCACCACAAGGATGCGACCGTTAAACAGGAGATTGAAAATCTGAAACGGCAGGGGTTTTTCAGATTTCTTTATAAAGATGAAATCATCGATCTCAACGAGAAGCCCCTTCCCTCAAAAGCGAAACTACACGATATTCATGTTCTCGTTGACCGGTTGATTTTCAGAAAGGATAAAGAAAACAACCGGCTTGCCGACTCGGTTGAAACAGCTTTTCTTAACGGTGACGGCTATGCGTTAATAAAATTTTTAGATAATGGAAAAGAGCAACGTTTCAACCAGCACTTCGAGTGTTCTGAGTGTCATATTCGATTTGAAGAACCCGATCCGCGGCTTTTCTCGTTCAATAATCCGTATGGTGCGTGCCCGAAATGCCAGGGTTTCGGTCGCTCTATCGGAATTGATCTTGATCTTGTTGTTCCGAACAAAGACTTATCAATTCGCGACGGCGCGATTCAGCCGTGGACTACTCCAAAGTGGCACAACTATCTTCGAAATCTTCTCCGCATCGCGTACGATACAAAGATCCGTGTCGATGTACCGTTCAGGGAATTAACAAAACGTGAACTTGACATCATCATGAACGGCTATGATGATTTTGACGGCATCGATGAGTTCTTTAAGCACGTCGAGAAAAAATCTTATAAAATTTACTACCGCGTACTGCTGAGCCGTTATCGCGGCTATACTACATGCGATACATGCCACGGTGCACGTCTGAGACCTGAAGCTTTAAATATCAAGATCGACGGCAAGACCATACATGATGTGGTCAGCATGACTATCGATGATGGGGAGAAGTTTTTCCGAAGTCTTCGACTCTCTCCGTTCGAATTAGAAGTCGGCAGAAGAATTTTAGATGAACTGAAAAAGCGAATCAGCTATCTTGTAAATGTCGGTATAGGTTATCTCACTCTAGATCGTTTATCAAACACACTCTCTGGCGGCGAATCCCAACGCATCAATCTTGCAACAGCACTCGGCTCTTCACTCGTTGGTTCACTGTATGTTTTGGATGAGCCAAGCATCGGTTTGCATCCGCGCGATAATGAGAAGCTCATTAACATTCTGAAATCACTCCGTGATGTTGGAAATACCGTTATTGTAGTTGAGCACGATGCCGATATGATGAAAGCTGCTGATGTTGTTGTTGATATGGGTCTGCAGGCAGGAGAGTTTGGCGGTGAGATTATCTTTCAGGGTGATTTCAAAGAATTGTTGAAGGATAAAAATTCCATCACCGGAAAATACATCACAGGCGAAAAGTCGATTCCCGTTCCTGCACGTCGGCGGAAAGCATCAAAAAAGAAAATATCCATCCGTGGTGCGGCTGAACATAATTTACGATCCGTCGATATCGATATACCGCTCAACATCTGTGTAGCAGTAACGGGTGTAAGCGGATCGGGGAAGAGCACGCTCATCCATGAAATACTCTACGCGGGACTGAAACGGTTGAAAGGAATTTTTTCCGAAAAAATCGGCGCACACAAAGCGATTGAAGGCGCTGACCTGATCGGTGATGTTGAGTTGGTTGACCAATCGCCAATAGGGAAGACGCCGCGCTCGAACCCGACTACTTATATTAAAGCGTTCGATTTGGTGCGAGATGTATTTGCGGGAACTCAGGCGGCGAAGATACACGGATACGCACCGGGTTATTTTTCTTTCAACGTTCCCGGCGGCAGGTGCGAAACGTGCGAAGGAAGCGGCATACAGACAATCGAAATGCAGTTCCTCGCCGATCTTGAATTGACTTGCGAAGTGTGTAAAGGAAAACGATTCAAGAAGGAAGTTCTCGAAATACGTTATCATGGGAAAAATATTGACGATGTTCTGTCCATGACCGTTATAGAAGCAATTCAGTTTTTCGGCTCGAAGGCAAATGGGAAACGGATTGCAAAACGATTGCAGGTCTTGGACGATGTCGGGCTGGGGTACATTCGTCTCGGTCAATCTGCGACTACGCTATCCGGAGGCGAAGCACAGCGTGTAAAGCTTGCATCGCATCTTGTTAATCAGGAGGAGGGGAAACACACGCTCTTTATTTTTGATGAGCCGACTACCGGACTTCATTTCGATGATATCGCAAAGCTGTTGAAGTGTTTCGATGCGTTGATTGAGAAAGGGAATTCCGTTCTTATCATCGAGCATAATATGGATGTCATCAAATGTGCGGACTGGATTATCGATCTTGGTCCTGAAGCGGGAGACGAAGGGGGCAGAGTGGTTAAGGTTGGTACGCCTGAAGAAGTTGCTGGATGCAAAGAATCGTACACAGGGAGATTTTTAAAACACTATCTTTCATAACAGACCAAGCTTAAGTAAAATGAGATGAGGAAAAATCGATTCATTTATGCTGATTGGGAGTTAACTGAAAAAATTATCCTCATACTATCTTGACAGTTTGGGAGAAATTCTGTACTTTACTGCGTAATTTACGATTGGTTCTAGACAGGTAATCCGTTGAAACGATGGATGATGCAAACACCTGAAATGCTAGAAACAATAACCCTGTATTGTTATTCCAAGTTCAAAGTATAATTGAAATCCAGAAAAACAATCTAACATTCACTTTTCGTAGGAGGTCTACGCGTATGACAAATTATCATGTAATATTCCGAAAGATGTGGATGATGAGCACGCTCATCGCCTTCTTTTTCACTGGAACCGTTTTTGCACAACTACCCGACCTGACTATTTCGAACGTGTCAGTTCCGGTATCTGCCTCGTCTGGTGAATTCATCACCATAAAGTGGACTACCTCGAACATTGGAAGCGAATCTACCGGCAGTGGATTCTTGCTTGATGGGATCTACCTTTCCTCCGACCAAATCTTCGACAAAGCAACTGATACATATATCAGCGCATACTTTCACTCCTCCCCAATCGCAGCCGGAGCGAGTGAAGAAGATTCGGTGATGGCGTTAGTGCCAGATAGTTTGGATGGAAACTTCTACATTTTTGTGTATGCCGACGATTTTTCGTTCGTTACTGAATCGAACGAAACAAACAATTTTGCTTCCTCGGCGGTGATTAATATCAGCACGAACGCTCCCGATCTCAATATGCTGAGCGTTGACGCACCAGCGACCGGATCATCGCAGCACTATATTCAGGTCAGTTATTCAGTCTCTAACATCGGGACAAAAGATATCACTAGTCAGGTATGGTACGATTATATTGTTCTTTCGACTGATACGGTCTTTGATAACGCTGATGATGTAGTACTCGGCTCGGTAGCGATGGATACCTCCTTAACAATAGGAGATTCGTATACCCGAACAAGTTCCGTTTATCTGTCTACCGGCTTGAGTGGCATATACTATATTTTGGTTCGCACGAATGCTTTCGATTTCCTTCGTGAATTGAATACGAACAACAACCTTGGCAGATCAGCTCCAATTAGTATAGATTTCAAGAGGCCCGATCTTATCGTATCGCTGATTAACAGACCCGACACTGTGAACGCAGGGGATAAGCTCCGATTCTCATATCAGATCACCAACATCGGTGATACGAGCACTAACTCTCAGGAATGGGTTGATGAAATTTTCTTATCATCTGATTCTCTCGCGGAGAACGACACACTTCTGACACTCCGCTTCCATTCGACGAATCTCGCTCCGGGTCAGAGCTTGACGGTAAACGACAGCGTTTATTTGCCGTTCGGATTAGTCAAAGGAAATTACCACATAGTGATCGTGTGTGACGTACTGAACCAGATTAACGAATCAAACGAGACTAACAACACGCGAATCTCGAATCCATTTCTTTATGGCTTCAGCGGTCCTGACCTCATAGTAACGCAGGTGCAAACGCCTGCAAGCGCGTTTTCCGGACAACAGATCCAAATCAATTGGATCGTGAAAAATAACGGCACTCTCGCGACGAATGCGCCACAATGGTACGATCGGGTTTACCTCTCGCCAAGCCCTGTCTTCGATCCGTTGGGCGTTACAACCCTGGGATTTTTTGATAACATGAGCTACCTCGGTCCCGGAGAGAGCTATTCAAACACTCGGAGCGTCACGTTACCAAATGGGATAAGCGGAAGCTATTATATCTTCGTGCAGACAGATGCATTCTCACAAATAACAGAGATGGATGAATCAAACAACTTCACGAAGAACGATACCGCGATGCTAGTGAACCTTTCAGCATCACCCGATCTGATTGTAAGCACGTTCTCGAAACCAAGTACTGCGTTCTCGGGAGACACGATTAATATTTCTTACACAGTAAAAAACGTCGGAAACGGATCGACAAGCACAACGCAATGGTACGATGCCCTCTACTTCACGCAGGACACTGTCCTTGATATACAAACTGCCCGACAGCTCTCATGGTATCAACATAACGGTGCTCTTGCACCCGAAAGTTCATATACGGGTACGGACCGCGTCGTCCTCCCGAATGCGATCTCAGGGAAGTATTTCTTCTATCTTAGCTCGGACATTTTCAATTATGTCTATGAGTTCACCGCAGAGAGCAATAACACACGCCGTGACTCGATTGATGTTATTCTCACGCCGCCTCCCGATCTTGTCGTCACGAATGTTTCGGGACCATTGAACGGAAATTCAGGCAAGCGTATCCCTGTCTCGTGGACAGTACAGAATCAAGGTTCGAATCCGCCGTTTGAGTGGGGATGGCAGGACCGGTTGTATATTTCATCGTCATCAACATTCTATCCTGAATCATCATCCGTTCTTGGAACGTTCACTCGCTACGGAATTCTCGAACCTGATTCAAGCTATACAAAGACCGACAGTGTTCTCATTCCTGACGGTTTGTCGGGGCAGTATTACATCTACGCAAAGACCGATTGGAAGAATGAAGTTTTCGAGAATCTCTTCGAAGACAATAATGTAACACGTTCCACGGCAAGCATTTTGGTACAGCTAAGTCCCTGGCCCGATCTTGACATCATCTCGATGACAAACCCTTCAACTGCCGCCGCAGGTCAACAAGTAACAATCAACTGGAACGTTACAAACTCCGGTCTTGGTGCGGTAACATCCCCATTATGGAAAGACAAAGTGTACATTTCATCTTCTGCCGCTTGGGACTCTGCTACCTCGACGTTATTAAAAGATGTTCCGCGTACTTTGCCGCTATTGCCGTCGGGCAGTTATTCACAGACCACAACCGTGACATTGCCTGTTACAATTTCCGGAACATACTACTTCTATATTATCACCGATGCCGGCAACAATGTTTATGAGCATATAGACGAAGGAAATAATATCGAGCGAAGCTCCGCGGTGCTCGTTCAGCCCTATCCGCCCATTGATCTGCGCGCCGTGAATATCGTCATTCCGTCGTCGGGATCGTCCGGACTTCCGGTTTCAGTGCAATTCACCGTTCAGAATATCGGCACGGGAAAAACTCTCGCAACGAAATGGGATGATGCCGTCTATCTTTCAACCGATACAGTTTTCAATCCCGGGCAGGATAGTTTGCTGACTGTCGTCCGCCGGCAGGGCGCGCTCGACGTTGGAGAAAGTTACACACGAGATCTCAGCGTCCGATTGCCGGACGGTATTTCAGGAAATTACTATTGTTTAGTACGGACTGATACCGGAAACGCCGTGAGTGACAGCGACATCCTGAATAATCTTGGCTATTCTCCATCTACGATAGCCATTGTTCTTTCACCGCCACCCGATCTCCACGTCGCATCCTTCTTGGCGCCGAGTAATGGTCAATCAGGACAGCCGATCACAGTTCAATGGACGATCCAAAACAGTGGATCGGGACAAACACTCGTTCCATCATGGAATGATGCAATCTATCTTTCGAGCGATATCTATCTCGATCCTGTCGATACAAGACTTGGAACGAAAACACGAAACGGTGTACTGCCCGCCAGTCAATCGTATAGTGATAGTCTCGAAGTCGTGATACCGAATTACGCATCGGGTGATTTGTTCCTCCTAATGCAGACCGACAGCAAGAACGAAGTCTTCGAACAATCGGGTGAAGGCAACAATGTTCTCAGTCGACCGATTACAGTGAATATTGCGGCGCCTTCCGATCTTATCATCTCAAACATCGCAGTTCCGGATAGCGCAATATCAGGCGAGGATGTAACGATCTCGTGGACAATTCGAAATCAAGGAGCAAACCCCGCAACGGGTTGGATTGATGACGCAGTCTATCTTTCTTCCGATCAAACGTGGGAAGTAACCGATCCGGTTTTTGGAATCTATAGAAGAAACATCAACCTCGCACCCGGCGTTTCTATGGAAGCTAGCGTGAAGGCAAAGATCGATCAAGCGTTCTTTTCCGACTCTGCAGGAAACCTCACCGGTCCAGTGCCCGGCTTCGCACCGGGAAATTACTACGCGATTGTACGAACGGACATCCGTAACTACATCCACGAGAGCACTGAAAATAACAATGCGGGAACATCGACAGGAACAACCCGCATCGATGTCCCGACGCTTCAACTTGACATCCCAACAATAACGTCACTCACCGAAGGGGAACAAAAATATTTCCGGGTGAACGTGACTGCGGGACTAACACTCAAGATCACACTCGACGGCAGCGCACCGTCCGGCAGTCTTGAAATGTACGGACGATTTGGTGCAGTACCCTCAAGGTCGCAGTTTGATGTTGCGTATACAACAGCATTCTCCCCTGATCAGCAGATAACGATCCCCGAAACGAACACTGGCACCTATTACATTCTGATCTTCGCCGATCGTGTTGCGGGCGATTCTATCGTGGCGACAATTCTCGCTCAGGCAGTCTCGTTCGGCATCACCTCGGTATCACCGGCAAGAGGAGGAAATTCAGGCGAAGTGACAATGATGATTGAAGGCGCCCGTTTCGTAACGGGAAGCACAGTAAAGCTCATCGGTTCAGGCGGTGCACTGCCAAACCTCATCAAGAGCACTTTCATCGACGCGTCACGGATCGATGCGACGTTCGATCTGACAGGCAATCTCCCTCTTGGCGCATATGATGTTGTTGTCCGACGTCCGGATAATTCAGAAGCCACTCTTGCCGGCGGATTTACACTGGAGCCGGGGAAAAACATGACTGCAAACTTAGGCTTCGCACCCCCAAGCGCAATCGCGCGTGGTGGATCGGGATTTTACTCAATCTCCGTCGAGAACACTACTAATATTGATCTTCCCTTCATGACTGTATACATCATCATACCGTCAGGACAAGGTTACAATGTCAACTCGAATAACATGCAAACTCTTAGTCAGCTTCTCCCTGACACACTCAAGAGCGTTATTCATCTTCAGAATCATTTTGACGAGGGATTTTGGCGGTTCGTACCGCTGACTGCGAGAAATGTCCGCGTTGGTCAACGGTTAAACATTGCACTTCAGGTGAGCGATGTTCAGGGAACCGAATTCCCGATCCAGATTGCTGTCGATGCTATTGACCGAAAAGGATTTGTCGAGGGACAACTTCTCTATCTCGAATTGTTCCGTCAAGCGCTCCTGAGAGACACGAGCGGTAAATTCGCTCCTGAATTCTACAACCTCGCACAGACTCCACAGACGTTCCTCAACACACTGATGCAAGTTTACGTCGATCTTGGTATTCTGACAGCATCGGACATTTCGCTTGTTACTTCTAAACAGCTTCAGGAAACTGTTAATAAAGTTTCTCGTCTTCCGCTCGATCAGAAAAAGCTTAAAGCTGTGTTCAGACCGATGCTCACTTCGTGCGAGAACGAGTTGAATTGGCTTGAGCTTGGCGGAAGATTAGCCATCATCGCCATTGGATTGGTGACGGGCGCATTACTTGCACCGGTGGCTCTTGGCGTCGGAGCGGTTCTTGCCGTTATTAGCGGGCTTGGCTTGGGTATGAATATCGGCGCGATCATCAATGGCTCACCCGGACTGATGTCAAGAATATTCTGCGACGATCCCCGGACGCCCACTCCCGTTATCGCGTCGAAAGATCCAAACGACATTATGGGTCCGGCCGGTTATGGAGAAAAGAAGTGGGTAGCCGTCACGCAGACGATGACCTACACGGTGCGATTTGAAAACGATCCGAAACTCGCAACAGCTCCCGCTCAGACCGTCAGCGTCAACATGGAAGTTGACAGCACGCTGGATGTTCGTTCATTCCGTCTTGGTAACTTTGGGTTTGGGAGTTTCACATTCAACGGTGCGGATAACCGGTCGCACTACTCAAAGCGGTTGGATGTTCTTGACTCGCTCAGCATATATGTTGATGTCAGCGCCGGAATCGATGTAGATAAGAATAAAGCTTTCTGGATATTCAAATCCATCGACCCGGCAACGGGAGAACTTCCGTCCAATCCGCTTTCCGGATTCCTTCCCGTCAATGATTCGCTCCATCATGGCGAGGGATTTTTAACATTCTCTGTCAAGCCTAAAGCAACTTCACGTACAGGTGATAGCGTACATGCGAAAGCGCGTATCGTCTTCGATGTCAACGATCCGATCGATACACCGCCTATATTCAACACGATAGATGCGGGTTTACCGTTCAGCAGTGTGCGCTTGCTTCCGCCCATCACTAAAGATACAACATCCTTCCTAGTGAAATGGGCAGGCACAGACGATTCAACCGGATCGGGACTTAAAAATTATTCGGTCTTTGTTTCAAGAAATGATAGTCCATTCGTTCCGTGGCTCTCAAACGTAACGGACACGATGGCAACGTTCACAGGTGAATCGGGAAATCAGTATGGCTTCTTCAGTTTATCGGCAGATAACGCGGGCAACATCGAGATCGTGAAGGCTTCAGCCGACGCGGTGACGTTGCTGACCGGAATCGATGAACTGCTTCAGGCGATTCCATCCGTATTCAAACTTCATCAGAACTACCCGAATCCCTTCAACCCTGGCACGGGGATCCACTACGAACTTCCAAAGACTTCGCACGTAACGCTTACAGTCTTCAACGTGCTGGGGCAGAAAGTTGCAACAATTGTTGATGAAGTTCAGGAGATGGGTTACAAGACGGCGGAGTTCAGTGCCTCCCATCTGGCAAGTGGTGTTTACTTCTATCGGATGGAGGCAGTGAGTATAGCCGATCCGGGCAAGACGTTCACACAGGTAAAGAAGATGGTGCTGATGAAATAAACTAAACGAGGCGCAATTCATAAATGTTATTGGAAAAACCCTGATCAGCGATGATTGGGGTTTTCTATATCATCGAACACAATAAGGATGTTATCAAGTCTGCTGATTGGATTATTGATTCAGGACCTAAGCAGGTGACGGGGGAGAAGGATTGTAAAGAATCATACGCCGGGAAATTTTTAAAACACTATCTCTCGTGACAGACCAAACGGAAGTAAAATGAGATGCCGCGAAATCGATTCGTTTAGCTGATAGGGAGTTAGATTGTGGGAAATATAATTCCCAAAATATTTTGACATTTATTTGAACATTTAATACATTAACCAACAATAAAAAAATGGTATTTAGAAGGGGGGAAGACCTCCGTAGGATGATCATACGTGAAAAAGTAGCGTTCAGCTAATATTTTAAAAAATTGGATTATCCACTCTCCTTTTACTATCTTTATCTATAACTCATTGATAGTTTTTCAAATGCATGAATTAGTCGATATATTCCCAAGCGAACGGCAGAAACTTTATAACAAGTTTTCGGATAAACTGGAAACAGCGTTTAACTTTAATCGCCAATTTGTGAGTTTCCAAACGAACAAAGAAGAACCGATATACCGCTGGTTCAAGTATAAAGAGGGTTTTTCTTCAGGTCTTGTAAGATACTTTCTCACTAAGTTTTCTGATAAGCCAGGGAAGGTCTTGGATCCGTTTGCTGGAGTTGGCACAACATTATTTGCTGGACAGGCACTTGGCTGGGAGTCTTACGGTATTGAACTTCTACCCGTGGGTATTTTCGTTATGGAAACCCGGGAAGCATTACACAAGATCAACCCGGAAAAACTGAAAAAGAGCATCGGCAACCTTTGGCAAGACATAAACAAGATTGAAAACCCATCAACTCACTTCAACCATATTTCAATCACACGAGACGCCTTCCCTGATGATACGGAGATCGCTCTCAATAAATTCCTCACATATTGCAGTAACATCAAGAATAAAGAAACACAAACTCTCCTTAGGTTTACAGCATTCTCCATACTTGAAGAACTTAGCTATACAAGGAAAGACGGACAATACTTGAGGTGGGACTATCGTTCCAAACGAGATTTGGCAGGAAAACCTTTTAACAAGGGTAAGATATACTCGTTCGAACAGGCAATGAAACAAAAATTGTCTCAAATGCTTGCCGACGTATCGCCTCAAAATGATTCACTTTTTGATTCTGTTAAAGGCAATGGACACGATCAACACAATATTAATATCATTGAAGGGTCTTGCCTTGAGGAACTCCCAATGATAGAAGAGGGTTTTTTTGATTTTATTGTAACTTCTCCACCCTATTGTAATCGATATGACTATACAAGGACCTACGCTTTGGAATTAGTCTATCTTGGATGCGACAATGATAGAGTTAGGTCACTTCGACAAGAATTGTTATCATGCACCGTTGAGAACAAAGAGAAGTTAGACTATCTAAACCAATTATACACCTCTATGGGTAGAAAGGCAAACTTTGATAAGGTGCTCAGTACTTATAATTCGTCTGCAACCATGAAGGAAGTGAATTCTATTCTTGATGAACTAAACAAACTCGATAAACTCAACAACAACAATATTCCACGAATGGTGAAAAACTATTTCTTAGAACTCTGCTTTGTGATTTTTGAGATGGCCAGAGTTACGAAAAGTGGTGGTTACTGCGTTATGGTGAATGACAACGTTCGATACGGTGGAGAAGAAATACCAGTTGATCTTATTCTTTCTGAATTTGCGGAAAGTTTTGGATTCAACATTCAAAAAATATTTGTCCTTCCACGAGGCAAAGGTAACAGTAGTCAACAAATGGGCAATTATGGACGAACTGAAATAAGGAAGTGCGTATACCTATGGCAAAAAAGATGAAATCGAATATATTTATTCAATCTGCAAATGATTTAGTTACCTCTAAAGAAAAAACGAGGGCTGGTTTTATTTCTCTTGCTTTGGAGAAGAATTATTTAGCTGTTCCATACATTGAAGAAGCAAAAGCATTAAAATCCCTAGCAAAGAAGGTCACGAAACCCAAAGACCTTCTAGAATTTAATGACCTTAGAGTTGGTTTACTCACTGCATCCGGTCTTTCCGAAAAATCCCTCAATTATTTGACAGAAGATGACAAAACACTCGCTATCAAGGGTTTAATCGAAAAGTTTCTTGAGCCAGCAGGCGAGGATTTCATTGACGAACTTGTTTACCGATACTTACTAACCAAAGGAGACGCTTTAGGTGGTAAAGCAAGAAACTTAGCTGGGGTATTGGGAGAAAGAAAATTTCTTCGTTCTTTATTATCTGTGTTCAGTCTGGCTGGAATTGATTATCAATGGAAAGATGACGATGCAGGCACATGGTTGCCAAAGCCGAAAGATGATACCGGTATCGAAAAGCGCATTAATGGTCTTTGCTGGTCAAAGAACAAAGTCAATCGGCTTCTTATTATGAATATAAAAGTTCCGGTCGTCAAGAAGAACGTTGACCTGTCAATTTTAGAAGGCACACCTGAGGACTTAAAGAAGGGTAAGCAGTCTATCATTCATGACGTTAATTCTTATGTAGCGTTCGGTGAACTGAAAGGTGGACTAGATCCAGCAGGCGCAGATGAACATTGGAAAACTGCTAATTCCGCTTTGGAAAGAATTAGAAAGAGCTTTGCAAAAAAGAAAAAAAAGCCGCTCACATTCTTTATTGGAGCGGCAATTGAAAACAGTATGGCTTCTGAAATATTCAAACAATTGAGATTGGGATTACTTAACAATGCAGCTAACCTCACCACCGATGAACAGTTGGCATCAATATGCGAGTGGATTATAAATTTGTAGATAATAGAAGAAAAAAATAATCTATCTTGCCTTCTCAGAGTGGTGCCCTCATTGAAGAATAATCAGAAATAGAATTTGTTATGTTCAGGACAATCGGTTATTACATAATTTTCTTTTACGTAACTGTTGCTTCAGTCTCAGCACAGCAACCATCGGATACGCTCATGCTCTCACGGCAAGCGATTGTATTCTTTGGACCAACGCAAGCAGAACGAGATTCCTTAAATCTTATTAAAGATTCTGGTATCGAAGAGGTGCTTGATGATTATCTTCTCTACGTCGGCAGGATCAGAAACTTCATAGACTCGAATAAAATCTCCACCCACGAGACGACTGCCCGAACATTTATCCTCCTGCAACAAGGTAGGAAGCCCGTACGCCTCAGTCGAAAATCAATCGGGTCGGATGTCGGATTCATCTTCATAAAGCATGGCAAGAAGCCGAAAATACTCAAGGGTGTTTATACCGATCTTGATCTCCGGCTGCTTATCAGTGATTACTTTGGATTGAAAGCCAGCATAAAACCAAGCGACAGGCACTAACCATCCGGCAGTCGGCGGTTGATAATATCCGGCTTTTATCTACACAGATCAAATTAGAATGCCTTCCAATCTCCCCTGAGAGTTTATTCGAAATTACTATAAATATTCCGTATTCGCCTCAATAAACGTCATTTTACGCCCTTGTAAATATTCTTTCGATCATGGTTCCCCGAATGAAACTATTAACAATAATAATCTGTTAAGATACTATTCAGGTTTCGGATAAAAAAGTCTTAAATAATAAATCTATTTCAAAACAATTCTGTAAGGATCAACAATGAAATGCTTTAAAATATTTTTTATTAGCATGCTCATAGTTCTGGTGCTGGTGAATGTTAACCAAGCCATAGCTCAAGGTGCTTCTTATTCAAACGATAACCTGCCGACTTACGGTCAGTACGTCGGTGCGGGCGAAATTACCTATCCGCCAACAACGGCGCGGGTAATGGTACATGCAATTCATAACGGTAGGACGCAGGCGGCGCCGCCGGAACCCGGTATGTCAGCGACATATTCTGTGGACTTTAGTTACACGTTGTCTGTTTCAACTGATGACGGTACAACATGGACAACTTATGATGTGCCCGGTGCATTATCTTTTAGCGCTCAATATTCATCAGGTTCGAGCGACGAAAGAGTGTTTGATACAGAGATGCTCGCATTAAATCTTGCCGGCGGTTCGCTCCCTGCGGATGTAATGCTTCGCGAAAGTCCTACACTTGCTTCAACAGGTACTACAAAAATAAAAAGAGTAGCGGATGGCTCATATCGCATCAGCAGTTTCTTCGATATATTTACAGAGATTAGTTTGGACGGCGGAGCCACATGGACGCGTTCTGCAACTTCATCACGCGTTAGCTTATACAACCCGCCCGCGGCACATCTTTTCGCTTCAGATAATTTCCCGCCTGAAGGTGTTTTTGCTTCTTCATCAGGCAGTTCAACAGGTGTTTTCGATCCAACAAAATGGAATATATTAGTCTCTACTCATTTATCATTTTCACCGTTACCGGCACTCGGTGCATCATCGAATGAAACGGTTAGTATAAATTTCACAAAGGTCAGTTTTTCGCTCGACGGTGGAGTTACTATAAATGATTATTCCGCAACAGGCGAAATGCAGATTCGCCTTTTGCACGTCGCTGATCTCGGTTCGGATAGAATGTTCGACACCGAGATGCTACAATTAAATATTTCCGGCGGAACACTTCCTCCGGGTATAATGCTTCGCGAAAGTCCGACAAGAGCATCTACAGGTCGTACTTCCATAAGAACCTCAGCAAGTGGACATATGATCAGCAGTTTCTTTGATGTCTTTACCGAAATCAGTTTAGATGGCGGAGCCACATGGGCGCCCGCAAGCGAAGCAGTTTCTTTAGATTTCAGCAGTTCACCGCCGAGTATATCAGCGGCAATAAATAATTTTCCTCCCGAAGGTATGGATTTTACACCTTCGAGTTACGGAACAACAACATTTGAAAACGGTGTGATGATTAGAAATATGGAGTTGCGTCGGTTTGGGGTCGGCCTGCCCATGCCTGAAGGACCACTCGGTGTAAGCAGTTCTGTCAGCTCATTCTTCGATGTCTTCACAGAAGTTTCATTAGATGGATCAACATGGAGTCCGCGAAGCAATGTGGCCCCCGTGATGTTTTCCATTACGAGACAGCATGATGATGGAACAAGCAGTTTCTTTGACACAGAAATGCTCGCGTTGAATCTGCAACCTTTTGGCGGTGGTTTGATGATTCGAGAAAGTCCGACAAGAGCATCTACAGGAAGAGTATTCCCCACACTTATGTCTGACGGGAAATTTCAAGTCAGCAGCTTCTTCGATGTCTTTACGGAAATCAGTTTAGATGGCGGAGCTACATGGTCGCCTGCAACTGCACCAACGCATATAGAGTTAACTAATGCAACAGCAAATCCACGTCCAGTAATAACCTCCATCTCACCGTCAACCGGACCGGTTGGTACAATTATAACTATAACGGGTAGTGGTTTTTCAACCCTGGCATCTGAAAATCTTGTAACACTCGGAGATAACACTCCAATAATAAAAGGATCAACTTTTACTGAATTGAGAGTTGTTTTAACTCAGCCGATAAGTCCACTATCAGGCGGTGTTTTTCCCGTAAGTGTAACTGTCGGTGGCTTATCTAATTTACCGCCGGGACCGGAATTTACAATATTACCAAACGTTGTCTCTTATCTTCCTAATATCAGTGACCTTCAAATGTTGGATGTACAAACCGGCGATTTGGATGGCGATGGGTTAGATGAAGTAATGATGCTCGGTAAAAAAGATTTTAAAGGACATGTAACGCTTCTCAAACGAGGTGGTGATGGTTCACAGAGAGTGTCATCGGTAATCTCTTTTCCGGATCTGGATTTGGGTACTACATTTACTGGATTGCTCGATGCCGACTGCGATGATGATGGTATAGTTGATTACGTGGCACTCAACGTAACAGTACCAAAACAGACGCAAGGGGCAACATTCGGAGAGAAGGTTTTGGCGGTATTCCAAAACGATCCAGCAAGCCGCGGAAGATTGAAATCATACCGCAGGGTATTACTCCAACAGGGGCGCGTGTTACTTGATGCAGAACTTACCCAATTATCCAATGATGATTCTTTGGATATTGTATGTGCTTACGCAGCCGGAGATGGAATGCCTGCATCACTTCAGGTCATAAAGAATATCCCTGGAGGAGGTGCTGCAGCTGCATCATATGCAGCAACTGGATTTACAATTCCACTCGGAGGCGGCGATTGCGATGATCTTGATATTTATGATATGGATAGCGATGGCGATTTAGATATTGTTGCCGCAACTGGCGCTGGTATTTATATATTCCAGAATAACTCAGCAGATTTTGAATTTGTCCGCACCCAGATTGTTGATGAAACGCACCCATACTCTGGTGTAGCTATCGGTGATCTCGATGGCGATGGGCATCCCGATGTCGTTGCTTTACGCAGCGACTCCGGAATTGTCAATGTCTGCTTTGGAGATCCGCTCGCTCTCGGATCTGTTAAAGCTCCACGAGATGCTGCTTCCGGCATGGCAACAGGCAAGCGTCAGCATAAACCACTTATGGTAACTGATGCCGACGGTGATGGCGATCTTGATATAATTTGTCCGAGCGGAGAACCAAATCAAACTGCCAGCGTTTTGTTGCTCGGCGGTTCGTTACCCGGCGGAGCAATAATTTCAGCGCGGCTGAATATGGATGATTGTGATGATCAGGATTCTGACGGCGACGGTATAATGGACGCAAAATTATTTGCAGTCGGTAAATTTGATACTGACCAGGATTGTGATTTTGCATTCACAAGCTGCCGTTCTACTACAATTAGTCCTCCGGTCGTTTCGAGTTTCTCGCCTGATATTAGTCCTGCTGGAGCTTTGGTAACTATCGAAGGTGATAATCTTCAGGAAGCATTTTCAGTTCAAATCGGTGATTTTGATGCAACGTTTATCCGCGAAAGTCCAACAAGATTGCGAGTTACAGTTCCGCTTGCGGCACGTACTTTTGCAGCACCACATGTTTTGGATAAAATAACAATCTCTTGCCCATCTGGTGTTTGTGACGCAATTAAATCATTTACAGTTTCTGCGGTAATCCTTCATCCTCGTCAACGGATCGATCAGTTGGAAAGCAGATTTGTTCTTGGCGGTGATATGGATGGTGATGGAAAGGGAGATATAGTTTCGCTGAGTAAACATACTAAAACCGGACACGTTACACTTATGAAGAGATCTGATAACGGTAGTTCTTCAAGAGCTATGGTTACTTCTTTCTTTGATGGTGTAGATGATGATTGCGACGGTTTATCAATCGGTGATCTTGACGGAGATGGGCTTTCGGATGTTTGTGTTGCCTTAACATCGAGAAGTACCGGCGCTACAAATTTTGAACTTTTATTCGGTGATCCAGCTCGACCGGGAATGTTCCGGGAGAGTCCTACAAAAATTCAGAAAAAATGGTTACCCGCAAATTTCCGTCTCCGCACAATGGCGCCTGAGATGGAAGATATCGATGGCGACGGTAAAGCTGACATCGTGTTTGCAATCCAAGGTACAATTGAGGATACTCTCGTGATCATTACCAATCCATTATCAGAAGCAGGCATGGTTGTGCGCAAACTCCCGGGACGTACTTCCTATGCTGCAATCACATTAGAACAAAGTGTTGCTTCCGGGTCATCATTCTTCGATGTTTTTGTTGTCGGTGATTCGCTTGTCGATCGCTACTCGTGGTCGGGTGGTGGTGGTGGCAGTGGCGGCTCAATCCAGTTAGCAGCGAGAGGCACAGTTAAATTTTTCAATACATCAAAAGGGTTCCGCCAGTTAGCCGTTGGTGATCTTGACGGTGATGGCAGTACAGATGCCGTTGTTTTTGATACAGATTCCAGCGTTGTTACAGTTTGTTTGGACAAGGGAGATGGTACTTTCCGTGTACTCGCGCCCAGAGATCCTCCAAGTGGACAATCGACTGGGAAAAGATCGCATCTCGTTGTTACCGATCTCGATGGAGATGGTAAACTTGATATTGCTATAGATGAACCGGGTATGCATTTTGCACCTGCTAAAGCTGCGAGAAGCATTTCGGATTTCACCTACCAAAAAATTGGATGGACTGTTTTGTATAACAGAACAACTCCATCCGATACAGCCGTAAGTTTTGAATCTAAAACAATGGCAATGGATGATTGGGATACAGGAGATAACGACGTAGCGGTTTGTGATCTCGATGGCGATGGTGTTCAGGATATTGTAGTTGCAGGAACTTCTTCATCGGTTGTGAGACCGCCATTCATTGAACGTGTATCTGCAACCCGACAAGTTGAAAGCGTATCGTTAAATTGCTGGGGAATGAATTTTAGTTCTGTCTCGACCGTTGATGTCTGCAGTCCGTGCATTACTGCTTCGAGTTTCAGCGTTCTTTCAGATTCTCAGCTCGCGATTATTTTGCCGCCTAGGTATGGCGATAAATTCTTATCGATATCCAATGACGATGGAATCGTCAGCTTAGCCTCACCGATTACAATTCTGAGCGATACATTGAAATACAGAACCTTCACATATGAACAACTGAGAGATGCTTCTCAAGAAAAGCCAAAGAAGGTTCCGTCGAAAAAAGTACCGAACACAAGACAGCCATGGTACGCGCCCAACACAGCGAATCTTATCGATAAGATCTTGAAGGATGAAGCCGGATTTATGCAAGTCGGTCAATCAGGTAGATTCTACCCATGGGGAAAACCGGCTCCATATCTGCGGCCGGCAAAACAAGGAGATGTCTTTAAAACATTCAATGATAAAAAGACGCCCTTTCATATTAATCCGCCGGGTGGTCCTCAACCGATGAACTACAATGACAAGGGTGGTATTATTTCAGGATTGAAGAAAAGCATAACACCTAAAGAAAAGAACGATGTCCTGATTGCTGAATTGTTAACGCTCCAAGTAAATCTTGAGGCGAGCGATAAAGGTCACACAACATCCGGATTGGGAAGTTTGGTTTACACGTGGCACGGTCCTTGGGGACAAAACGTAACAATCGATTCACTTGTACTCTTTGGTGATAAGATAATGACGAACGGATTCTTCGGTATGATCACACCTATGCCGGTTAATCCGACCGACTACGACAGTTTATATAATGCCGTAAGACGAATCAATCTGGCATTTTCTTCACCGGTACTGGATGATACTTCAACTGATGGTGGATGGCGCGGTAGCCCGATGAAGTTCAAATGGCTGGGTGCACACTCGCCGATAGAATATGATTTCTTGATTGCACTCTCCGGTATTACACCGCGTGTGCGACCTGCGGCTGAACCGGAAGTATTGCCGGTGATATATACATTAAACCAGAATTATCCGAATCCATTTAATCCAACTACCATGATTAGTTTTGGCTTACCGGAGCCATCAATTGTAACGTTGAAGGTTTACAATCTGCTAGGTCAGGAATTGGTTACTCTGCTCAATCATGAGTCGATGGAAGCCGGAGTGCAGGAAATTGAATTCAATGCTAACAATTTTCCCTCTGGAGTATATTTCTACCAGATTGCCGCGCAAGGCATTACCAATGAGGCAGAAAACACGGGTGGGAAAACATTCAATACTACACGGAAGATGCTCTTAGTAAAGTAGAACGTTGTATTCTATTAAAATAATGAATCCCGACGGGTTTAGTGCTTGTCGGGATTTTTTTTTACGCGAGCAAATAAATCTTACATGGAAATCTATATATGCTCAGTTCTTACCACGCACTCCCAAAACTCAACGTGATATAAAATCCGCCGAACTGTTTTTTAATTGTATTGGTCATACTTCGAATCCCGCCGCTTACCGGAACAATATAATACCTGATATTCAAACCCAATAAAGTCGAGCGCTCGGAGCCAAAGTAAACACCGCCGCCGATGTAACCACCAAGAGTGTATTTAGGGCGTCCTTTACCGATGGCTTGGAAATATTCCATGTCGTATGGGAATACGTATATCATCGTCGGTCCGGCAGCCGCTGTTATGTATGGTCGGAAATTATCTACTATATCGTCTTTAAATAATCGCTGCTGAACGCCAATGTAGAGTGGAAGGACGAGAAACCTATTGACCTTTCCCGGTGTAAAAGTCTGGCTCGTGTAATAATCGATGTACTCGACTTCATTTTCGTCGGCAGCTTCGGAGATTGAAAATTCCATGAAGCCTGAAAAATTATCGGAATATTCATGGCGGTAGAATGTCCCGAGACCGATACCGTTGGTAGAGAGCAAAATATCCACGCCCCATGCGTGCTTCCGGATTGTAGAATCCTGAGCGTTAAGAGATTGGACTGAAATAGATAATGTTAATAGTACGATGAATGTTATATATGATTTCAAGCTTGCCTTCATATCTGTTCAGATTTAAATTGCTTCACTTCGTTAAGTCTGACAACCCTTCTCTAATAAATATAACAATTATTCCACGGAAAATATCCCGAACTTAAGATACTTTGTCTCAGGCATGGAAGGGAGAACGGGATGGTCGGGTGCCGCACCATGCCATTCAAGTATGCTTATCTTCCTGCCCAAATCGTTTGCGCATTCATTTATAATATCCAAAAAAGTTTCTTCCGTGATGTTGTACGAACAAGAAGCGGTTGAAAGTATGCCGCCTTTCTTCAAAAGCTTGAGTGCGTTCGTGTGAATTTCTTTGTATCCCCGTTTTGCTTTTCTGACGGTCTTCTTACTTTTAGCGAATGATGGAGGATCGAGATTTATTACATCGAATTGTTTGTTCTGATTAACGGCTTGTTCAAGGTATTCGAATGCATCTGAAGTAATGAACTGCGTTTTAGATTCGAGCTTATTGAGTTTTGCATTATTTGATGCGCGCTGGATAATCGATTCAGAAACATCAACACCGATAACACTTGCCGCTTCAGCATATGCCGCATGAAGTGCAAATCCGCCTTCGTTGCAAAAACAATCAAGAACATTTGCGCCCTTCACGTACCGCCTGAATGCCCGTCGGTTTTCACGCTGGTCGAGGAAGAAACCGGTTTTTTGTCCTTCAAGTAAATCAATTGTATAATGAATGCCGTACTCCGATATAGTTACCGGTTCAACTGCTCCTCTAAGAATTCCTTTTCGTTGTTCTAATCCCTCGACGGTGCGGATAAGCGCTTCGTTTCTTTCGACAATTCCTTTTGGATGGAAGAGCGATTCAAGCACGTCACAGATGAGAGTGAGACGTTTATCCATTCCAACGGAGAATGTCTGGATAGAAAAATAATCGTTGAACTTGTCGACGATTAATCCGGGTAGGAAATCCCCTTCACCATGAACGAGCCGGAAGGTGGGGTTATCGTGATAGAATTTTTTCCGAATTTCATGTGCCGTCTCAATGCGTTTGAGGAAAAACTGAAAATCAATCTCTTCCTTCTCACGTGATAATAAGCGCACTGCGATGAGGGAGTGAGGATTATATGCGCCGATTCCTAATAATTTATTTTGGTGATTTAACAGCTCAACGATATCGCCCGGTTGCGGTTCACCTTTCACCTCTGCGATTTCATTGCTGAATGCCCAGAGGTGTCCGTTTGCGATGCGGTGGTCTTCGTTTTTTTTGAGAATGACGGTATTCATAACATTCTAAGATAAGAATACAGATGTGAAATAACAATTAGAATTAAAACAGTCACCCTGAGTTTATCGAAGGGTGACTGAGATATGTTTTACTTATGGTCATCCTTCGACAAGCTCAGGATGATCATCAAAGTATTTATTAATTATGCAACCGTTACATCCTTGCAAAGATAAACATCCTGTATGGCATTGAGAATTTTTACTCCTTCATTCATCGGTTTCTGGAATGCTTTCCTTCCGGAAATCAATCCCATGCCGCCTGCACGTTTGTTAATTACTGCGGTGCGAACAGCATCTGCTAAATCGGATGCGCCTTTCGATTCACCGCCGGAGTTGATCAATCCCATCCTGCCCATGTAGCAGTTTGCCACTTGATACCGGCACAGATCGATGGGGTGATCGGTCGTAAGCTCTGAGTACACTTTAGCATGTGTTTTTCCAAACTTGAGCGCGTTATATCCGCCGTTGTTCTCAGGCAATTTTTGCTTGATGATGTCTGCTTCGATAGTAACACCGAGGTGGTTTCCTTGTCCGGTTAGATCGGCTGAAACATGGTAATCTTTCTCCGGTGTCTTGAAGGCAGGGTTTCTGAGATAGCACCAGAGAATTGTTGTCATACCCATCTCATGTGCCTGCTGAAATGCAAGCCCGACTTCCTGAATCTGCCGCTTTGCTTCAGGTGAACCGAAATAAATCGTTGCGCCCACAGCGACCGCACCCATATCGAATGCCTGCTTCACTCTGCCGAACATTATCTGGTCGTATGTGTTTGGATATGAGATGAACTCGTTATGATTGATTTTCAATATGAACGGAATCTTATGCGCATACTTTCTGGCAACAGCGCCGAGGACCCCGAGCGTTGAGGCAACAGCGTTGCATCCGCCTTCAATGGCGAGCTTGACGATATTTTCAGGATCGAAATAAATCGGGTTGGGTGCGAACGATGCACCGGCAGAATGCTCGATGCCCTGATCGACAGGCAGTATTGAGACGTACCCGGTGTGTGCTAATCGCCCTTGGTGGATCATCCAGTTCAAGCTTTTAAGAACAGGAGTCGGACGGTCTGAAAGCGCGAACACTTTGTCGATATAATCCGGTCCGGGAAGAATTAATGTTTCTTTAGGAATACCCTTGCTTTTGTACTCAAGCAGGTTCTTTGCATCTTTGTCTAATAGTTTTTCTATTTCGTTGAATGTCATGATAGCTCCGTTCGGTGGAATAAAATTGATTTTCTAATAGTGTCAAGTTTTGATTGATTTAATATAAGAAAAAGGAGGGAAAAGGTAAAACTATAGCTGGGATCGCCAAAAGGTCTGAGGCAGTGTCACATTGAGCTTGTCGAAATGTGAAATAAAGCCTTTGATAAGCTCAGGCAGACAATAATATTTTCTTTTTGGACAACCCTATATCGCATTATCTGATGAGGATCATTTTCTTTGTTTGGATAAATCCTGTCATCTGAATCTGATAAATGTACACTCCGCTCGATACTCCTTCCGCGTTCCACTCAAATTCATAACTACCCGGCTGTTTTAGTTCGTTTATTAGTGTCGCAATCTCTCGTCCCAACACATCAAAAACTTTTAGCGTCACCAATCCCAAATCTCTAATCTCGAATCTTATATTTGTTGCTGGATTGAACGGATTAGGATAATTTTGAGCAAGATAAAAATTTGTAGGCAATTCTAATTCATGTTCCTTGACACTAGTCACTAAGTCAAGTCGAAGAAGTGCATTGTTTGTTCCCATTGCATATACAACTTTTTCATTATGGAGAACATTCACTCGTGTTATATTGGAATTAAGTCCACTTTCGAAGGCACTCCATGCTGTTCCTCCATCCATTGTTTGCCAGATCCTGCCGCAACAACCTGTTACCCAGCCTGTATCTTGATTAAGAAACTCTACATCAAATATTTCTCCTGTTCCATTGATAACTGAACCATTCCACTTAGTACCACCATTTGAAGTCCAGCCAAAAATTCCATCAGAAGAAATTGTAAATGCCCTACTTGAATCAATAGCGTCTACAGCACACATTAGTCCAGCAACTATTTTACCCTGCGCTACGGTATCTCCCTGATACAACCATGTGTATCCTCCATCGGTAGTTCCGTCAATAATTCCCGTATCAGTGAACCAAGGATTAACCGTACAACTTACCCAACCAGCATTTCTACTCCCAAAATGTATATCTGAACATCCTCTTAACAGTGTTGTGGTATCTATTCTCGACCAGCTTTTTCCACCATCCGTCGTCAACCATGAATATTCGTTGACTGCAATTCCTTCCTCGGCATTAAAAAAGAAAATCCCCCCAAATGGCCATCCCCAATGTTTATTTGAGACACTCGTTGAATCCCAAGTTATTCCTCCATTAGTGGTTATTAAGAGTTCCCCTCGTGCGTCTCCGAGTATCCAACAATGCATCGAATCAATAGCAAATATTTTTACAAAACGAGAAACGTTGAAATACTCCTGCTGTAATACCCATCCATACCCTCCGTCAGTTGTTTTGAATAGTTTATTATAGACATTACCAACAGAATCAAATTTATTTGTTATTACCCAACCAGTGCTTTTTGTTATAAATACTCCACACGATAAATCAACGATTGTATCACCAGTTGAAAATTGTGGATTTATTTTTATCCAGTCCTGGGAAAAAGAATTCCCAATATAAAATGGAGAAAATAAAATAATGGAAATTATTGTTTTAAGGATCATGGCTTTCATCATTTCTCTTAAATGAAATAATCCATTCCGTTATTCTCAGACTTATAAGACACAAGTAGTCGTGTTTTCATCATCAGGTATTGTCTATTTAGACAAGTTATATTTCGCTCCTTCATTCAAACCTCACGCAAGAATATAAAACTAAATTCGGTGAGTGTCAATACTTTTGAAAAATATTTATTCCCCGCAGAAACACATATCCCAAATCTCAGATCTCATATTGCATCTTTCTCTTTTGTATCTTTCTCTTTGTTTCTCCACTCACTTTTAGGTATATTTTATCACCATGAAACGCATTTCCTGCATTATTTTCGATCTTGACGGCACTTTAACCCAAACTAACGAGCTTATTTTTGCCACATTCAATCATGTTGCAAAAAAATATATGGGAAAGATTTATACGCCAGTTGAAATCACAACAATGTTCGGTCCTCCGGAGGATATAGCAATTGAGCGGCTCGTAGGTAAAGATAGAATCGATGAAGCGATGGATGATTTTTATTCATTCTACGAAAAACATCATCCCCGAATGGCGAACGCTTATGACGGCATTCGTGAGATGCTGGATTATTTGAAGTCGAAGGGGTTGCTTTTGGCAATCTTCACAGGCAAAGGAAAACGAAGCACGCTCGTCTCACTTGATATGCTTGGAATAAAAAATTATTTCGATATCATCATCACGGGTAATGATGTGGATAATCATAAACCATCCGGCGATGGTATCCGGAAAGTAATGGCGAAATTAGGACTCGAACCCGATCAGGTGTTGATGGTGGGCGATGCGGTGGCAGATGTTCGGGCGGCACGCGAGACAGGGGTTCAGATAGCTGCTGTTCTTTGGGATTCTTACGGAAAAGAAAAAGTATTGGAGATGGATGTAGATTACAAGTTTCATAATGTCCCTGAATTTATCGAGTGGCTGAAAACATTCATCTCGGTGTAAAATTAATTCCATTCTTGTAACTCAGTTTAACTATTCAAAAAATTATCGGAAATAAATATGGAAAAATTACCTATCGGTGTTATCGGTGTCGGTCATCTTGGCGGATTGCACGCGAAAATGTTTGCAGACATCCCAACCTGCACATTGGTCGGCGTGTTCGATGCAAATTCTGAACGTGCACAGCACATCGCAAATGAATATAAGACAAAAGTGTTTTCTTCGGCGACGGAACTTTTGAAGAATGTAAAAGCTGTAAGCATAGCCACGCCGACCAGCTCGCATTATGAAATTGCAAAGATCGCAATCGAACATGGGGTTCATCTATTCATAGAAAAACCAATCACCCAAACTACCCAAGAAGCTGAGACGGTGGTTCAACTTGCGAAACAAAAAAGATTGCTGATACAGGTGGGACATATCGAACGATTTAATCCGGCACTTCTTGCTTTGGAAACCTATAATCTCAAACCGATGTTTATAGAATCACACAGGCTGGCACAATTCAATCCGCGCGGAACAGATGTCGCCGTTGTGCTCGATCTGATGATACACGACATCGATATAATTCTAAGCTTGGTTCGCTCTCCGGTTCGGTCGATCGAGGCAAACGGCCTTGCCGTTGTGTCAGATCATATCGATATAGCAAACGCGCGGCTACAGTTCGAGAATGGGTGTGTTGCAAATGTAACTGCGAGCAGAATATCACAGAATAAGATGCGCAAGATGCGCCTCTTCCAGCGGGACGCATATCTGTCGATCGATTTTTCGGAAGGGCAAACAGAAATTTTCCGGCTAATAGATGAGAACGAGGATATTCCAAATCTGACGATGCAATTGGGGCAGATACAAGCCGGCACAAAAAACCGGAAAATTGTTTATGAACGACCGGAAACAAAAGAAGTAAACGCTCTCAAGTATGAATTGGGATTATTCGTTAATTCGGTGATGAACGGTACAGAACCTGTTGTAAGCGGACAGGATGGATTACAGGCGCTGAAAGTTGCACATGATATCATGGAGAAGATAAGTAGCCAAAGGTTATCGCTGTAATGAAAAATGATTTGCAAAAAAATATTGAACTGACCCAGCCGATCCTTCTTCAAATCGGTTCAATTGCCGATGAACAGGGAATTGAAGCGTATGTGGTTGGCGGATATGTCCGCGATAAGCTTCTCGGCAAAGAAGTGAAAGATATCGATATCGTTGTTCTTGGAGATGGAATTAGCTTTGCGAGGATAGTCGCCGATATCATCGGCCATAAGAACGTAATCACTTTTGAAAAATTCGGGACAGCCATGCTGCCGCTCGAAGATGGCAAGATCGAATTTGTATCTGCGCGCGAAGAAAGCTACGAACGGGAATCGCGCAAGCCGAAAGTTACAAAAGCTTCACTTGAAAGCGATCTCGCCCGGCGTGATTTCACAATCAATACAATCGCCGTCTCACTTAACCGGAGCAATCGTGGAGAGTTGATCGACCGGTTTGAGGGGATTTCGGATCTGCAAAAGAAAATACTTCGTACGCCTCTTGAGCCGGAAAAAACTTTCGATGACGATCCGCTCAGGATGATGCGCGCGATTCGGTTCGCTTCGCAATTACATTTTAACATCGATGAAAAAACATACCATGCGATCTGCGCAATGGCAGATCGGATCGCGATCGTATCGATGGAGCGAATTACCGATGAATTTTTTAAAATTCTCGCTTCATCAAAACCTTCCATCGGGTTGAAGTTATTTAACGAAACCGGATTGGCAGCGCATGTCTTTCCGGAACTCGTTGATATGGTCGGTATCGATCAGCGAAAAGATTACCATCATAAAGACGTTTTTCTCCATACGATGAAAGTTGTAGACAGTATCAGCCAGACGGCCGAAAACGTTTGGCTGCGTTTTGTAGGACTTGTTCATGATATTGCGAAGCCAAAGACGAAGGCATTTAAGGAAGAAATCGGCTGGACTTTTCATGGTCATGAGGAAATCGGCGCACGGATGATGAAACAGATTTTTCGCCGAATGCGTTTGCCGATGGACAAACTCCCGTATGTTGAGAAGCTCGTTCGTCTTCATCTTCGTCCAATGGTTTTGGTGAGTGAAGAGATTACAGATTCTGCTGTCCGGCGAGTCATGTTCGAAGCAGGTGAAGATGTCGATGATCTTATGCTGTTATGCCGCGCCGATATTACATCTCAAAATCCTCAACGTGTCGCTCAATATTTACAGAACTATGAGAATGTTATCCAAAAGATGAAGGAAGTTGAGGAGAAGGATAAGATTCGGAATTGGCAGCCGCCGGTGCGCGGAAACGAAATAATGGAGGTTTGCAACATTAATCCAAGTCCGTTAGTCGGTGTCTTAAAGAAGAAGATTGAAGACGCAATCCTGGATGGAATTATTCCAAATGACCATGATGCCGCGCTTCAATATCTGCTGAAAATCAAGGATGATATTCTAAAAGAATATTTCGAATAATGATATAACATATTGTAACTTTTTATGAATCAAATCGTTAAAGAGGGTATCTTTTCGAGCCCTGTCAAACGCTCACATTAACAAAAAATTGGAGTCTTTCTAATGAAGCTGTTCTCAGTCACGCTCTTACTGGTTGCTTTTATAACATTAACGAATGCACAGCAACCTACGATTCTCACGCTCGATCAAGCGATCAAACTTGCACTCGAGAATAATTTATCAGTCATCAAGGCACAAAATAATGTTGATGCCGCTCAAAGTAGTGTCCTTGCGGCTTATGGAAGTTATCTTCCAACATTGTCTGCGTCGGGAAGTTGGGATCGCACAAAAAGTGATGCTGCCGCTACCGCTTTACAGCCGGCAGTTTCTTCTATTGGTAATTCATTTCGGGCAGGTGTTAGCCTCGGCTACACTATATTCGATGGCTTTCGGCGTGAAGCAAGCTTCAACAGAACGACTGCATCGGCTACCGCTACTGAGCAAACAGCAGTCAGAATGCGACAGTCAATTCGGTTTCAAACCGAGTCGGAATTCCTGAATATTTTAAGACTCGAGCAATTGGTAAAAGTCAGTGAAGAAAATTTGAAACGAGATCAAAGACAGCTTGAGCGAATCACCGAATCGAACCGGGTTGGTGCGCTCTCGCTTGCCGATGTCTACCGGCAGCAATCGCAAGTTGCAACCGACGAATTGAATGTGATCAATGCGCAGAATAATTACAATAAAGCAAAAGCCGATTTGATAGCATTGATCGGTTTGGATATGAGCACCGAATACCAGTTTGCCGATGACGGACTTTCGATTATGATCGACCCGAGTGAATTGAAAGCGTCGGCAGAAAAGTATAAAAATTTTGAAGACCTTGTTCAACGAGCTACAACAGCACGTCCTGATTATCTTGCCGCGAGAGAGAGTTTCAATGCTTCCGAGTCCGGCGTCACGAGCGCCCGCAGCGGATATTTCCCACGTATCTCCGCATCAGCGGGATATGGTTTATCGAATTCAGAGTTATCCAAACTTTCAGACAATAAGAGTCTTTCTTGGGGAGTCGGCATTAGCTGGAGTATTTTCGATGCCTTCCAGACAAATGAAGCTTTACAAACTGCTATCGTTACAAAGAAAAATTCTGAAACATCGTTGAAACAAGCTGAGCGTGAAATTGGTGTCGAGATAAAAAAAACATTGCTCGATCTTGAAGCCGCACGGAAACAAGTGGAAGTGAGTCAGAAGGGGCTACGGTCGGCAACAGAGGACAGGAAGATCGCAGAGGAACGGTATAATCTAGGCGCAGGCACATTACTAGATCTTCTCACGGCTAATGCGAATTTTGTAAACGCTGAAGCGAATACGATCAATTCATCTTTTTCGTACAATATCGCAAAGCGTAATATGGAATATGTTATAGGTGAGCGAGCAAATTAAATTTTTATAAACAAGTTTCAGGATATGCAGGAGTAATAAATTATGGCAAATAATAAAAAATCAAAAAAGAAAATTATTATCTTTTCAATCATCGGTGTGCTGGTGATTGTTCTAACTCTGCTCGTTATTCTTGGCAGCAAGAAAGAACCAGTATACACGGTGCAGACAGAAAAAGTGGCGCGACGAACTATCACCCAGACCGTCACAGCGACAGGGAAGATTTATCCGGAAGTTCAGGTGATTATTACTCCTGAAGTCAGCGGTGAAATTATATTGCTGCCGATGAAAGAAGGAACGAAAGTAAAAAGAGGCGATTTACTGCTCAAGATTAAACCTGATATTTATCTTGCTATGCGGGATCAAGCGGCATCGGGACTTGCCTCTACAAAAGCCAGCCTTCTCAGAGCTGAAGCAGAATATAAACGTTCCCAGGAACTATCCTCGAAAGGTCTCATCTCTACGTCCGAGCTCGAACAGGCGAAGATGTCGTACGAAGTTGCCAGGGCTCAGTTCGATCAAGCCGATGCACAATTAAAACAGTCGAACGAGAGTCTATCGAAGACATCGATCTTTTCTCCTATGGACGGTACAATCTCCGATTTAAAGGTAGAGCAGGGTGAGAGAGTTCTCGGTACCAGCCAATTCCAGGGTACTACAGTGATGACAGTAGCCGATCTATCGAGGATGGAAGCGCGTGTTGATGTAGGGGAGAATGATATAATACTAATTTCAATAGGCGATACAGCCCGGATCGAAGTCGATGCGGTGCAAAATAAAAAATTGAACGGAATTGTTTATGAGATCGGAAATTCGGCAAAGACGAAAGGTCTCGGGACTCAGGAAGAGGTAACAAATTTTGAGGTGAAGATCAGAATTATCGATAAAGATGTGATACTCCGCCCCGGCATGTCGATGACTGCCACTGTTGAGACCGAAACAAAGAAAAATGTTCTTACCGTCCCAATCCAGAGCGTTACAACACGCGCTATGGAAAAAGATAAAGACAAGGCACAAACTCCGGATGAGAGTGATGAGATGGCATCCAGCGACACAAGGATAAAACAGAAAACTGAAAAAGTGAAAGAGATTGTTTTTCTTGTGGATAATAATGCGGTAAAAACTATTGAAGTAAAACGCGGCATCTCTGATGATTCTTATACGGAGATTACTGCCGGATTAGAAGAGAACAAGGAAGTGGTGTCGGGGAGTTATAAAGCTATCAACAGGGAATTAGAAGACGCTGCCAAGATAAAAGTGGACAATAAGAAACCGAAGTCCAAAAAAACTGAATAAAAAAAATAAGGTAAATTATGTCGATCAGTAATCATGTAGTTATCAATCTTCAGCAAATCAAAAAAATATATGATATGGGCGGAGCCGAGGAAGTTCAAGCGCTTCGGGGTGTTTCGCTTCAAATCCAGAAAAATGAATATGTCGCAATTATGGGACCGTCGGGATCGGGTAAATCTACGTTAATGAACATCATAGGTTGCTTGGATACACCGTCGTCAGGATTATATGAATTTAACGGTGTCAATGTCAGTGAGATGAATGACAATCAGCTTGCTAAGATTCGGAATAAAGAGATTGGATTCGTTTTTCAGACTTTCAATTTGCTTGCCCGATCTGATTCACTTCATAACGTTGAACTGCCTCTGATTTATGCTGGTGTTACGTCGGCAGACCGCAAACGGCTGGCGCGTGAAGCTCTTGAGCATGTCGGCTTGGGAGATAGAGGACATCATAAACCTAACGAACTATCCGGCGGTCAGCGGCAGCGTGTGGCAGTTGCGCGCGCGCTCGTAAACAGACCGTCGATATTACTTGCCGATGAACCGACCGGCAACCTCGATTCAAAGACGGGTGACGAGATTATGGTTCTTTTTGAAGAACTTCATTCGCAGGGTAATACAATTATATTAGTAACTCATGAAGAGTACATCGCGGAACATGCCCATCGCATAATTCGCATCCGTGATGGAATGATTGAGATTGACGAAATCGTAAAAAACCGGAAAAAAATAAACACAGCCTGAAGAAGTTATGTACTTTCTGAATGAAATAAAAGAAGGATTAATTATCGCCTTTCGGGCGATCAGGGCAAACAAGATGCGTTCTGTATTGACGACGCTTGGAATTGTCATCGGTATAGTTTCTGTAACCTTGATGGCAACTGCCATAGAGGGTGTAGACCGCGCATTCGAAAAAAGTGCATCTGCCTTCGGATCGAAAGTTCTCTACGTCCAAAAATTTCCCTGGGTACAGCACGACGATTGGTGGAAGTACAGAAATCGGCGCGATATGAAAGTAGAATATGTAAGCACTATTTCCCGGCAGGCGACGCTGGTCGATGCCGTTGCGCCCTCGGTTCTGACTTTTAAAGATGCCCGCTTCGGTTCGAGAACAATGTTGAGCGCATTTGTAACCGGAACAACGCATCAATACCAGGAAGCCTCAGGTACAACTATTCAGGATGGACGTTTTATTTCACAGGAAGAGTCCGATGGCGGACGGCCTGTTTGCGCGATCGGTGCCAATGTAGCTGAGACGCTATTTCCATCTATCGATCCTATCGGACAAACAATCAAAATAGGCGGTTTTCCGTACACCGTGCTCGCGGTTTTTGAAAAACAGGGCGGAATGTTCGGAACTTTTACTTCGGATAATCGGATTTTTGTTCCGATAAATTCATTCATGAATCAATTCGGGTCACGGCGCGATGTGCTGATCAGCGCGCGCGTAGCAGCCGGAGTTGATATTGAAGAAGCGAAAGAAGAACTTCGGGGTGTCATGCGCAAGATACGCCACTTAGAACCGGGCGAGCAAGATGATTTTAATATCAATGAACAGGAGATGTTGACACAAATCTTCGGTGCGATAACAGCAGTCATTGCCGGTATAGGTTTCTTCATTACCGGGCTGTCGCTTTTTGTCGGCGGTATCGGCATTATGAACATAATGTATGTTTCCGTGACTGAACGAACCAAAGAAATCGGAATCCGGAAAGCTATCGGTGCCCGTAGACGAACCATTCTTTTTCAGTTCCTCGTTGAAGCCGCGCTCATATGTCTGATCGGCGGTATTATCGGTTTGATGATCGCCTATCCGCTCAGTCTGATAGCCGATCAAATATTACCGACTGCTATGCCGATATCCGTAGTGATACTCTCGCTATTTGTTTCGCTGTTTGTAGGTGTTATCTCGGGATTTCTCCCGGCATATAAAGCATCAAAGTTAGATCCTGTAGACGCGTTGCGGTACGAGTAGGCAATGACCGGGGCGCTTGAAACATTTCTTCACGAAGTAAAAGAAAGTCTCACGATGGCAATTGTTTCCATCAAGACCAACAAGCTTCGTTCTATACTTACCCTCCTTGGTATCGCTGTAGGTGTCTTTTCTATCATCGGTGTTATGACTGCGATGGGCGTGCTTATCAGCAGTATTGAAAACGGAATGACATTCCTTGGTGCGAATACGTTTCAGGTTCAGAAAACCTCGCCCATGATGACCGGTGATATTAAAGAGAGGCTCAAGATGATGAACAGGAAAAAGATTACGTACGAACAAGCCCTCAGAGTAAAAGAATCTTCAACGCTTGCCAAAGCAGTCGGGATGTTTTGTTATCTTAACGGTTCCAAGGTTGTCGTTGCCGAAGACGGAAGAAAAACAAATCCGAGTGTGAATGTATCGGGCCGTGATATTGAAAGTTTCCTGGCGAACAACTGGATCATTGAAGATGGCAGGCTTTTCAGCCAGGGCGAAATGAATTCCGGTAGTTACGTTGCGATTCTTGGAGCCGATGTCGTTAAAAAACTTTATCCTAAAAGTGATCCTATAGGTCAAACAATTCGAGTAGACAAACGTAAATTTCAGGTAATCGGGATAGTACAATCGAAAGGATCCGTCTTGGGCGGTGGTGATGAATCGTTTGTATTGATTCCACTTAACACATTCTTTGGAATTTACGGGAAAGATCAGGAGTTCTCATTCAAAGTGCAAGCCGATGCGATGGCTATCGACGATTGCATGGAGCAGGTTAGGGGAATTTTACGAACTGCGCGCCACGTTCCGCCCGGGGCAGAAGATGATTTCGCTATTGTCTCAAACGATTCGTTGATCAGTCAATTTAATGATTTTACGAAATATCTTCGGCTCGGCATAATTATTATCAGCAGTATTGCACTGCTTGCCGCAGGCGTCGGCATAATGAATATCATGCTCGTCTCTGTTACGGAACGTACCAGAGAAATCGGAATACGCAAGGCGGTTGGAGCGCGAAGGAACAATATCATGACACAGTTTGTTCTTGAAGCGGTTCTCGTCAGTGAATTCGGCGGGATGATAGGTATTATATTCGGTATTCTTGGTGGAAACATAATCGCGCTGACGATGAATGCGAGTCCGGTTATACCGTACGATTGGGTGCTGATCGGTTTTATTACATGCAGTTTTATAGGGATCGTTTTCGGCGTCTATCCGGCATGGAAAGCGGCGAATCTCGATCCGATTGAATCTTTAAGATATGAATGACATATGATATTTTCTGATTTTATTATTGATTGATATGGGACAAGTATTCGAAACTATAGCGCACGAATTTCGTGAGAGCTTGGCGATGGCGCTCATCGCTCTGCGGATTAATAAACTAAGATCGATTCTTACACTGCTTGGAATAGCCGTTGGCGTATTCTCGATCATCGCTGTCATGACGGCGATGGGAGTACTGCTCAATAGTATCGAAAGCGGGTTAAGCCAGTTGGGCGCTAACACATTCCAGATACAAAGAACGTCCAATTTCAATACCGGTAATCCGCAGGAACGTGCCAAAATGAGGAACCGGAAAAATATTAAATATGCCCAGGGATTACTCGTCAAGGAGCGAGCCACGCTGGCTAAGGCGGTTGGCTTAGAGGCTTGGAGCGGCGGGAAGATTGTCGCAACTTTAACCGGGCAAAAATCCAATCCTGATGTCGCGATTGTTGGTGAAGATATCGAAGGATTTGCTACGAACAACTGGGATATTGGTGATGGCAGATTATTCACGCAGAGCGAGCTGAACTCAGGACGGAAAGTTGCTATACTTGGAATTCAAGTTGTAAAAAAAATCTTTACCAAATTGGATCCGATCGGACAAACAATTCGGATTGACGGACAGGAATACGAAGTCATCGGTACTATTGAACCTAAAGGCGGAATGCTTGGCGGTAACCAGGATAATTTCGTCGCTATCCCGCTAACGACATTATTCGATGTATATGGAAGTAACCGGGATATCCATATTATGGTGCAGGCTTCTTCGCGGGAGACATTCGATGATTGCGTTGAACAAGTCAGGGGGATTTTACGATCCGCCCGGCAGGTTTCACCGGGTGTGGACGATGACTTCTATCTCTTCTCTAACGATTCGATGATCGAACAGTTTAACGATTTCACTAAGTATGTCCGGCTCGGTATTATGGTCATCAGCGCAATAGCATTAATTGCAGCCGGTGTCGGAATCATGAACATAATGCTCGTATCAGTTACCGAGCGAACGAGAGAAATCGGCATACGGAAAGCTATCGGCGCGAAGAAAAATAATATCCTCTCCCAATTTATTCTCGAAGCGGTTGTCATCAGCGAACTCGGTGGAATGATAGGAATCATAATCGGTATACTCGTCGGTAATATTCTTGCAATCACTTTATCCGTTCCCGCTATTATTCCATGGGATTGGGTCGCAATCGGGTTTTTAGTTTGTTCGTTAATCGGGGTAGTCTTTGGTGTATATCCTGCCTGGAAAGCCTCTAATCTAGACCCAATTGAAGCTTTAAGGTATGAATAGGCTTTTTCCGATTTTCCTATTCTGACAGTCCATTTTTATACTATTGCTTGACTTTGGATGTTTTAATATCGAAATTTAAGTTAAGTTAATACTCACTTATACCTTGTTACAATCATAGGAGAACTTCAATGCGACGAAATGCTATCAGTTGCTTTCTCATAACAGTTTTCATAATCTTTTCCTCTTCGATTGCTTTTTCCCAGACTAAGTATCGAACATTCAATCAATACGATTTATCCCTTAAGAAAGCCAAAGCCGGCAAAGTTCTAAACAGTAATGTCAGTTTTGTGTTTAAGAATGACAGCCTTAGTTTTGCTGTTAATGGTCTTCATGCAAGATTGAATTCATCGATCAACGGGATAATAGATTCAGGTGGATTTACCAATATAGTTATAAGTGAAAGAGGAAAAGTGTTTACTGCAACCGGTCGATCTGTTGTGGCTGGAGATTCGGCGAGGCTTATTTTCAATCTCGATAAGAAAGCCCCCGGTGCAAAAGCAAGTAAATGGTGGTGGTATATGGATGGTGTTCAGGTTGGAAATAAACGCCGTGAATTAGCCGGAACTTATCAGCCAATTCAGATCCAGCCAAACGGCGGAACAATTCTAGAGTATATCTATAAGCGCATTATTCATCGCCCGCAAGGTTTAATTGTTGGAATGGTCACTGATACTCTAAAGGTCGGTTGGATCAGATATAAGAATGCGGACCGTAAATATTTCCCGCATACTGATGATGCTCGTTGTTTCGATCTCATCGCGACTGGGTCAACTAGTACTAGACCCTTCGATCACAAACTGCAAAATCCACACGTCAAGAAACATAACAATCACTTGCTCGGTGAAGTTCATGCGCTCAAGCTTGCGATCATCGCGAATGATTCCGGTGCAACACAACCATTGGATACTACGGCATTGGGTGATTTGATTTATAACGATCTCACTAATCCGGGCGATCCGGGTAACGGTTTAACATTGCGTAACCTTGTAGCGTATATCGATTCAGCGCTCACTTACTGCCGTCATTTCGATTTGATGCCCGGCATCTATTCAAAATTCGATACAAGCATTTCCAGAATTAATCGCGCTTTCGACGGTTCATATATTGCCGTTACATTTAATCCATTCGTGCTTGCAGGAACACATGCAGTTGAAGAAATTCCATTCCTTCATCCAAATCCTGCCGCTGCACCCGTTATGAGACGCGGTTCAAAATACTCGATACTCGATCAGATGCCTGAACTGTTCACTCTCCGGCAAAACTATCCTAATCCTTTCAATCCATCGACTACGATTAATTTTAATTTAGCTGAACCCGGCATCGTGACATTGAAAGTATTCAATCTTCTCGGACAGGAAATCGCTACATTATTAGACCGTGAAGAATTGGAAGATGGTGAACAATCTGTCGAGTTCAACGCGAGCAATCTAACTTCCGGAATTTATTTTTACAAAATATTTGCGCAAGGGGCAGGCGAAAGTAAAATGCAATTACAGGCAACGAAGCGGATGATGTTAGTGAAATAGTATTTAAGAAGGTTTCTGATTTAATCAAGCTGTATGTGAAAGCCCCGGGCGAAATGCCTGGGGTTTTTCATTTAATATCACACAAGTCCTCATTTCATGTACGAGTACTTTGCTGTGTACTTTGTTCTCGGAATGACATCCGTCATCTTACCCTCTACCTTTATCGGGTATGCAAGTTTATCAAATACTACTTCGATATTTTCCTTCACGCTGTCGTTTCCGATGGTTGAAAACTTAACGGGTATCGTAAGAACCGAATCCGGAAATGAATACCAGTAAATATTCTTACCTGATTTATTCGTACGGAATTGCCACGGTGTATCGAAAGCATTCATCTCTTTACCTGCGATTGAATAGGTGACAGAGACTGTATAAGGTCGGGATTTAGCGCGAAGCGTTAATTCAATATCGGAGTGTGTAGTATCGTGGAATCTATGTTTTTGTTCCTGCCGTGTTACCGATACCCATGATGTGTCAAATCCGGTTTCGGGTTTTATATCCATGGAAGTTATTCTTTCCCCGATCAGCGAATCGCCGCCTTGACTTTCGATCTTCAAACCATCCAGATACTCAGATCCTTTGACGCTTATTGTTTTTACACCCGTACTCATATTGTACTCTTGCGCTATCTCGACATTGCGGTACCAGAGCGAATTAAATCGTGGAATGGAGAATAAATAGCAACTGAGACCGACGAAGAATGCGGTTAGCACGATGAATGTTGTTCGGGATCGCAGCTTCACAATAAACAGATTAAGCGGGATTGAATCTTTAATAACTGCGGTGATCGCAAAAAGAAAAGGGAGAATGTAAACGCTAAAAATAAGTATGACCCCGGCATTAAGAAATAATTTTACGATTACCGGTATGCTGATGTTTGTGCTGACATTCAGTAAGGCATCGCCCCACTCAGAGAATATCAACCGGATCATCCACCAGGGTGAGAGGGCAATAAAAATTAATTTCAGAATCGGTTTTCTGACGAGTATTGCGAGACTTATGAATAACAACGCAATCCCCGGTTCAACGACGAGTTTAAGATTGGCAAACCAAAGTGTTACTAAGATAACCAGAAGGATTATTACCGCCCGTTTAAAATGCACATACGGACATTGCGATAGTTTGAGTCTCAAGCTGATACGAAGAACTATCCAGCCGCCGATAGACATGGCAATAGCGGCAAGTAAATAATACCAGCCGATTTCGCCAATCCAGGGAAAGCGATTACCCTTAATCCATCCGACCAAGTCCGGGGAAAACCATCCGCATGTCACGATGATTATCGAAAAGAGAAACATTTTTATTCCTGACCATCGGATTCTTGCGGGTAAGTCTACAGGTTCGCGCCGTTTCCTGGCTGCTATGAAAGCAGATATGGTCAGGACTAAGACTAAGCTAATGAAAATCCACAAACCCCACACTGGAATAAAAACCGGTATATCCCAAAGAAGATAGAGCCAGTATGTTTCAAGGTTGCGCGAAGGGACACCTTGATCGAATCGCTCAACCAACTTGACTATTATATCTCCCGAACGTTTTAATCCCGCCTGGTCAAAATTTTCAAAATTATCGCGCGGTGTGTGAATAGGCTTGGAAACATCCGAGATGAATGCGATAGCGGGAATTCCTTTTTGCAGGAACGGTTCATGATCGGATCCCGGTCCGTCAGTCAGCGAGTAATTCAGCGAGTTGAAATGCGTAGAGTATCGAAGATGTTTGTATCCAAGGTTATTGTATTCTTCAACAGCCGCGCTTACTAACCATTTTGGCGCACTTGAACTTTTGTGAGCATTGGGATCCATATCGAGAATGCCCAGACCGTTTGCCATATCGATCTGCAGCATCATAACCACACTGTCGATATCGGGGAAACTTGATACGAAATGCTTCGAGCCGATAAGCCCCTGCTCCTCGCCGCCGAAACAGCAGAAAACAATTGTGGACTGCATCTGCCGTTTTCCAAATACATGTGTGGCTTCTATTACGACTGCGCTTCCGGAACCGTCATCATCTGCACCTGGAATCTCCGGCTCTGCCGAATCGATATGCCCGCCGATAACGATGATGCGTTTCGTTATTCCGCGCTTAATTCCGACTGCAACGCCGCTGTTCGTATTGCCGTGAGAAAAACGGCCGATCTTCATGATATAAGCAGTATCGCATCCGTACTCTTTGAATTTTTCTGCCGCATAGTTCAGCGCTTGCCATTCTGCCGGTGATCCCATAGTGCGCGGACCAATATCGACACTCAGGTGTCTTAAAATCTGCGTTGCATTCTCTTGAGAAAATTCGGTTTGTGCTTGTAGAAAAGAGGTAGTTAAGAAGATGAGGAAGATCGGAAGAATGAACCCCGGAAGTTTCATGTTAGATGTTTCCCAAAATATTCCAGCAATTTTTGCCCGTATTCTTTTCCTGCAATATCCCACATGTTGTTGTGTGACGCTCCATGGATTGGGAAAATCTCTTTTGGCTGGTTCGCTTTTTCAAAAAGCATGAGCGAGTATTGATGCTTGATTAGATGATCGTCTGTGCCGTATACGATCAGTATCGGGATGTGAATTGTCTGTACGGCTTCGAGCGGTGAGACTTCACGTGCTTTAAATTTTGCCCGTAATTCCGCGTGAACGATCACGAGATTCCTAAGGTAATGGAACGGCAGTTTTATCATTCTCTTTTGATAATCATCGAAGATGGTGCGGAGTGTGGCAAATGAATTTTCAGAAACGACCGCAGTTATACGTTTATCTATTGCGGCGGCTTGAATCGCGACTGCCGCTCCCATCGATGTTCCGAACAAACCGATTTTACCAAGCTCGATATCTTTTCTTGCCGCAAGGTAATCGATGACGCGTGAGACATCGTGTTTTTCATAGAAACCATAAGTACAATAGTTGCCGCCGCTTTTCCCATGCCGGCGCGAATCATAAAGGAAGATGTTGAAGTGATTATCGTGCATCAACTTGGCGAATCGTATTCCGTCTATTTTGCAATCGGCAACACCGTGCAAGTAAATGATTGTTCCCTTGACAGGCGCGGCGGCTTTGATGAGCCATCCATCAAGTTTAATATTATCAGTGGTGGTGATAATGATTTCTTCGCAAGTTAGATCCATTTCGGATGGCACGGTCGGTAGACCAAGCTTTTGATAAAATTCGGCGTTTCTTCTTCTCGGTTGCAGGAGAAGCGTTGGACCGACAACGAAAAGAATAATTGTTGCCGAAGCTAAAAACGTAAATAACGCTATTGCAAGCGCTATGAATAAAACCATGCTTTACCTTTATGTTGGAGAGGATTCATTGCTATTACAGCAACTTCACAAATATATGAAGCGATTGTTTGGAATGCAAGACTTATCAAAGAAGTTTAACTTTTAAGAAGGTAAGGTGGATTTGACAAAAGATAGTACAGTGATTATATTGAACGATAGTAAAACAAACCCCCTAGGTGAAGGACGTAAGGCAAAAGCCTACGGTAGATATCAACAGAGCAACTGTCTTTTAGGGGATTGAATTTCTCATCCTCATTGGGATAACACATGTTTTTTGCGCATTCTGAAAATACGGCAGGGACGAAACATATTCTAAAGGATCACCTCGAAAGCACTGCGGATATTTGTCGGTTGTTTGTACCATCTGCAAAGTTTGAGCAGTTGTTCTATCTTGCAGGGTTGGTGCATGATGGGGGAAAATTTCAGGATGGATTTCAAGTTATAGGGTGAACAAATGAAAATTATATTCAAACTATGTATAGGAGACTTTTATGAGTCCACAAAATAAATCTTATGAAGTTCAATTTGAGATTGCGGGAACGGCGGCTATGTTTACCAGACCTGATACTGGGGCAACGCCGGTTTCTTATCCTGCGCCAACATATTCAGCGGCAAAGGGAATGTTCGAATCCATTGTGCGATTGAAAAGTGCACATATTAGACCGACGAAAGTTGAGATATGTGCGCCGATTCATTATCACCGTTACACAACCAATTATGGTGGACCACTAAGAAAAAGTAATCAATTGAGCAAAGGTAGTTCATATCAACTGTTTGCCACTATCCTTGTAGATGTTTGTTATCGTGTTTACGGCGTAGTGGAAGAAATAGAAAGAGCGCCAATAGATCGCACAACAAACCACTTACATTACCTTCAAGATAAATTTGAAAAACGACTTCGTAACGGTAGATGGTATCACGTACCTTGTTTGGGATGGAACGAATTCACTCCATCATATGTCGGACCATTTCGTGAAACAACCAAAGTGGAAGAATCTGTTGAGCAGATTATTCCGTCAATGCTTTTTTCTGTTTTCAGCAGGCCGGGAGTTTACTCTCCGTCATACAAGCAAGACGTTTGGATAAAGAAAGGAGTTCTTGAATATGTTGAATGAAGGATATGCTCTTCATAAAAGTCTGGAACGATGCGGAGTGCGGCTTATAAATCGACATCCAGACGTAAAAGAACCAGGTAAGAAGGATGGATTAATTGTCGGATTAGATAAAAAAGGGAAAATCGTCAGAATAGAATACCGAAAAGCCGAAGACATCTCCAATCTGTGGACGACAAGAGAGGGAATGCAAAATAGCTTTCCGGTATTAAAACTACAACACCCCTTATGGAAGATCAGCCAAAACGATCCGCTTCGAAAAAAGCTTATCAATCTGAATGCAGATGAAATAGAGAAACGCAAACTGCTTAACCACCAAACTCATAGATTGAATATCTCATTAACTGAGAAAAATTGGTGGAATAGGCTACAAGAACGGGTCAAAATTTTACATCCATTTTTTGAAACAACAAATAAAGATTATATGGCATTGTACGAGTTGACCAATCGTTATCTTCTTGCGAAAAAGGTCAATGATTTTGCTGAAGAATTATTAAATAAGGTGAGAAAACTTCAAAAAGAGATTCCATATACTCTTTATGAGAATATTTTAATAGGCAATATATATAAAGCAAAGGACAAAGGATATCGTGCGGAGATTCCACTTGTGCTTGATTTGAGCGACTGGGAAAAATATTCAGTGCGAGTTGCCAGTCCCAAGATGGAGCCCTTTGTAAATGAGTGTTTATTCAAGATGCAAAGCCCTGATTTAGTTGACGACAATAAGGCAAGTGACAACGTATCGCCAAGTGCATTATCGGGTAGCAAGGTACAGTTAGAAGATGATAAGTTTCCAAATCCTAAATTACCAATAATAGGAAACACTTATCTTTTTTCTGTAAACGATCAAACGCCTTGTCAAACTCGATATAAAAAAACCAGCACAGATATTATTTCTATCGGGCGCCAAGAAGCAAACAAAATTCAAGACTCTCTAAACTGGATTACGAGTAAAGAACGAAAAGGAAAAACATGGTATCCCATACCAGGGTTGAATGAGGGCAAAAGCGACTTACTTATCACTTATCTTGAGAACAAACCCAATCTTAATGTGAATAAGGCATACTTGTTAGGTGGTATTAGTAAAAATGATTTTAGTGACAGTACATATGAAGCAATATCCAGTGTAGCAATCGACGCTTTAAAAGGTGAACAAATTGTGCGAGCAAGCGACCTCATTAGAATCTTTTCTCTTCGTAAAGCCGATCCGGGACGTACACAGGTATCTTTGCAGCGAGTTTATACAATTTCTAATCTCGTACAAGCTGATAAGACATGGAGGGAAGCAGCACTAAATGTCCCGAATATTTCTTTGCCTTTCTTCCGCAAAGAAATTGAAAAGACAATTGCCAGACAAGAAAATATTGCTGTGTCAATTTCGCAATTTCTCGCAGATAAAGAATTGAAAGCAACTTTTCTCTCACCAAGTTGTCCTTTCCCCGCCGATCTTGTTCAACTTACACAAAAGCAATGGATACGATTTGGAGAAGATTCTACTTCGGTATCTGGCGTTGCACTTGGAGATTTGTATGATATCTTTTTTGCCCACGGAACTATTGAAAGAAGTCTGGCGGAATATTTGTTAAGTATAACACTTCAACGTACACAAGCTATACTTATTGGACTTGGACAGGCAGATCATAAAAACGAGATATATACAGTTAAGCCCGAAGCACGATTTACAGTATTAAAGACAATTTCAGCATTTGCTATTTACTTATACAAACTCGGAATTAAAAAGGAGAATTATATGAAGGATACATTTTTCTATGTCGGCAGATTTCTGTCGCTGATTGATATATTACATTTAGAATACTGTAAGAATGTTCGTGGTGGAAACATACCGCCACAACTTTTAGGAAATGCCCATCTTCAAATCGCGCTGGACAATCCAGTCTCAGCACTTGATATACTATCGCGGAGAATAAATATATATCAGGCGTGGACAAGAAAAGAGCAAGGAGAACAAGTTAAATTAGCACGATGGTCAGTCGGGCAACTTGGAAAAATTTCAACCTTACTTGCTGAAAAATCTCTGCCAATTTGCACGACGAATGTTGATAGGGCCCAAATTCTTTTAGGTTATTTAGCCAAATCGGAAGAGATCCTTGAAGAAGAAAAAAAATAAAAAACCAAACTTTGTTTAACTAACTAATTGGAGAAAAACCATGTCAAAGACAATACAAGAAGAAGTTATTAATCGAGCCACAGGGCTGTTGATTATTGACGTTATAAATTCCAACCCAAACGGTGATCCAGATAAAGAAAGCGATCCTCGCCAAAGATCAGATCAAAAAGGAGAGATTTCGCCGGTTTCTTTTAAGCGAAAGCTTCGAGATCTCATCGAAGACAAGGATGGACCAGTATGGAAAAAAAATGAAAAGGATGCTTCGTTGAACCAAGATGAGTTTTTCATTCTTGAAAGCCGGGGACGAGATCGTGGTGAAATTAAGAAACTGCTTGAGAAGAATCCCGATGCATTTAAGAATAAATACTGGGATGCTAGGATTTTTGGTAACACTTTTCTTGAAGAAGGAGCATCAACAAGTATCAAAACAGGTGTTATTCAGTTTGGACTAGGAATTTCTGTAGCTCCAGTACGAATCGAGCGCATGACGACGACCAATAAGTCTGGAGTTGAAGAAGGTAAAGACCGTGGTATGGCACCGCTAGGTTATCGAATAGTTGAGCACGGAGTTTATTGCATGCCCTTTTTTGTCAACCCTACGGCTGCCATTAAAACCGGATGCACTAAAAAAGATATTGATCTTCTCTTAAGAGTCATTCCACATACCTACAAACACACAGCATCATACATTAGAAGCAATGTGGATATAATTCATGCTTGGTATATTGAACATAAGTCTCCGCTGGGTTCTTGTTCCGACTTTGATTTGATTGCAGCGTTGACTCCAAAGAAGAATAATAAGCCCGAAGAACCCTCAACATCAAGAGCCGATTATACTCCAATACCGACAGAACAGAATGTACCGGAAGAACTTCGAAAGAAAGTACTTCCGATTAGAGATTTAATGAAAGAAATATGATGGCTGTGTTGCTTGCGCATAGTGCGGGCAAGAATCCACCTGTACCGCCTCAGCCTTACTTGACACATGTTTCAAATGTATTGCGTCGGGTAATGGAGAATACCGAGCGTCTTTCTCCGTACTACGGAGGCGATCTGAATTACTTCCGTGAAGCTGTAAGGGCGTCAGCCATCTTTCACGACTTGGGAAAGTTGGATGATGAGAATCAAAAAATTCTTTTACGTGGCGGTGGAAGAGGTTTGCCCGTGAATCATGTTGATGCTGGAACTGCAAACTTGCTTGCGAACGATTTGGCGGAATCAGCTCTCATTGCTTATGCACATCATATTGGGTTACAGTCGATTCCTGAAGAGCGAGCAAAGGAAGAATTGTTTCTACGCGATCCGAATTTGGTTACTCGGACAGAACAGTATCTTGCGGATTATCTTTCAAAGCATATTAATTCGGGGTCAGGAAAGTTAGAAAAAACAGCAGATGGTGTTTCTGATTGGACCGGATTAACACGACGAATAGCTCTCTCATGTTTAGTAGACGCGGATCATGGAGATACAGCACACAATTACCAACAAGAATTCCCCGTATCACATCCATCTCCAAGATGGAAAGAGCGACTTGAAAAACTTGATGAATATGTAAAAGGGCTGATAAAAGAATCGAATCCTAATGAAGAAAGGAATCGGCTTCGTCAACAAATATATCAATCTTGTCGTGATGCAGATACAACTCCTTCTTTTTATGCATGCGATAGTCCAGTTGGAACAGGTAAAACAACGGCGGTCATGGCTCATCTTTTAAGAATGGCGATAGATAAAAACCTTCGTCATATTATTGTTGTGTTGCCATACACAAACATCATCAAACAATCTGTTGAGGTTTATCGAAAAGCACTCGTTTTGCCAGATGAGAACGCTGATGAAATAGTTGCAGAACATCATCATCAAGCAGATTTTGATGATCTCAATACCCGTCAATTAGCAACGCTATGGAAATCGCCGATTATTGTAACAACAGCAGTTCAATTCTTTGAGACCATAGCAAGTAATCATCCGTCAAAACTCAGGAAACTTCACGAACTTCCCGGAAGCGGTGTCTTTATAGATGAAACACACGCGGCGATACCGTTTCATTTATGGCCTCAAACGTGGAAGTGGTTGAAAGAGTTCTCAGAGAAATGGGATTGTTATTTTGTATTTGCGTCCGGCTCGCTTTCGAGATTTTGGGAATTGAAAGATATGATTGAAGAGCCAGAAATAATTCCAGATTTGGTGTCGAAGCAATTACGAGAAGAGGCATTACGCCAGGAAAGAAAACGAATTATACCTGTCCGACATCCATCTGTATTAAACGATACAGAATTAATTAACCTCGTTCTTAGCAAGCCAGGTCCCCGATTGGTTATTATGAACACAGTTCAATCAGCCGCTGTGCTTGCGGATAGATTAGCAAAGAAGATTAATGGAAAAGAAGAATATACAATAGATGTACATACTTCAAAGGTATTGCATTTGTCTACTGCTCTATCTCCAATTGATAGAGAGGTTATCGTAAAAAAAATCGAAGAACGGCTTGCTTTACCAATTGACAATTCAAGAAGAGATTTCACACTTGTTGCGACAAGTTGTGTTGAGGCGGGAGTAGATTTTTCTTTTCGTTCGGCATTTCGTGAACGTGCCGGGACAGCAAATCTTATTCAGATAGGAGGTCGGGTTCGTAGAAATAATGAAGACTTTGAACCGACACTAATAGACTTTAGGATCGAAGCACCTCTTTTTAATCGTCATCCTGCTTTTACTTTGTCGAGTCAAATATTGGAAAAATTGTTTAACGAAAACAAGGTTGAATCAGACCCACCTGCTGACCTCGTTACAGAAGCATTGCGGAGAGAATTGATGTCAGATACCAGTGAAAGACATAAAAGATTGCAAAAGATGGAAAGAGAAATGGATTATCCAGAGGTAGCAAAATTATATCAAGTGATTTCGAGTAACACTATTCTTGTTTTAGTAAATCAACAAATAATAGAGAATCTTAAGAAGAGAGAAAAAGTATATCCAAAAGAAATAAATCGCAACAGCGTACAAATTTGGATGAATAAAATTGGGAAGACTTGTGCTTATCCACTGGATGCATTTCCCGGTCTATATGGATTAGACAAAGATAATTATGATAAAACATTTTTGGGGTATATGAAGGGAATGTTGCAACAATTAAAACAAGATTCTGAGGGTGGTGGAGTGATCTAATATATGTACTCCGAAGACGACTTCATACAACTCAGCGCTCTGCAACATTACGTATTTTGCCCGCGGCAATGTGGGTTGATACATGTGGAAGATGTATGGGCGGATAACGTCTTTACCGTGCGCGGAGAAATCCTGCACGAAAAGGTGGATACCGATACGTACGAAACGCGAGGCACGCTGAAAACGGTGCGTGGGTTGAGAATCCATTCAACACGACTTGGCATTGTTGGTAGGTGCGATGTTGTAGAATTTCGAAAAGGTAAGAGCGAACAGGAAGAAGTAATGCCTGTGGAGTTTAAGTCTGGCGAACCCAAAGAAGATGTGAGTGATAAGGTGCAGTTATGCGCGCAAGCATTATGCTTAGAAGAAATGATGAACACGCAGGTGAAGCGCGGAGCGTTCTTCTATGGTAAAATCCGACGTCGTGTTCAGGTTGAGCTTGATGACGAACTAAGAAAGCAAACAGAAGAGATCATTGCTGCCGTGCATGAGATTGTCTCGCAAAAGAAAGTGCCTGCGGCTCGTTACAATGAGAAATGCAGAAATTGTTCTCTCGAAGAAACGTGCATGCCAAAGGCAATGAATGAAAGAAAACTTCATAAATATATTGAAACCTTGTATCAGCCATGAAAAAACATCTCAACACACTCTATATTACTTCTGACGATGCCTATGTCCACAAAGAACGGGAAACATTTGTTGTGGAGGTGAACAACGAAAAAGTCTTTCAAGCTCCTGTTCACTCGATTGAGAATATTGTCTGTTTCGGTTTCAAGGCGCTGAGTCCGCAACTGATGGCATTTTGTGCGGAGAATAATGTTGGGATTAGCTATCTTTCGGAGAACGGAAAGTTTCTTGCGCGCGTATATGGCGCACAAAAAGGAAATGTTCTTCTGCGGAAAGCACAGTATGCTATTTCTGACAACGAAATGGAATCCCTTTCAATTGCAAGGCCAATAGTTGCGGCGAAGGTGGCTAACTATCGCAGTTTGCTGCTTCGCCATCAGCGTAATCATCCGAATGAATGTCCTGATTCAGTTGGATTAACGGCGGAGACGATGGGATGCCGACTGATGGAAATTCAAAGATCGGAATCATTGGATGGACTCCGCGGTTACGAGGGTGAATGTGCGGCGTTGTATTTCGGAGTGTTGTCGGCACTTATCACGGTTCAACGGGAAGATTTCATATTTACTGGTCGAACGAAACGACCGCCTCTTGATCCTGCGAATGCTCTTCTTTCGTTCTTGTATGCAATTTTGGCAAACGATGTGAGGTCGGCACTTGAGACAACCGGACTTGATCCGCAGGTAGGTTTCTTGCATCAACTAAGATCGGGAAGACCGAGTTTAGCGCTCGATCTTATGGAAGAATTCCGGGCATATCTTGGCGACAGGATAATGTTGAATCTCATTAATCTAAAACAAGTGACAAAGGATGATTTCGAAATTCGTGAATCTGGGGAAGTCCGCATGTCTGACGATGCGAGAAAGACAGTGATAACCGCATATCAGAAGCGCAAACAGGAAGAGATCACACATCCGTTTTTAGACGAAAAGATGACAATTGGTTTACTGCCACACATTCAAGCACAACTTCTCGCAAGATACATACGAGGAGATATTAAAGAATATCCACCATTTTATCTTAAGTGAAATCGCTATGATGGTTCTAGTAAGTTATGATATGTCAACAAAGACAGCAGGCGGGGTTCGTCGGCTTAGAAAAATCTCGGAGATGTGTTTGGATTATGGATTGCGTGTACAAAATTCGGTGTTTGAATGCAATGTTGATCCGGCGCAGTGGGAAATTTTAAAGGATAGATTGTTATCTTTGTATAATGCGGAAGAAGATAGTTTGAGATTTTATTATCTTGGATCGAACTGGAGACGGAGAGTAGAACACAATGGCAAAGGTGTGATAGATGATATTGAGGAACCAATAATTGTATAGCGCTAACCGAAGCACACGATGAAATACCAGGGGGTTAGCTTTGAGAAAATAGATTGAAAGGAGCAGTTTAATATGTTACAGAGAAAATTTCGTAAAATTGCCTAGACCTAAGCGATGGATGGTCTGAATTCAATGATTCTGATATTTATTAAATAAGTTTAGAAGTAACAGTCGCGCTCCGTACGAGCGCGTGGATTGAAACCAGATCAGGCGAAATCTTGAAAAGAAGAAAAATCTTGTCGCGCTCCGTACGAGCGCGTGGATTGAAACATAATGAACGCTTGGTCATTCTCTCAGGATGTGTGGATTCGATGATATAAAAATATGGTGTTGATTCGGTAACGTCTATTCCATAAAACACAAATGATCCAATTCATATTATGGGTCGGCTTTTTTATTTTGTCGGAGGTACTCTCAGTTTGAGGGTCTCCAACATTCTTCGTATATTGCTTCCCACGATGAAGAATGTTAGAAATATTGCACTGGTACACGATTGGCTTGTCTCGATGCGCGGCGGAGAAAAAGTTCTTGAGGTGCTCTGCGAGCTTTTCCCGGATGCAAAATTATTCACTCTCGTGCATAAAAAAGGAAAACTTTCTTCGCCCATCGAGAGGATGAACATCAAGACGTCTTTTCTCCAGAAGATGCCGCTGGCAACGAGCAGGTACCAATATTATCTTCCTTTGTTCCCCGCGGCAATCGAACGGTTTGATATGAGTGAGTTTGATCTGGTTATTTCGAGCAGCCATGCCGCCGCAAAGGGCGTCCGCGTTCACAAGAATGCGCTTCATATCTGTTATTGTTACACGCCGATGCGGTACATCTGGGATCAATACGAACAATATTTCGGCAATAAACGCGCTTCGCTTATCGCACGCACGTCCATGAAGCTGGTGCTCAACTATTTGCGCAGATGGGACGTTGCGTCTTCGCGCGGTGTTAATGAGTTCATAGGAATATCTAGCGCTGTGCGTGACCGCATCCGCCGCACTTATAACCGAGATGCGGTCGTGATTTATCCTCCTGTGGATGTAAATCGTTTTTCCATCAGTGATAGAGATGAAGGATACTATCTCATCGTATCGGCGCTTGTTCCTTACAAGATGATCGACCTTGCGGTTGAAGTATTCAACCGTCTCGGAGAGCGATTGATTATTATCGGCACGGGGAACGAAGAGAAGAAGCTGAAAGACCTTGCAAAAAGAAATATTGAATTTCTTGGATGGGCTGACGATGACGAGGTGAAGAAATATTATGAAGGATGCCGCGCATTGATATTCCCCGGTGAAGAGGATTTTGGTATAGTGCCCGTCGAGGCGATGGCGTGCGGAAAACCCGTTATAGCTTTCGGCAAAGGCGGCGCCTTGGAAACCGTCGTGGATTCGAATACTGGTGTGATCTTCAAAGATCAAACCGTTGAAAGCTTGGTTGCGGCTGTTAAAGAACTTCAAGGGAAATCGTTCGATTCGAAGATAATTCGAGAACACTCGATGCAATTCGACAGGAATATATTTAAAACTTCGATAGAGAATTTCATCAGCACCAAATGCAATGAATTCTTTTCATCCGGTAATTCTTGATTTTGCCGGAGGAATTTTCTAATTTGGATTGAAAAATTCAAAGATAGGACAGGATTTGCTTCGTAAAATTACAATAGCATTGCGTATCATCCTTTCAACTGTTCTGTTGAACGGCGTTCTCTTTCTACCGGTGCTCACCCAATCGAAAATAATAGTTCGCCCCACAATTATTCAAAAAAAATCTCCATCGGTTTGGTTTCGATCTTCACAGCGATTGAGCAGACCTAAAATCGGGGTGGTACTGAGCGGCGGCGGAGGAAGAGGTCTGGCACAAATAGGCGTCTTGCGGGCGCTGGAACGTCATCAAATACCTGTCGATTTGATTGTAGGCACGAGCCTTGGAAGTGTTATCGGAGGATTATATTCCACAGGCTATTCAACTACAGAAATTGAAAGCATTGCCGTCAATACAAACTGGGGTGAATTACTTTCCTTCACAGAAGAAACACAGCGCAGCGATTTGTTCGTGGGACAGAAACAAACTCAGCAGGAAGGTTATTTCTCGATTCGCTTCGATGGATTGGAGCCGATAATCCCATCATCGATATCCGGCGGACAGCGTCTTTCGAATTTTTTCTTTTACCTTACACTTCAGGCATTATATCACCCTGACTCGAGTTTCGATAACTTGAAAATTCCGTTTCGTGCTATCGCAACAGACATCATTTCAGGAAAGCGCGTTATCATTGACCATGGTTCGCTCGCTGAAGCGATGCGCGCAAGTATTACCGTGCCGCTGTTATATTCTCCCATCGAAAAAGATTCGATGTCGATGGTGGACGGCGGACTGACATCCAACATTCCTGTAGATGTTGCCAAAGATCTTGGTTGTGATATCGTGATCGCGGTGAATTCCACCAGTTCGATGAGGGGTTTGAACGACCTCAAAGCGCCGTGGGAAGTTGCCGATCAGATTATGACGATCATGATGCAGGAATCTAACAAACAGCAATTGAAGCTTGCCGATGTTGTTATTACTCCTGTTACAGGCGATCGGATTGTTTCGGATTTTTCAGGGATAGATTCTCTGATCCGTGCCGGTGAAATCGCTGCCGAACAAAATATCCCTGCTATCTCTGATGCGCTTGGTAAGCTTCTGCAGATACAGGAGCAAACAACGGCATCGGAGTCGGTGCGGGTAACGGTTAATTTCGATAATGAAACGGATGACGATGAAATTAAGCAAGGAATATTTAATGATGTGAACCGGAACGATCTTTCACTGACGCGGGTTCAGGAATATGTCAATAAATTTTATGGCACCAGTAAGTATCGTGATGTTGAAGCAGAAATAGTCGATTCGATAAATCAAAGAAATGTTAACTTTCATCTAACTGCGTGCAGGAAAATCAACAATGTGCAGTTTAGCGGGAACACGCTTCTTCCGAATGATCGCATTAAAACTGAAATTGATTCCTGCCGAGGTAAATACCTGACTGATCCATATATAACACGGGCTTTCGAAAATGTAATTTCGCTCTATCGTCAACAAGGATATTCACTCGCACGGATTGAGTCGGTACATGTCGATTCTTCAAACGGCATGTTAGGATTCAAAATACATGAAGGGAAGATCGCCGATATCCGGTATGTCGGTAATGATAAAACGCGCTCGTATATAATCAGAAGGGAATTTCCACTTGAGGTTGGCGACGTGTTCAATATCGACAAAGCTTCTCAGGGGATAGTGAATATCAAAAGCACGGGATTATTCGAATACGTTCTGGTGGATGTTCAATATAAAGATGATGATCCTGTTATCGTTTTGAAAGTCAAGGAAAAAAGCTCAGAGCTGATGCGTATCGGTTTCCATGCCGATGATGAGCACGGTATCGTTGGCACTATCGATTCGAGAGACGCGAATTTTAGAGGCGCGTGGGAAGACCTTGGGATCAGTGCGCGATACGGATACCGTGACCGATTTGTTCGTGCGGAATATACCGTTAATAGAATCTTTCATTCGTATTTCACTTTCAATTTGCGGGGATATTTTAAATCGCGTGATGTGTTCACTTACGCGTATGCTCCATCGGCAAGTTTGGAAAGATGGGATAAGTTAGAAGAGGGTAAGTACCGGGAAAATAAATACGGCGGGACGATCACTTTCGGCAGTCATTTTAAACGCTTCGGCGATGTAACGGCTGAACTGCGTCTCGAGAATCATCAGATTACATCGCTTTCCGGAGCGGGGTATACACCTGTGCGGTACCAGTTTTCAAGTATAAAAATTCAAAGCACAATAGACACCGAAGATAAATTTTCATTTCCGACAAAAGGTGTTTACCTGCAAATTACATTTGAATCTGCATCCAAGAAGTTGGGAAGCGATGTCGGGTTCGGGAAACTAACTGCAGTTTACGAAAACTATTTTACTCTTTTACCAAGGCATACAATCAGGCCAAGAATAACATTCGGGTTTGCCGATCAAACGTTGCCTGTCGCCGAGCAATTTAGTTTGGGCGGATTAAATTCGTTCTATGGTTTGCGCGAAGATGACAGCCGGGGAAGGCAAATCTTTTTAATCAATGCCGAATATCGCTTCTGGTTACCCTTCAAGTTAATTTTCGAAACATATATTAAGCTGCGATACGATCTTGGGACAATCTCTTTAGAACCGATAGAGTTAAAATTCAATAGGTTTCATCACGGTTTTGGTACTGCTATCGCTCTTGATACTCCGATTGGGGCGGCTACATTCGGAGTGGGTAAATGTTTCTTCTTCCAGCAGGGATTGCCAAAATCTCCGATCGCCGTCGGTCCGCTTCTTTTCTATTTTTCAATCGGTCCGAATCTGTAATTGTTGGAATTACTTCATCGAATTTGTATCTTCTCAGAATGCAGAAAGATTATTCAATTTTAGAGCATCCGTCGGATCTCGGCATTGAAGCGCAGGGTTCTTCTTTGATTGAGGCATTTCAGAATGCTGCAACCGCCCTGATGTCTATCATCCTTGATCTGAAGACAGTAACGGCAACGGAATGTAGGCATATAACCGTTTCAGCAATAGATGAAGAACAGTTGCTCGTAAAATGGTTGTCGGAGATTTTATACGTTTATGATGGACAAAGATTTGCGTGCAGCGAATTTAATATAGCCGAGTTAGACCGGACACATCTCGAAGCGTCTGTGCGGGGTGAAATGTTTCTGGAGACGAAGCACCGCCCGAAATTGGATGTTAAAGCGGTAACATATCATCAGTTGTCGGTGAAGGAAAACGATAACAAGTGGATTGTTAGAGTTTTTTTTGATATTTAGTACAATGAACAGTCCCTGACTTTAAAATCAGAAAAAGTAGATGCTCAAGAAGCTTGATAATTATCGTCATCTGATTCCAAAATCATACAAGCAAGGAATGCGTATCGATGGAATGATTTATGCAGATGACGAGTTGATAAAGCAGATCGAAAAAGATCTCACCAAAGAACAGGTTGCAAATGTCGCAACATTGCCCGGACTGGTTGGCCGGTCTTTAGCGATGCCCGACGCACATCAAGGATACGGTTTCTGTATTGGCGGTGTAGCGGCGGCAGATGTTGACGAAGGCATTGTCTCAGCCGGCGGTGTTGGCTTCGATATAAACTGCGGCGTTAGATTACTTTCAACTCCTTTTGAAGTTGATGGTATACGTGCTAAGCTTGAACAATTAATCAATCAGCTTTTCCGCGATATACCCTGCGGTACAGGACGAAAAGGTTTGCTGGAGGTGACAAAGAGCGAACTCGATAAAGTTCTAATAAATGGTGCACAGTGGGCAATAACAAATAATTACGGTGACGACAAAGACATCGCCCGCATCGAAGAGTACGGTAAAATTCCCGATGCCGATCCATCGCTTGTAAGTCGCCGCGCAAAAGATCGCGGGCAACATCAGCTCGGAACGCTCGGATCCGGCAATCATTTTCTTGAGATTCAAGTCGTCGATGAAATTTATGAACCTGAAGTTGCATCGAAATTCGGGCTTCACCATAATCAAATAGTCGTTCTTATACACAGCGGTTCACGCGGTCTGGGACATCAGGTCTGCACTGATTATCTCGACATGATGCAAAACGGTATGAAGAAATACGGTATCTCAGTAGTAGATCGACAGCTTGCGTGCGTTCCGATCAAATCCGTTGAGGGACAAAATTATTTGAAAGCTATGGCTGCTTCGGCTAACTTTGCGTTTGCAAACAGGCAGATGATAACACACTGGACACGGGAAGCCTTTAAGCGAATTCTGGGAAGAGGCGATCTAAAAATTGTATACGACGTTTGCCACAACATAGCGAAGTATGAGAATCATGATGTTGATGGCTCACAAAAGCGTTTGCTTGTACACAGAAAGGGAGCTACGCGGGCATTTCCAAAAAATCATCCGGCGTTGCCGGATGATTTGAGAGATGTCGGGCAACCTGTACTTATTCCGGGCAGTATGGGGACATGCTCGTACGTTCTTGTCGGCACCGACAAAGCGATGAAAGAAACTTTCGGCTCTTCCTGTCATGGGGCAGGGCGGGCGATGAGCCGGACGCAAGCTAAGAAAGAAACCTCAGCCGATCAGTTGCTAAATGAGATGAAAAGCAAAGGCATATACGTTCGGGGAGAAAGCCGGTCGGGTTTGACCGAAGAAAAGCCGGATGCATACAAAGATGTAAGTCGGGTTGTGGAAGTTGTTCACGGCGCAGGGATTGCGAGGAAAGTAGCAAAGATGCTGCCACTCGCGGTAATGAAAGGATAATATAATCCAAGCATCTAATGTTAACTGAAAATCAAAAGGAAGCTCTCGAGTTTCAACGCCATATTTCCGTAACGGCAAATGCCGGCGCCGGAAAAACTTTCGTGCTTGTTCGCAGGTTCGTTGAGATACTAATGAAAACCGATACTCATGTTAACGAATTGGTAGCGATTACATTTACGGAAAAAGCTGCAAGCGAGCTGCGAAAAAAAATTGCAGATTATATTGAAGAAAGAATTTATTCAAATCCCGGTTCAGGGGAGCTGATAAGACTCGAACGCATCCGCGATCAATTGATCTCATCAAATATAGGAACGATTCATTCATTTTGTGCTCAGATTCTCCGCGAATATCCTATAGAAGCCGGTGTCGATGCAGCATTTACCGTGCTCGAAGGCGTAGATCAGCAGATTGCAGAACAGGATTCGGTTCGTGAGACATTTGAGGCAATCCTGAATGATGCAACTGAAATGAAACGAGCCGAGGAACTTAGATATCTTGTTCGCACATTAGGACGAAACACCGTCGAAAGCTATCTGTCAATCTTTCTTGCTAAGCGTGAACCTATCGAACGTTTTCTTCAAGATGGCGCTTGCCTGGATGAGCGCATTGAAGACGAAAAAATTATTCAAAACTGGAATGAAATTTTAGTCTCAGCAATACTTAAACGGCTTACCGATTCATTCTTTCTGTCATCACTGGAGAGAGTGATGCAAACTGCATCAGGCAAGACATCTGACGAAGTGCGGGATATATATTCAAGATGGACTACGAATATTAATCCCGATGATACTATACGAATTTACGCGCAGATGGCAGAACTAATCTTCACTCAAAAAGATATGCCAAGGAAGGAATTTATAGGATCGTTAACTGCGAACTCGCCGATAGAAAATGATCTTGCAATTATTGTCGAATGCCAGAAAAATATCTCGAAACCGATAAAGAGCTTAGAGTCTGATAAAGTTCTAAAGGGAAACAAGATACTGCTTCACGCATTAAGGATTCTGCTGGATATTTTTCGGTTAGCAATCTCCCGTTATGATGAAAAGAAGATAGAATACGCATATTTAGATTTTGAAGATATCTTAATTAAAGCCAAAATATTGCTGGGCAAAGATGAAGTTCGAGAAGCAATTGTCAAAAAATATAAGTTCATAATGGTAGATGAATTCCAGGATACAAACCGCCTGCAGTATGAAATTCTCCAGGCGCTGGTCTCGAATTATCAATCGGGAAATCTTTTCATAGTCGGCGATCCGAAACAATCTATCTATGGATTTCGGGATGCTGAAGTTGAGATTTTCGAAAGTGCGAAAGAAGAAATTCTTATGAAGGCAAACGGCAAGGGAGTCATTCTTGCCGAGAGTTACCGTCTTCTGCCGGATCTAATCGATTTTGTCAACAGGTTGTTTTCAAAAATCATCGTTTCAAAAGGATCGCGGTATGAAGTCCAATATGATGAGCTTGTGCAAGGAAGGCAAAGCGACGGTGAAGGTACGGTCGAATTGATGATGGTTCCCGTAGATGATAACGCACGCAACGGAGAGTCCCCAGAACAGGGAAACGATACAAACGATTATGTTCAGGATGAATGCAGATTGGTTGGTGCACGCATTATTAAGTTAATACGGGATGGTTTCGTTATCTACCAGAAAAAAAATGAGAATCCAAGACCGGTTGAATTTAAAGATATTGCTATACTCTTAAGAAAAAGGACGCATCTTGCGACACTGGAAAAAGTGTTAACGGAATATCGCATTCCTTTTGTGCTGACCGGTGGAATGGGCTTTTACCAGACTCAGGAGGTTTTGGATTTCTTAAATTATTTCAAATTCCTTTTAAATCCAAAGGATGATATTTCACTTGTGGGAATATTGCGCTCAAATTTCTTTTCGATATCCGATGCGGAATTATTTGATGTATCATTCGCTGATGGTGAATCGTTTTGGACCAAGATGATAATTTATTCTCACGATCAAGATATCTCAGCTAATTTCAAGCGGGCGGTTAAAATATTGACGAAGCACATTGGTCTTGTCAATCGTATTAATATTTCACTGTTAGTAGATGAAATATTATCGTCGACGGGGTGGAGTGGAACTACTGCCGGGTTGCCGTTCGGCGAACAGAATGCGGCTAATATTAAAAAATTTCTTCGCATTGCCAGGGATTTTACAGCAAGAGGATATACAACACTGTATGATTTTGTGAGGCGATTGTCGGTATTGATGGAAAATGAAGAACGTGAGGGGCAAGCGCCGCTGGAAATTACCGGGAATTGTGTTCAGGTATTGACAATTCATTCAGCAAAAGGTTTGGAATTTCCCGTTGTATTCATCCCATTTATACATCAAAAGTTCCGGTATGATAATCCGCCAATCCTCGATTCTGATTTAGGAATTGCATTTAAAGTTAGAGACAAGGTAAATCTTGATGAGGAGATTGTCCCGTCAATCCTGCATGCTTTCAAGGAACGAAGCAAACACAAAACTGAAGCGGAAGAAAAACGTATATTTTATGTAGCATGTACGCGCGCGCGCGATGCGCTCTTTTTATCTTGTCAATTATCGTTAGATGGTTCCCATAGTACATACCTTAAATGGTTAACTGATGCATTAGAGATTGAGCCGAAGACGCTTAGAGATAATAAAATAATATTTCCCGCAACGGAATTGAGAACGTTGGAACGTACCGAAGAAACTTCTAAAATAAAAAGGAGCTTACATCAATTATCTATCAATGTGAGATTCTGGGATCGGATTCAAATGTCTAATCTTCCACTTCCCGCAAAATCAGCAGTCGTAATTCATCCAAACAAGATATTGATATCAACCCTTGCCGGCAAATCGCGAGGTGAATATTTTTCATCGACAAAAATAAAAACATATCTCGAGTGTCCCCGAAAATATTATTTGAAATATGTTCTTGGTATGCCCGATATAAATTCTGTCCCGGATCAATTTCACGAATCAGAAGATTCTGATGATATCCTGAAAGGTGATATTGAGGGGAAAATAACACATGCAGTCTTACAAAAAATTAATAACCTGAGTACATCCGAGGAAGATATGCGAAAATGGATATATATGCTTGCTAAGGAAACTTGGTTATTAGCGCCCGCCGATCTCAATGATGTATGCAAAAGTATAGCAAAAAATATAATAGGTTTGATAAAGACACCATTCGGTATCGATATGTTTTCTGCACAGGAATCTAAGAATGAATATTCTATTGAAGCAATCTATCAAGATGATTATCTCGTGGGCATAATTGATAGACTTTACAGGGATGCCGAAGGTAATTGGAATATTGTTGACTATAAAACAGATAAAATAAATTTAAATCAGATTAAAGAGAAAGCAGAAATATACAAGCCGCAGCTACTTTTTTATGCGTTTCTTGTCAATATTCTATATCAACAGTCAATGGTGAAGGCGTCTCTGGTGTTTTTAAAATTGCCGGCATATCCGTATCATTTTGAATTTTCAATTCAAGACTTCGATAATCTACGCAAGACATTGACTGATTCAATAACGCTTATTAAGTTAGGAGATTATCAAGATAATATCAATGAGTGCTCAAATTGCCGCTACAAAAAGCAAAATGAATGCCTCGCAGTCGATTACCTGCCTTTGAAGAGTATTGGGTAAGTTACACAGATTTTATGTGAAATAAAGATAATTATTGATATTCCTTGATTTACTCGATATCCGACACAATCTCGAGGTGTGGATAAATGGTAGCAATATCCTTCAAAATGAGCTAATTTCTATGTTATACATGGAGGAAAGATTGTGGATAAAGAGCGCTTAGTCGTAATATCAGTAATTAATACTATCACCTAAAGCCTTTCTTAAAAAAGTACTTGCATCTTATTTAAAAAATACGTATTCTCAAAACGGATGACTACCTAGGGCATACACAGCCTATAATTTTATAACCTCATTTATAAACATGTTCATAGGATCATTATGAATTCTCCAGAGAAATATGTCGAAATTCTTGAAGGTATTTCAGGTGGATTTTTTGCGCTTGATAACGAATTTCACTTTACATACTGGAATCGTGCCGCTGAAATAGGGACAGGATTAAAGAAAGAGGACGTTTTAGGTAAAAATGTCTTCGAAATATTTCCTAACGCACGCGATGCCGAACTTGGTGAGAAATACAAATTAGCTATGGAAAAGAAGATTTTTCAGGGCTTTGAAACTTGTTACAAAGATGAACGGTTCGAAGCGTGGTACGATATCCGGATTTATCCTACCGAAAATGGTATATCGGTCTTTTTTCAAGATATTACGGATCAAAAGAGAGAGCAGAGACAAAAAGAAATGCTCATGGAAGTTTCTCATGTGATTAATGTGGCTCCTCATCTGGACGATTTATGCTTAAACGCCAGTGAACGTATCGCACAATTTATGGAGATACCGCCTAAATTTGTATGCATATATCGTTACGACCAACGCTCCTCATTATTGCATCTAATGGCACCATCATTAGTGGATGTTCGAGTCGATCCCGAAGTGGAACATCAGATAGTGCATGAGAAAACGAACACAATCGCTGTACAGACTGCTCTCGGAAGGAAAATAATTATCTCGGATGAATTATCTCGTAGTTCTATCGCGTCATATTTTTTGAGCGAGACCGAGGCATTAAAATTAAAAACACTTATCTCTATTCCGTTGATGGTTCAAAATGAACTCCAGGGTATCCTTGAAGTTCTATCTCCCAAAATCGATAGGTATGTCAAAGAAGAATTAAAACTATTGTCGATTATCGCGAATGAACTATCCATTGGAATGAGTCGTAAACGGTTAATGGATGAAGTGACAATCAAGAATATTGAACTTGAGAATGAGAAAAAGAGAACTGACGATGCGAATGAAACGCTGAAACGTTTTTTAGCTACTTTCAGTCATGAACTGCGCGCTCCATTGAATGCTATAGTCGGATTTTCAGAAATTCTTACTTCGGATCTAAACTCCCTGCCGCCTGAAAAGGTGAGTGATTTTATGAAAAACATAAACGAAAGCGGTAAACATCTTCAGGGGCTAATCAACGATATTCTTGATCTCTCTAAAATTGAAGCGGGTAAGATGGAACTGCATATCGAAGCATATCCGGTATCCTATTTTACCGAAAGCATCCAGCGCGTAATGCAGGCTGCGGCATCACAGAAAAATATTAATTTATCATTTGAAATTGCACCTGATATCGACCAACTTGTTGTCGATCAGACAAGATTCAAACAGATATTGATGAATCTTGTTTCTAATGCGGTTAAATATAGTCATAATGACGGCAAAGTAGTAGTCGTTGTACGGCGTTTTGTCAATGAGATCGAGATCGCCGTGAAGGATGAAGGCGTTGGTATTAAACCGGAAGATTTAAGCCGGCTATTCCATGCATTTCAGCAGGGAAAGAATTCGCGCGGCGTGAAAGAAGGTACCGGCTTAGGATTAGTCATTACGAAACGACTCATCGAATTGCATGGAGGTCAAATTTGGGTTGATAGCGAATGGGGGAAGGGTAGCGCTTTCCGCTTCCGTATCCCGATGGTTGTAGCCGGTGAAGTTGTTGAATCGGCAGATCAACTCCTGCGAATTGTGAATGAACAACCCGTTACCACGACTACTGGTGAAAAACCTTTAGTTCTAGTCATTGAAGATAATCTTCAGGCAAGTCAGCTAATCCAGATGTATTTGCAAGAAGCCGGTTACCGGACGGAGCTGGCTAAGGATGGAGCTGAAGGTATCGAGATGGCAAAGCGACTTAAACCGCATATCATCACACTCGATATGATCATGCCGATGAAAGACGGTTGGCAGGTTATCAAGGAAATAAAACGTCATCCTATATGCAAGAATATACCGATTATTATCATCTCTATCACAGATGAAAAGAAATTAGGCTTCAGCATGGGTGCAGTAGATTATTTTGTCAAACCCGTGAACCGCGAGGAATTGATCAACGCTCTCAAGAAAATTCCGCTCCGCGGGCTCGATCATAAACAGCATCCGAAAGTATTGATAATTGACGATGATCGAACCGCATCCGAACTCATCCAGGTTATGCTGGAGGCGGAAGGGTACGAAGTCATTAAAACTATGAATGGCAAAGATGGCGTTCGTTTGGCAAGTTCGGAAGAACCCGATTTAATAATCCTGGATTTGATCATGCCAGATATTTCAGGATTCAATGTCGCATATCAGCTTAAGCAACAGCCTAAAACACGCAACACGCCGATCATCATTCTTACATCAATGGAAGTTGATGATGAAACAAGAGAACAGATGCAGGGTTTCATCTCTACCATCATGAGTAAATCGAGATTTACTAAGAAGGATTTACTGAGGGAAATAAATTCGATTGAGAAAATGAAATAGTCTGAGCGCTCATTAACGCAATATTACCAATTTCTTAGTTTCGCTAAAATGCGCCGTCATCATGCGATAGAAGTAAACACCCGTAGGGAATTGATTTGCCTCGATTGATAACTTGTAATTCTTTGCTTCCTGATATTCATCTACCAGCGTTGCAACTCTCTGTCCCAGAATATTATATAGAACGATTTTAACATGGTCCGGTACCGGAAGAACATATTCTATCTGTGTAAAGCCGTTTACCGGGTTTGGATAGTTTTGCATAAGCACATGCGTTGTCGGTTGAACGAGTTCTCTTGCAGTTCCATGTCGGTATAGAATTGCCCCTCCAATTTCAATAGACTCCGACCAAACATAATGAACGTTGCCGCCGGATGCAGCGACACACGGCTCACCCGAGTTACTGCCCGACGATAAAGTATCTTTCGGGCAAAAATTATTTGCCTCGTCGGCGCTGTAACAGTTTTGAACATATCTTTTGTCGATCTCATAATTATCCCACACTGCCGTTACAAATTTTCCCGTCACGCCAACATCTAGAAAAACAGCATACCTGTCTGCGGAAACAACAATGCGCGGTAACCAAAGCAGATTGTCATCTTCATCGTAACCGTTACTGCGGCGTAGCATAACATTCCCGGTATCGTTCCAAACAATATAAATTATCCCTGCATCGTTCACTGCAATCTTCGGCTGAATCGATGGTACGGGATCTTCACGTGATATTATCCCTGAAGCATACCAGTTTGCGCCCTGATTTGGACTATAATAATACTCAACTTCTGAATGAACTCCCGTTATAGTTCCAACTCCATGAAACATATTGCTTGTTAACTGAAAGTCATCAAGCAGGAACATATCCAAGTTCACCGCTTGCCATGTAACTCCATTATCGTCGCTTCTAAGTAATCCGTTGTTCCCCCCACGCTGGCTTTCATAATGGATGTAAACATTGGATTCAATTGCTCCTATCAACCTTGGGCGTGTGTTTGGAAGAATCATTTCCGGTTGTTCCCATGTTATGCCTGCATCCGTACTGCGTTGAAAGATTATTCCGAAGATACCGTCCATAAATCCCGTGTATGAGACATAAACATATTCATCAAAGCAAGAAATGATACCGGGGTTAAATGCCGAGTCGGAAGAAATAATCGTGATTAAGGGTGAAAATGATTTACCGCCATCGAAGCTGTGGCAGTATTGAATCCCGTCGCTAGATGATGTTTGAAGAATGTCTAATGCAAACCAGATCGCATGAACTGTATCGCCGGTAACCGATATTTGAGGCGAGAATAACGGAATAGAATCTAAAGCGAGCGTAATTTGATCAGACAAAGAGATATCGCATAAATTCTCCTGTGAGGCGGCATTGTAAGGCAGAAGTAGATGGTAAACTAAAAGAACACCGAAGAAAGCACGAGCCATAAACTTCCTTGAAAGATTTTTTGTGAATCTCTTAAAGCCTGTCAACTAATGGACCCCCTTTCATTTACCATTAATAGAATTATAGCAATATTGCACGAGTAATTCAACTTATAATGATTATTTATTTAGGGAAAAAATACTTACATTTAATTAACCAAATTTGATTCCTCTAATTTTTCTCATTTAAAAGGGTATTATATGAAATTTCGGCTTATACCGGTTATGGTATTACTGTCGATTGTCTTCTTTGCTAAAGGCTATTCTCAGAGTATTATCATAAATGAAATTTATAATTCTTCAGCCAGTACGGATGAATGGATTGAACTTCTTGTTGTTCAAGACGGTCTTGATATTAGGGGTTGGAATATTCAAGATTTTACGAACGCTGGCGCGGTAGGTGTTACCCTAACGTTTTCGACTAATTCTCTTTGGGCATCCCTAAAAAGCGGAACAATAATTGTGATCGGTCAATCAGGATTTACTACTACTGAGGATACCGATCCATCAGACTATATCGTACAGATAAAATCCAGCAATGCAACATATTTCAGCGGCTCTGTGTTTACAATAGGAGGAGCAAGTGAAGCTATTCACATCCGTGACGTTTCGAACACACATATATTCGGAGTTTCATGGGGAACGGCAAATGCATCTAGTCTTCCTCAACCAAAAGTACATTTCAGCGCTGCGGCTACATCAAGTACTGCGACTGCATTTCAGGGCGATTCCGTTTCACAGCTTGTAAACACAACGAGTTGGGCACAAAACACTCCAACAGTTACACGTGGTACCGGAAACAGTGCTGCAAACACAGCGTGGATAAATAAATTAAGAGCGCGTCCCGAGGGATCGGGAACAGCATCGGTAAGCCCTGTCGTTATCGATGGCAGTATCGATACTTCTTTAGTAGTTACATATAGGCGCGACACTACTTTCAATATCACTAACCTGAGAGTCGTCATTCCTCCGGAGTTCAGTTGGTCGCATAATCTTAGTGATGTGTCATATTCGAATATAACGGCAACTGTGTCAATATCGGGAGATACTATATATTTCATTGGAGTTGCATTTGCTCTCGATTCAACAGAAATTACAATTCAAAATGTTGTTTCACCGATCTATACAGGTTATTATAAGATTAATGTTCAATCGGGGTCAGGTGTATCATACGGAGATGTCGCTCCAATTCCGGTCGTCACAGTCTACGGTGCGGCAATATCGATCGCAGATGTTAAAGTGAACGATGCTAATGGTGCATCGCTTAGGATTGGAGATTTAGTCACCGTAAGAGGTTTCATCACAGTAGCAAACGAATTCGGAAGTCCAAGTTATATTACCGATAATTCCGGCGGGATGTCAATTTATGGAACGATATTCTCCTCTACAGTTGCTGTCGGTGATGAAGTGATAGTTTCGGGAAGGGTGACACAATTCAACGGTTTAAATCAGATTGAATACCCGACTTTACATTCTGTCGTCGGTTCCGGAAATTCGTTCGAGCCGCTGATTGCTACTCCGTCCCAGCTCAACGGTGATGGTGTAGGCGGTGTAGAAAATTATGAGGGGAGATTCGTACGCTTGAACGGAGTTACCGTTACTATGCTGAATGGAAATCCGGTGACAACATGGGCGGCGAATACCAATTACCGTCTTACAGGTTCATCCACGAGTGATACAGTGCAGATTAGAATAGATAACAACACAAATTTAGTCGGAGCTGTTGCGCCGGCAGGCGTGTTTGATGTGGTTGGTGTGTTGAGCCAATACAAATCTACATCACCATATATTGGCGGCTATCAACTGATGCCGCGTTCATCAGTGGATGTAATTTCTCAGGGTCCTATTTTTGCCCAGTATCCTGAAGAGACAGATTTAACCTCTACATCCCTTGCAATTATATGGAAGACAGTCAATCCGGGAACATCCCGCATTAAATACGGTAAGACTACTGCGTATGAATTGGGTATTATTGAAATTCATAATGATACAATGCAAACAGATCATTATGTACCGATTCCCAATTTATCAACCGCAACAATCTATAACGTGCAGGCGTTTTCAACGAGCGGCGCCGATACAAGTTATGCGGGCAATCTTATAGTCAGTACTACTTCTGAAGCTCCGACAACGGGACAAATTAACGTGTATTTCACTAAGAGTATAAATTCTTCAGTCTCTTCAGGTGAAGTTGCTACAGGTAATTTCAACGTGGTTTCCAAAATCGTCGAGCGGATTAACAACGCGAAGCGTTCAATAGATGCGGCGTTGTATAGTTTGAGCGGTACTGCCGGCAGTACTGTTGCGAGCGCATTGATTAATGCAAAACAGCGCGGTGTGAAGGTGCGTGTGATCGGTGAGTACGATAATCATACAACCGCACCATGGACGACACTCAGCTCCAACGGCATAACGGTGATCTTTGACCTTTACGGTTCTAACGACGGTTCCGGATTATCGCACAATAAATTCTTCGTTTTCGATTATCAGGGTGCGCCGGAAAGCACTTGGGTTTGGACGGGGTCACTTAATTTTACAGATCCCGGAACTAACGATGACCGGCAGAATGTCATCGAATTCCAGGATGTCGCACTGGCGGGTGCTTACACAACCGAGTTCAACGAAATGTGGGGTAGTACCACCATAACGCCCAGTCCGGTTAATTCACGCTTTGGAGCATTCAAGCTCAATAACACTCCGCATAAGTTCGTCATTGGCGGTGTAAATGTCGAATGCTATTTCAGTCCGAGTGATCGCACCGAGTACCGTATCGGCAAAACATTGGGCAAAGCCCAGCATTCGATCAACACAGCAATTCTTACGTTCACGCGCAAGACGTTAGCCGATTCTATTATTACGAAAAAGAACGCAGGCAAAACAGCGCGCATAGTTATGGATAATAATACAGACACAGGGAATCAATACAGCTACCTGCTCTCCAGCGGAATCGATGTACTGCTGAAGGGCGGCAGCGGTTTGCTTCATCATAAATATACAATTGTCGATGCAGAACCGTTAGGCGGAACAGCATATCTGCTAACAGGTTCGCACAATTGGTCGGGTTCCGCAGAGACAAGGAACGATGAAAACACTGTGATCGTTCAGAATAACCGGGTAGCCAATCTCTATCTGCAGGAATTTGCCGCAAGATATATTGAAGCCGGCGGCACAAACCCGATAGTTTTAGGTGTGAAGGAAATCGGCGATGCAATCCCGACTGCATTCTCGTTAGCGCAAAATTACCCGAACCCATTTAACCCGACGACTAATTTTCAATTTTCAATTGTAAACTCACAATTAGTCTCATTAAAGATTTACAATGTACTTGGACAGGAAGTCGCTACATTGGTGAATGAATTAAAACAGCCCGGTGTATATCAAGTGACATGGGATGCAGCCGGACTTTCAAGCGGTGTGTACTATTATCAGTTACATGCTGGCAATTTTACTGATGTAAAAAAGATGCTACTTGTAAGATAGCCAAAAGCTAAAAAGCCAAGAGTAAAACAACCCACCTCCAGGATTAACAGTGTCGGTCCTGGGGGTTTTTTATTGATTATATCAGTAAATGAAATATACAGGGAAAGCGAAGAAAAAAAGCTTGATTATTTGATAGGTATTCTGTATAATCATGTATCGAGGAAGATAATCAAGACAGACCATTTCGAATAATTTAATTTAGTATAATAAATAGCGGTGAGGTTTTATGCGGTACATAAAATATTTTGTAATACTTACGATTTTTTTTACAACCATTTCTTTGTGTGAAACCCCGATTCGGAAAAAGAATGGAAGTCACGAACCATCCGATGTCATGGTAAGCTTTGCCAAGCGTATTAAACAGGGATTCAATTTACGTGTGTGGATGAGCAACCAGATGACGCTCGGTATCCAGGCATGGGATGCAGGTAGTTCTGAAGATCTACCTGATGGCATCGGGTTAGAATACCCCGCAGGTACTCGGGTAGAACATCTTTATGGTGCCGGACCGAGAATCGGTGCCATTATAGATGGTGTTATAAGAGTGACAGAAGGTTATAATGGATATGATGCACGGAAAGAATTTTTACCTGAGTATACTCGTATTTTAAAAGAGCATTTCTGGCGGACAATTGCCGGCAGTAACGCTTATGACGTTCTGGGATATTCCGGATATTATTATAATCATAGTATCATTGTCAATCGCAAAGACATCGATGATGATAACGATGGGAGAGTCGATGAAGATGAATTGGATGGAAACGATAATGACGGTGACTGGAACATAACGTCTGATGATGTTGGCGCTGATGGATTACCCGATTCTATTGAAGTCAGTTGCGACGGTATTCCTTATGATTCTGTTGCAAATCCGGATCCTGCTGGCGACGACTACAATCCTGGAGTTAAAGATAAATGCCATCCTAATCCTGATGGAACATTGCCGTACAAAAATGATGGAGATATATGGACGGAGAAAAATGGAATTTCCGATCACGGTGAACCGAATGTTGATGAAGATTATGGCGCGGTTTCCAATAATGATCTTTATTGTTCGGCTACAGATACATTCAGTCGCCCAATAATCGCACAGCATGTTCCAATGGGAGCGAAAGTATTTCAAAAATCATACGCATGGCAAACCGGTACATCGGCAGACGCCATCGTCTTTCTTGATTATAAGTTTATCAACCTTAACCTCAGTAAAACATGGCAGGATGCTTATATCGGATTCTTTGCCGATATGGATATCGGACCGATCAATAACTATAATTATATTCAAAATAATTATGCTGCATATGATTCAATCACACGAACCGCCTATATTCACAATCCCGTTGACGCCGGCTCAACACCGTTAGGACTCACGTTGCTGGGAACTTCACGACCATTAGATTCTTTGAAGACAATTTTTCAATGGTCTGATTTTTCAACACGTCCGGATCCCGGCACATATGATTCTGGTATTTATTCATGGATGAGTGGCGATGCATTTCCGGGTCAACTTATTTCACCTAATCAAAGTCCGGATACGTTAAGCGATACCCGATTCATTATCAGCAATGGTCCATTTCAGGTTAATCCTAACGACACAGTAAAAGTAATATATGCGCTTGTGTCGGGCTACACCGTTGACGATATGTTAAATAATGCCCGCCGTGCTCATCGCATTTACACCGCAGGTGGTTTTATTATGCCGGTTGCTTCAATAAAAGATTCCGGAGGTGGACAGCCGGTTACCTTAGAATGGGCTCCTATCGATAGGTCTCCATCTGGTTTAGTTACTTCGTATCGAGTTTATTATGGTACATCCTCGGGTACATACACCGATTCGGTTACAACTGCCGATTTACATTTCACATTTTTTGGTTTGAGCGGCAGCGCTAACCATTATTTTGCAGTAGCTGCAATTGACGATAAAGGGAATAGAGGAGCATTATCTGATGAGTTGACAAATGCCCCGGCTGCACCATATAACTTCAGGGTATACGGACAGCAAACCACTATTAATCTGCAATGGGGTACAAGCCATGATCCTGATATTGCCGGCTTCAACATTTACAGAAAGACTTCCACGGAAACAACATTTGTCCGTTTAAACAGCAGTCTGATTGCAGACACCTCCTTCTATGATGCCGATGTATGGGGAGATAAAACTTATTCTTACAAAATATCTTCAGTTGATCAGGATGGCCATGAGAGTGGATTCTCTCAGGTGCTAACTCGTCATCTAATTCCACCTTTAACACCCACAAACTTTCTTATAGGACCGGGGAAGAATTACATTTACCTCGACTGGTCGCCGAACACTGAGGAAGATTTTGCAGGTTACAATATTTATTGTAATAGGAGTGGTGATAGCGTTTATAGAAAACTTAACGATACTCTTTATACCAGAACATCTTTCATCGATAGCGTACAGGGTAATTATTATATTGAAGCGATAGATATAACAGATGCCGTTAGCACACCAACCAGAATATTGAATGGATTTTTTGCCACGATGGATAAAGGCATACTTGTGTGCGACAATTCTTTCAGCAGCCATACCCCTGGCTTTTATGATTCAACACGTGTCTTCTATGAAAAACTTCTTCAGGGATACCAATATAAAATTAATCCATATGGTATTCCGGCATATAATATTTATGATCCAAGCCAGGTCAATAAGATCGAGTTGTATTCCTCAATCCTCTGGTTTTACGAGAATCAAACTACCCGAAATCTTAATCCTCAGATTTTTAGTATGCCTCTTGCATTGAAAGCTTACGTCCTTGGTGGCGGCAAGCTTCTTCTCATGGGGAGAAAATTAACAACAGCGTGGTATCCATATTGGTACCAATTCATTGCAGATATTTTTGGGGTAAATTCTTTATTGGAAATCAACACAGAACCGAATTTTTCCGGTGCAAGTGGTATGCAGGGTTTTCCATCCGTTGGTGTTGATAACCAAAAACTCGCTTTTGAGAATGAAACATTAGGAATGATCGAGCGATTCCCAAATACTCCGACTAATCAAATTATCTACACATATAATTCATCGCCGCTGGATACATCGATGGAAGGAGATGCTATAGGTCTCCGTGCTGTTGATTCAACGATCAAAGCGTATTACATGAGCTTTCCTTTGTATTACCTTGATTCGGCAAATGCAAGATCATTCCTTACATATGTATTAAATGATTTCGGAGAATATCCTCTTGGTGTCCGGACGATAGATGAAGGAATACCAAGAGAGTTCCGTTTGTACGATGCTTATCCAAATCCGTTCAATCCATCTACTAATATCCGGTTCGACTTACCGGTAGAGAGTGATGTAAAGTTGGTTATATATGATATTATGGGTAAGGAAGTAGATCGGCTCATCGAGGAAAGAAAACAAGCCGGGAGGTATGAACTTTCGTGGAATGCAAGCAATGTTGCGAGTGGTGTATACTTCTACCGAATATACGCACAAGGCATAATGCAATCGTATAGTACTACTGTGACGAAAAAAACTCTGTTGATGAAGTAAGATAACATTAAGCGAAGGAGTAAATTACCATGAAATTCTACATTGTAATGATAGTCCTCATATCCGTATTCTCGATAAATAGTGCCATCACACAATCGGCATGGTTCCCGATGAACAGCGGAACGAAAGTAAGATTGAATTCAATATCTTTAGTCCGAACTATGCAGGGGGGAATCTTTTTTGTCGCCGGCGATAGCGGAGTAATACTCTATTCAGAAACTAATGGCGAATCATGGAATCAAGTTTCAGTACCCCCAGAGTATCGTGAGAAGTCTTTTAATAGTGTGAGCTTCTCTATTATCGATTCAGGAATTGTTGTCGGCGAAAACGGGTTGATATTGAAATTGAAGAAGGACGTACAGGGTTATACAATCGACAGCATTCCCGTCGCTAATCCCGATCCCGTAAAAAAATCCTTGCGAGATATGATTCTATTACCTCATCCTGCCAAACCTGGGTTCGTGGTCGGAGATAGCGGTCTTATCATGCGGACTACAAACAGGGGCGCAACGTGGCTGATGTACAATAGCGCACGGATACCAGCAAATCTCAATGCGTTTGCATTCGTTGCTTTAGACAGACTTTATGCTGTGGGCGATTCTGCGACTATTCTGAAAAAAGCAACTACCGTATCGGTTTGGAATAAAATCAATCCACCGGATGAATTTCTCGCGAGTAAACCAAATTTTAATTCGATGCATTTCGTAAATGATACAGGTATCATAGTCGGTGCTAATGGTGCAATTGCTGTTTCGAAAAATGCAGGCTCAATATGGAATTCTCGAATAAGTCACACAACATCGGCTTTGCGAGGAATTTTCTTCGGACCGAGAGGTATAAATTTTTACGATTATAAAGTCGGATGGGTTGTCGGTGATAATGGGAGTATCCTCAAGACGACCGATTTAGGTGAAACCTGGGATCAAAATGAAAGTGGAACATCAATAAGTCTAAGGGATGTTTGTTTCCTCTCTAACGATATTGGCATCATCGTCGGGGATAGTGGAACGATTTTGCGAACAACGAATGGCGGTATAGCGGACCCTATTTTTTCTGCAACTCCGAGAATATTGCCGTTCGGGACAATCCAGACAAATACGTCAAAGATTGGAAGTATCTTTGTTACAAACAATGGTGTACGATCGCTTGAAATAATTTCGGTTACTTCATCTAACACTGCATTCACCCCGTTGGTGACAAATGCAAGTATTTCCATGTCGGAAATGCAGGAAATTCCAATTGTCTATACTCCTTCAGGATATTACGCCGAAGCAAGCACTATTACTATTGCTGGTAATTTCAGTGGATCACCATATACATTTTTAGCAAATGGGAGCGGAATTGATACAGTCAATTCGGGATGGACGTCTCAAAATCCGGTATCATCCGTTGCAACCGCGCGCGATATGGAACATATTAGTTCTTCTACTATTCTAATTCCCGGAGAAATGGGTTCGATAGTTCAGACGACAAACCGTGGATTGGATTGGACGGTAAACCGATACGCGGGTGGATGTCTATCACAACTTAATGCGATTATTTTCCCAAGTTCTCTCTGTGGTTTCGTCGTTGGTGAAAATGGGTCAATCATCAAAACAACTGACGGCGGTATTACCTGGGAAATGCAAGAGAGCAGAACGACAAGTTCGCTTGTTGATGTATCATTTTCAGATGCGCTAAACGGTTTTGTGGTTGGGCGCGATCCATTGTTAGCTGGATATAGCACTATACATCGAACGACTGATGGAGGTGTAACCTGGTCTACGAAATATTCCAATCGGGATGTTACATTAAATGCTATCTCTGCAATAAACTATAATACTGCTATTGCAGTTGGGAGTACAATTCTAAGAACCACCGATGGAGGAATTACATGGAATAAATTGTTCGGAAATTATTCATATCAAGATCTCACCTTTATAGATCAGTATGTCGGAATAGCTGTCGCTTCAGATAGAGTATCTCGAACAACTGACAAGGGTTTAACATGGAGTACTCAAGGTTTAAGCGGTAATTTGCTGAAAATAAAATTTATTAATGAATCCACTGGATTTATTTACGGAATTTCTGAACAATTCGATCCATGGATGAGGATACCGCTATTAGAATATATATCTCCAAAGTTAGGAAATATCTATCAAACCAACGATGGCGGTATTTCATGGGGATTGGTTGTCTCAAATTCTTTAGACCAAGTACAGGCAGTTTCTTTAGTTGATAATAGTATTGGAATGGCTGTCGTGTTTGATTCGTTACGAGGCGCTTATAAGTTAATGGGTTGTGTGAACGGAATTCCCACAGCCAAAATACCGATCGAGGTACCTCTACAACCGCTTCTAAGTATTTCATTCAGTAATCTTAATCATGGCGTTTCGGTAGGTTATGGTGGCACACTTGTACGAACCACGAATAGCGGTGAAAAATGGAATCAGTTGCTTCTAGGGACATTATTGGAATATATGAGAATACCGATAGGAGCGGCTCAGTGTATCAACGATACAATTATCACTGCAGTTGGTTACGATGGCTCGATATTACGAACATCAAATGGTGGTATGAATTGGGTGAATCAAAAAAGTGGAACCAGTTTATCGCTTACTGGCATTTACTTCCTTGATGAATTGAATGGATACTGTGTCGGTTCTGGAGGAACCATTCTTCATACTACTAATGGAGGAGAGACATGGTTGAGGGAGGCAAGCCCAACACAGTCAACGCTCACCTCGATCCTTTTTACAAATCCAATGAATGGGATAGTTGTCGGATATAATGGAACAATTATGCAAACTACTAATGGCGGTATAGACTGGACTCCTCGTCAGAGTGGAACAGATGCATATCTTACTAGTCTTTCCTTCAAAGGGCAAAATGGAATTGCAGTCGGATCATCGGGAACCATTCTTCGTTCCACCAACAGTGGTTATTCATGGGCTTCGCAATTTAGCGCTACATTAGATTGGCTGAATGGTGTTTCATTTACAAGCGATCAGGTTGTGACCGCAGTCGGTGATTACGGTACCATACTTCAAAGTACTGATAGTGGCGTATCATGGAGCCGTCAATTTAGTGGAACAACAACTGCACTAGTCGGTATTTGTATGTTGAACGACAATGTTGGAACAATTGTTGGAGATAACGGAACGATTTTACAGACTACAACAGGCGGACAGCGGATAAAGTCTTCTGTGTCCGTTTCAGATTTTCCGAAAGAATTCAAGCTTGAACAGAACTATCCCAATCCATTCAATCCCGCAACTAAGATTCAATATGATATCCCAAAGATAACAGATGTATCATTAATCGTTTATGATGTGATCGGAAGAGAAGTCGCTCGTTTAGTTGATGAAATGAAACCACCGGGTCACTATGAGATAGTGTGGGATGGAAGTAGGTTGGCAAGCGGAGTATATTTTTACCGGCTGCAAACGAATAATTTCATCGCCGTAAAGAAGATGCTGCTTGTAAGATAATTATGAGTTGTGAGTGATGAGTTTTACGAATTGAGTGAAAATAACAGGTGGTGTAGTGATTGCCTCCGGGATCAGTTCAGTTGATCTCGGAGGTTTTTTATTCATAGCCTGATAAATTTGCAAACCTTCAGAAATAAAGTTAAATTTCTCCATCCAATTTATTTATTCATTAAGGAGAACATATGCACGGTCGGATTATTGCTGTTTTGGCAATCGTATTATTATTATTTATTGCAGGGACGAACATTATGAACGCACAGGCATTAGCTCCCACGTGGATGAAAGCTTCGGTCACGAAGCTTGAAAATGAGCTTGTAAAAAAAATCGGTGAAGATCAACGGATTCGCTTCGAGCGCGGTTTGAAGCAGGTCGCCGACTTCTGGAGGGCTGAAGATGGTGACGCTAATGTGTTTGAGGATTTCGTGCAAACTAACTTTGCAGGCGATCAGAATACGATTGATGAAATGTTCGACCGCTTCGAGTATCTGCTTGAAAAAATGTACGGACATATGCAGGAAGTCGGGCGCGAGTTTCGTACGCAAGTCGATCTCGATCTTGGTCAGATACAACCGTTCGATGAGACATTTGCCGGGTACGATCCTTCGGCGCACGTTATTGACGATTTCTTCCAGAACAAGATTGCATTTATTGTTCTCCTCAACTTCCCTCTTACCACTCTCGATCAACGATTAACAGAAGGCGAAAAATGGACACGCCGCCAATGGGCGGAAGCGCGCCTCGCACAAATATTTTCCAAGCGTATTCCCGCTGAGGTGAACCTTGCCGTGGCTCAGGTAACATCTGATGCCGATAGATATATTTCAGATTATAATATCTGGATGCATCATGTCATCGATTCTGATGGGAACCGTCTCTTCCCCCCAAAACTTCGGCTGCTTTCACATTGGAATTTACGTGATGAGCTAAAAGCGAACTACGGTAATCCGAATAATGGACTTATCAAACAGAAAATGATTCAGCAGGTAATGGACAGAATCATTACGCAAACCATACCCGCGGTTGTCATCAACAATCCGCAGGTCGATTGGAATCCGTTCTCCAATGAAGTAAATCCTGCTGCCGTACAAGATGCCGATGTCTCTCTGCCCACCGGCGCTGTTGTTACCAATACTCCTGAACCTAATACCAGATATGCAACGTTGTTGAAGACATTTAATGCATCACAAAAAGTTGATACTTACTCGCCTACCGCGCCTACATTGATCGCAAGGCGGTTCGAGGAAAGCCGGGAAATTCCGGAAGTGAGAGTCAGGGCAATGTTTGAACAAGTGTTATCATCTCCTTTGGTTGGCAGGATTGCAAATATTATCGAGAAACGGCTTGGTCGCAATCTGGAGCCGTTCGACGTTTGGTATAATGGTTTCAGTCCGCGCGGTGCTTACACAGAAGCCCAGCTCGATGAGATAGTCTCGAAAAAATATCCGACGGCAGAAGCGTTCAAAAACAATATCCCGGATATGTTGCAGAAACTTGGATTCACGAAAGAACGCTCGGAATACCTTGCTTCGAGGATCGAAGTTGATCCTGCACGAGGATCGGGACATGCAATGGGAGCCTCTATGCGCGGGGAGAAAGCTCATTTACGTACACGTGTGGGCAAAAGCGGAATGAATTATAAAGGATACAATATTGCAGTCCATGAAATGGGACACAATGTTGAACAGGTCTTTTCGCTTGATAATGTTGATCATTGGTTTCTCCAGGGTGTCCCCAACACCGCGTTCACGGAAGCACTTGCGTATACATTTCAAGATAACGATCTTCAACTATTAGGATTAGCCGGGCCAACTGCCGAGAACGCTGCCCTGAAAATTTTGGGTGATTTCTGGGCAACATACGAAATAGCAGGAGTCTCCTTGATCGATATGACGGTATGGCATTGGATGTATGATCATCCGGACGCAACCCCGGAAAGATTACGTGATGCGTTCATTCAAATCTCGAAAGATATCTGGAATAAATATTATGCGCCGGTTTATAAGAAAAATGATGTCGCACTCCTTGGAATCTATTCGCACATAATCGATTCATACATGTATATTCCCGATTATGCAATCGGGCACTTGATTGCTTTTCAGATCGAGGAGCAAATGAAGAAAGCGGGAAATATAGGCTCTGAGTTCGAGCGAATGGCAATAGTCGGAAGAATAGCCCCTGATGTTTGGATGAAAAATGCTACCGGATTATTTGTCGGACCGGAAGCTCTCCTTTCGGCGGCTGAGAGAGCGGTTACTGATTACAAATAAAAACAACCGGCAACTATCGATTATTAATTTGATGAATATTTATTCCGGGAGTTCAAGCCGATAGAAACTTCCAGAATAAATATCCGGTTCTTGAGTGTGGGCATTATATTTGACTTTTTGAAAAATTACAGCTATTATTCTATCCAATAAACAGAGTGAAGAATGGAAAAAATACAATTACTCTATATCGATGATGAACCGGATTCGTTAACCACGGTCAAGATGGGACTTGAGGACCGGGGATATGAAGTTTTAACTGCAGATAACGGCGCTGGTGCGCTGGAATTATTAAAGACGCATACACCGGATGTAATAATCACCGATCTTCGCATGTCGCCGATGAATGGTTTCGAGTTATTTCAAGAAGTAAAAAAAATCCCACGATTTGCCGAAACTCCGTTCTTTTTTCTTACAGCCGTAGATGATTATTTAGCTCAAAAATACGGTCAAACGCTCGGTGTTGATGCGTACTTGACCAAGCCGATTGAACTTGAATATTTTGATTCTTTCATCAAAACAAGATTATCAAAAACATAACGAATCCCGATTACGGCTCATTTGAATTCATCGATTCCATCACTCTCCACAGTACGATTCAAATTCATCGACCTACTTCGCGGTTGGGCTGTATTCATAATGATCGAAACACATGTTGTGAACGCTCTACTGCGGCCCGAGATTAAGGCACAATCTCTTTTTAAAGTAGTAACATTCCTCAACGGTTTAGTTGCGCCTTCATTTCTGTTCTGTGCCGGATTTGCGCTTGCAATAACATTCCGACGAAAGTGGAACGATTATACAAGATTTAGAAAACCCTTATGGCGCTATATCTTCCGCTTATTGTTCATTCTTGTAGTCGGTTATTCTCTTCACTTACCTTATTTTTCTTTGACACGGCTTCAGACTGTAACCGATCTCCAATTATGGATATCGTTTTTCCAGGTGGATATCCTTCAAACAATTGCAGTTACATTGCTATTATTGGTCTTGTTTGCGGTGGCTACCCGCAGGGAATCGATTTTTATTTATGCCGCTTCATTTATCTCGATGTGTATAATTTTTACAGCGCCGGTTATCAGGATGATGGATTATTCGATGTTTCCTGTTTGGTTCCGTTCATATCTAACGCCACTGTATAAATCTCAATTTCCATTATTCCCATGGTCGGCATTTTTGATAGCCGGTACTATTGCCGGATATGGCTTCCTTAAATTAAAGGAAAGGGGAGTCGAGAGAAGATTTGTAGATAATATTTTACTGCTTGCAGTAGCGGCGATCGTTATCGCGCTCTTCGCGGAGTTTGTTCCGATCACTATTTATCCCGATCATAACTTCTGGCGTGCAAGCCCGGAGTTTTTCTTTGTCAGATTAGGACTAGTACTGCTGGCAATGGCTGCTGTTTGGTTGTATGAACAGAAACGGATTGTTCGCAGCACTTCCATTTTCGCTTTATTCGGGCAAGAATCATTATTGGTTTATGTTGTCCATCTTCTAATCGTATACGGTTATACTTATGAATGGAGTTTTATTAGATATTTTGGTCCCGAGTTGAACTATTATCAGTGCTTTGTTCTTTTCATATGTTTAGCCGCCGGTATGTACCTGATGGCTTTCGGCTGGCATTGGTTGAAGGGATGGAATAAAAAGGTGGCGAAGATTGTGGAGGTAGCAGTCCTAACTGGAATTGTAATTGCATTTATTTTAAAAACAACCTAACGACTTTTCTCGCGATTCGGTTTCTTCTTTGAAAACAGACGCTCGAGATTCCATTCTTTGAGTTTGTTCAGCGCTTTATAATTTGTCAGATCGAATTGTATCGGTGTAATCGACACATATTTATTGAAGATAGCAATAAGGTCGGTATCCTCGGCTGTATCTAGTACGTCCATTTTTCCCGTAAGCCAATAATATTCTTTGTTGTTCGGGTCGCGGCGTACATCGAAAGTATCGTCCCATCGCGACTTACCTTGTTTCGTTATACGTATGCCGCGTATCGCTTTTTCTTTTAGCGGCGGTACATTGACATTAAGCAATGTATCTTTAGGCAATCCATTTTTGAAGAGCAGTTCCGCGAGCTTTCGAGATAGTTTCGCCGCGAACCGGAAATCCGGTTTATCGTATGTTGTAAGAGAAACAGCGATGGAGGGAATGCCAAGGATAGTTCCTTCCGTTGCCGCCGAAACTGTGCCGGAGTATATGATGTTAATGGCAGTATTGGATCCATGGTTAATTCCTGAGATCAGCAGATCGGGTTTTTCTTTGAGTATCGTTCGTACACCGATTTTGACGCTATCGGCAGGCGTGCCATCAACTCCATATCCGAAAAATTTACCGTTCTTAAAAAATTTTCTTACTCTCAACGGGTAGTTCATTGTAATGGCATGACCGACTGCGCTTCGTTGTTCATCGGGGGCAACGACAGTTACATCGGCTATTTTTTTCAATTCGGCTACTAAGGCATAAATTCCGGGCGCGTCGATACCGTCATCGTTCGAGACAAGTATGTGTAATCGTTTTTGTTTGTTTTTCACTTGTGTGCCTAATAACTTTCTTTATCGAGTGGAAATTTTTTTGACTTAACATCTGTAATATATGTCAGGAATGCCTGCCGCATCGTTTCAGCCAGTTCAGAATATCTGCGAACGAAACGCGGTTTAAATTCCTCTGTTAATCCAAGCATGTCGTACACTACCAAAACCTGACCGTCACAATGCGGTCCCGCGCCGATTCCGATTGTGGGTATTGAGATTGAATCGGTGACTCGCTTGGCTAATTTTGCCGGAATTTTTTCAAGTACGATTGAAAACACGCCGGCATCTGCCAGAACTTTAGCGTCATGGAGTAATTCCTCGGCTTCATCCTTTGTAGTTGCTCTAACCTCGTATGTCCCGAATTTGTTGATAGCTTGCGGCGTCAACCCTAAATGGCCCATCACCGGAATGCCTATCTTAACAAGATGTTTGACGATATCGGCGATATATTCTCCGCCTTCAAGTTTGACTGCGCCAACGCCGACCTCTTTCATTATTCGACCGGCATTCCGTACCGCATCGTCTATACTTGTCTGAAACGACATGAACGGCATATCGACCACAATCAATGCATTCTTGACGCCCCGCTTTACTGCTTTCGCATGATAAATCATGTCGTCGATAGTTACAGGGAGTGTTGTCTCATATCCATGAACTACATTGCCGAGCGAATCGCCTACAAGTATTACGTCGACGCCAACTTGATCGAGGTATTTTGCAACGAGAAAATCATAGGCGGTTAACATGGCAATTTTCTCGCCGGTTTGTTTCATCATCATCACTGTTTTAGTGGTGACAACGCGCGGTTTCGGTACAGCAGATTTTTTTCTTTTCATCGGTTTTATCGCCTCTATTGATATCGGTTAGATATATTTATTGTTCGATTTCGGTTGCTATAGCGTCATCAAAAATCAAATCACATCGTTTTTCAAAGCCATGCCTTATGCAATCTGCGGCTTCTTCGAATGAAACAGTTCTGCCTAAGATTGTTTCAGCGTCGGTTGTTCGCGTGTTAAGATCGTCTTCGAGTATCTCGCGCGTATCCTGAATGTGCGGAGCCAGAAAATCCGTTATGCGGCGATGCTGAGGACCGAGCAGGAGGGAGCCGTGTTGTAAAATGACTGTTCCGTATCGCCGCTGGGCGCTTCCTACTAGTTTGCGCCCTTCAAATTGGATTTCACTTTTTGCCGAACTTGAAAAACATGGGATAGACGACTTATCCTTATAAAGTTTCCTGAAATTGTCGTCATGGCTGGAAAGTTGCGCATCGATTCCCAAGTATTGCAGTCCGCTAAGCAGGCATTCATTTACGAAATGGTAGATGGCGCGGGGTCCACGCTCGTTTATCTGCATAACAACGCTGTAAGTTAATTCGTGTGCATGGAAGATCGCTCTACCGCCTGTTGGTCTGCGGATCAGATCGATTCCTGCTTCAGATAATTTGGCAGCGTCGAAATCCTGAATGTTTTGGTTGAAACCTAGAGAAATCGCATAAGGTGACCACCCATAGGTTCGGAGAACAGAAGCGTCAAAATTATTTTTGAGTTGAAAAGCTAATGATTCGTCAAACTCCATATTGAATGAACCGGAGCGAAATCCAGTATTCAAAAATTTCCACTTCATCGCTTCCTGCCGATGATACCGCGTTTACTTCTCCCTATGAATTCAATGATATGGCGTACTTCATCGGTTATCGTCGTCTCGCTCTTTATTCTTTCTAGCGCCTGGGATACATTCAGATTTGAATAGTAAATGAGACGGTAAGCGTTTTCAATAGACTGAATTTTTTCGGTTGAAAAGTTGCGCCTTCGTAATCCGATGACGTTCAATCCTTTGAATGATAGAGGTTCAGATCCGGCAAGAACATAAGGAGGCACATCTTTGGTAATACGGAAACCGCCGCCTATCATCGAATGTGCCCCAACAAATGAATGCTGGTGGATTGCCACAAGTCCACCTATGACTGCATGGTCTTCGACCATGCAATGCCCGCCCATGTTTGCTGAATTTGCGAGAATGACGTAGTTGCCGACTGAGCAATCGTGCGCGATATGAGTGTATGCCATAAGGAAACAATGACTGCCGAGCGTTGTTCTCATTGTTGCGTGGGTGCCGCGGTTAAGAGTAACGTATTCCCGGATTACATTATTGTCGCCTACTTCAAGTATTGTTGCCTCACCGTGAAATTTTAGATCCTGTGGTAAAGTGCCGAGAACCGCGCCATGATGTATGCGGCATTCTTTACCGATCCGTGCGCCGTTCGCGATCAGAACGTTTGATGCTATGGTTGTTCCGCTTCCGATGACCACATCATCTTCGATGATTGAGAAGGGACCTACTGTAACATTCTCACCGAGTTGAGCCTTTGGGCTGACGATAGCATGTGTATGAATGGTTATACTCATATTTCAATAAGTAATTAGAAAATTAGTTTACTATAAAAGTTTTTTTCCATTTTCAAAACTATCCCTGTCAACGATAGCGGCGCTAAGTTCGGCTTCCGCCGCCAACTCGCCGTTTCGATATGCCTTACCTTCGAGTAAGGCAATTTTCGAACGCCTGTTTCTTAACAGAACTTCAAGTACGAGTTGATCGCCCGGTACAACCTGTTTACGAAATTTTGCATTACTAATTGTTGTGAACATCGCTAATTTGCCTTCAGGATTTTCAAGTCCATTCAGCAATAAAATACCGCCTACCTGAGCCATTGCTTCGATAATCAATACTCCCGGCATAACAGGTCTGCCGGGGAAATGCCCCTGGAAAAACCATTCATTGATGCTGACGTTTTTTACGCCGACAATTTTCTCGTCAAGATGGAAATCTATTATCTTATCAACAAGTAAGAATGGATACCGGTGTGGTAATATTTTGTGCAAGGCATTTATATCGAATACAATACCTTCTTTCTTTTCGAACTGATATTTTTTTATCAGCGCTTGCTGTTGATAGAGTTTGCGGATTTTCTTAGCAAATTCAACATTGCTCGCGTGACCCGGACGTGCCGCAAGAATCTGTGCTTTAAACGGAGCGCCGATTAGCGCTAGGTCACCCATCAAATCGAGAAGTTTGTGGCGCGCAGGTTCATTTTTATAGCGTAATACCTTATCGTTTAATATCCCATTGCTTCCCATGACTAAAGATTCTTTTAGCCCCAATTTTTTCGTAATTCGTTTTATCTTATCCGGGGTTAGGTCTTCGTCGGCTATCACTATTGCATTATCCAAAGTGCCGCCGCGTATCAATCCTTGTGCATGCAAAGATTCCAATTCATGAAGAAAGCAGAATGTGCGTGCCGATGCAAATTCATCAAGGAATTCTTTTTCAAGATTGAACAAACCGGTATGCTGACTGCCAAGAGCAGGATTCTGGTAATCGATCATTACCGTTAAGCGATAATCATCGGTTGGTAAGGCAACTATATCGACTCCGTTTTTTTCATCGATGTAGCGCACAGTCTGATCTATGATCAAATAATCTTTTGGTGCATCCTGTATTTCAAATTCGCATTTGAGAAGCGCGTCTGCGAATGGTCTTGCACTGCCGTCGCCGATGGGCGGCTCTATGTTGTCAAGCTCAATGACGATATTATCTATTTGCAGACCGACTATTGCCGCCAGGATATGCTCTACAGTGTGAACCTTTGCTTCTCCGTATTGAAGCGTTGTCCCGCGGACTACATCTACAACAAAGTCGACAAGCGCCGGAACTTCCGGACTGTCCGGCAGGTCGGTTCGTCGGAATCGTATTCCGTAATTTATAGGTGCGGGTCGGAATGTTAGATTAGTCGTAACGCCGGTATGCAAACCGTAGCCGGATATCGATATTGGTTGTTTGATGGTTCGTTGCTGTTCTAACATAGATGATCCTTTATACGTCTTTCCGATTGGATTTCAATAGTAGCTCGAGTTCTTCGATCTTCTTTTGCATGTTTCTAATTTCGTGCAGTAATCCGGGTAATTGTCCGACTGCCGCCTGAATTTTCAACGTTTCATGAAGTTCTTTTGCGGGATATCCAAACCAAATCTTACCGGGCTGATCGATTGTTTTTGGAACTCCCGATTGTGCGCCAATAGAAGTGTTATCGGCGATCGTGATATGTCCTGTCAATCCTACTTGTCCGCCGAACGAACAATGTTTCCCGATTTTCGAACTGCCTGAAATTCCAGTTTGCGCCGCTATCACAGTATGTTCACCGATAATAACGTTGTGCGCGACTTGGATCAGGTTATCTAACTTAGCGCCTGTTTTGATTCTGGTTTCTCCGAGCGTTGCTCTATCGATTGTGCAATTAGCGCCTATCTCGACATCATCTTCGATGAACACAATCCCTCGTTGAGGAATTTTTTCGTAGGTTCCATCTTCCTTGGGCGCGAAACCAAAACCATCGCTTCCAATTACAGTTCCAGAGTGTATGACAACACGATCTCCAATCCGACAATATTCACGTATAGTAACGTTCGGATAAATGAGCGTATTAGATCCGATATGGACATGATCACCGAGTACGGTTCCTGGATGGATAGCTGTTTTTGAATCGATAACACAATGCTCACCTATGACAACATGAGCGCCGACTGCTATTCCATCAGCCAGCTTTGCGGTTTTGGAAATCACTGCCGTAGGATGTATACCGATTGCAAGAGGCTGCGGTAATGGCGAGAACTTATCGATTAGCTGTAAAAATGATTGGTACGGATCTTCAACTCTCACTACCGAGATCGGATTTTCCCGGCGCTGTAATTCTTCAAACTCCATCCCTTTTGTTAGAAGTATCGCTGAGGCTGATGTAATCTTTAAATATTTTTTGTATTTAAGATTGGCAAGAAAAGTTATATCACCGGGATGTGCGTCCTCAATCTTAGCAACGCTAGTAATTTCGATATCTTTATTGCCGGATATATCTCCGTGAATAAATCCGGCAATTTCATCTAATCTCATTCTTACTTATTTGGTGATGTTAAACGTTCAATTACTTTATCGGTCAGGTCATACTTATCGTTCGAGTACATCAACAGTATATCGCCGCTCTTGTCGAAGATATAATCGTAATCGTCTTCCTTCGCAATATCTTGAAGCATTTTGAAGATTTTATTTTGGATGGGCTTGATCAATTCATTTTGTTTATTGAATAGCTCGCCATTCTGCCCGAATTTCTTGCTTCTGAAATCGACAATCTTCTTATCCATATCCTGCAATTCTTTTTCGGTTTCAGCCCGAAGTTGATCGGTGAGGATGAGTTTCTTCTTGTCGTATTCCTGGAATTTTTTCTGCCATTCATTTTGCATCTTTGCAAGTTCACTTTGCCACTGCGCTACCAGATTATCTATCTGGCGCTGTGCATCCTGAGCTTCTGGCAGTTTATCCATAATTGTTTTCGAATTCACCCAACCGATCTTCGATTGTGCGTAACCCGTGTGAATTAACAATAAGAAAAATACCGATAGAACGAGTGTTATCTTGACAGTTCGCATAATTGACCTCTGAGATTTATTTACCGCGTTTTAATCGATCTATAACCAGATTCGTATAATCATATTTCGGCTCACCATAGAGCAGAACTATAATTTGTTCGTTGCGGTCGAACATGAATTGGATTTTTTCTTCCTTTGCCACAAGTTCGATTACTTTCATGACTCTTTGTTTGATTGGGCGCAACAGGGAATCGGACGTTATTGCAAGCTCCCCGTCATTTCCGAATTTCTCCTGACGAAACTGATACCCTTTTTGTTCCAACGCAACAAGCTCTTCACGTTGCGTTCGCTTTTCATCTTCTTTGAGCAAGGGTTCTTTTTTCTGAAATTCTTCATAACGCTGCTGAAGATCTTTACTTAATCGCTCCAGTTCTGCCTGCCACTGTTTACCTATTACATCGAGTTTCTTATTGGCTTCAATCGCATCAGGATATTCCTGTAGAATTTTTGCTGAATTGACATATCCAATCTTCAGTGATTGAGCGGAGACTTGTGCCGCGTAAGAGACGCTTAACAGTAAGATGATCGAGATGAAAAAAAGAAATCGATTCACATGAACCTCATTAAATTGTGATTGATAAGAAATAAGTTAGTCATTAAAACCCTCTTCCGAATTGGAAATGGAAACGCCAGCCGTCCGGCTTTCCGTCTTTCGGTGAAACATCGTCGGCGCCATAGCCATAATCGAATCCGATCATACCAAGCGGCTGGATAAGTATCCGCGCGCCGAATCCATAGGATTTCTTAAGATCCAAAAAATCCGTATGAACAAAATCTTTGTAAACATTTCCTCCTTCGACAAATCCGAGGAGGTATAACGGCATGGGATTGAGCGTAAGCGCGAGCCGTAACTCCAATGTATGCTTGTTTAGAACGCGGCCCCCCTCTTCTACGCCGCTGCTGTTCACCGGACCCACGCTTCTATCTTCGTAACCGCGTAATGGCGTAGTCGAAACATATCCAACCATAGTCCCGCCCATATAGAAGAATTCGATTGGCGGAATTGTTGAATTAGGATTAAATCCATTTAGGTATCCTAAATTGGAACCCGCATATAATACTAGTCTGCTCGATCCGAATACCGGGACGTACCATTCGGCATTGAACAACCATTTATGGAAATCCACATCACCCGGTAAAAACGGTCCGCCGGAAATCTCGGTTGATAATGATACGTTCGATCCAACGGAGGGGAAAATGGGATTATCCGTGCTGTTACGCGATAATGATTGTGTAATACTAAATTGCTTTGTTTTTCCAAGTTCATAATAGAGACTTCCTCCTGCATCGCGGATATCGTTGCTCTGGAATTTAGCGATCCAATCTGCGCGGCAATAGTTATCGGGCCAGTTTAATCTGCGTCCGATTCGAACAGAGATACCTGTCTGGCGTAGGTCCCATGTATAATTCTGTCTTGTATCGTAGAGGCTGACACCGAGTGTCGTTGGTCTGTCGTTCAACCATGGTTCTGTAAAACTAAGTGAGAATGTACGGAATCTGGCGCCTTCGCCGAATTGCCAATCGAAACTGAGCGTTTGTCCTGCCCCGCCTGCGAGTGGTTCGCGGAGTGAAAAATTCGTTATTGTAAACCCGAGCGCTCCTGTAACTCCGTAAGCGCCGCTGTATCCTACAGAGGCATTCACGTTGTCGCTCGATTTTTCTTCAACTTCATAGATTATATCAACAGTCTGATCGTCGACAAAACGTGTGTCGGGTTTTAATTTCTCAGGGTTGAAATAATTCAGTTGTGAAAGCTGCCGGAGACTTCGTATAATCAGCGCACGGCTGAAGTAATCTCCCGGACGGGTGAAGAGTTCGCGCCGTATTACGTTATCACGGGTTTTACGATTTCCTTTGATGTCGACTTGACCGATCCGGAATTGATTGCGTTCATACACATGGATTGCAATATCCAGACTATCCTTCCCAACTCGTTTGATATCGGGGTCTAAATTAAAACGAAGGTAGCCATCGTCTAAGTATAACGAGGCGACATCGCTCTGGTCTTCATTGCCTCTCAAATTTTGGTCAAATTTTTCTTCATCATATATCATCCCAGTTGAAAATCCCAGTCGGTCCTTGAGTACATCGGCAGAATATACGGTGTTTCCTTCCCATGAGATTGATCTGATTTTATACTGGTCGCCCTCGATCAAATTGATTAAGATGTTCATCCTTTTCTTATCGGATGTGTACCATATCGAATCGGAAATTATCTCGGCATCGATGTAACCGTTTTTCTTGTAGAGTTTTAGGAGACGCCGCTTGTCTTCTTCGTATTTTTTACTTTCAAATTTTGGATTGGCGAGTATAAAATGCCACCATCTTTTTTCTTTCGTGTCTTCGAACTCGCCTTTAAGATCGCTATTAGTAAATGCCTTATTCCCGGAAAAATTAATCTGATTGATGGTTAACTTTGGTCCTTCATCGATATTTAATTCGAGAACAATATGGTTAGATTTGCTGGAGTCGGTAATTTTTGATTCCGGTTTAACTTCAGCGAGAAGGTGTCCCTCTTCCTCGTAAAGAGCTTTGATATTCTTTACTACTTTATTGATATCGTCGGGCGTAATGATTTGGCCATTAACCAAAGTCACTTTCTTTTTTACGTCATCTTCACTTACATCGTCTGTACCTTTGATCTCGACTTTATCGAGTCGCGGCATTTCTTTTACCTTTATGAGGAGAAAGATGCCGTTATCGACTTTGCGATCGATAATAATCTGAATATCAGAAAATATTCGTAATGCCCAGAGTCGCTGGGTCGCCTGTCGTGTTTCATCGCCGGGAATCGAAATTACATCGCCGATTTTTAAACCCGAGTTTGCAATTATGGCGCCGCTCTCGGTGCCGCCTAGGGTGTTATTTCCATCGACCGAAATACCCAGTATCTGAAATTGTTCCGGCTTCACACGTTGAGCGAATAGACCGGTTGAGTCTATTGACAAAAAACAGCCGATTAGAATAAATACATTGAGAATGCGCAAGTCTTATAATCCTGAAACGTGTTTGAGTAGCCGCTTCGCGTAGCCGGCTTGTGGTTTTTTCTTTGTAAGTTGTTCGCTTACCATCCCGAATCGCCGCTCTCTTTTTTGGAAATCGTCGATAGCTTCATAAAGTTCATTCCGTCTGAAATTGGGCCACAGCACATCGCTGATATAAATCTCTGAATAAGCGAGCTGCCACAATAAAAAATTGCTTATCCGGAGTTCTCCGCTTGTCCGGATCAGTAGATCGGGATCGGGGACACCTTGGGTCGATAAATGTTGAGAAATAATCTGGTCGTTAATTTGTTCGGGGTTTATTTTCCCACTGTCAATTTCAAAGGCGATCTTCTTGATTGCGTTTGTAAGATCCCATCGTCCGCTGTAGCTTAATGCGAGATATAGTTTCAATCCGGTATTTTCTTTTGTTCTTTCAATCGCGTCGAGTAATTCATCCTGAACTTTTTGCGGCAATTCTTGAATATTGCCAATTGCGTGAACACGAACGTTTTTTTGGTGTAATTTATCGGTCTCATCACGCAGCGCACGCATCAGCAAGCGCATAAGCATCGAGACTTCTTCTTTCGGTCTTTTCCAGTTTTCTGTTGAGAAAGCGTAAAGTGTAAGATATTGTACGCCGACTTGTCCGCACGTTTCAACGATATCTCTAACCGATTCAACTCCCTCTTTATGTCCGGCGATACGCGGCAACCCGCGTTGCTTTGCCCATCTGCCGTTTCCATCCATAATAATTGCTATATGGACAGGGATATTTCCTGTTTCCTTCAATCGGTTTTGAGTTCTGGTATCTTCGTCACGTGTGTGAGTTCCACAGCGTGTGTTCAAGTTAGGATTTTCCTCTGGATTCGACGTAATATTCTATGAATTGTTATGAAAGTTAACTCATTTTGCATAGAAAGTCAAGGAATAGTGCACAATCTCTTTATCAATATTGGTGAGTTTTCCCCTCTGATTGATTTTCCTTCATAAAAAAGATATATTGTTTCAAAACAATTACTACGATTGATCACTATATAAACGACGAGGAATTAGAAAATGGGAATGCCTAATATGCAAGGTATGATGAAACAAGTTCAAAAAATGCAGGAGAAAATGGAAAAAGTTCAGGCAGAGCTTGAAAATAAAACTGTCACTGCCGAGTCTGGTGGCGGGATGGTGAAAGTTACTGTGAATGGAAAGCAGGTAATTCTCAAAATTCAGATCGATAAGGAAGTTATCAACCCGAACGACGCTGAAATGCTTGAGGACCTGGTTGTAGCCGCGATTAATAAGGCGTTGGAAGAATCTCAAAAAATGGCACAGGAAGAGATGCATAAAGCTACTGCCGGCATGATTCCAAATATCCCGGGAATGAATTTACCGGGATTCTAAGGATTGAGCGGCATTACAGTAATATTCATAGGTTTTAGTTCAAAATCGTTTGTACTTTGTGATTACTCCATTTGTACTTATTCATTTTTCACTTTGCATTGAATTATGCTTTATATTTCAGATTCATTAAATCAGCTAATCGAAGAATTCTCTCAGTTACCCGGTATTGGTCGAAAGTCTGCGCAGAGACTTGCGCTCTATATTTTAAAACTTCCCAAAGAGGAAGTAATTAAAATTGCGCATGCGCTTGTAAATGTAAAGGAGAAGATGAAGTATTGTTCCGTATGTTGGAACTTTACAGAAACCGACCCATGCGATATTTGCAGAAGCGCTAAACGAGAAATGAACACTATCTGTGTAGTTGAAGAACCGAATGATGTGCTTGCGATTGAGAAAACTCATGAGTACCATGGACTGTATCATGTACTTGGCGGCTCGCTTTCGCCGCTTGAAGGTATCGGACCGGACGATTTGAAAGTAAAGGAATTGCTCACTCGTATTTCACCGGAGATCGAAGAAATAATTCTTGCTTTGAATCCGGATATCGAAGGTGAAGCAACCACTATTTATCTTTCACGATTACTTAAGCCTCTTGGGATGAAAGTAACACGCATTGCGCGCGGCATACCCATAGGTGGTGACCTGGAATTTGCTGACGAAGCCACACTTACAAAAGCCCTGGAGGGAAGGGTGATTGTGTGAGGAATAGGCGATTTATATTTTTCGCTATCGCCTTTCTTTATTTTTCCGGCTGCGATATATTTCAAACGAGAGATCCTGAATCTCCGAATAAGTTGACATCAGGGTTTAAACCGCCGGTAACCCCCGATATCGTCCTGGAAAACTTTAAATCGGCAGTGCATGATCATAATATCGATAATTACATGAAATGTTTTATCGATTCGGCCGCCTCGTCGGGTAGATTCTCATTTTCACCCTCGGCTGGTTATGAAAATCAACTTACGAACTGGAACCTTGAGGACGAGCAAAGATACTTCCAAAATCTCGGAATCCCCAGCGTGTTTCAACCGTCACTGAGTTTATCTGCGGCTCAAGAAGTTAATCGAACAGCAACTTCGACAGAATATACGATGGAGTATATTTTATTCTATCCGCACAACAAACCGGATGTAGCTCAACAGGTAAAGGGTTATATGCATTTATATCTTCAGGTAGATAACCAGCAGCGCTGGGCTATTATATTGTGGGAAGATAGAAGAATCGCTACAGATTCCACCTGGAGTTACCTCAAATACCATTTTTATTGAAGATGTTTATTAATTCCATGAAGATAGCGCTTTTTATTTCTATAGTCTTTTTCAATCTTCTGTTTACATGGAGTTGCTTTAATCCTTTTGCACCAAAACTCGATACCGAACTGAGCACTAATCTATGCACCGGTCTTAAATCGATTGACGATGTGTTTTGCACTTTTCATAACGCTTATGCTTTTAAAGACACATCACTCTACGGATCGCTCATAGCATCCGATTTTATGTTTACTTATCGCGATTATGACCATGGTATAGATGTAAGCTGGGGTCGAGATGATGAAATGAGGTCGACTTACGGCTTGTTTCAAAGCGTACAATCGCTCTCGCTGATATGGAATAACATTATCTCATCCGATACCGGGGCGGGAAAGCGAACAATTATCAGGGGATTCAATCTTACAGTTACATTCAATCCGGGTGATATCGAGCGGGTAGACGGTTATGCGAATCTTACATTCGTCAGAGACAGTGAATCTTCATGGCGGCTCGTGCGTTGGCGCGATGAATCAAATTATTGAATAAATAATATTACAATATACAGTATGAGTTATCTTTACATTTTGAAAGAAGGTATTGCCGGTTTTCGTCGGGCAAAACTTGCCGCTGTCGGTTCCAGCATCACCATAACTATATCGCTCCTGCTTGTGGGATTATTCTATGTGATCTCAACGAACACCTCCAGACTTATCGAAGGCGTTCGCCAGAAAGTTGAGATGGAAGCGTTTCTTCAAGAGCCTGTATCACACCAGCGACTTGAAGAAATTAAACAGCGGATTACTTCAATCGAAGGTGTAGAGAGGATAGAATTCATCTCTAAAGAAAATGCCGCCAAAATATTTAAAGAAGAATTCGGCGAGGATATAAACAGCGTACTCGATTTCAATCCTCTCCCGCCTTCGTTTAAAATATTTTTGAAGGAAGGATACCGTACACCTGATAAAGCAAACCCCATATATAAGCGTATAATGGAGATAGATGGGTTGGAAAATATCACATACCGGAAAGAACTGCTTGAATTTCTTGACCAGCGCGCCAGGATGCTATATTACGTGGGGCTTGGTCTTGGACTTCTCTTCGGCATCTCGGCAATTTTCCTCGTTTCGAATACGATACGTCTTACAATTTATGCAAAACGTAAATCGGTGCAGACGATGAAACTTGTAGGTGCATCGAGGTGGTTTGTTCGAGCGCCGTTCCTGATTGAAGGCATATTGCAGGGTCTGATCGGCGGTATCATCGCTTCAGGAATTATCTATTATCTTTTATCATTCGCTGCCGGACTCGTCTCCACAGAACTTGTTCAGATTTTACAGGTTGAGGCGATATTTTATCCGAGTGTTATTGCCGCCGGTATATCCTTAGGTTTTTTGGGTAGCGCGATATCGGTGAGAAAGTTCATCGGAGAGACGATTGGAAGTTAAGATTTTGATAATGTTAAAGGTTGGTTTACGATCAAATTGAATAACTGGCATTGGATATAGAAGTATTTCCGGATTTCATACATATAATAAAGCAAAACGCATCATTTTTTTTACTCCTGACGGCTTGCTTCTTATAGAATCTTTTCCTACATTTTCACTCGTGATTGCAGCGCGACCGATCATATCACAATATCACATTTTTTTTGTTCTTCGTTGTATATCAACTATTTCTAAACGATTTATTGATTGAGCAATGCGTGCACTTATAGAATTTTACAATTCCTCTGTCGGCAAAAAGCTGATAGTTGGATTAACCGGTTTCTTCCTCATCGCTTATCTGATTATTCATCTCTTCGGTAACCTGCTTCTCTTCAGAAGCGACGGCGGTGCGGCGTTCGACATATATGCCGAGTTGTTACCTCAGGTAGTCGTAATCCGCATCATCGAGGTTGTTTTATTTCTAATTTTCATCTTTCACATCATCACAGCAGCTTACACTTGGCTTCTGAATAAGCAGGCGCGCGGCAGTGCGTATGAATTGCAGAAAAAAGGTGAGACGAGCGCGCTAACTTCCCGGACTATGTTACTGAGTGGTAGCATCGTATATATTTTCCTCGTATTGCATATGCGACAGTTTTGGTATGTATCTCGTTATGAAGCTGGTGAGCATTTTTCGATGTATGAAGTTGTTCGCGCAACTTTAGCCGAACCGGTATACAGCATATTGTACATCATCGCAATGTTTTTATTGGGCTTTCACCTTAAGCACGGATTTCAGTCGGCGTTCCAGACTTTTGGATTGCGTGATAAAAAGTACGCTTCGCTTATCGAGTGGGTCGGTGTAATTTTCTGGCTTTTGATTCCAATCGGTTTCGCATCGATGCCGATTTATTTCCTCCTGAATTTTTGATTGATTGGATTGAATCATGGTTTTGAATTCTAAAATTCCCGAAGGTCCCATCCAGCAAAAATGGGATAATCATCGTTTTAATATCAAGCTTGTCAACGCGGCGAATAAACGGAAGTATACCGTCATCGTTGTAGGTACCGGATTGGCTGGTTCTTCGGCGGCGGCATCGCTCGCAGAATTGGGGTACAATGTAATCTCGCTTTGCTACCATGAGTCACCACGACGGGCGCACAGCATCGCGGCTCAGGGCGGTATCAATGCGCCGAAAAATTATAAGAATGACGGCGACAGCATTTGGCGTCTATTCTACGATACTGTAAAAGGCGGCGACTATCGTGCGCGTGAAGCTAACGTTTACCGTCTTGCTCAGGTCAGCGGTAATATTATAGATCAGTGTGTTGCGCAGGGAGTACCGTTCGGTCGCGAGTATGGTGGATTATTAGGCAATCGCTCTTTTGGCGGCGCACAGGTTTCCAGAACGTTCTACGCGCGCGGTCAGACCGGACAACAACTTTTACTCGGAGCTTACGGTGCATTCTCCCGACAGATTAATAGCGGACGTATTAAGTTTTATGGTCGCCGGGAAATGCTCGATCTTATATTGATCGAAAATCAGGCAAGAGGTATCGTTGCACGCAATCTGGAGACGGGTGCACTCGAATCTTATGTAGCCGACGCGGTTATTCTTGCCACAGGCGGATACGGCAACACATTCTATCTTGCTACGATGGCAAAGTACTCTAATGCTACTGCTATCTGGAAAGCTCATAAAAAGGGAGCGCTGTTTGGCAATCCCTGCTTCACACAAATACATCCGACATGTATTCCACTATCGAGCGATTATCAATCGAAACTAACTCTAATGAGTGAGAGTTTGCGCAACGATGGACGGATCTGGGTGCCGAAAAAATCCGGCGATGTACGCAATCCGAAAGATATTCCCGAAGACGAAAGAGATTATTATCTCGAGAGGATGTATCCATCGTTCGGGAATCTTGTGCCGCGCGATGTTGCATCTCGTCGCGCAAAAGAGATGTGCGACAAGGGCTTCGGTGTCGGTTCGACCGGTCTTGCGGTATATCTGGATTTTGCAGATACCATCAATCGAAACGGAAAACCATGGGTTGAAGAAAAATACGGCAACCTATTCGATATGTATCATGAAATCACGGCTGAGAATGCCTACCAAACCCCGATGAGAATATATCCGGCAGTCCATTATACCATGGGCGGTTTGTGGGTCGATTATAATCTTATGACTACAATTCCGGGTTTATATACACTCGGCGAAGCGAATTTTTCAGATCATGGCGCAAATCGTTTGGGTGCGAGCGCGCTTATGCAGGGTCTTGCCGACGGCTACTTCATTATACCTTATACAATCGGCGATTATCTCGCTTCAAATAAATTTCCTGCTGTAAAAACCGATCATATATCGTTCAAGGAATCAGGGAAAAAGATTGATGAAACCATCAATCAGCTTTTATCGATTAAAGGCAAACGAACTGTGGACGAACTGCATAAACGCCTCGGTAAAGTTATGTACGATTATTGCGGAATGGCAAGGAATGAAGCCGGTTTGAAAAAAGCTCTTGAATTAATTCCTCAGTTACGCGAAGAATTTTATAAGGATGTTATTGTTCCTGGTACAGCCGATAGTTTCAATCCCGAATTAGAAAAAGCGGTTCGCGCATTAGATTATTTCGAGATCGCAGAATTGATGGTTACAGACGCGCTCCACCGCGAAGAATCATGCGGCGGTCACCTGCGTGAAGAATACCAAACTGAAGATGGTGAAGCGAAGCGCAACGACGATAAGTATTCATACGTCGCGGCATGGGAATATAAAGGCAACGGATTGAAATGGGATTTGAACAAAGAACCGCTTACGTTCGAGTATGTGAAACCATCCACCCGCAGTTATAAATGATTTTATGAAAAGAAATTTTCCAATTTTAATTTGAATTGACATATGAATTTTAAACTAAAAATATGGCGGCAGTACGATCGGAACTCTAAAGGAAAGTTCGCGGTGTATAATGTGACGGATATTTCTCCCGATATGTCCTTCCTCGAGATGCTCGATGCTGTGAATCGCAATCTTGCTAAAAAAAGTGAAGACGTTATCGCATTCGATCATGATTGCCGGGAAGGAATCTGCGGAAGCTGCGGTCTTTATATCGATGGTCGCGCACACGGTCCCCAGCGCGGTGTAACAACTTGTGAACTTCGTATGCGCCATTTCAAGGATGGCGGAACGATAATAGTCGAGCCGTGGCATTCGAAAGCGTTTCCGGTAATTAAAGACCTTGTAGTGGACCGGACTGCATTTGAAAGAATTATTCAGGCAGGCGGGTATATTTCTGTCGATACTGGCAGCGCGCCGGAAGCAAGCAGTTTACCGGTGCCTAAGGCTAATGCAGAGGAGGCGATGGATGCTGCGGCATGCATTGGGTGCGGGGCTTGCGTTGCTGCGTGTAAAAATTCTTCGGCAATGCTTTTTATGAGCGCAAAAGTATCTCAATTAGCTCTTCTTCCTCAGGGTGATCCCGAAAGGAAGCGGCGTGTTCAGAAGATGGTTGAAACAATGGATCGTGAAGGTTTCGGACTCTGTTCAAATACATATGCTTGCGAGCAGGAATGTCCCAAGAAGATTTCCGTTTCGCATATCGCCAGAATGAATAGAGAATTTATTCGAGCTAAGCTATTTTAGCTGGAAGTAACCTTTCAACATGCAGAAGATTTGAGAAATGGGTGAGCCTCCTGACTCGCCCTTTTTGTTTTCAGTCTGATAGCAGAAGATAATCTAACGCCTGAAAGATTGTGCGAGAAACTGTTCGTTTTGTTTAGGTGCGGGATGGTGCTCGATGCCTGTATGCAGGATACCATCGAGTGTTGCTACTAGCAATTCATAATCGATAGGTATTTGAATGAATTCATCCACACCGAGTCGTTTACCGATGAGATGGGTAGTACGGTCAAGCGAAGGTGTCATAAAAATAAACGGGATATGTTTCATATAACGTTTTGACCGTATGAATTCATACAACTCGAAGCCCATCTGGCCGGAGGGAAAGTTCATTTGAGAAATAATAATACCGGGGGTTACGATTTTTAACGATGCCAGCGCTTCGTCCAGCGTCCCTGCTGCAATTACTGCAAAAAAATTCGATCGTAGTTTACCGGTCATCTCCAGCAATAACTCATCATTATCATCCATGATAAGGATATTTCCTTTGATTTTGTTTTTACGAAAATCACGAAGCAGCGACGATTCAATATATGAATGATCGATCCGTGAGATATCGAAATTGTTTCTCAATGTGTCAATCGTCTCGGATGTAAACGCCGAGAGCCCGCCTGTATTCCAGATATTTTGCAGAGCATTTTTGTATAATTCGTTCTTTATCTCCCGTTCAAGTTCAAGCCGTTTTCCTTCGGATATTTTTAATTCGTTCTGTTTCCCTTTCAGTGTTTCCAGTTGCTCGCCAGAAGGTTTGCCGTTACGCCAGTATTCCCTCAGTGTTGAGCAGAATTTATATTCTCTCTCAGTTTCTGCCACTGTGGATCCATGCGTGTGTTGCAATTCGGTGAGCCGTTGTAATAATGCTTTTGCATAAATGTTGTCGGGGTCGATTGCTAATGCCTTACTCGCCTGTTCAGATGCTTTCCTGAACGAGCCATCGTCCAAAAATTTCTGAGCAGAGCTGAGAAATGAATTAATCTGGTGTGATTTTCGCTTAATGAGAAGCTCTCTGTATTTCCTGATTTCATCGTATATATCAGTTTCCAAACCGACTCTTTGAGATAGTTGTTTAATGAGAAATTGGATGCGATCCTGGTAAGAGCGAGCCACGCTGTTATCAGGATGGAATGCAAATACTTTTTGCAGCAATTCATCCGCAGCAAGATACCTTCCGCCGCGAATATGTTTATCGGCTTGTTGTAGCAAATCATCGATCAGTGCTTTCTGCACGCTATCAAGCGAAGCTGTTCGAACATCTTCCATTTAAAACCTCTTCATAGTTGGATTGAATATAGAAAGGAAAAATATAAAATTCAACATAAATCAGTATGTTTTTTGACTCATTTGTAATGTAGAGATTACAAGCCTTCCGACAAAATATTTGACTTTCTCAATTTTCTCGCCTATCTTAAGACCGTTTATCGTACTAACGACTATATAATATTTCCGTAAAACTCGTTAATGTGACTATAAAGCTGACCTCTTGAATAAAGAATTGAAAATATTGAGTCCCAGGTTTCCCCTATTCACGAAAATACTCGGAGGATTCGGATTTATTATTCTATTTATGGTCGTAGCCAGTTTAACGATCTTATTCCAGTTATTACCCGAAGATCAATCGGAGTTCCGTGTTCTACCCGTAATCCAATATCTTGATAATGTTTTCGAATCAGAGGTACAGGCGACACGCCATTATTTTGAAACAAAAAACGAAATTGACGGTCAGAAATTAATACTCACATCGAAGCTATTCAATAAAGCCGCTGATTCATTATTAGCCGTCAGCCAATCTCCCGCAATTCAAGAAATCGTGAACAATTCCGTTATATCGCATCGTAAATATGAAAACTTCATCCAGCGTGAAAAAATTAATATAGAAAATAATCATGCTTACAATGCTCTCACGGCGCTGCAAATAAAACAACCATTGATCGATTCAGTCAAGATGCAGATCGGTATCCTCAATCAGACATATCTGCCTCTCTTGAATAACGCTTTGAAAAAATACAATCAGAAAATGTCCATCGCTGTAACAACAGGAAGTATAATCCTGTTTCTAGCGCTTGCCATAGGAAGTGTATTCGCTTTTTTGCTTGCCAGAGCTTTGACGAAGCCGATACAGGCATTACAAGCTGGTACGCAGAGGGTCGGTGAAGGAAGTTACGAAACGGTTGTAGTAAGTTCGAACGATGAGATTGCAGATCTCACGCGCGCGTTCAATATGATGAGCGATAAGTTGAAACAACTCGATGAAATGCGAATGGAGATGATGTCTGAGATCTCACACGAGATGAGAACGCCGTTGCAGGTTATTAAGGCTGGTTGTTATTCCATCATTCATGCTAAAGATGGTCCTCAGTTGACTCAAAGACAGCGTGATGCAGTGGGAATGATTCATCAAGCAACGAACCGGATCAATAGTTTCGTTAATTCATTTCTGGATATTGCGAAAATGGAAGCAGGCTTGATGAAATTTAATTTTGAAAAAATTAATATAGTCGACCTGTTGACACCATTAATTCAGGAAGCGCAGCTCATCGCACAGACACGCCAGATAAATCTAATATTCAATGCAGTCGAAGTTCCGCAATTTATGATCGACAAAGAAAGAATGAGCCAGGCATTCAGCAACCTGCTTTCTAACGCGCTGAAATATACTCCCGATAGCGGATCGATTATAGTCAACATTACAGAGACCGATAGGACAGTGGCGAGTAAAACAGGTAAGGGTGCAATTAAGATCGAGGTTCAGGATACAGGTGTCGGAATACCAGAGGCAGATCTGGGTAAATTGTTCAATAAATTTTATCAGGCGAAGAATGTGCCTCTAGTAAATGAAAAAGGTTCAGGTTTGGGATTGGCTTTAGTGAAACATGTGACGGAAGCCCACGGCGGAAAGGTAAGTGTAAAAAGTCAGGTCGGTCTTGGTTCATTGTTTACAATTATTTTGCCGATTAATGAGTGAGATTGAGAATAAAAACACCAGGATGGATATCGAGGCATACCTCGATGCTGTGGAAGAGTATGCTCAAAAGAAATTTATGTATCGTTCAGCGCTTAATGATATTATTAGGCAGTCTCAAAATAAAAGTATGGAAAAGGAATTTGAAGACTTGATATTTTTGGGCAAATTCATCTCAAGCGCGCATTCAATCCTTAAGCGAGCCGGCGGCGATAGCAGTGATACCATCAAACTGGCGGCTGAATTTCAAAAGAGTCTTGAAAAATCGGTTGAATTGTTGAAGCGAATCATAGAAGGTGCCCCGGACAACATTCAAAGGAACTTCGAGAGTGATTTTCTTGCGCCGTCCCATCACAACCTGCACAAAATACTGGAATTGATGAACGAGCTTAGCCGGATAAAAAATTATTCTCTGGATATAAAAAATAGTTCGAAAACTTTTTAATATGGAAACAAAAATTTCGAAAATATCATCGGTTATTCTGATTACCGCCGCCATCGTCTGGCTTGGCGGACTTAACATACGCGCGATGGTTGGATTTGATATGCTGCAGATGGGTACGTTGGACTTCAAACCAAATATTCATCCGTATGTTGAACGCACGGTTTTTAGTCTGGTTGCGCAAAGTTCCATCGTTATCGATATCGCTTATGGTATAGTATGGCTGGTGGGAATTCTCTGGCTTAAAACGACGAAGCTATCGGTGCGCAAAAACGGCTGGCTGATGATGAGCGCGATTTTATTTTATATGTTCACGCCAGTAGAAATTTATACAATTATTCTCGATTTAAAAATGTGGTACCTCGATTTTCTTGGTTCGAATGATCTCGTTGAATTCCGCAAACTATTTATTCATCGATTAGGCGCGCTTTCCGGCGTTCCGATGATAGCGATTCTTTCTTACTATACGATTATCGTTCTTGCAATATTCCGGCCCCTTCAATATAATCTTACTTCCGAAAAACCTGATGATAAATAAATCCTTTTTTAGAGAACATGCGGGTATAATCATTATCTGTATCGTGTTCTTGACTGCCGGATTCCTGCGCCTGAACGATCTTTCAATTCTTAATCCCGACAGCAGTAGATATTTGATTTGGGGAAATTCAATCGCACACGGAAACGGATTTGTAGACGACACACAACCCGAACCCGAAAGATTCGTAATTCAGGCACCGCTTTATCCTATTATGATCGCACCCGTTGAATTTATCTTTCCGTTATCGCAATTCGCGGTTAAGATTTGGACCCTTCTCTGGGGATGTGTGTTGGTCATTTTATTCTATCTTTGGTTGAATAAAATTTTAGGAAAAATTTCTGCCATAGTCGGTACAATTATTCTGGCAAGCAACCCACTGTTGCTTATCTATTCAACCGAAGTGCTCTCGGATGCGCCTTTTATAGCTTTGGTGCTTCTTGTTTTTTTAGTTTCCGAAAAATATTCATCATCGGATGTCAATACGCCTCTAAAAGTTTTCACTCTCATCGCTTCGGTGACAGGTGTAGTAATGCTGCGCGAAGCGGGCATAGCATTGGTTATGGCAGTTCTCGTGTTTTATTTTTACGTGAAACAACGGAAGACCGCGTCGCTTATCGCTTTATCCGCTTTAATTTTCTGGAGTGTCTGGTATCTGCGTAATAATGTTTGGTTAGGACCGTTACCGCCTCACATGCAGGGGGGCAACATGAACCTGATTACACAGCATTTTTTCACACCGCCTGACGCGCCCCTACTGAATGAGTTAGCAATACGTTTGTGGGAAAAAACTAATGAATATTTTTTCCAGTTCTCAGGGATGTTGATCTATCCGCTATTCATGTCTCAGCAATTCAGGCTGAATATCGATCCATCAGCGTTTCATCAATCGGCAACTGTCTTGTTCAGAACATTCGGAAAATTTGCAGTACTTGCACTGACGATTCCGCTGATACTTTTCGGAATCTATCTCGACGTTCAAAAATCAAGAACATCTGTATTAAGACTTCTTTTCGGAGCCTTCTATTTAGGTCTGATTTTCTTTTATCCGGCACACGATGTAAGATTTCTGCTTCCTGTACTGCCATTGATTATCTTTTACTGCATCCTTTCAATCAAATGGTTAGCCGGGAAGATGAAGCTCGCCGGGGAAAACAGTTCACCAAAATTCATGATTATAGCTGTCTTGATTTTCATGCTGCCGAATCTGAGCGGTATTTATGAGATTCTAAAAATAAATCTTGCGTATCGCAATTCACCTGTAAAATTCTTCGAGCACGTACGGAAGCTTCCAACATACCCGTTGATGTTCACACAACCATGGTCGTTGATGGGTAAATGGATCTGTGAAAATCTGCCCGATACAGCCGTGCTCGCGAGTCCGCAAAAAGAACTTTCAACTGTAGTGGGAAATCGCAAAGTACTGGAATTAGATCAAACCGCTGTACTGCCGACTTTTGAAACCTTATTGCGTGATAATCACGTCGACTATGTTCTGACAACAATCCGTAGAGAAGATTTTAAGATTTTTGAATTCTTCATGATGGAATCCAGGAGAATCACGTTTGAGCCGGTATACAGCGTAGCAAACCTGCATCTCATGAAAGTAAGATCGAAATTACGAGAGCACTTGCCGCCGGATACATCCGCAATGGTTCAGATTGATACGGTCAGCGCCACTCAACTCTTGCGCCGGGGGCGGATGGAATTAATGGATGAACATTATGCCGACGCATCACGATTGTTTAAAAAAGCATTGGCAATCGATTCAACGCTTCCGGAGATATATTACCAGACTATAGTTGCATATGCGATGATGGGCGACTCGGTGACTGCCGGAAAATATTATGAAAAACTTTTTACGCTTCCGCAATCATTGGGTTATGTTGGGAATGCGCGCATGCAGATTCAAGCAATGAGATTGCTGGCGAAAGCTCAAACCGAAACATTCCAGCCGGGCAGGGCTGTCGGAGCTTATAATGTCGCCTCACTTTATTGGAAGATCGGATATTATAAACGCGCCGCAAGTATAATGGACTTAAACTTCGGTTTGTCTGATAGTACGTATCTAATGGGTTTCCTCTGGGGATTACATTTTAATTTGCAGAACGGCGACACGGTCAAAGCTAAACAGTATCTATCCATCCTGCTAAAATTGGATTCATCCAACGCTGTAGTTAAGGCTTTCAAAAATATTTTTGTTATGGGAGATTCACTTCAATCAGCACAATCTCCTGCAGATCGGAGCAGTCTTCATCGGACAATAGGTGTGCAATACAAATTGATCGAGTTGAATGAGGAAGCGATAGATGAAGCTGAGAAAGCCTTAAGAGACGACCCGAAGAATCTTAATGCTTATATTCTGATGGCTCAGATGTTCGAACGGAAGTCAAACCTTCGGATGTCAAATCGAATCTACAATCAAGCGTTATTTGTAGATCCGGGGAATATATTTATTAGAGCTAAATTAGATTCCGTACAGAGTGAGCTTTCAAAACGATGAAGAAGTTTGATTTTCTCCCCGGAAATCGTTATTCTTGATCAGATATTGAAAAGGAATAAAATAGTTTTTCTACATTTATCGAAACGTGAATGAATTACGCTTCACTTGTCAGCGAACTCGAAGAGCTTGCACGCCAGTTGGACCTCACTATCCGTTATGAAAAAGGTGATTTTGAAGGAGGCTATTGCATCCTTAAAGATCAGAAAGTTTTAGTGATCAATAAACGGTTGCTCGATTCACGAAAAGCGTCTGCTCTGGCAGTTGCGTTATACGATTTCGGGATCGAAACAATGTACATTAAACCCAACCTACGCGCATTCATTGAAGATGAAATCGCGAAGATAGCAAAGGCGAATAAGACACAATGATCCGGGCAGTAATATTCGATCTGGACAATACTCTCGTCGATTTCATGGCGATGAAACGTCAAGCTATAGACGCTGCAATTCATGCAATGATCGATGCCGGATTGAACTTCTCTCCAGATGATATCAAGTCGCGCATAGACGCTATCTACAAAGAACGGGGAATTGAATTCCAGAATGTCTTCGATCAGCTTCTCTACGATGTGTTCAATAAGGTCGATTATAAAATTCTTTCAGCCGGAATTATTTCTTACCGTCGGGCGCGTGAAGCGGCGCTTGTTCCATACCCGCATGTTTATTTAACGTTGATGGAACTTTTAAAACGTGGATTGAAGCTTGCAGTTGTTTCAGATGCGCCCGCGCGCGAGGCATGGCTGCGGTTGTGCTATCTGAATTTTCATCATATATTTCATGCTGTAGTTACATTCGATGATACCGGCGAGCGCAAACCAAATCCGGGTCCATTCCGTAAAGCACTGGAACTTCTAGCTGTTCGCCCAGAAAACGCTCTTATGGTTGGTGATTGGGCGGAACGCGATATGATAGGCGCCGGAAACATCGGAATGAAAACCGTATTTGCCCGGTATGGTGATACATTCGGAACAATAGAAACACATGCCGACTATGAAGTGAACGATATTAAAGAGTTAATTAAGATTATTGAACAAGAAAACGGTATAGGATCAGCCTCGAATGATTAAAGGTATTGGGGTAGATGTTGTAGAAATTTCGCGCTTTCAGCAAGCGATCGATAATTGGGGAGATATATTTCTACATAAAGTTTTTACCGAAAGGGAATTTGCATATTCACAATCGAAGAAAAATCAGGCTCAGCATTTCGCGGCACGGTTCGCCGTGAAAGAAGCTATGTCAAAAGCAATTTCCACGGGCTGGAGTGGCGGGTTCAGATGGAAAGATGTGGAGGTTGAAAATGATGCGGCGGGGAAACCTTCCGTAATTCTGGATGGAAATATCAAGAAAATATTAGCGGGAAAAAGAATTCACATATCAATCTCACATTCTGAGAATGTTGTTATCGCATTCGCCGTCATTGAAGAAGAATGACCGATATCAGTACGGTTGAATTTCGCAAATAATTTCCGTATGTTTATATCATAAATCATCAAGAAACACTCTGAAGCGAGGAGTAAAATGAAGCAGCTTGGCATCAAAAAATTATATTATTCGATCAGTGAAGTCAGTAAAATAACCGATCTCGAACAGTATGTGCTTCGATATTGGGAATCGGAATTTGAACAGCTTAATCCGTCAAAAAACCGGGCTGGTAATCGTATTTATACGAACCGTGATATTAAGATGATTCTGTTCATTCGTAAATTGCTCCGCGAAGAGAGATATACTATCGAAGGCGCCAAGCAAGTTTTAGCGTCATATTTACCAGATACGGAAACCGGAGAGCAGTTAGAACTGATCTCTGAAACCCAACAAACCGCCGGAGTTCAGTCATCGGCGGAAGGTGCCAAGGTGCCGGAAAATAGAATGCGAAACGATTTGGTTGAGATAAAAATGTTTCTTGAAGAATTGTTAGTTAAACTGACATAAGTTAAAGAAGATCAATTCTAATTCAAATTGAGAATCCCGCCGAAGGCGGGACATAACGAGCGATCTTTTAAATATTAAGTTTATTCGGAACGTGGCGCAGCCCGGCTAGCGCACTTGCTTGGGGTGCAAGGGGTCGCGGGTTCAAATCCCGCCGTTCCGACAAAATAAGCCGTGTGGTGAACACGGCTTTTGCATTTTATAGATACTCGATACCGAAAGCCGTACTAAGATTATCTGAATAACTTCTTGCCATTTAAGAATTGATACTCAATTCTTTTCTTCTTACATTTTACTCAGCATGTCGATATTAAAGAATTTTTTGATAGGGATTCGGCTGTTTTTCAAGTCCATGGGGCTTGTTGAACAGGCGCAAGTTGTCGCTTCTACGGCGGTGGTTGTCGCTATGGTTACAATGATAACCACCCGCTTAGTGTCGGGCGAGAGTTTCAACACTCTCGATTTTACCAGTGTCATCATTGTTGGTGTGTTTGGGTATGTCAGTATTTTCTTCTCTCTCAAGTATGGAAGAAGTCTCGAGGCGCAACGCAGGGAACTCCTCGAGTTAAATACAATCGCAGAAGCGGTTAATTATTCAGTCGATTTGAATGCAGTTCTTCAATCCGCTCTGGTTAAAGTTATGCAGCTAATGAATGCCGATTCCGGCTGGATATATATACAAGAGAACCAGACTTTAAACCTTAAACATGTTTACGGAACTCATGCGAAATTTTTTCAGGAAGATTGTAAAATCAGCGATGCAGCGCTCGAGTGGATACATGTTCCGGGTATCTATCATGCTGATCACCGTAATATTGCATCAGCTACAACCGTAGAATTCAAAAGCGAGAACATTAGAAGCGTCGCATCCATCTCTCTTGTCAGGGGTGGAGAATTTGCGGGTGTCTTGGTTATCGGCAGTAAAGACGCAGGAAAATTCAGGGCGAAAAAAATTCCCGTGATTCAGGCTTTCGGGAATCAGATCAGCATGGCATTGAATAATGCGTATCTGTTTGAACAGGTAAAGGAATCTGAACGCTTGTATGCTGACCTTTACGAAAATTCTCCCGATATGTATCACAGTGTTGATAAAAATGGCATCGTGGTAAGCTGTAATCAAACCGAATGTCAATTGTTGGGAATGCCGAAAGAAAAAATACTTGGCGGACTATTGGTTAATCTTTATCCGGTAAACCAGCAAAAACATGTTGAGATAAATTTAAATAAAATTTTTGTTCAGGGTATGGAGTTGAAAGGATTAGAGGAGCAGATACAGCGCAATGATGGGACCCTCATAGATGTAAGTGTCAATACATCCCTGGTGTACGATATCAAAGGAAAACCCTCCATTGCCAGGATGGTGTTGCGTGATATAACCGAAAAGAAAAAAATGGAGGAAAAAATTCTTCAGGCACAGAAGATAGACAGCATAGGAAATCTGGCTGGCGGGATTGCGCACGATTTTAACAATATTCTGACTGCGATATTAGGATCAGCATCTATTATGCGCCGAAGAGTTGTAGATAATCAGCGATTACTGAAATATGTCGACCTTATTGAAACTACATCGCGCCGCGGAGCGGCTGTAACACGCCAGCTGCTTACTTTCTCACGGAAAAGTAATCCGCATGTAACTCGGGTCAACCTTAATACCATAATCGATCAAACGATTAAATTATTTGAGGTAACTACTCCGCGTACAATCCATATTAAATACAATTTATCACCGGACCCCGTGATTGTTGAAGGAGACGAAGGACAATTGCAGCAAACACTTTTGAATCTTTGTCTCAATGCAAGAGATGCAATGCCGAATGGAGGTGTACTGGTGATCAATTGCCAGAGAATGAACATTGATGCTAAACAAGCACAACAAGTTACAGATGGAATTTCGGGATTGTATACAATGATTTCTGTCGCAGATTCAGGAATTGGAATTCCACATGGAATTATCAACAGGATATTCGAGCCGTTTTTCACGACGAAGGAGCAGGGTAAAGGAACCGGACTGGGATTGTCTGTCGTATATGGCGTTGTAAAAAGTCATAATGGATTCATAAATGTCAGCAGTGAGGTAGACAGCGGCACCATCTTCACTATTTATTTACCTAGTGTTGTAGACCAACACCTTTCGGAAGAACAATCCGGCAGCCAATCGAATCTTGTCGGCGGTACAGAGCGGATATTGCTGATTGAAGACGAGATTTCAGTCGGTGAGATTGGTTCAGATATCCTCAGTGAACTGGGATATAAAATTGAGATCGCGCATAATGGAAGGGAAGCTATGGAAAAACTCGGATCGTCGGACAAGCCATATGATCTGGTAATTTTAGATATGAATATGCCGCGAATGGGCGGGCGGGCAACGTTCGATTATATTAAACAAAGTTACCGTGCGCTAAAAGTTCTCGTATGCAGCGGATACAGCGCAACAATGCTTGATGATGGAAAGTTTATCCAGGATATCGATGGTTTCATTCAGAAGCCTTACGAGTTGGAAGATATGGCGCATAAAGTCCGCACTATACTCGATTCAAAACCAAGACAAACTCAGCATATCGGTTAACAGGCAATTTGGGTTGTAGATAGTATATCGGAATAATTTATTATGAAGACAATCGGCGACAAATTACGTATAGCACGTGAAGCGCAGAATCGATCGATCGATGATATAGCTGTTGCAACTCGGATCGATGTAAAATTCCTATCTGATATAGATAAGGGTTCAGTTCCACAGGTTCCAATCACATACTTGAGGGCTTTCATAGCCGATTATGCACGTGAAGTTGGACTCAATAGTGCAGATCTATTGAGGGAGTTAGAATCCGCTCAATTCGGCAGTGATGGTAAGCAAATTTTAGAAAAGGTTGATCGAAATCTTTCGGCTGCAAAAATACCCAACTCGACAGGGTCTCGGTTTAAGGTTTTATTTGTGATTTTTCTTTTTGTTCTTGTCGGTTTTGTCGGCTCCATTTATTTATTGCATCGGGAAAATACGAAGCAATCGGTACAGGAAATCTCATTCTCCGAGGTTATTAAAGAACAGGAGCAAAAGATTAAACTCGCATCGAATCCGTCGGATTCTATTTCAAAATTTACTGCTTTTGTTCGGGAAGATACTCTTATCCTCGACGGTGTAGCGAGTGAAAGTGTCTGGGTCCGGATTGCCCTCGATGATGCTCCATCAATTGAATATACCATTCCGAAATTTCATAGAAAACAATGGAAAGCAAAAAAATCTTTCCTTGTTTCTCTGGGTGATGCATCGGGAATTTCTTTTACTTTGAACGGACAAAGACTCGGTCCACTTAGTATCATCAAACGCCCGATGAAGAATGTGATAATCAGTCGGGATGTACTAACTAAACTTAAGACGAAATTTCCATAAAACATACTTCAATGAAATCTGTTGATCGCGCTATAATTCAGAAAATTGAGAAGCTCCGGAAAGATATTCACCGGCATGACTATCTTTATTACGTACTTGCGGAACCGGAAATATCCGATTTCGATTATGATAAACTTATGCGCGAACTTCAGGATTATGAGACAGAGTATCCCGAACTCGTAACCCCTGATTCACCTACACAGCGTGTCGGCGGCGAGCCAACGAGAGAATTTTCCGCGGTTACTCATTCTTTACCGATGTTGAGTCTTTCGAATACATACTCTGAGGATGAAATCCGGGAATTTGACCGAAGGGTAAGATCGCTGATACCGCAGGAACGATTTGAATATGTTTGCGAGTTGAAGTTCGACGGTGTTTCGCTCGCTCTTCGATATAAAGATGGTTTACTATCGATCGGCGTAACACGCGGTGATGGAATACAGGGTGATGATATTACCCAAAATGTAAAAACCATACGCTCTATTCCATTGCGACTGAACAACGTAAAGGTACAGATGCCGGATTGTGAAGTACGCGGAGAGGTGATCATGAACCGCAAGGATTTTCAGCGGATGAATGAACTGAAAGAACTTGCAGGTGAAAAGAGATTCGCTAACCCCAGAAATTCAGTAGCCGGTACATTGAAACTTCAAGATCCAAAAATCGTTGCATCCCGTCCGATAAAATTTTATGGCTATTCGCTTCATTCTCCGAAAGAAAATTTGAAATCTCATTATGAGAATCTACATAGTCTTAAGAAATTAGGATTCTTAGTTGACAATAATGCGAAGCGGTTTGATAATATCGACGATGTAATTGAGTTCTGGAAAGAATGGGAAGCGAAACGCGATACACTGGCTTTCGATATCGACGGTGTTGTAGTGAAGATCGATTTACTCAAACAGCAAGAGATGCTGGGCGCAATTGCAAAAAGTCCGCGCTGGGCAATTGCTTGTAAATTCACAGCGAGAAAAGCAGAAACAAAACTGAAAAACATCCGAATACAAGTTGGTCGTACAGGAACTATCACTCCTGTTGCCGATCTCGAACCGGTCTCTATTGGCGGAACTACAGTAAGCCGCGCTTCTCTCTACAATGAAGACTACATTCGGGAGAAAGACATACGAATCGGTGACACGGTTATTGTTGAGCGAGGTGGTGATGTTATTCCGAAAGTAACATCTGTGGTTGCCGAGAAAAGATTGAAAATATCTAAACCGTTCATCTTTCCCGCAAAATGTCCGGAATGCGGCTCGAATCTCGTGCGCTTAGAAGATGAAGCAAATTATTATTGTGAAAATAGCGAGTGCCCTAAACAAATTCGGGGACGGATAGAGCATTGGGCATCGCGCGGAGCGATGGACATCGATGGATTAGGGGAAGCAATTGTCAATCGGCTGGTAACTAATAATTTTGTTCTGAATATTGCAGATTTATATGAACTCAATAAATATCGGAAGGAATTGGCAGAGCTTGAACGATGGGGCGATAAGAGTGTCAAGAATTTATTGGATGGAATCGAAGAAAGCAAAAAGCGCCCGTTCCATCGTGTTCTATTCTCACTTGGCATTCGACATGTCGGTATTACAGTTGCACAAGTTCTCACAGATCATTTCTCTTCTATTGATAAATTGATTGATAGTTCTGATGAGGAGTTGCAGACTATTCATGAAATCGGGCCGAAAATCGCAGAGAGTATCGAGCGGTTTTTCAGCGAATCCCACAACCGAAAAATAATTGAACGGCTGAAAAAAGTGAGTTTAAATCTCCATACCGATAAGAAAAAAATAAGCGGTCAATTATCAGGGAAATCGTTCGTTATTACAGGAACTCTATCATCTATGACTCGGGATGAAGTTAAAGAGTTAATCGAAAAACAGGGGGGTATGGTCGTATCAACTGTTTCCAAAAATATTGATATATTGGTAGTAGGCAAAGATGCCGGCTCGAAGCTCGATAAAGCAAAAAAGTTAGGTATAGAATTATGGGATGAAGATAAATTCTTCTCCATTATTAAAAAATAGAAAAGGATGTTGAATGTTCGAGAGTGCATTAGCATATATAGGATTGCAGTTTGCAAAGTTTCAATTCAGAAACGATTTCGATCAGGTGCAGCCGTTGACGGATTTTTTCCGCGGTGCGCATAATATTCTCATTACAATGCCTGTAGGTTATGAAGATGCAATTATCGCGGGAAACGCGCTCAGGAATTTTCGTGAAAGAATGTCGAAAATCCATATTACTATCGTTCATAACAGCACAAGAGAAACAGCGTTGGCGAACTTTCCGAAGTGTGAAGTTGTCAGATTCGATCCGGCGGATATCAATAAATTTTCGCTGCCGACAAAAGCCGTATTACAGCGCGTTTTCACTAAAGAATTTGATGTCGCAATTGATCTAAATCTTGATTTCGTCCTGCATACTGCGTATATTTGCAAAGCGTCACGTGCGAAGGCGCGTGTCGGATTTTCGAGCCAGGTCTCGGATTTCTTCTACAATGTTACATTAAATCTTAACAAACAAAGAACACCGCAGGCGCTTTACGATAAATTTGCTGAATGTCTTTCGATGTTCTAGGAAATCTTCTTGGGGAAATAATGAAGTTTGATACATCAAAAAATGGTAAAGCGACGGTTCTGAAACTTCGCGGCAGAAAACTCGATTCTACCGTAGCTCCGGAATTGAAAGCTGAGTTTCTCATTCTCTGCAAACCGAAAACTGCTGCAAAGCTTATTATCGATATGACCGAAGTACAGTTTTGCGACAGCAGCGGATTGAGCGCATTGTTAATCGCCGACCGCACTATGCGCGCACACGGCGGCAGTGTGCATCTTGTGCACGTCCATGAGAAAGTTTTGGATCTGATGAAAATTACACAACTCGATCGTCTCTTTACAATCAACAAAAAAGTTGAGGATGCTCTCAAAGCGTAAATTGTCGTTGCTGAGTACGCCATTCTCATCTCGCCTCGTCTGAGAACCCGATGGGTTTTTCCATCCTCGATTATCTGATCGTTGTATTTTACCTGCTCGGAGTAACGATCATCGGGTCTTTTATATCCGGCAGACAAAAAACCTCCAGGGATTATTTCCTCGGTGGGAAAGCGATGTCGTGGTGGTCGGTCGGGTTTTCCATTGTTGCAAGCGAAACAAGCACACTTACATTCATCAGCATACCGGGGCTTGCATACAAAAGTAACCTTCATTTTCTTCAAATTGCAATCGGATATTTTATCGGCAGATTGCTTGTGAGCATTATTTTCATTCCGGCTTACTACAAGGGAGATTTAGAAACCGCCTATGATTTTATCGGCAAGCGGTTCGGCATATCGCTCCGAAAATTCAGCTCTGCTGTTTTTATCATAACTAGAGTGCTAGCTTCGGGAGTCCGGCTGTTTGCTACCGCTATTCCAGTACACATCATTACCGGATTCGATTACACTACAAGTATTCTCATTATCGGTATCTTTACTTTAGTTTATACTTACCTTGGAGGATTGAAAGCTGTAGTTGCCATGGATGTCGTTCAGTTGTTTATTTACCTCAGCGGTGCCGTTGCCTCGATGATAATCATTCTGAATTCTTTACCAAATGGATGGAATGATGTTATTTTATATGCCACAGCAAACGGGCAAAATAAGTTTGAAATTTTCAACCTGTCATGGGGGACCGGTATAATTGGTTTTCTTTCTTCTCCATATACTCTTCTCGGCGGATTGCTCGGAGGTACATTTCTTACAATGGCATCTCACGGTACCGATCAACTTCTTGTACAAAGATTGCTGGGTTGTAAGTCCCGGTGGGACAGCCAGCGTGCATTGATGCTGGATGCGGTAGTGATTGTTCTCCAATTTGCATTTTTTTTAATACTCGGTTTATGCCTTTATGCATTCTATAATGGCGTGCCGTTCGATCAGCTTGGCTTGAATTCGTCTGATGAAATCTTTCCAAAGTTCATCGTCGAAAACCTGCCGACAGGTCTTGCGGGGCTTGTGATTGCCGGTGTTTTCGCATCTGCGATGGGCAGTCTTTCATCATCTATCAGTTCTCTCGCGTCGTCCACATATCTTGATTTATTCAAGTTGACAGCGAAAGGCAAATCACTCGATCCGAAAAGCGAACTCAGATGGTCGAAGGTGTTTACGCTTCTGTGGGGATTTATTCTTATCGGCGGGGCGATGATATTTACCGATAATAAAAATCCGGTTGTCGAACTCGGTCTGAAGATTGCCTCGTTTACCTACGGAGGTTTGCTTGGAACATTCTTTCTGGGACTAATCTTCAAGAGAACTAATCAGCGTGATGCTTTCGTAGGGTTCGTCGCAGGTCTTTTAACTATGATTGCGGTTCTTTACTACACGAAGATAGACTGGACATGGCACACATTGATCGGATGCATCGCGACAATATTAGTCGGTAACATAAGCTCGAAGATAATCACACACAAATCCGAGATCTAAAATGTCACTACTCGATTGGCTCATCATACTTTTTTATTTCATCATCAGCGCGGCGGTCGGTGTTTACTATTCAAAACGGGCAAGCGGAAGCATGAAAGATTTCTTTCTGTCAGGCCGCAATCTCCCTTGGTGGCTGGCGGGCACTTCGATGGTTGCAACAACATTCGCTGCCGATACGCCTCTTGCAGTTACCGAACTTGTTGCAAAGAACGGTATCGCAGGCAACTGGTTATGGTGGAATTTTGTTTTTGGCGGAATGTTAACCGTGTTTTTCTTCGCCCGACTCTGGCGACGAGCAGGAATTATGACAGACGTTGAGTTCGCCGAACTGCGGTATTCAGGAAAACCTGCGGCATTTCTACGCGGTTTCCGCTCGCTCTATCTCGGCTTGTTTATCAATTCTGTCATCATTGGTTGGGTGAATCTCGCAATGGCTTCTATTCTTGAAGGAATGTTCGATATTCCTCATAATCAAGTTATGATTTACATTGCTCTCGCAATGCTGCTTACAGCAGGATATTCGGCGATGTCGGGTTTGTGGGGTGTGGCGGTGACGGATGCGTTCCAATTTGCAATAGCGATGGCTGGATGTATCGTACTTGCAGTCGTCGTTCTTGCTTTACCGGAGATAGGAGGGATGTCGGGACTGATCGAAAAACTTCCTGCATGGACATTACGCTTTACTCCTCACATCGGAGATTCAGCGGTTAATATCGGAGGCGCGCTTGCTTTAAGTGTTTCGTCTTTTCTCGCATTCATCGGTGTACAATGGTGGGCGTGCTGGTATCCGGGCGCTGAACCGGGCGGAGGCGGCTATGTGGCACAGCGGATGATGTCCGCAAAGGATGAGAAACATTCTCTTTTTGCAACACTCTGGTTTACGATAGCACATTATTGTATTCGCCCCTGGCCCTGGATAATTGTTGGCTTAGCATCGCTGGTTCTTTATCCAGAATTAGGTTCTGAAGAGAAACGACTTGGTTACGTTTATGCTATGCGCGATCATCTTCCGATAGGATTGAAGGGCTTACTTGTGGCATCTTTCTTTGCCGCGTATATGTCGACAATCGCAACGCAACTCAACTGGGGAACATCATATATAATGAACGATTTTTACCGTCGCTTCATGGCAAAGGAAAAAGACGAGAAACATTATGTGAAGATTTCCAGATTATCTACCGTGTTAATGATGATTCTCTCACTCGGTATGACGCTTATCATTACAACAATATCGGGCGCATGGTCGTTTATTATTGAAGCCGGCGCGGGGCTCGGTTTGGTCTTGATTCTGCGATGGTTTTGGTGGAGGATCAACGCCTGGTCTGAGATTTCAGCAATGATAGCGCCGTTTTTCGCTTACGGATACGTTAAGTTCTTTACCGATATTCAATTCCCCGATTCGCTTTTCATAATTGTCGGATTCACCACAGTTATATGGCTCGTCGTAACATTCCTTACAAAGCCGACTGACGTTGAAACGCTCAAGAGTTTTTTCGCCCGCATACATCCGGGAGGATGGTGGAAGCCGGTTGCCAACCAAATTCCGGAAGTAAAACAGGATACCGGTTACGGCAAGCTGATTATCGATTGGCTTGCGGGAGTGGTGCTCGTTTATAATGTATTATTTGGACTTGGGAAATTATTATTGGGAGATGTGACTACAGCGTTGATGTTTTTTCTGATTGCGGTGGTAGCGGCGAGTATTCTCTATACTCATCTTTCAAAAATCGGTTGGGAGAAGGTTGCAAAGTGACGGTTATGTATATGACCTGAATCTGGTTGCGTACCACGTTCTTATGAAGTTACACCAACCTACAAGCGGGCTAGAGATATTTAAATAGGTACATTGATCTTCCCCCTAATTTTCGGACAGAGAGAAAAGCCAGTATATTAGAGAAAAGGAGAAGTCCGAAATGGAAGCAGAACAAGTCAGAAGAAGAAGA
>JAGVIE010000054.1 GCA_020056225.1 Bacteroidota bacterium
ATCTTCTTCTTCTGACTTGTTCTGCTTCCATTTCGGACTTCTCCTTTTCTCTAATATACTGGCTTTTCTCTCTGTCCGAAAATTAGGGGGAAGATCAGTGCTATGGTTAATCATGGTGTTATGGTTAATCGTGATGCTATGGTTAATCATGGTGTTATGATTAATCGTAGCACCACAATTCATTGTGGTGTAATAATTAATTTAAAAATATTTATTAACCAATTTATCGGTTTATGTCTTGTTCCTTTGCGATCTTCTTGATTGTTTTTTGAAATGCTTCACTTACGTTTACTTAAGCATCGAGTGAACAAAGTATTGAGAATGATAACATTAATAGTAATAGGGTACGTTTCATATGAATATCTCTTCAAATATTCTGATTAGAATTGATATTTTGAGAGTTAATATTTTCAAAAAGCAATTGTTTCCTGATGCCATAAATAAAATTTACTTTTTGGCATTCTTTGATTCACCTTCATTGCTTTTGGAAGTAATCCCTTGCCATTCATCAGTAATTTTTTTCCAATCAACTTTCCTTTCCTCTTTTCCTGTCCAAACATCCCAATAGGCAGGATCTTTTGATTGGGGACGTTGTTCATCGGGTATTTCACTAATCTCAACAAGTATAGGAATCGGTGCAGCCCATCCCAATAAAACTGCTTTTCTTGTAGGCAATATTGGCAGCTCATTTAGAATACTACCAAGATTGTCAGGCACCAATTTCTTCACCATCTCTTGGTCTCTGTCGTTTACTAATCGGTGTAATAAGAAAGTATTGCATTGAGAAAGAACAGTTTGCGATAATTCAGATGGTCTTTGAGAAGAAAGAACAAGACCAAGCCCGAATTTTCTCCCTTCCTTTGCAATCCTTTCAAAAGATTGGCTACACAATTTTGTCGCACTAATTTCTTCTACATCGTTATCATAACGTTTGATAAAATTGTGCGCTTCTTCAACCACAAGGGTAGTCGGTAAAACTTTATTTTCTTGTCTTCGGTATCTTTGTAATGCCTCAAAAATAATTCGACTAATTACGGAGACTACAATAAATAGTATATCAGGTGGAACGAGGGAAAGGTCTATTATAGAAATTTCTCCTTTTGCTGATTTTCCATGCCCTATATATGCTTCGAGCCATTCCTGCAGGCTGATATCCTTTTCATCTTTTGCGCCTATAACTGATGACATCCGAACATCAGATATGATTGTTCTAACACGCATTAAAAAAAATCCATGAACTGCGAAGCACTTGATTCTTTTGATAGTCTTTCTAGATGACTTATAAAATCTTCGTCTTTGAAATATATTGGATTATCTTCATCAGGACCTTCGTATGCAATTATGCCACCTATAGTTGCTAAAAATCCTTCAATATAAGCGACAGATTTCACTACTTCATCTTTTGTGAAATCATCATAATATTCAATCTCTTCTTTTTTATCATTTAAGAATATTTTGTGTTTTTTATTTGAGAGTGATAATAATTCATTGGCTAATTTAGTTAAACGCTCATTCAATACTGTAACAGAATATTTTTCTCCCGAATCTTTTAACGCATCATCTGAAATACTCTTTAACTTTTTTCCAAAGTCATTCTTTCCCGGTTTTCCCTTGAAAGCTGGTGCACCTAGATGAAGATCATTCATTAATTCTATCGCACAGCTAGAATAATACCTTCTCAAAGAATTGATTTCTTCAGAATATGAACTGTCGGATCCTGCACGTAATTCACGAAGAGCACGTCGAAGCAAAGGTCTTTGCGTCCTAACACTTGCTTGTGCAATAGAACTCCATTCATAACTATTCCACATCCAAACAGGCACCTTAAGTTGTTCAGCTACGGAAGATTCTGAACCAAGCTTGACTTGAAACTTCTTTATGTCACATAATCCATCAAACGAATTCGTGTATTCACCGTTAGGATCTAGTACAATAAAGCGAGCATTACAATTCTTGCCATCTTCAATTTCTTTTTGTGCTGTTTCAAGTGACCATCGCACAAGTCCAGCGACCGAACAGGATTTACCACTGCCAGTATTTCCAAGAATCGCAATATGTCGCCCGAATACTCTATCAGGATTTACAAAAACTGGGGCGTTTGCTGCAAGCGGAGAAACGCCTATTTTGACTCGAGCATTTTCATCCTTATTTTGAACTATCGCACGTAATTGATCTTGATCCGGTATTATTGCAATATCACCAACTGACGGATAACTGTAAACTCCTCTTTCAATTTCAAAAGTCCCCTTTGTTTCCTTCAATATCCCAAGAGGACTTAATGAAAGCTTACGCAAAGGAAAAGGCAAATCAATTAAATCATAATCTTTATAACCCTGTCGTTGTGGATATCGTGAATATTCTATTCCAATCCATGATATCATTCCAATAAGCGCACCCGCTTCATTTGGAATCAGAATAAAGCCATTTACTTTTGGGAAAAGAGTTGGTTGACCGGTGTTAATTGCCGTATTTTGTGGAGCATAAATATCTAAGAGAATTTTTATTTCCCTAGGAGAAACATATTCAACTGTACCAATGACCTGATTCCTAACGTAATCAAATTCATTGCTCATGATTCTTCCTCTTTCACATTTAAGTTCTGTTTTTCGCCTCTTTTTTCATCAATCTTATGCTTCCTCTCAGTAATTCTATCTATGGCTGCCTTTGGCAAATAGTTATCAACCAGTGTCGTAAAATCAGCAAAGTGATTTCCAATCAATAGTGTCAACTGTGATGGATTACAACTTTTAATAAAATTAGTTAAACGATCATCCGCATGTCCATAAGAGATGATAACAAGATGCGTTGACGGAGTTGTGAGCATATCATGAATAATTTGGTTGATATGTGAATCGCCGAAGCCATAGCCGTATGTTACCAAGACAGAATTCGGTCTGCAAATTGCGGCCGAAAAATCTCGGAATAATTCCGAATATGGATAAAAGACGGTTTCTATTCCTTTTGCCGAATTGGGAAAAATAACTGTCGTATCAAGTGGATTTTTAATTTCATCTGTTGTCTTTTTATCGGGTCCAAATTGAAGTGGTACTCTTGATATAATTTTTCCATCCATCTTCCAATCGAGAGATCCATGAAGCTTTGTATATCGTACAACACCTTCGACGTAACGAGGTTCACCTCGAATTCCTGGTGGATTGTAATGATAATCTAATTCCACCTTATTAGTTCTGAATATGGGTTTTATCTTACCAACAAAGCGATCAATTGTAAAGATACTTGCTAGATCAAGTGCATATTCAATAAATCTATCATAGTTCGTTGTAAATATCTGTAGACGATCCCTTGTAGCGGTACGGCTTGCAAAACTTATTAGAAAACGTTTAAGCGTTTTAATCGCAACTTCATAATTACTTGACGTTAGTATGTTGGACTCATTTTGCAACAATTCTTTTATCAGAGTTATCAAATGTACATTGAGTTCATCCTTGAGAGATGTTGATTGAGATTTATTTAGAATTAGCAATCCCTTGAGTAATTCAATAGCAACGCGAAAATCATCCTCAAAATTAGCATTCCCTCTGCCCATTTCTTTTGCTTGATTGTCGGCATTAGTTTTTATTGGATCTTTATAGCTATCGAATTCAATGCGAGCCATACTTTTTGGATCGTTGCCCGTGGCAAGCTTGCAAACAGCTGTCGTCAAGCCTGTACCTGTCAATAATGCCAAATGCTCACTTTGAAAAACAGCAGTTAACCATGGCTCAATGATCCGTCGCAGCTCGTTAATATTATTTTTGGGGTCTGCTGTATATTTAGAGTGTATCTCATTCGCGATCCAAAGAATATGCTCTTTCTTAAAATCGATGTAATCCATTTTCAATTTCCTTTTCTGATTGTATTCTATATACTGCCTAAGAGTATTTCAAGGGTGTCGCAAATTGTGATATCCTCAAAATTTCTTCTCTTTCCAAAAATCTCTTCGGGAGCGTTATTCTTTATTATTATTTTTCGCGATGGGTTGAACTCTGTCCTCACTTACAAAATCCATTCTTATCTGTAGGTTCTTCCCAATAATGTATCCGCTTTTCATTCCTCTAATTTAATGTTATGGCAAGTTATTAAAAGTTCTTCATATTGTCAAGCTCAATTCCAAAAATCCTCAGCCAATCCATCCCTCTCCACAATGGGGAGATGCCTGCCCGCCGATACTATGCGGGGATTACAGGGTAAGGGTCAATAAATCCCATCTACCATAGCTCAACCCCGGCGAGATGGGAGAAGGGGGTGTGTAGCATAAGCAAAAAACATCTCCCCCCTTTTATTTGTCACTCTGAGTCCCGTCTTTGACGGGACGAAGAGTCTCAATTTTGTTTCAGATTCTTCTCCCGCCTTCGGCGGGATCAGAATGACAATTCTTTTTAAATAGCTCTCACACTGTCTGACAACTCCTTCCAGCTAGAGATTCTTGATATTGTGCATTGAGATTTGTACATTCTTGGCAAGCATTGTGATCAATCGTAATTGAGAACCTGAAATTGACTTAACTGAAACCTTTTAATATAAAAGAATATCGAGGAATAATTATGAAACGAGCAAAACTTTCGATCAAACAAATAAGTGCAATGAGCATGGTGTTACTCATATCTTTTCTGTTCACCACTATCCTTAACGCGCAAGAGGGGACACAGGAAAGTACGGGCGTTGAGAAGCGTATCGACAAGAAATTCGAAGCACTTCAGCATCGCCTTGACGAATTAGAAAAAGCCAATGACGATATCCTCTGGTACCACAAAGTCGGAGACGTGGCAAACATCGATAAGGTATTCATCGTTGGTCCGCCGCCTGCTAATGTTAAAAATGAAACAGCTATGGGCGCAAAGAATCCTGTAAAATTTTGGCTGTACATTTTCGCTCCGCATAATCTTGACCACAGCAAGAAGTATCCTCTGCTTATTTTACCTCACGGCGGAGTACATGCTAACTTCGACACCTATTACACTCACATCATCCGAGAGTTAATGGCACAGGGATACGTTGTAGCGGCACCGGAATACCGCGGCAGTACAGGATATGGAAAAGGTTTCTACGAGAAAATTGATTATGGAGGATTGGAAATTGAAGACAACCATGCAAGCCGTGATTATATGATTGAGAATTATGATTATGTTGACAAAAATCGGGTTGGGATTATCGGATGGAGTCACGGCGGGCTAATTGCGCTGATGGATATTTTCGAACATCCAGACGACTATCAGGTTGCATTTGCAGGTGTGCCCGTTAGCGACCTTATCGCCCGCATGGGATATTACGACGATGAATATCGCAATGAATTCTCGGCACCTTTTCACATTGGCAAGACAGCTAACGAGAATGTTCAAGAATACCGAAAGCGCTCGCCCGTTACACACGTTGAAAAGCTTCGCACACCGCTTCTCATTCACACAAATACAAACGATGACGATGTCAACGTGCTGGAAGTGGAACATTTGATCGATGCATTGAAGGCGGCGGGAAAGAAATTTGAATATGAAATTTTCAAAGATGCACCCGGCGGGCATAGTTTCGATCGCATCGATACGAAGTTGGCAAAGGAAACACGGATTAAAATTTACAAGTTCATTGCGAATTATTTGAAACCATCATTCCCTTTCAAATCGGTTCATGAACTGGAAAAAGCCGGGTATAAATAAAACATCCCCTGAGTCAACAAAAAAGGACTTCCATTATTCTGGAAGTCCTTTTACAAACACTGCTCAACATTCTGATGGAGGCCATCAGAACGAAAAATATATCATCCTTCGCCTTAGTTCAGGATAACGATCAAATTTATATAAACAACGGCGCCAACACCAGCGTGAGCGTTGCAAGTAATTTAATCAACACGTGAAGCGATGGACCCGCAGTATCTTTGAACGGATCACCGACAGTATCGCCGACAACCGACGCTTTATGCGGCTCTGATTTCTTACCGCCATACGCACCGGTCTCAATATACTTCTTAGCGTTATCCCACGCGCCGCCGCCGTTATTCAGGAAAAGCGCCATCAATATTCCCGTGATCGTACCGGACATCAGGAAACCGCCAACAACTTCAGCGCCGCTCGCACCGGTTGCACTCTGCCCGCCGGCATAATATATCCACTTGAATATAATTCCAACACCAATCGTCATACCGACGACTAAAAGACCCGGCATTACCATTTTCCTGAGCGCCGCCTTCGTTGCGATATCTACACACTGTCCGTAATCCGGTTTCGACGTTCCCTTCATGATACCCGGATTGTTTTTGAACTGCTCCCGGACATTATTGATGATCGCATACGCCGCTTTCCCGACCGCCTTGATCGCCAGTGACGAGAAAAGATATACCAGCACAGAACCGAGCATTGCCCCGACAAACACTTCCGGTTTATTCAGGTTGATAACCGGCTGGAACGTCGGCATATAGTTACGAACCTCATCGATATATGCACCGAAGAGCAGGAAAGCCGCCAATGCCGCCGACCCGACAGCGTATCCTTTCGTCAAAGCTTTCGTCGTGTTTCCGACAGAATCCAATCTATCAGTACGTTTCCTAACTTCTTCCGACTGCTGGCTCATCTCAACTATACCGCCGGCATTATCGGTGATCGGTCCGAACGTATCCATTGCGAGAATGTACGCCGCTGTTCCTAACATACCCATCGTAGCAACAGCCGTCCCGAACAAACCGCCTTCATGCAAACCGGAATGTGTTCCGAGATAATACGCCGATACAATCGCTGTACCGATAACAAGAATCGGATAACCGGTTGATTCCATCCCGACTGCGACACCTGCGATGATGTTTGTCGCCGGTCCTGTCTGTGAAGCTTCGGCAATCGATTTTACAGGTCTGTAAGTATACTCCGTGTAATATTGGGTGATGTAAACAAAAGCCACCGAGGTAAGTACACCGATTACACCACAGATAAAGAAATTAAAATAAAACTCTGTTCCAATGAGCCAGCGTGATGCGAAGAAAAACCCGACTATCGCGAGAACGGCAGTAATGAAGTACCCGCGATTCAATGCCTTCATCGGGTCTTCCCGATCATTAGTCTTCACGGAAAGTACACCGATCATCGATGCGATAATACCGAACGCGCGCGCAACAAGCGGGAACAGTATCACTCCAAGCAGTGAAATCTGGTTTGCTTCGAAGTATGCAGTGTTCGCGCGATACAAACCTGCCGCAAGTATCATAGCGCCGATATTTTCGGCAGCCGTCGATTCAAACAGATCGGCGCCGCGCCCCGCACAATCGCCAACGTTATCGCCAACAAGATCGGCGATGACTGCGGGATTGCGTGGATCGTCTTCAGGGATACCGGCTTCAACTTTTCCGACAAGATCCGCGCCGACATCTGCGGCTTTGGTATAAATTCCGCCGCCGAGCTGGGCAAACAACGCCACAAAACTTGCTCCAAAACCGTATCCGACTATCATCAAGGGAATCTGAGTAACATACTTCGCAACTCCGAACGATTGCACAATGGCAAAAAGTCCGGCAACACCGAGTAAACTCAAGGCAACGACGAAGAAACCCGATACCGCACCGCCACGTAAAGCGGGTTGCAGAGCACTGTTCATGTCCTTAATCGCGCCGGCAGCCGTTCGTATATTCGAACGTATTGCTACCCACATACCCATATACCCTGCCGCTACGGAACACGCCGCACCGAATAAGAACGAGAGCGTCGTCCAGAGAGCAAGGTCGGATGCCGTGGCAGGATCGTTGATGTTTGGTGTGCGAACAAAAGCATACAGGATATAAATTAGAAAAGCCAGAGCAATCGCTAGCATAATGATCGTTCTGTTCTGACGGCGCATAAAAGCTTCTGCCCCTTGTTTAATCGCGTTCGATATTTCTTGCATTTTTGCTGTACCGGTATCTCTCCGAAGAACATCCCTGATAAGATAAACGGCAAACAATAAACCCAAGACGCTTATCCCGATAATAAGTGTCAATTCCATAAAGTAGAAAGAACCCCTTTCAATAAAAATTATTATGCGTCTTACATTTGCTTAATTATGATTTAAATCGGTATTTCAACAAAATAAATAAAACAAAAACCACTCTTGGTTACGAAACCAAGAGTGGATCAACCGATTTAGAAAGCCCTGTAAATGTAATAAAAAAAGAGGAAAAAGTCGAGTATTATTTTTAGCCGGTATTTTATCGGCTATTTGCAGTCCATACCCATACTTTTTAGTCCTGAAGTGGCAGATTTTGCATGCTCGGATTTCGGGCATTGCTGTATTACTTTACAATAATACCTCTGCGCTTCCTCCTCATTTTTAGTGCGTTGATATAAAGAACCGACGGCAAGCAAGAGTGCGCAATCCTTGGGATTTATCAGAAGCGCCTTTTTAAAATATTCGATCGCCTCAGGATATTTTTTCTCACCCATCAGACGCGATCCTTCAGAACGGTATGCCGCATCGAGACTGTTCTTGTATTTGACGTCTCCCCCATTTTTGCTGGTATCTTTAGCGACAAGCTCGATGACTTTTTTATATGCCGCACTCTGCTCCGTTGTTAATTGGAGAGCGCCATTATAAAGCGCAAGCATGTCCCATGCAGGGATATATTCCGGTTTATAATCGAAACTCTTTATGACGAATTCTTTCGCTTTTTTGTAATCCTTCATATTCGCAAACGATTGAGCCGCCTGGAAATAACATGCCCACCGATAATTGACATTTGAATCAGCCGCAATCTTTTTCTCAAACATCGCGACCGCATCAAGATAGCGTTCCCTTTTGTTATACAATGTTGCCAGATCATAATAGATATCTGTATAAGTGGAATCTTTCTTGTATGCTAATTCATAAGAAGCGATGGCTTCGTCGAATTTTTCTTGAGCTTTTAGTCCTTTTCCGCGCTTTACAAGATCTTCAGCACCCAAGGAATCGGGATTATCCATTGAAAATAATTTTTCTGCATTTATATAATCCTTTGTTGCGACATAGGCGTCCCGAAGCATGTTTCTTATCTCAATATTATTCGGATCTTTCTTCAAGATGTTCTCAGCATACGGTATAAGCTCTATATAATATTTCGTCTCGTAAAGAATCTTAACATAAATTATTTGATAAGAGATTGAATCCGGTTGAAGCGTCACTAATAATCGAAATAGCGGGAGCGCATTCAGATATTGTTTAGCCCTGAAATAGATAGTTCCGAGATCGGGAAGTGCGATGAGGTTTGTCGAATCGATCAACAGTACGCTTGTGTAAGCTTCCGCGGCTTCCTTGTATAACCGGGCTTTTTTATCTACATCCCCCAATTTTAAAAAGATACCGACATTCTTTTTGTCGAACTCAAGCGCTTTCCTGTATTGTTCATCTGCCGCGCGATAAATTCTTTGCTTTGCATATACATCGCCAAGCAATTCGTAAATCCGGGGATTTTCCGGCTGAAACTCACGTGCCTGAATCAACGGTGCAGTTGCCTGGTCGAGAGAATCAGCTTTGTAGTAAGCATTCCCAAGCCAGAAATATGCGTCAGGATTTTTCTTGTCCTTTTTGACTGCTTCTTTAAAGGATATTATCGCAGATAAAAAATCTCCCTTTTCATACGCAGCTTTCCCAATACTAATTGGATCTTCGGCGTAAGACGTTGAGAAAAAGCTTATCGTAAACGACAAAATGATGAACGAGATTATGATTGAGTTTTTCACTGTTTTATACCTTTGTTTGTTAGTTCGACTAAACGAATAGGCATTGTTGCCGGCACCAAGCCGTTGTTCAAAATAATCTGCTGACCCGGAGCGCTTGTAATAAACGAAATAAATCCTGCCCCTACACTGTACATATCCGCTTTTGAATAAATATAAATTCCTCTGGTTATCGGATAAAATCCGCTATAAATATATGCCTGAAACGGCGCAAAATATTTGCCGCGAATACCCAGAGAATCCGGCGCGTTTGGATCGGATAGCTCCAGAGTTCTGATACTCTCATTGTTGTCACGCAACCAGTTCACGCCGATCATGCCGATAGCATCAGGATGCTCGGATACATATTGAATCATCCCGTGTGACGTTTCTACAACTTGTGCCGGGGTTGTAAAATTCCCACCCTTTAAAACATTCATCCCTACAATCTCGAACGTACCTGAATTCCGGTTGGGCAGGCAAATCTGAATTGAAGATTTTTTACCTCCTATGGCATCCCATCGGGTAATCAATCCCCGGTAAATGCTGTCAAGCTGTGTCGTTCGAAGCTTCTCGATGGAATTCTTTGCGTTCACGATGATTGCTATACCATCGATTGCGATTTTATATTCCTGAAAATCGAGTTTCGATCTTTTTGCCACTTCCTGCTCTTCTGCATTCATGGACCGGGAGGAAACAACAACTTTGATTGTATCGTTGAACAATCTTGTCAGCGCTTCTCTCGCGGTCATTGACAAGAGATCGACGTGGGCTTCAGAATACCATTCTTCAAACCGCTGTTCCTCTTGTTTGATAACAGGCAAAATAGATTCGGATACAGCAATGGTTATCTTTCCCATTGTCGGCGATTCCTTCCGCTCAGGGATACACCCGAGGATGGACATAACCACTAAGAATGTCCATCCAGGGATAATCCAACGATATCTATTCTTCAGTATCATTTTCAGCCCGTTTTTTTATTGTTATCGTAACGATCCTGTATATTGAATAGAGAATCATCATGATGCCAAGAACGATCCGAAAATTCGTTGGCAGGGAATCGGGAATCGAATACCCCAGGAGTACTGTAATCCCGAGAGCGAGAATAAGTCCCGCCGTAACGTACGTAAGCAGCCGAAGAATAGCTTGTGCATTCACATTGCATCTTTATTTATTGAGTTTGAATCTAAACGGAACGGCAGCCCAAACCGGCACTGGTCCGTTATTCATCATCGCCGGTGTGAAAACCCATTGCATAGCGGCTTTCTTTGCCGGCTCGTCGAAGATTTCGGCATCGCTCTTCATTACTACTGCCTTCTTTGCTTTGCCTTCTTTATCAACGAGAATTTTTATCCACACAGTACCTTCAACTCCGGCACGTCGGGCGATTTCCGGATAATCGGGCTGTACTTGCTTAACAGGAACTGGTTGTTTTTCAACAGGTACAAAATCGGGTGGATCCATTTCATCGATATTGATATCCTGTTCAATCTGTACCTGATCATCTCCGGACTGTTGCTGAATAACAGGACTTTGTATCGCTGATAATTCCTGTTGAGTAGCGATAGTCTGTTCAGGACTAACTTCCGCATCCGGAACCGGAACCGGTATACCGACCGTTGGTCTCGCTACCGGAACATTTACTGCAACTGCCGGCGCGGCTTCCGCTTCCGTCATGGAAGGCGGTGGACCGAGGTCTGTATATTTTGTAATTCTAACCATCACAACAGGTTCATCTTCCTCTGATAAGTAACCGACGAGATAATAGCTTCCGATTATCATCAGATGAAATGCTATTGCGATGGCAAGTGCGATTCCGAGGTGACGTTTGTAATATGAACGAAGTTCCTGAAATCCGAACTGAGCATTTACTATTATTGCTTTAGCTGTCATATATTCTGCTCCTTCCTCAAATTACCTTTGCAAGAATTCGCTTGTCGGCATCTTGCATTGGTGCTAAACTGAAGCGTGTTATATTTGCTACGTTCAGCTCGTCCATAATATCGACCATCATGGAATATTTTCCCTTCCGATCGATTTTAATTAAGGTAATCAGTTTCGGATTTTCCTGATTCTTCTGGACCAGGAATTTTTGAAGATCCTTGAATTCAATCTTCTGAGGATCATCGACACCGACATTCCAGTAAATAGTTCCATCCTCCTTAACACGAAGGGTGAATAAATTGCTTTGCGCGACTTCAACACTCACATCGTTGCTTGGAGGTAGATTTATCTCCATTGTCTGTGGTTTGTTCAATGTCGTCGTCAGCATGAAAAAGGTCAGTAAGAGAAATGCTATATCGACCATTGGCGTGTTATCAATCTTTACACCAAGTCGGCGCTTTTTCTTCTTCTTTCCGCCCTTTCGTTGGTGACCACGGGGGCCACTAGTATCGACCATACCCATAGTTTATTGTCCTTTCCTGTCTTGTTCAAAATCAGTAACAAGGTTGAAACGTGTAATCTGCGTTTTTTGCAATATGTCCATCACGTCCTCAGAAATTCCGTACTCTGCATCTTGATCGCCCTTAACTACTGTCCGCAGTTTGGGATTTGCGATACGAGCGCGTATAAGCAGATCGGGTAGTTCTTTGATCGTGACAGGAATTGCAAGCCGCAATTTATTTTCTTCTCCAAACAATTTCATCATCATGTTCTGAGAGTCGAATCCCAGCAAAACACGATTGTCTTTGCTGATAGTAATCGACATGACATTCGATTCCGGTAATTTGAATGCGGAATGCGATGACGGAAGAACGATCTGAACCTCTTCAGGCGGTTTGAATTGCGTAGTCAACATGAAGAATGTCAACAGCAGAAATCCAACGTCAACCAGTGGTGTATTATCAATTGATACGCTGATTCTATGTTTTTTTATTTTAGGCATGAAGTAGCCTCTTTATTATTGTTTAACTTTAAGCGTCTGTATCATATCAAAGCTTGCTTCATCAATCATATAAGTAAACGTATCTACTTTATTGACGAAGAAATTATAGGAGACGATTCCGATAATAGCCGCAAATATACCAAGCGCGGTGTTAACGAGCGCTTCTGAAATACCTATTGAAAGCGCTATAGCATCCGGTGCGCCTGCACGGGCAAGTGCCTGGAATGCGCGGATCATGCCGATAACTGTTCCTAATAATCCTAACATTGTTGCGATAGATGCAATCGTTGAAAGAATGATGAGGTTCTTCTCAAGAAGCGGCATTTCGAGCGCGGTTGCCTCTTCTATGGCGCGCTGTACTTCGGACATTTGTTTTTCTGCTTCCATAGCTTTGCTCTCTTTTGCCAGTGTATTATAGCGATCCAAACCCGCACGGAGTATGTTCGCCATCGAGCCGCGCTGTTTTTCGCATTCTTTCATCGCCGCTTCGATATTTCCATCGACAAGATTCTTTTGGACGTTCTTTAAAAATGTTGCAAGTGAACCACGTCCTTGAGCTTTTTTCAAGGATAAGGTTCGTTCAATAATGAAAGTGATAACCATTATCGAGAGTGCTATTAACACCGGCACGATGTAACCACCGGTGAACATCATTCCCATCAAATTATTCGGTTTCATCCGGTTAGCGCCATCAAAGAAGTTGGCAGGACTTCCAAGAATGAACCACCAAACAATAATACCAACTACGATCGCTGTGGATACAACAATCGTAACGAATGTAGATTGCTTCATTAGTTTTTACTCCTATATATTTTATTTAGAATAATGATTAAAGAATTATTTTGAATTCATATTATAACTTATTACAGCGTCTTCTAATTTATCGTGTACATCGAATATCTCTACAAGCCTTGTTACTGCTAATAAATTTTGAATATTCTGACTGAGGCCAACAAGCTTTACTTCACCGCCATTTTTTTGATAATTAGTGTGTGCAGTGATAATCGCACCAATACCCGAACTGTTCATATAATTCAACCGCTCCAGATTGATAATCAGATTTTTATTTCCCTGTTCGATAAAATCGGTAACATGATCACGGAAGAGGTCTGTCTCTTCATCGCCGATTAGAGAACCCCTAACATCTATGATGGCAATTTTACCATCTAATATCGTTCTGGATTTAACTGACATTAATTTATTGTTCTTAATCTAATTAATTGATTGACTGTCTTATTAATAAAACTGCAAACCTAATGCCATAAATAATTTAGACGTAAGATTATTTTTTGCTGGATATTTCAAGCGATTATAGAGGGTTTATTTCTTGATATCGGCATGACTTGAATCCCGTCGTGCAAAATGCAAGACATAATTTCATTAACTCACGAAATCCGTCGTAAGGATTATATAATATAGGATATTAGATGGTATTGCAATTTGCAGGAGAATTAATCTTGAAGACCATATTTTTTTCTTTTCCTCCACAGAGTTGCCGGATCGATATTCAACACTTTCGATGCTTCGTCGAGGTCTTGCACTATCTTTAGGACACGGGAAATGTGCTGTCTTTCAATTGCTTCGAGTGATAACAGACCGGCTTTTGCCTGCTCGGGATTTTGCAACTCGGACGGTAAATGGGACACGTCGATCAAATTCTGTTTCGCCAAAAGGACAGCCCGCTCCATTACATTTTCAAGCTCCCGAATATTCCCGGGCCAACTATAAGCAGTCAACATCTTTAATGCTTCCGGTGCTATTTCAATTTGTAAATCTGGCGAAAATTTCTTTAGAAAATGATGTAGCAGCAAAAGAACATCTTCCGCCCGTTCACGGAGAGGTGGCAAGGATATTCTTACAGTATTTATCCTATAGTAGAGATCCTCACGGAAACTTCCATCACGCAGTGAATCGGATAGTTTTTTATTAGTCGCGGCGATAACTCTAACATCGACTTTACGAGTTATGTTTTCACCTATTCGTTCAAATTCCCGATGCTGAAGGAACCTCAACAGCTTCGCTTGTGAAGCAGGTGGTATATCGGCAATCTCATCGAGGAACAAGGTGCCGCCATCTGCCGCTTCGAATCTACCTTCACGATCTTTGAATGCCCCTGTAAATGAACCTTTCACGTGACCAAACAACTCACTTTCCAATAAATTTTCCGGTAAAGCAGCCGAGTTGATCTTGATGAAAGGTTTATCAGCGCGGTTGCTCTGCGAATGAATATATTGAGCGATCAGTTCCTTGCCTGTACCGCTCTCTCCTTCGATCAAAACAGTCAACAAACTATCGGCAACCTGTTTGGCAAATTCAACTTGCTGGCGCATCGCGGGATTGCTGGTAATTATGTTTGATTCAGGTCGAATAGCCGCAAGCTGACGTCTCAAGGTGTCTATCTCATCTTGCAGCTTATGGTAGTCCAATACTTTTTCTGCGAACAAATGTAATTCTTTCAGATCGAACGGTTTCTGTATAAAATCAAAAGCTCCGCCTTTAATGGCATCAACAGCGCTGTCTATCGAACCATGAGCAGTGATTATAACACACGTTGTCGTAGGCGATTTTGCCCGAATCTCTTTCAGCACCTGCATACCGTCTATTGGCTGCATCATCAGGTCGATGAATGCGATATCATAATTCCCGTCCTTAAGAGTATCCAATGCATCCAGAGGATTTAGAAATCCGTTCACATTCAACCCGATTGTTTCTAATCCGATTTTTAAAGTTTTCAGAATGTTCGGTTCATCATCAACGACTAAAACATTTGCTCTTTGTTTCATGCGGAATTCACCTCGGCTATTGGCAGATATATAGAAAAAGTTGAACCTTTATTAACTTCGCTCTCGACCCGGATTTTGCCCCCATACATTTCAACGATCTCCTTGACAATTGCTAATCCCAATCCTACACTACCCGGGGTTGCATCGAGAGTTTGTTTTACCTGTACGAACTTATCGAATATTTTGTCGATATATTCCGGGGGAATCCCTCTTCCCGTATCACTGACCTTCAGGATTATATAACCCCCATCACGCTGAATCTTGATATTTACTTTCCCGCCAGAGTTCGTGTAGCGCAGTGCGTTATTGACAAGATTGGAAATTACCCAGGACAGTTGTTGCTCGTCTCCGATCAGCAATGAGGGTTGATCCTCAGGCATAAATTTTAGGATGACTTCTTTTTCTCTAAAAGGAAGTTGAAGCGGCTGAATGCTCGATTCTATAATTTTGCTCAGATCTATCAAATCTTTTCGGATTTCGAATTTCCCGGATTCCAACTTGGATAGCTGCAATAGTTCTTTTACTAATTTTGTTAACCTTTCACAATCTTGCTTGCAAGATGCCACAATATCTTCCTGCGATTGCGTGAGCGGACCTAACAAACGCTGGGTTAAAATGTCAACACTCATGTTAATTGATGTCAAGGGGGTCCGGAATTCATGTGATACAGCCGCCATGAAATCCGATTTCATTTTATCGAGTTCTTTAAATTGAGTGACGTCCTGCAATATGAGAACAAGACCGCCGCGCCCGCCGTGCAAAGCAGGAATTTCGGAAATGCGGGGTCTTAAGAATACCTGTCTGCCGTGGTGTTTGAATTGCAGGTACGGCTGGCTGAGCACTGCGGCATTTCTCGGCGATTGGAATATTTCAAGTACTCTGTCATCATGTATGCAATCATTCACCTTTTTCCCGATAACATCATTCTCCTTCACATCTAACAGTTCTTCCGCAGAGTGATTTATAAGCTGAATGTTAGACTCAGAATCACAGACCACTATGGCGTCGGAAATACCCTCAACGATTGTTTCCGATTTCTGTTTTTCAGATATGAGTTTTTCGATATTCAATTCTTCGTACTTCCGCAGACGCTCGGTCATTTTATTAAACTCTCTGCTCAACTCGCCAATCTCATCGTTTGTCTTGATATCAATCTTAAGATCGAGCCTTCCCCTTCCGATTTGATTTACAGTTTCTGTTAATTTTTCTGCCGGCTCGATGATCCGCCTGGTGAATTGGATCATGGTGATAATACTCAAACCGACTGCAATCAGCGCGGAAAATAGAACTGCAATTATTGCCTCGTCTGAAGTTTGCTTCGCGTCTTTCGCGATCTTCATCATCTCTTTCTGATTCTCTTCGATCAACCAAAACGCGTTATCCGATAATCTTTGGGCGAAGGGCCTTACGATATTTCCATAATATGTTCTCGCTTTGATGTCCCTCTTCCTCGAAGCCAGCGAGAACAATGAATCAGAAACGAGTATGTATCCATCGTACGTCGATCTTATATTATCGAGAATTGGTCCGGCATCAGGCAATGAACGTTTCTCGTTTGCCTTATCAAAAATCTGATAGAATTCTTCTTTAGCAGTACTGAATTCAGAATAACCGTTATCATACTCACCATTCAAAATCATGCTTAGTCCATGCTCGTGCCGCTCTACCAGATGAGCCATGCGTTCTAGAACAACAACGTGAGGATAATTTTCACTGAGGATGGAATTGTAAGATAACGTCAATCTGCCAAAGTTATAAATAGCAAAAGCAGTAACAGCGATATTGATTATTACGAGAACGATATAACCAAAACCGACTTTAAATCTAAGGCTATTTAGAAACGATGTTTGCATATGACTCTGGGTAATATATCTAGAAAGGAAGCAAAATTCAAACGCGGAAATATTTTAAAGAAAGTTAGTGCTATGATAGCCCAACAAGTCGCAACATTAGGGTTGGAACGGCTTATCTTAGGCGTTGCGCAAAACAGTCTCGTAAATAAGGCACTGCGCGGAGATGTGAAACGAATGGTATCGGAACTATTACCTGAAGAGATCCAACTGATTATACACAGAACTTGATAAGATTATTTAGAATCGAGTAAAGCGTTCACTCGATTTTCAATCTGCTCAACGTCGATCGGTTTTCGTAATATTCCGAAGACACCGATTTTCCGCGCCTCTGCAAGAACGCGTTCATCTTGAAAACCGGTAATAAATAAAAATGGTATCGATGCTGTCTCAGGCGACAATTTTAACTTCTTGAACATCTCGAAGCCGCTCATCCGCGGCATCACAATATCAGAGATAATAACATCCGGTTTGAAAGTCTGCACTTTCTCGATCCCTTCAACTCCGTCGTATGCAACGTCGACTTCATAGTGATCCATTATGAGGAGATCGCGAAGTAATTCCGCAAATCCAACCTCATCATCTACCAACAATATCTTGCTCAACTTATTTTCTTTTGTCATCAGATTTGATACCTGCTATTTTTCAATGTCAAATATATGCAAAGCAAATCCAAGAATCAAGTTAATTCTATGCATTCACATTCGTGACCTAAGATGGAAGTACCTGCGGGCAGAAGATAAAACCGGCAATATAATTGAAAAAAAACCGGAGACCGATATTTTTCTATTGACATTCGGGAATAGCTTTCGTACATTTTGATAGAATTAATTAAAATATTACGAGAGAAGACGATGGGTCATCATCTAAAAATGCTTTGTGTAGACGATAATGAAGATTTACGCGAAAGTCTTAAAGATCAGTTCGTTTTAGAAAATTTCGATGTAGATACCGCCAGCGACGGCGATATTGCTTTGGAAATGATCAAACAAAACAATTATGACATTGTTCTTCTCGATGTGAAGATGCCCCGAATGGACGGGCTATCCGTTCTGAAAGAATTGCGCACCCTTGATAAAAACCCTCAGGTCATTATGCTCTCGGCTGTGAATGATTTACCAACCGCAAAGGAATGTGTCAGTCTTGGTGCAAAAGATTATATTTCTAAACCTTACGAACCCGAAGAACTCCTGCACGTCGTCATTAAAGTTTTGGGATCGCATTAAGTTCGGCGGTGATTATATCTTTTTCCTGATATGATCTAACGAGGTGTGACTAAGCTGTCGAGATTTCCCAATTGCTCGCGCTGTTGATCGTAAGTGCTTGTTCCCTGTCCTGCCTTATAAGGATTGTAAGCCCGCTTCGTGCTATCCCGCGTCAAACTATCGACGCGTGATAATTCCTGCTGTTTGACTCTTGAAAACTTGCATTGCAAAAAAAGGAATGGAAGCACACAAACGACCAGCGTGAATGCAATATGTTTTCTCCACATGTTCAAAGAGGAAGGGAAATATTACGATCCAATTTTCTCTGGAGCCGGTTGATTTACAGACTGCGGTTTTTCTTTCTTTCTGTACATAATACCGACCGGTATGATAACACAATAACCTAGCACTAATAATATCGGCGCGAGAGTCAGTTGTGAAAATCCTTCTACCTTATTCCCGGAAAGAGCTATATATCCGAGAACGATGACAAGCAACCCGATTCCGAGAATGATGTAATTCTCTTTCTCTAATGGAAGAATTTCGTCTTGTTTCGATTTCTTTGTCTGTTTTGATTTCTCAATTTTTGCCATATTAATTCCTTCTTTTCAATATGTGTGAAGATAATGTAAGAAAAATCTTCTAATTCATCAAATCCGAAATAATTTTCCATCCGCCATCCTGAATACCCGATTAGATTGCTCGGCATACTTCTCATTATGCGTAACGATGACGAATGTTTGCTTTTCTTTCTTATTTAATTCGAGCAACAATTCATAAATTTGTTGGCTACTGATTGAATCGAGGTTTCCCGTTGGTTCATCGGCGAGAATGATCCTCGGATTATTCGCAAGTGCGCGGGCTACCGCAACACGCTGCTGCTCGCCGCCGGAAAGCTCCGTCGGTTTATGATTTAATCTCGATGTAAGCTCAACTCTCGATAAAAGTTTCTTTCCTATGTTTTCAGCTTCATCCTTTGATCTGCTGTTGATCATCAGAGGAACCATCACATTCTCAAGTGCGGTAAATTCAGGCAGAAGATGGTGAAATTGAAAAACGAATCCTACATTTTCAATCCGCCGTTTTGCAAGCTTCTCATCATTGAACGATGATATATCCTCATCTCTCCAGTAAACTTTCCCGTCAGTGGGCTTATCCAATCCGCCGAGTATATGAAGCAGTGTGCTCTTCCCCGAACCCGAAGCTCCAACTATCGATACTATCTCACCTTCGACGACCTCAAAATCTATTCCCTTAAGAACATGAAGGTTAGATATTTCTTTTTTATCGAGTGAAAAATATTTCTGTATTCCGGTGCAACGTAAAATCGGTTGTGTCATATTATTCCCACCTAAGCCCTTCTGCGGGTATTGTTGCCGCCGCTCTGCGCGACGGATAGTATGCCGCTAAAAACGACAGTCCGAGCGACACAAATGCAATCTCGACAAAATCAATCCATTGTATCTCAACGGGTATCGCCGGAATTATATAGATCGTCGCATCTAAAGCAAATAGCTGATAATGAACTTGTAGATACAGGACAATCAGCCCAATGATAACGCCCAGTACTGTGCCTATAATCCCGATTATTAAACCTTCAACCATAAAAATCCGGACGATATTTTTCGAGGTCATCCCGATCGATTTCAAAACACTGATGTCCCGTTGTTTCTCAATAACGCCCATCGTTAATGAACCAAGCATATTGAACGTGGCAACGAGGATAATCAAGCTAAGAAGAATGTATGCCGACCATCGCTCAATTTTCATCACAGAATATAAACTCTGATGCAAATCGTACCACGTTTGAACATTATAATCATCCGGCAATTTTTTCTGAAGTTCCTTTTTGACTTTCTCCGCATTATTAAAATCGCTCAACCGTAATTCTATCCCGTTATATTTATCCTCCAGATTGAACATTTCCTGTGCAACCGGAAGCGAGATGTAAGCATAGTTCGCGTCATAATCTTTATTGTTTGATTCGAAGATGCCGTTCACGGTAAACTTCATCCCCCGAGGTGCGCTAATGCCGCTCAATGCATACTGCACTGAGTTCGGACTGTAGATTACAATTTCATTGCCAATAACCGATGCGAGCCGGTCAGCAAGAGTTAGTCCAATTACGATTCCGGGAGAACTGCCGGTATTTTTAAAATCCACAGAACCCAGAACCACTTTGTCCTTCAACCCGGTAACATCTGCGATACGTTTCTCATCTACACCTCGTATAAACACGACTTTATTAAATGAAGTTGTTGTCAGCATCGCTTTCCCGGAAACATATGGCGAGACTGCGGTAATATCGATATTGCTTTTCAGAATTTTCTCTATGTCATGATATTCTGTTGATGAAATATTTCCGTGCTTCTCAATCCGTATGTGAGGGTCGAAACCCACGAGCACTGAGGTAACTATACTGCTAAATCCATTGAATACCGAAAGAGCAATCAGAAGAGCGGCTACACCCACAGTAATACCTACGATCGATATGTAACCGATAATATTAATAAAACGAATTTTTCTTTTCGATCTGAGATAACGGCACGCTATAAATAATTCAACTTTATTCATGTATCACCCGAACCTCAAAGCCGTTACTGAATCGAGTTTTGCGGCGGCTTTCGACGGAAGAAGTGTTGTAAGCATACATAAAATGAAAGCTATGGCTGTAACAAGAAGAAAGTTTTCCGGTCTTATCAGAATCGGCGCCGCATCCATATAATAAATATCAGACGGCAGTGAAATGATCTTGAACTTGAATTGAAGGTAGCATAAAATATACGCCATAATATTCCCAAGTCCGATTCCTAAAACCGCAATAATTAAACCGTGAAATCTGAAAATCCGACTGATCAGCTTGGGACCCGCGCCTACCGATTTCAGAATTCCGATGGCGTGTGTTTTCTCAAGGACAAACATCAGTAATGTGCCGATGATGTTTACCGTCGCTACAATAATAATAAGACTCAAAAGAATCGGTGACATCTTTTTTTGAAGTTCGACCCAGGAGAACAGATTCCGGTAAAGCTGAAAAACCGTGCGCGCATAGTGCGGATATCCAAGAAGATCTTGAATTTGCTGCGACACTTTATCAACTTGTGCAATATCATTCACCAAAATATCGTAACCGGTGACATCGTCTCCCAGTTGGAATAATTTCTGAGCATCTCTTAAACCGGTATAAGCATAGATATCGTCAAATTCTGCCATGCCCGATTCATATATTCCGACCAACTGGAATTGAAGAGCGCGCGGTTGTAACCCGGAATCCCTTGGGAGTGCGAAGACGGTAAGTTTAGCTCCGATATCGGCGCTCAAGCGATTGGCTAGCTTTTTTCCAATTACAATCTCTGCCAAACCTTCATGCCGGCTCGATATGGTACGACCCTTTATGATATGTTGATGAGAATTTAAAACATTGTTGTCTGGATCGATTCCTTTTAGAAATATTCCATCGACTGCATCATGCGAACGGATCATACCTTCTCTCGCGGCAAAGGGCGATATATCATTCACGCCGGGGATTTCTTTCCTGACACGCTCGATCGATTGCCGGTAATCGGACAATGGTTTATTCTGAAACCCGCGTACCTCGATATGAGATGTAAAGTTGATTACTTTTTCTTTAATCTCACGTTCGAATCCATCGAGCACCGATAGCGTGATGATGAGCGCGGCAGTCCCAAGCATCACTCCGAGGATTGCTATCGTTGTAATAAAAGAAAGAAAACCGCTCTTACGATGAGCCTGAATATAACGTTTTGCTATGAACCAGGAAGGAGACAAGTTATCAGTTATGAGTTATGAGTTATGAGTTATGCGTTTTGAGTTTAATAAATAAATAAATAATTTTTTAATTTTTGCGCCACAGGCGCATCCGCCTCTGGCGGAGAATTTTGCATTGATTAGTGGGTTTGCTTTCCATATTCCATTAAAAACGCTTTGATGAATTCATCAATATCACCATCCATCACTGCTTGTGTGTTGCTTGTCTCAACGTCAGTGCGGTGATCTTTTACCATGTTGTAAGGATGAAAAACATAAGAGCGAATCTGACTTCCCCACTCGATTTTCTTTTTCGTACTCTCGATTGTAGCAAGCCGCGCTTCTTCCTCTTCCTTACGCAATTGATAAAGCCGCGATTTTAACATCTTTAGTGCGCGTTCTTTATTCTGGAATTGAGAACGCTCCTGCTGACACGCAACAACAACACCTGAAGGAATATGCTTGATACGAACTGCAGTTTCTACCTTGTTGACGTTTTGTCCGCCTTTACCACCCGCGCGGAATGTATCGACTTCAAGATCGGCGGGATTGATCTCGATCTCGACATCATCTTCGATTTCCGGATATACGAAAACTGAAGAGAAAGAAGTATGCCGACGTGCATTTGAATCGAAAGGCGAGATGCGAACTAAACGATGCACTCCACTCTCGGCTTTCAAATAGCCATATGCGAATTGTCCCTGCACTTCGATTGTTGCGCTTTTTAATCCGGCTCCCTCACCGGCTAACTCATCTAATAGAAACGTTTTGAATTTTTTTCGCTCGCACCAACGGAGATACATCCGCATTAACATTTCAGTCCAATCTTGCGCCTCGGTGCCACCGGCACCTGCATGAACGGTGAGAATACAATTTTTTTCATCATCATCGCCGCTGAGCATGTTTCGGAATTCTACATCGTCAAGAAGTTTTTCAGTATCCGTAATCTCAGTTTGCAATTCAGCCTCAAAAGAGTTATCTGACGATTCAACTGCCAATTCTAAAAGTGCTTGTGCATCTTGAAGTTTGCGTTGGATGGTACTCCACGAATTTACCCATTGCTTTCGCCTGTCTATTTGCCGCATTATTTTTTGTGCGGCGATGTTGTCACTCCAAAAATTCGGCGTATGCGCTCTTGCTTCGAGGTCGGCTATTTCTTTTTCTTTAGTGTCAAGGTCAAAGATACCCCCGGAGAGATGTTAATTTTGCTTCAAGTTCTTTTAATTTATCTTTTACGTCTTCAAACATATTATTATTCAATGCTATTTTATGATTTTACCGATTCAAATTACGCATAATAGCTCTTAAAACAAAATTGGGGGGGATTTTTGAAATGATTAGATATTCAGCTTGAGCCGCTGGTGAGCTGGCATTAGGGATTATCATTTTCCAAAAATAGTTTTTAATGTGTGTATATTGGTCTTGGTGGATCTAATTTCCTGATAAAGGATCATGTGCCTGTGTATCATTTGATGGCAATTCGGACAAAGTAAAGCAATGTTGTCAATTGTGTTTGCCATAGAATCATTTATCTTACTCACGGGCATAATATGATGACCCTGAATAATACTATCTCCATATTTTCTCTCGTTAGAAAAATTAAAATTACATATTTCGCAGTACAAGAAACCATGTTTCCCCCGGAATTCTTTTTTTGCAAGCGGTATTATTTTCGAGTTTCGCTCTCTAATAAGATGAGAAACAAGTTCTTGTTTTCCCTCAAAATATGTTTCTGTCGGAGCATTAACAATAGAATCGAGATCAACGTCAGAACACATTTCCAAACCATTGATCGAACGTTTAATGTATTCTTTAGCAAAACCATATAAATACACTTCGTTCTTAGTATCAATAACCTTATGCGTTTTTAAAAGTTCAAATGTAGTTGCTTCTATTTTCTTGGGATTGATTTTATAAAATCCTTCAATAACTATGGATATTTTTTTATAATTCAAACTACTTGGGGTTTTTGCATTGGTTGGACTTATTTTAATACAGTTATTGAGAATGTCGGTAATTTTATAACGACTTTTACCACCTCCGGAATAAATAATTTCACCCGTATTAAAATAACTTTGGATGTCTATTTGATTAAGATATTTCATAGTATTATTTGGAGAGTTGTGTAGCGTGTTCAGTCGCGGTTTTTGCAAACGTCCAGATTACATTTAGCCCTTCATCACGGAAAATCTGTTCTTCTCCATCTTTATCTTTTTGAATTGGAATACGATATTTTTCTTGAAAGGGTCTCAAAGTGGGATATCGATTTAGAGGTGATCTACCAAATTGGTATTTCAAATCCGCGAATTTTTTTTCGAAACCACCATTCATATTAGCTACTTCATCTGGTTTCAACGTTTCGTTCCAAAACGTTGATGCATCAACATACGCATCAAGAGCAGTCTTCATATTGGTTTTTAATTCTCCGTCTTTAAGTTCAATAAGGGCTTCCTCGACAGATGATTTTAGATCAATAACACGAGTGCTATATTCTTTGAAACTAATTCCAACTTCGGTGGCTCCAGCAAATTTGCGCAATTCTTTAAGCGCGGACTTAATTGTTTCGGATAATGGGGGTACTACAATTATGGAATCTCCAGTGAATTCCCAAGTTCCATCAGTATTAAGTAATACAATCTGCCCACTTTTAGTCGTCGCAGTTATTGGTTTTTCAATAATTAAAGATTTTTTAAGAACGCTTTCTTGTTTTTTAGCAACGCTCTCTTGTTTTTTTGATTTATTTTGGGAATGCAAAGGTTCACACGTAATAAAAAAGCTATTTGTTATTAATAGTACAAAGATAACTAATGTGCGCATTGTTTTTGCCTTTCTTTTTTAAGAATATAGTTTTGAAGAATGTCAGCTAACGGACCGCCGTTATGCTGCGGAGTAGACTGGACGGTATGTACTGCCCGCACCTGCTCCGCTAAACCTATGATTATTTTCTTTCACGATCTATTGCACTTGAACAATTACAATTCGCTGACGCTTATTCAGTCAGCTTGAGCGCCTGGTTAGGTGCACCCTTCTTTATCTATTAATATTTTGTGGAACTGAAATAATCAATCAAACTAAAAAGCTTCTTTAAATAAGTTGCAAACATTTGGAGCATAACAAAAGCATCATCCTTTTGAGTTATTTTACCTGTTGGATGCCCAGATTCATTTCGATAAATCCTGATTAAATCTAAAACACTGTCCAATGTTAACGCCATATTGTCTGCAAATTCTGCTGGAAGTTTAGGTTTGCAAGGTTCGATTCTTTTTCTAAACTCAGAGAATTTTGCAATCATATTTTGTTTGGAGTTTTTAAGCGTGTCTAATAAATGGTCTGACTTATTGGTAGGTAACCACAATGCGAAAGATTCCGCCATTAAAAGAAAGGCTTTCTCTGAAGCCACACCAAGCATTACCATCGTTGAAAGATAACACTCAGCGTTAAAGGCACGCAAACTCTCTGACGTATAAAAGAGAACCGTCTCATCAATTTTAGGTACTCTAATTTTCAATCGAGAAATATATTCGTCTGGATCGTATGGATTAAAATCATCAGAATTATTAAGAACCTGATTTCCTTTTTCAGAAATCATTAATTCCCAATTTGAAGATGTATTAGTAAGACAATCAAAGTAAATCAGACCTTCTCCGAGCATTTTCCATACCTCTTGAAGAATCTTTTGACGATTATACGTTATACCAATTGAGGATTCTAAATCCCTAAAGAATATTAGTAATCGTGTATCTCCATGCTTAGTAAGTAACTCAAGAATATGGCGCTGTAATTCTGTCATCGAAATAATATTGGTGCACACCTAACTATTAATTATTCCGCCATAAAGAAAGGCGGATAAAACTGCCAAATATCTAAAATTAAACACAGTGAGAATGTATCATAAAAAAGATAAGAAATCAAATCCCTCTCGCCTGTGTTTATTACACGAAGACCACGGAGAAGACACGAAGTTCCACTGAGATTCTTCGTGTTTCTTCGTGTAAGTTTTTTACAAGAGCCGCACGAAGGATTTTTCTTAATTTATTATATTCATATGATCAAGTAATTGAGGATTATTTTTTTTTACTTTCATAATATAAACCGTTTTAAACTTAGCGTAAACATATTATTAATAAAAGGCAAAATCAAATCCCTCTCGCCTGTGTTTATTACACGAGGCTCACGGAGAAGACACGAAGTTCCACTGAGATTCTTCGTGGTTCTTCGCATTCCTTCGTGTTTCTTCGTGTAAGTTTTTTACAAGAGTCGCGCGAAGGATTTTTCTTAATTTATTATACTCATATGATCAAGTGATTGAGGATTATTTTTTGTTACTTTCATAATATAAACCGTTTTAAACTTAGCGTAAACATATTATTAATAAAAGGCAAAATCAAATCCCCTCGCCTGTGTTTATTACACGAAGCTCATGGAGAAGACACGAAGTCTCACTGAGTTTCTTCGTGGTATTATTTTTTATTCTTCGTGGTTCTTTGTGAAATTATTTTTTTCACCCGTGCTTCTGTAGCTCAGAAATAGAACTTCTTCCCAGCTTGATGGAAAGCCAGAAGTCTTAAAATCGTCTCGAAAAGCTTACTCAATATCTATTCTTGAGATTAATAGAAAACATTCGTATTTTTGACCATGTCTTTTTCGAACCGTTTACCTGTATTAGCATCAGCTTTTCTCGCGGTCGGAGTTATGCTTACCGAGGCAAAGCCGAATATTCGATCCGATTATTTCGCTGAAGAACTTTCGTCCACGTGCGTGAATTCCATTCTTCAATCTCGCAAAGGCGAAAATACTTTGAACAAAATCGATAGCGACACACCCGCCAACATTTCATCTGATATTCGGACGAATACACTTTACCGCGTTGACCGAATTAAAACCAAGAAACTTGATCTGATCGAACCCAAAATACTTCTACCCTTTCGAACATACACCATCAAAGATGGACTTGTAGGAAATAGAGTAAGAGCGCTCATGCAAGATTCAAAAGGATTTATCTGGATTGGAACCACGGAGGGTTTAAGTGTTTATGATGGCACTTATTTTCAGAACTACAGTAAAGCAAATGGCTTTCCTGTTGGTACTGTTTTGTCTATTTATGAGAGTGGCTATCAACCGGGCAATATCTGGGTAAGTGTTGCCGGCGAAGGAGCTGTTAGGTTTAGCGATGATAAAGCGGAAGTTTATAAAATCGGAGACGAGAATTCTCAAAACTATGTTTTTTGTTTTTATGAGGATCCCAGGGGTACACTCTGGTGTGGTACAAGATATGGATTATTCTGTTTTATAGACGGCATCTTTAAAAAAGTTAATACCAATCTAGCATTTGAATCGGTAAAAAACATATTCAGAGTAAATGACAGCTCGACGGTACTTGTGAGCGATAACGATTGTTATTTATTCAACCGCAACAACTATCAAACTAAACTAATCCCATTGCACCTGGATGTTAAAAAAGATTATACGATTGATGCAATGGTTGATAAGGAGGGTGATATCTGGGTCGGGATATTGGATGGCTCTCTTATCCGGATTCATAATTTAGTAGCAGATGCAAGTTACAAAATAGGTAATAATTATATGCAGCCGGGATTAGACGATGGTGAAGGATTTATTTGGGCTGCAGACGTGATCGGTTTATTACGGATAGCCAAATCGTCAGACATAAAACAGGCAACACTTTACACACCTGCAAATGGATTACCACACGAAAGTTATTGGGCAATGATTAAGGATCGTGAGGGCAATTTATGGTTCGGTAACAATAGCAACGGATTAATAAAATTAGAAAATCAGTTCTTCTATCATTTTCCACTCGAAAATCCTAAAAACGCCGTTATAGATCAACAGAATCACATCTGGGTTGCCATGCCCAATCACCTAAAAGAGTACTGGCGTGAAAGTAAAGGTGATTATCCCATATTGCGGGATAAAATTCATGATTTAAAAAACTTTGATCGCAATGATAAGATATCTTTAATGACGATTGATTATTACAATCGACTTATTCTCACCACAACTGATGGAACTATTCAACGGCTTGAGATACAACCATCTGCCGATGGTGGTTCGATTTTAAAAATGAATCAAAGTTTTGATCTTCCGGGGAAAAATTATGCGGTACAGTCTGATCATCGTAATCGTTTATGGGTTGCTCACGAAGGGAATATTTTATCGTTCATTGATTCTCCCACCAATGATAGAATAAAAGTGTCTGCACCGAATAGACAAACTGCTCATACAATATACTGTTCGCCTGATAGTACCGTGTGGTTTAGTTTATTTGAGAATGGGTTGTATTCATTAAAATTTACATCCTCTAACGACAGTCAGCCAATCCTTGAGAGTAAAACATTTAAAGATATACATGTTAGAAGTATTCTGCAGACACGAAATGGCGAACTTCTGATCGGAACAAGCGGAAATGGTTTGTTTATTCTTCAATCGGATCAGATTAAAAATATAACAACAACTGACGGTTTACTAAGCAATACTATCTGGGATATTTCCGAAGGCAACGATGATAATATTTGGCTCGCTACCTCTCATGGATTATGTTATCTCAAGAGTGCTCAAATAAATACCGTTCATACTATTTTCCCAATGTATGGGCGATGGTTTTTCAAGTGCGGTGAGTTGACTGATGGACTGGTATGGGGATTAAGTCCCGACGGACTTACTATCTATGATTATAAAAAAGATATAAGACAAGAAGTGGCTCCTCCAATATACATACGAAGCGTATCAATAAATGGAAGTCAGGTTCCATTTTATGACGGGATGGAACTCACATACGATATGAGCAATTGTGAAATTAATTATGTTGGCATCAGTTATAAAGGTGAACGTGCTGTTCGCTATCAATATACAATCGGAGAGAACGACACGACATGGAGTCAACCTATCGAACATTCACGCGTAACGCTTGCAGCATTGAAACCGGGTATGTACACGTTTCGTGTTCGGGCGATAAATCAAAATGGCACAACAAGTTTAGAACCTGCAACTTGGGAATTCACAATTCTTCCACCACTGTGGCAGCGGTGGTGGTTCACGGCAATAGTTATAATAGCAATTGGGTTGACCGTTTATTTAATATACCGTTACCGTGTGAATAAAATTTTAGAAATGGAACATCTTCGCCGGCATCTCGCCTCCGATCTTCACGATGAACTTGCAACAAACATGAGCAGTATTGCAATGTTCAGTAATATCGTTCAGGAAAATCCGCAGCAACAATCAGGGCTTTTAGGAAGGATTACAACATTAGCGAAAGAATCGGTAGATGCAGTACGTGATATAATCTGGACGTTGGATACAAAACAGGAAACGATCGGCAGTTTATTAATACGATTGCACGATGTAACAGTTATAAATTGCAGAGCGAGAGATTTCCAATTTAAATTCGATCTGCCGCCGAAGGATAGTTTGCCATCGTTCTACTTAGAACCGGAAACAAACAAAAACCTCTGGCTATTATTGAAAGAAGCGGTAAATAATGCATGTAAACATTCGGGATGTTCTGAAATATTGATTGAAACAACACATCGTTCCGGATTACTTGATATTCGAGTTAGAGATAATGGGAATGGTTTCGATAAATCTGTAAAGACAACCGGTAAAGGTTTGGAGACAATGAAAATGCGAGCCAAAGAATTAGGCGGAAAGTTAGAAATTAGCTCCCAGGTGGGTAACGGCACGGAGATATTATTTCAATGGAAGATGAAAAAATAGTTAATCAAGTGTGCTTTCAGGTCTTTCTGATGCCATCAGTGTGCCGTCAGGTCTTTCTGATGCCACCAGTGTGCCGTCAGGTCTTCCGACCTGACGGTATAGTAGTTTGGAATTCTAAGTTTGTGTCAGAAAGAAATTTCTGACACCACGCTGCAAAGGTCTGTATTAGCGTCAGGAATCCCGTAAAGCGGGACTGACGCCACCCTAAAATAGTTAATATGTTCTATTGATTTTACGTCGAAATTATTTTATCATCAATCATAAAAAATCCGAAATCCCTGCCCGCCGCTTCGCATTGGCAGGCTCGCCTAAGTTCTCTGAACGTCGGCGAGCAGGCGGGCGAAATCAAAAATCTAAAATCCAAAAATGCCAGTAACTGTTGCAATAGTTGAAGACAATCCCGATTACCGCACGGGAATTTCATTAATCCTCAGCGCGTCGCCCACTTGTACGATTGTAGGCGAATTCGCTAATGCTGAGGATTTTCTTGGTGAAGTTGATCATCTTCTCCCCGACGTAGTTCTCATGGATATCGGCTTGCCCGGAATGACAGGGATTGAGGCGACCTCAATCGTTAAGGGAAAATATCCTAGGATACAAATTATTATTTTATCGGTCTTCGAGGATGATGATAATGTCTTTAACGCCATATGTGCCGGGGCTATTGGTTATGTTTCAAAACCTGTAACGCCGCAACAGTTGTTAGAAGCCATTGAAAATGCTTTTAATGGCGGAACCCCGATTTCTCCGCATATTGCCCGGAAAATGCTGCAAATGTTCAAAGAGCATCTACCTCCGCCGAAGGCAGATTACAATCTGACCGACAGAGAACTCGACGTGCTGGGACACCTTGTACAAGGAGATGACTATAAACTCATTGCAGACAAACTATTTTTAAGCATCTTCACTATACGTGCCCACATCCGCAATATTTACGATAAACTTCACGTTCATTCAAAATCGCAGGCAGTTTCAAAAGCGCTAAATGAAAGGATTTTAAGAAAGCAGTAAATTGGTTCATTTACATATTGATTCATTTTCTCATTGAGTCAATGATTAAATGGTTCAATGATCCGATGAACCAATTCCCCATTAATCCATCATTCCACTTTTCCATTTGTATCCGTTCTACCTATTTTATTCAAATTTACCTCCTACCTTCACTAATCGATCTCTGATCCCGCCTACATTTCATTCCGGCGGGATTCTCAATCCGCCTCAGGCGGATTGGAAATTAGTCAATTTGTTCTATTTATTTTTATATCGCTTTCACATATCTTTTCAGTAAACTTACTTTTCTCACAATAATTGCAAAGGAATGTTATGACAAAAAGATCAATCAATTTCATCATGATATTCTATCTCCTCTTTATTCCTTTAGTTTCAACAACCGCTCAGAACAGTAAAGTCAGTTGGTGCTCGTTCAATATGGGGTATGGAGCTGTGGAATCATACAACTTAAAGATTAAATCCGTTATCGGACAACAATTTGTTGGAACTGTAATGTACAATGATTTCAAAGTCATCAGCGGATTTCTTGCTGATACGCTATTTGGGGGAACATTGGTATCCGTAGAAGATGATAAAGAGTTACCGAAGATGTTTTCGCTGGATCAGAACTACCCGAATCCTTTCAACCCAAGTACGAAAATAAAATTTGCCATCCCAAGAGAATCGCATGTGACCCTTAAGGTATATGATATATTAGGACAAGAAGTAATAACGTTAGTAAATGAAGTTGTTCAACCGGGGAATCATGAATTATTTTATGACGGATCAAGACTCACGAGCGGCGTATATTTCTATCGTCTTGTTACCGACAGCTACACATCGACAAAGAAATTAATTCTACTGAAATAGTATAGACCAATAAATTATTAATCATCAAACATTTTATGGAGATAGTATGAAACAATTTAGTTATTTCCTGTTTGCAGGTATAATCTTGATTTTCTTGCTCAGTTCGATAGCGCAGGGACAAATACCGAGAACAATTTCATTCCAAGGTGTGCTGACAGACAGTCTTGGTAAACCGGTCGGCGATGGACAATGGGGTCTGACTTTCCGGTTGTATGATGACTCTACAGAAGGGATTCAATTATGGAATGAATCAAAAGTGCTCCAAACAAGCCATGGTTTGTTCTCAACAATCTTGGGAGATGTTATACCGTTCGGGGCATCGGTTAAATTTGATAAACAATATTGGTTAGCAATTCAGGCAGGCGGACAACCGCAAATGACGCCTCGCATACCGCTGACTTCCGTTGCATACAGCCTTAATTCATGCAAGTCGGACACGGCAAGATATGCCGAAACGGTTTCTCAACAAATGTTTGCCGACAGCGCAAGAGTAGCCGGAACAATAGCTGAGAATTCTATTACAAGTTTAAATATTATTGACGGAACAATTGGGACGGAAGATATCGCGCCGACTTTTACAGCACCATACAGCGACACTGCAATGTACGCGCGGAATACCCCCAATATTCCTGTGACCGACAGTGCTCGTATCGCAGGCACCATACCGGATGGTTCATTGACCGAAATTAAGATTGCAAATTCACAAGTTGTTAAAAGTCTGAACAACATAAAAGATAACGTTATCCTATCTGCTCAAGGTGGTGCAACTATCACTTCAAACGGCGATACAATTATAATAAATGCAGGAACCGGCGGTGGTGGGACAGGTATTCAGGGCATTCAAAACACAGATGCCTCATTGACGATCACCGATCCAAATGGACCGACGGCAACCATCAACGTAGCAACTTCAGGAATCAAGAGTGCCCACATTAATAACGAGGCAATTACCCCAGCAAAAATAAGTCCCTTCGGCGCGGGAATTAAACAGTCACTAATCTGGAACGGTTCGAATCTTGTTTGGGGCAATCCAGACGGCGGATTGTTACTACCATATATTGATAGCGCTTCTTCTTCAAGCGCTGCGGCATTACAAATCATCAATACAAGCACCACCGGAAGTGCCTACGGAGTGCTCGGGAAGAGTAACTCCACCTCAGGTGTTGGAGTCCGAGGATATGCACCAAGGACAGGCGTGAATGGGTATGCAAGCAATACAACCGGTACGACGTATGGTTTTTACGGAGAAACGCCGTCAACTTCCGGATACGGTGTATTTGGTGCGGCAACTGCCTCAAGCGGTACAACCTACGGAGTGTATGGACGGAGTTACTCAGACGATGGTTATGGTATTTACGGCAGGGCTCCGCTTTATGGAGTATACGGTTTAGCAAGTGCTACGAGCGGAAATAATTATGGAGTATATGGAACAAGCAATTCAACTTGGGGAATTGGTGTTAGAGGAATTGCCCAATTATACGGCATTGAGGGACATGCTAGTGCGACAGATGTTGTAAACTATGGCGTGTACGGATCTAGCAATTCAACAAGCGGCTATGGTGTTTATGGAACCAATGGCGCGGCTACCGGTGCAACATTCGGTGTGTATGGTGAGAGTAATTCTTCATCAGGTCGTGGTGTGCAGGGAATATCTCCGTATCTTGGTACATATGGCAGAGCCGAAGCAACAACCGGATTAAACTATGGAGTCTATGGAAGAAGTAATTCAACAAGCGGTTGTGGTGTTTATGGAATTGGAGGTGCCACAACCGGTGAAAATTATGGTGTACTTGGAAAAACCAACTCTCCGGATGGATATGGGATTTGGGGTGACGGTCAAAAAGCGGGTGTTGTAGGTGTTCAGACTGCGAACCGGACCGACGGTGCTGCGATTATGGGGTATGCTCTAGCAGGTGGTAGAGCTGGTTATTTTAGCGGCTATACAGTCGTTGATGGTTATATGGGTGTCACAGGGACATTGACAAAAGGTGCTGGCTCATTCAAAATAGATCATCCTTTAGATCCAGAAAATAAATATCTCTATCACTCATTTGTCGAATCTCCCGATATGATGAACATATATAACGGTAATGTAGCGCTTAATAATATTGGTGAAGCAGTCGTGCAATTGCCCGATTGGTTCAGTGCATTGAACAAAGAATTCCGTTATCAACTCACTGCGATCGGCGCACCTGGTCCACACCTTTATGTTGCATCAGAGGTAGATAACAACCAATTTAAAATTGCTGGTGGAACTTCAGGTCTGAAGGTTTCATGGCAAGTTACAGGCATACGTAAAGACGCGTATGCAGAGAAAAATCGTATTCCTGTTGAGGAAGACAAAGTCGGCGATGAACTTGGGAAATTCTTGCATCCTGAAGCTTTTGGTAAATTACGCGAAGAAGGTATAGGCGCACTTCAGATGCCCAAACTACCAAATAAAACGATGAAGGATGATGAAGATATTTCTTCGCCTAAACTTCCTTCGCTGGATCAGAAGGCACCTTCCCAATCTGATCAACAGTAGAACGATTACAGTGAAATGACTGAACAGATGGAGTCCACTTTTAAAGTGGGCTCCATCTTTATGCTGTTAGTCAAATAAACATTTACAAAATGGAGATACAAAGATGAAAACATATTTACAGTTAATAATAGCTCTTCTTCTTTCTTCGCTATCAGTTCAAGCACAATGGCAGCAAACAAACGGACCTTACGGCGGCGACATTCACTCTCTCGCTGTTATTGGTTCAAATACTTTTGCAGGGACATGGGGCGGGGGTATATTTCATTCAACAGACAACGGTGCAAATTGGACAGCAGTAAATACCGGATTGACAAATAAAATAGTTCGCGCACTTGCTGTAAACGGCTCTACCCTATTTGCTGGAACCTGGGGCGACGGCGTGTTTTTATCCACTAACTACGGCACAAACTGGACGGCAGTTAATACCGGTTTAACTAATAACTTAATACAGAGTCTTGCTGTTATCGATACAAATATTTTTGCCGGGACATGGGGCGGCGGTGTATTTCGTTCGTCTAATAATGGCACAAACTGGACAGCAGTAAATTCCGGTTTATCAAGCAATCAAATATATTCTCTTGCCGGCAGTCCTGCCGCGGCGGGAAATATTTTTGCCGGTACTTTTGGCGGAGGTGTATTTTTTTCTTCCGATAACGGAGATAATTGGAATGCCGTTAATACCGGTTTGACCGGTCTGTATGTTTATTCCCTTGCTATAAACGGCACGAATGTTTTTGCTGGAACATTCAACTGTGGAGTTTTTCTATCAACAAATAATGGAGCAAACTGGTCCCCTGTTAATACAGGTTTGACAAATCTCAGCATAAATGGATTTGCAGTCAATAACCAGTATATTTTTGCCGGGACTTCAGAAGGTGTGTTTCTCTCTTCTAACAACGGTACAAATTGGAATCCGGCACACAATGGAATAACGACTCCTTCTACAAAGGTTTTTGCTATAAATAATCCATATCTTTTTGCAGGAACTTCCGGTGGTGTTTTTCTCTCAACAAATAATGGCGATAGCTGGACGGATGTTAATCATAATTTATTATCCACAAAAATTAATTGCATTGCTGATAATTCTTCAAATCTATTCGCCGGGACTTATGGCGGTGGCGTGTTTTCTTCTTCAGATAATGGTATAAATTGGGATAGGATGAACGATGGTTTTACCAATACTAATATTTATACGCTGATGATAAACGGTTCGGATATTTTTGCAGGTACGTTGGGCGCCGGGGTTTTTCGCTCTACCAACAACGGAACCAACTGGTTTGCCGCTAATAGTGGAATATCATCGACCCAGGTATCTTCTATAATCATTAACGGTACAAACATTTATGCAGGCACAAACGGTAGCGGTGTATACCACTCAACAGACTATGGTACAAATTGGACTGCAGTTAATAATGGATTGACAAATTTATATGTTTATTCTCTCGTACTACTTAATACAAATTTATTTGCGGGAACAAATAACGGGATGTTCATTTCAACGGATAACGGCGCTAACTGGAATCAAATTAATAATGGTCTAACAAATACTTCAATCCGATGTGTGGCAGTTAAGGACGATAATATTTTTGTAGGAACAACATCTTCGGTTTTTGTTTCAACTGATAATGGGGCTAACTGGAACCCGGTAAATACGGGGATACCCAGCAGAGAAATAAAAACAATTATTGTGGAGGGAGATAATCTCTTTTTAGGAATGTCCGCTTATGGCGTTTATGTCTCAGCTAATGATGGTTCAAGCTGGACTCAGGTTAGTACAGGATTGGGAGATTATAATGTCAACTCACTTGTCATTAGAGATTCGAATCTTTTTGCTGGTACAGAAGTGAGTGGTGTTTGGCGTCGTCCATTATCACAAATCATAACGAGCGTAACTGAGAACCCAATACCAAATAAGTTTTTGTTAGAGCAAAATTATCCTAACCCGTTCAACCCATTGACAATTATCAATTATCAATTGCCAATTGACAATTGGGTAACACTGAAGGTGTATAATGTACTCGGTCAAGAAGTCGCAACACTCGTAGATGAACATAAGCCGGCTGGTAAGTATGATGTCCAATTCAACGGGCCGCATTTAACCAGCGGCGTATATTTCTATCGGCTAGTTTCCAACGACTACCTATCGATAAAGAAATTAATCCTAATGAAATAGTATGGGCTTTCACGCACATGGAAGCCCTTTTTGTTGATCTCATAGATGAGGATCAGATAATATCCTCAATGTTCTCCGAATCGCAGTTTCCAAGAGAATGAAAAATAGTTGTCTATTCTCTCTTGCACCCTCACGAAGTCTGATCGGGTACTTTCAAGACTTTCCGTCGATTCAGATAACCACGAACAATCGACAGAATACCAAATAGAATGATAGGAATGGATACTGGATTATTAATAACAATGACAAAGAAAACCAGGGCACAGATGCACAGCAGGATACCACCAGAGTAAGGGCGAAAAATCGTGTAGATTGTAAGCAGACCAGTTAGGATGAACATGACGCAAACGCGGGTGTTTTGCTCTAGATAGTTGTCTGGTACATCTGGATTAATGAGGTTTGCCACCCCAAATAGCAGTAGAAAGGCAGCCAGAAGGACACCAAGGACAATTGTAATAGCACTAAATACTCGATAAGAACGGTTATCTGAAGAATGCATATTATATCTCCTATCTCTTGAGTAATTAATCAAAGTGTAATTTAACAGCGCTGTAAATGAGTTAATAAATATTTTATTTTATTTAACCTACTTCAAAAAGCAAGTGACCTTATCGGGTAGATGCTCGAGGAAACTTCGCGCTCCCGTTTAGTAAATATTTTACAACTACAAGACCAACATCGTCATCAAGCACTTTTCCTTTACTGAAATTCTTCACTTTTTCTAAAAGACTTTGAACAAATGTCCGAGCATCCAAGTGAACATTCGATTGGAAGAATTCACACAGCCGCTGCTCACCATATTGTTCTTCCTGTGAATTGAATTGCTCAAGAAGTCCATCGGTATAAGAGACAATAGTGCTACCAATCCGAAATTCTTCAACCTGCTTCGTCATGTTTGGCAACATCGAACGAACACCGAGAGGGATTGTTCCCTTCTTCAATGAACGAATTTCACCACCGCTATGTATTAGGGGTGACGGATGACCTGCATTCACATATGAAATAATTTGCTTCGTCGTATCTACTTCTGCCACAAAAAACGTAACGAAATTTTTCTTTTGTATACTTTTCAATAATAAGATGTTTAATCGCTCAACGAGTTGTTCTAACTCGATTTCCGTTTGAGCAAGAAGATGAACCGAAGCCCGCACCTCCGCCATGATTAATGCGGCAGGCACTCCATTACCTGAGACATCGGCTACAACAATGAGAACCCGGTCATGTGCCAGCTCAATTAGATCACAATAATCGCCCCCAACAAATTTACCTTGTTCAACTATGCCGTATAGATCGAGACCTGAGATCGTAGGAAATGAACGCGGAACGAATTGCTGCTGAACGTGAGATGCGACCTGAAGTTCTGACCGGATCTGTTCTTGCTCCAGTCTAACTGTTAACTCATCACGAACAAGTTTAATTATCAGACGGCGAGAATACTGAGCCAGATAACCAATCAACGCAATAAATCCGATAAGAAGAATTAATTTTGTCGCCTGCCCGATATATGTTACTTCCCCACTAAAAAGCTCACGGTCGTATCCACCCCATGTTAACTCAATAGCATTGATGCGGTAAAGATAATAAACAAGCGTAAGGTATAATATGACTGTCAATCCGCCTGCTGTCCATGTTAGTTTTCTATCATATCGAAAAGCCGTCAAACCTATAAGCAGGTATACTATGATGAAAACATAATTCTTAAGAGCAACAGACGGAATTTCAATCCGGGTATACAGAACAAGAAGCAGAAAAACCATTATGATATCGAGACAAGACGTGATGTATTTCATTGAGGAATGATAACCAAAGCGGCGCATTCTGATATAGACAATCAAGCCATACGTATAACAGAGAACCAAAACGGTGAAATTCATCATATTGGCTTCAAATGAAACAGATTGAATATTGATGAGTGCCAGAAAAGTAAGGATAATAATTAGAATAATGCGGCCGCTGTTGGCTAACCGTTCCGCCTGTGCCTCTTGATTTGAGATCGCTTGATTGATTCGCCTGGTTAAGTCTTCCGTCATAACATCATTTCCTCTCGATAGATTATCTCTGCATATACACGGGAAAAATTCTGCACCAGTATACATCAGGAGACATCACGAACCGAGAACAAATCGAAAAAATGAAACTCGTTCGTATGCCTCCTTCACTCTTTATTATTCAATCTTCAATCAGATACGCATCCTTGACCGGCTCCGATTTCAAGACTTCTTTTATCATTTCTTTCATCCTATCATTTGGTTCGAAGAAGGCGGCAATTTTTTCTGTTACGTCTATCAATTCAACATCAGGACTGTTATAAGTCAATTCCCATTTTGAAACTATTGCAGTCAGATTTTCGTTCTTTGCTAAAACTGCAATCTTATCCTTCACCGTTTCGATGATGCTACTAATTGAACCCGTACCGAATCCCTGCTCGTGCGCCATCACTTGCCGCAGCGATCCTTCTCGTTCAATTTTAGCCATGGCTTTTTTATCATCCTTTTCTTTTGCAGTTTTCATTTCCGACTTCAAAGATTCCATTAGATTCTTGAAATCCTTTGAATTGTAATACACTATGGCAACCGCTCTCGAATCGAACGTGCCGATTCTTTTAGGCGTTTGGGCATTCGTTCTCTCAGTCCCAAAGAGAACCATTGAAATAAGCACCAAACAAATCACTATTATCATCGAATACAATCTACCGGAGATCATAATGACTCCTTCCTTTATTTATTTATTGAACATTAGTTAATTAGATTAAATGAAATTGATTGATCATTCTTTTGCTTAAGAAATCCAGATATTCATTCTTTGACTAACCTTTTTCTGTACCAAGAAACAATAAACAATATACCCAGAATAAAGAGCGGCAATCCCATGACAACGCCAGCCCCACGATCTGTCTCCACAACAAACAGTCCTAAGTACCACATACCAAGCCACCAGAAAATAAAAAGCAATCCTGCGATTCTCTCATTCTTCCATGAAAAGAAATAGCCCACCAAGAAAAGAACAAACAATAAATTTACAACGATATATTCAGCATTATAAGGAGCGGTATTTTCTGTAATATTCCCAACTATGAATAGCAGATACAAAAAAGCATATGTGGAAGTTAGTATCTGAAGTTTTGTCGGATATTTTTTCTTTTTTACCCGCAGTGTATCAGAGTCATTTTTCATAATATAGTTTCTTTCTTATTTAATTTATATCGAGTATTTTTCATTGTTTCTCCTTCGCTTATTCTTTCACTAAAATCACACCATTCAGCATCATCATCATATGGTTACCTTGCTTAGTTGGATACTGATCAATTTTGTATTCTCTTGCGTAGTAACCAAACCTTACAACAGATAACATTGAATCTCCACGAAATTCAACATTAGCGCTGCTGATAAAGGAAGGTCCAACCTTAATAGCCAGATTTTCATAATCAGAAGCTCTGTCATTAATATTTTGAGTTATCGTTACTGTGCCGTTTGACATTATCCGTAGCTCAAATCCTGTAGCTGATTTCCATAAACCTACGAACATATTCTTATCGGATGGAATCGTTTTAGGAAGATTCAATATGTATGCTGTCAATACGATCAGAAGAAAAGGAGAAGAGATGAGCAGGACTTTCGTTGTCCTGTTCAATTCTATCTTACGTTTTAATATCCACAATCCTAAGAACATACCTGCATAAGAACTAATAAGAAATGCAACCAAACCCCAGAAATAGATTTCGAATTGACCAGTTTCAGCCCAGAACTTAAATACTATCCAAATAGGAATATTGATTACTACTCCTCCATACCACTTGCACGCAGTATATTTCTTAGTAAGAGATAGACCACCGAGAAGGTAGAAGATAAACGTAGCGGCAACTCCGATTTCTCCTCTTCCTGAAACGGAACCGAAAGCGAAGAATACAACAAAACCGAGCAATCCGATAAGTATAGCACTTACTACTGCGCGAATATGTATGTGCAAATTTGCAGTCTCAAGATCGTTATTCCCTAATCGACTTGCTTGTGTTGTAATTTTCACTGTGCTTGTCATCCGCTTTCTTAAAAGCAGATAGAGAACAATTGTTCCGGGAATAATGATCACTAGTGTCCACATATTATTTTCCTTTTGTTAGTTCTATTTGATATATCTATTGAACCTGCGTTGATTTCAACTTTGCACCTTTGTAAAAACAAAATGCAGTTACAAACAAGGGCAATGAGAGAATAATCCCCATAAAAATACGAGTCTCGGTGAGTCCACCGCCAGGACCGAAAAATATAAAAGTCGCGAGTCCAATTATTGCGAGTAATATAGCGCTGATCACCGGTCGCTTGATTCCTACCAACCCAACAATAATAATTAGTAATCCGGGCGACGCTTCCATAAGAGTCCCTAATGTAAAACCATGCGAGAGAGAAGCAAAGAGAGTAATTGCAACACCTGCAATGATTGTAATTCGCACGGCAACGGCGCGATAATCGCCAATCATTACAAGACCGACGATCCCTTTAGCCACAAGCGCAATTGCCACGAGCATAGCGTACTCATCAAAAGCTTGCTTCCCGCTTAATCCTGCTTTGACGGCAAAGATAATTATTGCTACAACAACAACTGTCAAAGCAATATTACCAGAATGATATTGAATCTGCATTTGTCGCTCGTCGGCATATTTTTTCGCCACACCGAAAGCGAGCAATGTGGGTCTAAGCAAAAATCCCCCAACCATCAGATATAAAAATAATTCATTTAAAAACGCGCCGAGCAATATTCCTGAAAGAAATATTCCCGTAGCGATCCAGGATATTTTATCCCATTTAAACATAATCTTTCTCCTCAAGTTGAAAAAGTTCTTCTACAGTTGTGTTAAGTTTGCGGGCAAGCAATAACGCAAGCTTCACCGAGAGATTGTAATCGCCCCGCTCAATCGCTACAATCGTTTGTCGGGAGACCTTAATCATATCAGCAAGCTGTTGCTGACTTAAATCGTCCTGTTCGAATCTATATTTACGCAAGTTTGTTTTCATCTTCTATGTCTAACAGATATTGTTGAAAATCGATAGTAATGTAATAATTAATTTATTTAATGTCAAATATATTTGACATTATGTCGCTTATACCATACATTTTGTTCAAAAATAAGGATATCTGATCGGAATACAACAAAAAGGATATTCAAAAAAATTTGGAATGGGATTGACAAGATAAACAGCTTTGATCAAAAAGTCGAGTCAAATATTTACTTCAAGCCGTATTTCTTTATATGCCGGTAGGCAAGATAGGCAACACCGCCAAGCTGGACAGTTCCCAAAATTGTCCTTAACGTTCTAAGTTCTTCCTGCTTGGTCAATTCATATTGCCATGGAGAAACAAGATCAATTCTCTCCGGTGATTTCCAAGAGAAAGACCGCATGCCGAGCGTGAACGGCGACTGAAGAAGTGTTGGATAAAATGCTGGTGCAGTTCTGAATGACAAATTGGAGAGAACAGGCGGGGTAACAATAGACAATCCTGAATCGAATATATTCGGTTTGATTGTTGAAGTATCCTTCGGTTCTTGCCCGTGTGCAACAAGCATGAGTACAAATAACAAGATCAAAATATAGAATATCCGGTCCATTTTATTAAACGACAGATCAAACTCATATTTTATTTCAGGAAATTGCTTCGTGAAATCTTTTTCTTCGTATCTCTTCGTGAAATAATTTTTTAACCTTGAATCCACACTCTTCACTGGATATAATTACGAGAATATCAACAATCATACATTTTTGTTACACGAAGCCCACGAAGAAGACACGAAGTTACACTGAGACGCTTCGTGGTTCTTCGTGAAATGTTTCTCCTTCGTGTCACTTCGTGAAATATATCTTCATACAGCCAACTTTGATTTAAATTAAGCAGAACATAAGAGAAAACAAAATCATCTTCATCTCACCGGAAGGAATCGTAAAACTTTCAACCCGCCCCGCCATGTCAGCTCCGAGAATCTGTTTTTTTGGTTTCAGAAACCCAAAGCCCATTAGGCGCACCAAAAACGGTTTACCTCTCATTACATGCCAGTCATATGCATTCAGGGATGCCGCATGAATTTTCACCAATACTTCATCATCCTTTGGAGTAGGTTTTTCTACCTCTTTTAATTCAAGAACATCGGGTGAACCATATTTGTGATAAACTATAGCTTTCATTTTATTATCCATCTTTATTTATTTGAGAACACAACATTCAAAACTTCAGCTTGAGTTGCTGATTAGGGCGCAGCATTATTTTGATGATATGTGTTTCTGTTCTTGCTTTAATGCTTTCACAATTCCTTTAGCAACACCTCGACTTACAGGACGGACAAGTTCGATCATAAAATAAGCAGCAAGTGTTATCGAAAAAGATACGCAAGACAAAAATAGACATGCCAATGAAAGCAATGGATATTTATAAAAAGTTAACAAGGAGAAACATAGTATGAGCAAAGATAATATGCCATTTATAACCAGATACTGTATTTCTTTGGTTAACCATTTGACGTGGGTAATTTCTTCATCTTCCTTTATTTTAGGATTTGCTGCGGCACGCACAGCCTTTGCATTTATAATCGCGGATACGATGACCGCAGCCGATGTAATACTTGCGGCAATGATGGTTGCTAATTCAATATTCATTGGTGTTCCTTTGGTATTAAATTCATTCCTGTTAAAGATTAGTTCATATACTGTTCGTATTTTCTGCCAGCTTAATTGGCGGGTTAGACAACACGCTATAAAAATATTTAATTGAGCACAATTAATTGATTGAGTATTTCCTCCATATCCCAAAGTGATTCGAGTGTCGAAATAAGATATTTTGTAAGACCCTTATAGGAAAATGGTACAAAGTTTATCTCACCGGACATTACCCGTTTTTCTCGCAGCCAGAAATGATTTCGAAGTCCAATATACTCATCAAGTTTGCTCTCCACAATCAAGGCTACACGTGATGATACCTGTAGACGCAATGGCGAATCTTCTTTCCATAGGTTCATCAAGAAATCATCATGAAGGCCGTACCCAAGTAAAAACAATTGCATATAGTCCTGTAAATCCTTCTCATTTCGACCACTGGTGAGTGCTAGATGAATCCGTGTAAGTGTACGCGCTAAAGCAGAGACATGTAGCAGAAGACGAGACAGCTGAACATCTTCCGCAACGTCGCGTAAATCAGCGCGTAATCGGTCGAAGTACGACGAAACATATGTCACCACTGATGATGCAAATTCGTCTTTGATTTGATTGGACAGATGAAAATCAACAGATAACTCAGAAGAAATCAGTTTCGGATATTTTGGATAAGCATATTCAAGCCAATTAAACCACATTCGATTATTTTCTGTATCTGCAAGTACTATCATTGTTGGATTGAGTTTCCCAAGCCAATAGTTAACAGTTGATGATTGAATGGATAAGGAGACACAGCCATCTGCTCCTGTCATTACTTGAGATCGACCCTTAATTTGAACACCAAATTCTTCTCCCTTGAGTGCTCCTTCATATGCAAGTTCAACACGTAAATCAAGGCCATAGTCAGGACTAAGAGGTGCAACTACCCATTCGGCTGGACAGATGTTACTGAACATTCTTACAGCTTTATCGCCAACGAAATGAGAAATTGGTCGTTTAGGATATGTTGTCATTTTTAATTTGAGTGTTGCCTAACTATTAATTATACTGCCAATTATCTGTATAAAACACATTGAGAATGTATGATGAAAAAAAATACAAAATCAAATCCCCTCTCGCCTGTGTTTGTTACACGAAGATCACGAAGGAGACACGAAGTTACTCGGAGATTCTTCGTGGTTCTTCGTGATATAATATTTTATGCTTCGTGGTACATCGTGAAATTATCTTTTTCCTCCGTGCCACTTCGTGAAATGCTTTTAAAGCACATACCGCTTGATACCATTTTTCAAAAGTGTCACGTTAAAATTGATCAACAAACCGATTTTCTTTTGAGCGAATTTCATATAAGTCAATATCTGAGCTTCATGTACAGAATTAAAACAGTCTATCGATTTCAATTCGAGCACTAATTTATCTTCGACTAAGATATCAATCCGATAACCGCAATCTAATTTTATTTCTTTATAGACAACCGGAATCGGCTTTTGTCGCTCAATCTTATATCCTCTTTGAACTAATTCGAAAGATAAACATTCCTCATATGCTGATTCTAACAATCCTGGACCGAGATGTTTATGAACCTCAATCGCAGCGCCTAGGACATCTTTTGATAATGATTCAAACTCCATATTCTCCTCCTTTATTTTTCTTACACGAAGAGCACAGAGAAGACACGAAGTTACACTGAGCAACTTCGTGTTTCTTCGTGATATTATCATTTAAGCTAATACAGCTTTATACCCGTACATGTGGATTCCGGCTTTGCCATCATCCTGAATTTTACGGAAGACGAGCTTCACCTTTTGTCCGATCTTCAGTTTATCAAAATCAACTACACCTGCTATCTGTGCCGTCAAGCGGAGTTTATCGTTCAACTCGATAATCCCGATTGCGTATGGAGTCTCTTTTGAAAATTTATCGGGTCCCACACGGATTACTGTGTAGGTAATTATTTTCCCTTCATCCTTCAACACGATTGGTTTGAATTTTTTAGTGTTGCACTTCGGACAAACAAGTCGCGGCGGGAAAGCTACATACCCGCATTTTGTGCACTTGCCTGCTTCAAGCCGATAGCGTTGAGGAACTTCGCGATGATAACGTGCAGTAATCATTTTCCACCTTCCAATATATGAATGACACAGCTTGCGCCGCTTCCGCCCATGTTTTGCGCCATACCGATACGCGCGCCTTTTACCTGTCGGTCGCCTGCTTTGCCATTGAGTTGTTCATAAAGTTCAATTATTTGTGCTATGCCTGTTGCTCCAACCGGATGACCTTTTGATTTCAGTCCGCCGCTTGTGTTGATTGGAATTTTTCCCCCGATAGCTGTTAAACCTTTCTCTGCGGCTTTTCCACCTTCGCCTTTTTTGAAGAAGCCTAAATCTTCAGAGACGACAATCTCGGCAATCGTGAAGCAATCGTGCACTTCGCAAAGATCGATATCAGATGGTTTTAATCCTGCCATCTTGTATGCTTTCTTTGCTGCATTCACAACGGAACCGATAGTAGTAATACTCGGTCGGCTATGAAGCGCGATCGTATCCGATGCTTGCGCGGATGCAATAACTTTGATAGGTTTCTTTTTGAGTTTTTTAGCAATCTCCATCGTTGTAACAATTACGGCAGCGGCTCCATCGCTCACGGGTGAACAATCGAGTAATCCGAACGGATCGGAAACCATCGTTGCGTTGAGGACTTGATCTATTGTAATCTCCGAGCGAAATTGCGCGTTCGGATTCTTGGCGCCGTTTCTGTGGTTCTTCACAGCAACCGCAGCAAGCTGTTTTCGTGTTGTGCCGAATTCTTTCATATGTGCATGAGCAATCATCGCGTACAATCCGGGGAATGTAACACCCTGATATACTTCATACTCCTGATCGGCGGCAGTTGCCAAAGCTTCTGTTACATCGGCGCCGTCTGTCATTTTCTCAACACCGCCTGCAAGTACAATATCACTCGCACCTGAAGCAACTTCGAGATATGCCTGACGGAACGAAACACCGCCCGATGCGCACGCCGATTCAACGTGTGTTGCCGGAATCGGAGTAACGCCAAGATAATCTCCCATCACCGCGCCTAAATGTTCCTGACCAACGAATAAGCCAGACGACATTGCACCGACGTACATCGAGTCGATTTGTTTTACTCCGGCATCTTCAATCGCTTTCAGAGCAGCTTCAACAAAAATATCTTTTATTGATTTACCCCAAAGCTCGCCGAACTTCGTCATGCCGGCTCCTATTACTACTACATCTCTCATAGTCAGGTCTCCTTATTCATTAAGTTTAATTTTTTTACGGAACTTCGCGTACTCACCGTAGTCGAGATAGATTTTATCTTTATCAAGATAATCTTTCAACTTCGGCGCACGATTCTGAACCTTGGTAATTTCTTTGGTAACTTTAAAGATGAAACCATCGCTTCCAGCGCCTGAACCGAACGACACCATAAAGATCATATCATCCGGCTTGGCAACATCAAGAATCGCCGCAAGTCCGGTGGGGGATGATCCTGAATAAGTGTTACCCATCCACGGAACAATCCATCCGACTTCCAACTGCTCTTTAGTGAAACCGAGCCGTTTGCCGACTTCCTGTGGAAATTTTCCGTTCGGCATATGAAACACAGCATATTTAAAATCGGAAGGTTTCATTTTAGATTTTTCGAGAAGCGCGTTTGCGGCACCCATAACATGTTTGAAGTATGCAGGATCACCTGTAAATCTTCCGCCATGACGGGGATAATCTTCACCTTCGCGCCGCCAGAAATCGGGAGTATCGGAAGTGTAAGAGTGAGTGAAAAGAATTTCAGCTACAACTTTTTCACTTCCCATAATGAACGCCGCACCGCCTGCCGACGCGGAATATTCCAGCGCATCGCCCGGTGCACCTTGTGAAGTATCTGCACCGATGCCCATTGCATATTTCATCTCGCCCGCTTTCACAAGACTGTAAGCGACGTACATTGCTTCGCTTCCGGCTTTACATGCGAACTCATAGCTTGCTACATGGACATGCGGACCAACTCCAAGAGCATCGATTACAATTGTGCCGCTTGGTTTCACCGCATACGGATGCGATTCAGAACCTATATACAATGCACCAATATCCTGCGGATCAATTTGTGCGCGCAATAGTGCATTCTTTGCCGCCGCGACAGAGATTGTGATAGTATCTTCATCTTGTCCGGGGACAGTTTTTTCATTCAACTGTAATCCCCGTATTATAGCATTAGCATCCATCCCCCACTGCTTTGCTATAGTTTCTGCTTTTATGCGGTACCGTGGAAGGTACGCGCCAAAACCGACAATTCCGATCATAAATTCTCCTTATAAGAGTTATATAATTATTTATATTATTTTTTCAAATTGAAATAAGTTCGTTCATATATTTCTCCTCCGAATACGATACCTGGTCTTAGCCTCTTTCACCTGAAAACCAATTTGCCGCTTTGGTTTTTCGGGTGAAAGCATTAATTGGCGAATAGCATCGAATACAATTTTAAACTGGGCATCATACTTCTTTTCCATCTCATCTAATTTGCGGACTAAATCTTTATGTGTTGATAATATTTCGCGTAGTTTAACAAATGCACGCATAATTTCGATATTAACTTGAATTGCTCTATCAGAATTTAGAACAGAAGAGAGCATAGCTACTCCTTGCTCTGAAAAGACGTAGGGTAGGTACTTACGATGACGGCCACGTTGCAAGTTTAAGGTCGCAAAATGCGACCTTAAAGCATTATATTCTTCCCAATCAAGCTGGAACGTGAAATCCTGAGGAAACCGTTTAAGGTTTCGCCTAACTTGTTCGTTGAGCCGCTTCGTGGAAACACCATATAGTTCGGCAAGATGTTCATCAAGCATGACCTTCTGACCTCGAATCAGTAATATTCGCTTCTCGATAGTTTCCTGAGGTATAATTTGTTTCATCCGGACTTACTACATCTGAGAATTAAAATTAGACATGATGATTTTATCAAACAATTTTTATATGCAGCTCTTTTAATTGTGCTTCATCGACTTCCGAAGGTGACTCATCCATCAACGACATCGCGCTTGTTGTTTTGGGAAATGCAATCACATCACGAATCGATTTCTCTCCCGTCATCAACATGCAGATACGGTCGAATCCATAAGCGATACCGCCATGCGGTGGTGCGCCGAAACGGAATGCTTCGAGCAAGAATCCGAATTTCTTCTTCGCGTGTTCCTCGTCGATTCCTAAAAGTGTAAAGACTTTGCTCTGCAAAGTCCGATCATGAATTCTGATACTGCCGCCAGCGATTTCGTTTCCGTTTAACACAAGATCGTACGCACGGGCGCGCGCTTTGGATGGATCGGAATCCAATAATCCGAGATCTTCTAATTTTGGTGACGTGAATGGATGATGAACAGCGATATATCTCTTCTCATTTTCATCATACTCGAACATCGGGAAATCAGTTACCCACAAGAGATTATTTTTTGAATCGTCGAGCAGATTCAATCTCTTGCCGATTTCAAGTCGGAGATTACCAAGGATAGTGTATGTTTTCATCCAATAATCAGAGATCAGAAGTATAAGATCACCGACGTTTGCTTGCATTTTATTTTTAATGGATAGAAGAACTTCTTTACCGATAAATTTTTCGATTGGTGATTCAACACTATCCGCCGTAACTTTCATCCATACCAATCCACCTGCACCCATTTTCTTTGCAAGATCAGTAAGAAGATCGAGTTGACTGCGTGAATAGTTCGCACATTGTGGTGCAACAAACCCGGCAACCACTCCACCCTTCTTCACAACATCTGCGAATACTTTAAAACCGGAATCCTGAACCAATTCACTTACATTTGTGAATTTCAAATCAAACCTTGTATCCGGTTTATCAGAACCGTAAGTTTCTATTGCTTCTTTGTATGTCAATCGTGGAAACGGAATTTGGACATCGATCCCTTTTATCTCTTTAAAAAACCGTTTCATCAATCCTTCTGTCACCTGATAAATATCTTCTTCATCTACAAACGACATTTCAACATCAATCTGGGTGAACTCCGGTTGTCGATCTGCGCGCAAATCTTCATCGCGGAAGCATTTCACTATCTGGAAATATCTATCCATCCCCGCAACCATCAACAATTGCTTGTATGTTTGCGGCGATTGTGGAAGCGCGTAAAACTTACCGTGATGAACACGGCTTGGGACCAGGTAATCGCGTGCACCCTCCGGTGTACTTTTCATAAGTATCGGAGTTTCAATCTCGATAAAATTTAGCTCATCATAATATTTACGTGTAATCTGATACATCTGATGACGCGTTAAGAAATTCTTCTGCAACGCGGGTCTGCGAAGGTCGAGATAACGATATTGCAAACGCAATTCTTCACTCGCGTTCACGTCGTCAGTTACGGCAAAAGGCGGAACATCGGCTTTTGTTAATATCGTGAGTTCTTCTGCTGTAATATCGATTTCACCTGTCGGCATATTGGGATTTATCATACCATCCGGACGATTATTCACTTTACCAGAGACGGATATAACATCCTCGCTTCTGAGACCGGCAGCTTGTTGATGAAGCTGAGAATTATTTTGTGGATTAAAGACAACCTGCGTCTTCCCGTACCGATCACGGACAACGATGAAGATAACCCCGCCAAGGTCGCGTTGGAAATCTACCCACCCGGTGAGAGTAACATGTTTACCAGCATCGGATGCTCTTAGTTCTCCGCATGTGTGTGTACGTTTATTATATCGCATGAATTATATATTCTCTTAAATAGATGATAAAACAACAAGTTGTAGCAAAAGGAATATAGGAAAAAACGGAGTGAGTATCAAACAAAAATGCCGTACGCAAGCGGAAAACGCACGGCATTAGGAGGACAGTATGAGAGTACTGCTATTTAATTAGAATCATCTTCTTTATACTCGAATAGTGCTGTCCCGCTTCATCATCAGCAGTTATATGGTAGAAATATTCACCCGATGACAAACTCCCGGAATTGAAATTATAATTTTGAATTCCTGCTGAAAGCTCCTCCTGATCGAGAATAGTCTCAATGGCCTGGCCGATAGAATTGTACACCTTCAATGTCACCGTAGATCGATTCGGCAGTTCAAAGTTAATAACGGTGTTTGGATTGAAAGGATTCGGGTAATTCTGTGCCAGAATATTGTTTTCTGGTACTATTGCATTCGTTCGATTGACTATCTCATTGTTATCGGTTTTTGTTTTTGAACTGAAAACCGTGAATGTCGCCTTATTATATTCAATGTCCATCGAAATCCGATCTGTAAGAGTAATGGAATAGACACCAACAGACTTAAGATCAGTTGTAAGAATGTTAACAAACATTTCGGTTACGCTTAAGTATGTTGTCTGACGCGATAAACCATTAAATTTTGCAATCGTATTCTTTGTAAAATTCTGACCTGTTACCTTCATCAGGAAACCATTTGTACCCACTATTCGTGAGGAAGGTGAAAGTTTGAGTATCTTTGGAATCACACACTGAATAGTAAATACCATTGTATTAGATTCTCCGCCCCCCGGAAGAGGGTTAATAACAGCAATATTTAACACTGCTCCGGTTGTAAGGAGATCTGTTGGTAATGGAACCGAGAGGGTCTGTGTATCAACGAACATGGTCCGATAATTGACGCTATTTATGACTGCGACTGAATATATTCCAAAATTGGAACCCGAGATAGTAAGTGCGAATCGTCTATCCTCCACACCTTCTAGAGATGTATCTATACGTGAAATTGAAGGATGCGGATAAACAATCGACAGATTAATTTCATTAGACTCACTACCTGATATTGAATTGAAAACTGTTACAGGGATATTTCCAGATTCATTCAAATCCTCAGGGTAGAGCGAAGCTACTAAGTGGGTTGAATTATCATATGTTGTTGGTCGATCAGAACCGCCAAATTTTACAACTAAATTCGCTGAAAAATTTTCGCCAATAATATCCAGTCTCTGGTCTGAATCACCGATATATTTAAATTCTGGCGAAATACTATTAATTTGTGTGACAGGCTTCGAGATGCTAAATGAAACGACATTCGATCTCCCACCACCAGGTGCCGGATTTATAATCACAATCTCGTAAGATCCAGTATTCACTAAACAACTTTGTGGTACATATGCCTCAATTTCCGATGCACTAATGAAAGTTGTGACAAGATCCTTTCCATAAAACTGAACTACTGATGATACTATAAAATTTGATCCGAAAACCGATAGGGTGAATCCTGGGTTCCTTTGTTCACAACTCATTGGATTAATATTTGCAAGTGCAGGTACTGGGTTATCCTGCCCCATAACAGCTATAGTTGTAATGAGAATCAAGGCAACTATGTAAACAATCCTACTCCACATGCTAATATTTATTATTCTTTGCTTCATATGTCTGTCCCTCTCTAAAATATTAATGAATCATTTTCTTAACTATGAAGCTATAAGCACAAAAGCAGTGCCATATAAAAAATCAGAAGAACATCTGTATATAATATCGCTTAACTTCTTGTATTTCAATTGATTATAAGTGAGATTAAAATTATGGCAAGGAAGATAAAACGAGGTAAAACTTGTAATTTCTACAAAATTTTTGTAATTAAGAGAAGAATAGAATTAGCACTTAATTACAAGAACTATTATTTTTCCAGCTCAGCGCCAAGCTTACGATAGTTGGTATTGAGCAATTTTGGTGTAGAGCGTTTTCAAACTGATACCTAAGATTTTTGCAACTACCTTCTTATCCCCATGTGCATGTTTCATGATTGCTTGAATATGTAACCGTTCTGTGTCTTTTAAAGAAAGTAATTCACCTATGAAACCCGGTACTTCACCAGCAGATTTCATTTTAGTGAATCGACTATGGGGAAGCATTATATCGGAAGGTTGAATTACTTCACCTCTTGAAAGAATGACGGCACTCTCTAAAACATTTTCAAGCTCCCTGATATTCCCAGGCCATTCATACTCCATCAGGATATCCAGAGCTTGGGGATCGAGTAGTTTCGGAGTCTTATGAAGGAATTTTCTTCTCATGAAATTATCTACCAATAACGGAATATCAGTTTTACGATCTTTGAGAGGCGGGATAACAAGTGTTATGACGTTTATACGGTAGAGCAAATCCTCACGAAAACGATTTTCCTGAACTTCTGATTTTAAGTCCTTATTTGTTGCAGAAATAATCCGAACATCGGCGTGTAAACTCACGGTCCCTCCGATACGGCGGAATTCACCTGTCTGAACAAATCTAAGTAGTTTCGGCTGGATAATCGGACTAATATCGCCGACTTCATCTAGAAACAATGTGCCATTATTAGCCAGTTCAATCAACCCTTGTTTCTGTGCTCGAGCATCTGTGAATGCCCCTTTTTCGTGACCGAATAATTCACTTTCAAGTAATGTATCTGGAATAGCAGCGCAATTGATCGCGACCATAGGTCTGTTTGCCCGCGAGCTTCTCTTATGAATAAAGTTTGCCACTAACTCCTTACCTGTCCCGCTTTGTCCCTGAATTAAAACGCTCGCTTCTGCATCCGCTACACGCTCAGCGATGGACAACATATTCTTAAAAGACTCACTTTCTCCTACAAGGTCACTGCTCCTCGAAAGCCGGTTAATTTCCGATTTCATAATGGAGTTTTCAAACAAGAGAGTATGACGTTCAACTGCACGCGATATCACCTGCAACAACTCTTCCGCCATGAATGGTTTTACGATATAATTATACGCACCCTGAATCATGCAATCCACCGCAACCTTCACGTCACCAACTCCGGTTAACATGATCACTTCTATTACCGGATATCTCTCCTTGATAAAACGTAGCACTTCCAGACCGTCGACCTTCGGCATATTTATATCAAGCAATACTATATCATAACCGTTGTGCTGTAGAGCATTGATTGCTTCTACGCCATCGACTGCGACATCTACAGCGTAGCCTTTAATCTGCAACAGTTCGCTTACCTGGCTTCGAAATGCTTCTTCATCGTCAGCATGAAGAATTTTTATTGTCTGATTGTTCTTTTTCCCGCTACTCATAATACTCTCCTATCGATTAAGAGATAACCGGATCATTCACGGTCTCTTCTGAATAATTTAACCCACCATATTTAACAAAATTTATTCTAAGAGTCAATGGAAAAACAAAGGCTCGATATTAATATTAAATATCGAGCCTGATCTTCATAATTTGAAGAAATAGCTAACGGTTTACTTGACCAACATCATCTTCTTTACAGTTTGGTAAGTGCTCGTTGTTGCGCCGTCGTCATCCATTCCTTCGGCTACGATACGATAGAAGTATATACCTGAGGAGAATTCATTAGCATTGAACTGCACCTCCTGCGTTCCTTCATTCATATCCTGTCGATCCAGTATAGTTGCCATCTCCTGACCAAGCACGTTGTATATCTTCAACGTTACAAGGGCTTCCATCGGCAAATCAAACTGTATCGTTGTCGTCGGGTTGAACGGATTCGGATAGTTCTGATACAACGCG
>JAGVIE010000048.1 GCA_020056225.1 Bacteroidota bacterium
GGAGACATTCTGCTATCGGTTATCAATCACCGGTGCAATTTGAATTAAATAATTTTTTGTCTTAACTTGTTGTCCAGAAAATCGGGACAAGATCACATCTCCCAATTGGGGAGCTTTTCATAGAATGGTAGAAAGGGCGCTTCCGAAAATTGGAGAGACTATACCACTGGCATTAGAGGAATAATGAATTAAAGTCTTTTCATTATTTCTTCATATTTTTTTTTCTCTATTCCAAGAGTTCTAAGGTTTGAGCGTAAATGAGTGGGAGGAATTTCTTTCTCGTGTGCTCTAAAAACGACTGGTCGCAATAAATCGTTTCTATCCCATATTTCGTGTCCTCCCTCAGTTCTATCATATCGACATCCAATCTGGGCAAGAAATTTCCTGAACTTGTTTGTATTAACTGGCTTCAATAAATTGCCCTAAATTAAACGGGGATGGCTACATTTTGAAAATGGACATTTCTGATTGTTCTCACTGACTCAAGAAGATTTTCTTCTCTTATTCTCGGTGGTTCATAACAAATATTCGGGAGTTTTCTTAACGACCACCCAAGATTTAACAGAACTTTTTCGAGAGTTCCTTTTATTTTGGTTTCTTCGAGAAAAATTTTCAAAGCCCCCTCAAAAGCTTTCTTTGCTTCCGAGCCAGTCTTTCCATACGAGGATAAATCAAGAGCAGGACAATAAGCGACAAAACAACTCCCCTCTTTTCTAAGAAATACCGCTACCCGTATCTCAATTTTATTTGAATGCTCGACGATGGATTGCTTGTGGAAATTCATTTGTTGAATTTTTGATGTTTTTATCGCGGTTTTCCTATTGTTCTTTAAGTTGGCATTCATAATGTATCAATATTCTGCAAAAAGTCAAATTGCATCTATCACATTTAACGTTTTTAATCTTCTTATAGTTTCAATTATATATCCTTACCTTTATCTGGGACATTCCGATTAATTATACTGATTTATCACTTTCAAACACACCAGCAGTCATATTTTTTTACATCATACTGAAAAGAACCAACCCCCGGTTGTACAAACTTCATTTTACACCTGAATGACACCCTAATGAGAGTTAATTTGCCGCTATTGCAGTGTTAACTTCTAGGTTCCTGAATCAAGAAGTTACACCAGAGTTACAAAGCACATATAATATAAAAAACATAACAACAATCTGCATTTGATTGAGAAAGTGTATTCAATGCAAATCACAAATACCACTGATCAGATAATATAATGAGACTACTTAAGAGGATGCCATCCTCCCATTATCTTCTGTTCAATATTAAAAGCATGTTCAATTGCCTCAATAATTCTAATTGAAGGCTCAGCCACAGCGAAACTATTATTAATATTTGTCGCAGAAATTAAACCAATTAACCTTAGCTTATTTGTATATGGAGGAAAATACAATATCGGACTTCCACTATTACCAGGTAGTATTGGTGAATCTATTAATAAAACTTGTTCATCACGAAGTAAGTTTACGCCAGGCATATATTCCGTACGAATGAAAGGTTCCTTTGCTGACATTGCAACTATACCTAATCTACCCAATGGATGCTGTTCTTTAAGATTAAAGCCCAAATCGCCGGGAAATCCTAACACTATAATTTGTGCTGGAGGTTCAATTTTTTCTTTTGATATTTGATTTTCTTTCTCATTGAATTTGTCATAGCGAATTTCTCTAATATGTCGACCTTTTATTCCAGGAACTTTTGTAACGGCTACATCAATTGGGAAGATATCTTCCTTTTTATTCCCAATATTAATCGTGCGTGAACCAATTGGGTGGTAAATCCAAATATCTTTTGGTAAACGTAATTCAATGACTTCAGTTTGACCATTATCCGATCTTTGGCTTGATACTCTTGCTCGAAGAACTCGATTTGGTTCTACAACATGTCGAGCTGTTACTAAATAATAATGAGCTGAGTCAGACTTATAGCTGACAAAAAAAGCAGTCCCGATCGGATTTCTACTTGAATTATCTTCAAGCCTTATAATACCTCTCGAGATTTGTTTGTAAAAAGATTCATCATCTTGAGAAAAGGTATAAGTTGGTAGTAAGAAAAGCAGAAAAAGAAATAAGTTTTTCATTGCATTCATTCCTTTCTTATTAATTTATTTTACCTAAATATTGATTATATGCATTGTTATTTATCATCTAAAACGTAGATATGCATGCAGTCGTAGCTTTATGCTGTCATCAAATATTTTAATACACCATACTGAAAAGAATCAACCCCCGGTAGTGCAACTGAAACATCTCCCCGAGTTCAGTATGCTAAAATATACGAGAAATGCAATGTGAAAGCAAGAGGTTTGACAAAGATAATCAAAGGAAAGATTGAGCGGAACTACGCTGGAATCCGTACACAACAAACAACAACACCAGCACGTATTTTATACTACACCTGAATAACACCCGGATTGAATTTAGGAATGTTCGGGTTATTAGATGCGATCTCTATGCAGTGTGAAGTTATTTTTCGTGTATTTGCCGGATCGACGATTCCATCTATCCATAATCGTGCGGCAGCATACAACGGGTCAAGCTCGCTGTTGTAACGATTGGCAATCTCGCTCAACATTTTATCCTGATCTTCTTTGGAGATTTTCATCCCCTTCGCCGACATCTGCTGAACCTTGATACTCAGGAGTGTTTCACTCGCCTGCTTTCCACCCATCACGGCAATTTGTGCTGTGGGCCAGGTGAAAATGAAACGCGGGTCATAAGATTTGCCGCACATCGCATAATTGCCGGCGCCGTAACTATTTCCAATTATAAATGTAATCTTCGGAACAACACTGTTGGCAACTGCATTCACCATCTTTGCGCCGTCTTTGATGATGCCGCCTTGCTCTGCACGTGTTCCCACCATAAAACCAGTAACATCCTGCAGAAAAACGAGAGGTATATTTTTTTGATTGCAGTTTAAAATGAAGCGTGTTGCTTTATCGGCGCTGTCGCTGTAAATTACACCACCGACCTGCATCTCGCCCTTCTTCGTCTTCGTCACCGCCCTTTGGTTCGCAACAATGCCCACAGCCCAGCCATCAACTCTTGCATAAGCGGTGATGAGTGTTTTACCATAACCGGCTTTATACTCATCTATTTCACCGGCATCAACTATTCGGGAAAGAATTTGATGCGTGTCGTAGGGTTTGGTACGATCATCGGGAATCAAGCCATAAATTTCTTTCGGATCGAACGCCGGCGCCTTGGATGCGATCCGGTCGAACCCTGCTTTCGGCACTCTACCAAACTTGCCGACGAGACTTCTAATAGTTTCAAGACAAACTTCATCGTTTGGCATTTTATAATCTGTAACCCCGCTGACTTCGCAGTGCATGGCTGCGCCGCCAAGCTCTTCGAGATCGGCATCTTCACCAATAGCAGCTTTGACAAGAAAAGGTCCGGCAAGGAAAACAGATCCGGTTTTATCGACAATCAATGCTTCATCACTCATGATCGGCAAGTACGCACCTCCCGCTACACATGGTCCCATGATTGCGGCGATCTGGGGAATCCCCATTGAAGACATGACCGCATTGTTACGAAATATCCTGCCGAAATGTTCTTTATCGGGAAAGATTTCACTTTGGAGCGGAAGGAAAACACCTGCCGAATCTACGAGGTAAACGATCGGCAGACGATTCTCCATCGATATCTCCTGTGCGCGGAGATTTTTCTTACATGTTATCGGGAACCATGCCCCTGCTTTTACAGTCGCATCGTTTGCTACGATAACTACATCGCGATTATGAATTTTCCCGACGCCGAAGATCGTTCCGGAAGAAGGCGCGCCTCCGTATTCTTCATACATACCGTATGCACAAAAGAGTCCGACCTCAAGAAAATTACTTCCGGGATCTATAAGCTTTGCAATGCGCTCGCGTGCATGAAGTTTCCCGCGTGTATGAAGTTTTTCTATCGCCTCTTTGCCGCCTCCTAACTTGACGACATCGGCTTTTGCGTTTAATACTCGCAGGATGTTTTTCAAACTATCTTCATATCGATTATAGGCGGCTTCTTTTTTTACTTCTATTCCGATATTAGACATTATTTAATTCCTATTCTGCTTAATGCGATTCGATGAGATAAGATTTGCATTTTTTCATTCGGAAGCCCGAGTTGTTGAGTGCTATCGACATATTTCTGTGCTTCATCGATATATCCTGCGTTGAAATAATTTTCGGCTATTTCAATTAACAGCAGTATTTCCGATTCGGGATTAGTATTATTCGCGTCTGCTTGACGGAGCCGTAATACACTTTTGTATATCTCTGCCGCCTCGGCACACTTGCCTGATATCCGGAGCGATCCGCCTAACATAATAATAAATCGTTCTTCCTTGCCTCCGGTCAAAGCTATGCAATGTCTGTAGAGAGCAATTACATCCTGCAGGTCGAGGTTGTTAACGACCGAAATGTGCTGAGCATAATGATCGAGCAACGCCTCCGCGTATGCATTTACAACTTCAACATCATCGGGGAATAATTCAGCGACCCTGCGTAATACATCCAACCGCTCATCTTTCAATCCAAGGTCGCGCGTTATTCTTGCCATCATACCTAACGCGTCCTCACTCCGGGGATTAAGTTGCAGGCACTTTTTCAGTGTCGAGTACGCAAACCATAAATCCCCGATGTTTGGGTTGTTACGATAACGAGCGATGTTGAGATAATTCATCAGCGATATTCCGTATTGCTTCTCGTACATGGAAATCCAGAGATTTTTATCCTGCACAATCATTCTTTCATCGAGACTGTCGACTATTTGTACTGCCGAGTGTGTGAACAATCCTATCGGCGCCATGAATTCGAGAAGTGGTTTCTTCTCCGAATTGATTTCACCGCCCATGAAGGCGAAGATGTTATTTCTGGAAGATACGACCTGTGTGGAAAGGAAAGTCGGGATATCATAAATATGAATACGTGCTAAATCATCTTCTATCGCCTTTATTCTTATCTTTTGCTCCATCATCCCAAAATCCGCCGTTATTGGTTTAACCGACGCCAGGATAATGACATCGGCATCGGAAGCGCGCCAGATAGAAACATACGGGAATGCACGGCATATCGTATTCACGATCAGTTTAAACGTCCGGTCGTCAAGATCGTAAGTATGGAACCATTGTGTCAGGATACCGCCGGGGCGTAGTCTTTTTTTGCTCAGTTCAAAAAATTCGGACGAGAAAAGATTTCCTATGCCCGCGATCCAGGGATTCGACGGCTCGCTGATAATAAAATCGTATTGCTTCGGCGTGATTTTTAAATATGTTATTGCATCATCGAGATGCAGTTTTAATCGGGGATTTTTAATGACATCATTGTTCCATTTTCCAAAATAATTAACCGCCTCAACAACTTCCGATGAAATCTCCACGCAATCCAGTGAGCGTAGCGGATGCACCAATGCCGATCCGCATGTGACTCCGCTCCCGAGACCAATTACTAAAGCATCACCCGTATCGGGAAGCATCATCAGCGGAACTTGCGCGAGCAATATTTGTGTCTGAAGGTCTCCCTCGGTACTCGCGTCAGCTTTCCCGTTTATGATCAGCGTTCTTTGAGTTGAAGTTTCGGTCGGGATCTCTATGACCGCAACATTAGCGTTTACACCTTCCTTGTATGACAGGATTGTTCTATTCTCTTCATTATTAGATTTAAATTCCTCGAAAGTAGCCGGAACCTCCAAGGAAAATCTTCTGAATACACCTGAAATGGACATATGTTTATTCCATTCTGGAAATTGCATCCAGTATCCGACTTCCAATAGTATGAAAATTGCGACAAAGATAATTCTCCATCGGACAGAAAATTTTTTATCAAGAAAGAATATCGTTAAGCCAAGCAATCCGTTGAACAGGACTCCGATTTCTATTGTTTGCTTGACGCCCAATAACGGAATGAGAACCAAACCTGTCAGCAATGCTCCGACAACTGTTCCGATCGTGTTAATGGAAAAAACACTGCCTACTGTTTTCCCCAAAATTCTGATATCATTGCTCGCTATGCGGCTGACAACCGGAAGCGACATACCTGAGAAAGTTGTCGGAACGATCATGATGATCAAACAAAAAAGAAATTCAATAGCGAGGAAGATCGGAAAATTCCCGGGCTTATTGGAAATGGTTAATGATAATTGTAATAGGTAGTAAGGCAGACGTTCATAAAGCGGGAGAGTGAGAATCATCGATACTGCCGTCGCAAACTGACAGAATCCCAAAAACACGAAGAGATTCTTTATTTTAGAAATGATCCGCGATACGATCCAACTGCCGAGTGTTATCCCGCTGATAAACGCAATCAGCATAACCGAAAATGAATATGTCGAAGAACCGAGAATGTTCGAGAGTAACCGGATCCAGGTAAGTTCATAAAGCATTGCGATAAATCCCGAAAAAGCCGCAACGGCAATCGCTACTTTAATAATTCGGTGTGAAAATTTTTGTGTGGTGTCTTGTTTTACATCATCGTTGCGTATTTTTTCCTGTGCGGGAATCCTCACCCACTTAGCGAGTAATAATGCCGCACCGCCAATTAGCAGGTTCATTGAAGCCGCGCTCCACACCGTACCGTCCAATGATAAATATCGTATAAGAAAGAATCCTGCAAGCGCAGTGCCGATAATAGCGCCGAGACTATTGATATAATAAAGTGTAGCAACATCCTTGCCGGCATCGGCAATATTCTTTGTCAGATATTTTGTGAGCACGGGCAGTGTTCCGCCCATAAAGAAAGTCGGTAGTATGAGCGTGATAAAGCTCAGCAAAAATTTTAATACAAGAAGACTGACCTGACCCGCTGATGCATTCAATGATTCTGCCATACCGATGAAAGTCGTTTCAGCCGCACTTATAAAAAACGGATAGGCAAAACAATATATTCCTATAGCGATCTCAAGAATACCGTAGAGCCGGAGCTGGTTCACGGCTTTATCTGCGTATCTACCCCAATAAAACGACCCGAATGCGAGTCCTCCCATAAAGGTAGCGAGTACAATCATGTGTGAATAGGCGGTACTGCCGATAAAGAGCGCAAGATATTTTGACCAGGCGACTTCGTAGATCAGCCCGCAGATACCTGAGAGAATGAACAGTACTACAATAAAAAATTTGAGCACGGATGGTTTCATAAAATCTTTCGAATATTTGGGTTACGTTCCCAGTATATTACGTGCCAACACTAACTTCTGAATTTCAGATGTACCTTCACCAATTGTCACCAATTTTACATCGCGGTAAAATTTTTCTACAGGAAAATCCTTAACGAACCCATAGCCGCCGTGAATTTGAACTGCCTCATTGGTTGCCTGGACCGCAACTTCGCTCGCATAATATTTTGCCATTGACGATTCTATAATTACCTCTTTACCCTGGTCTTTCATATAACCGGCTCGGTAGGTAAGAAGTCGCGCTCCTTCCATTTTAGTCGCAAGATCGGCTAATTTCCATTGAATCGCTTGAAAATCTCCGATTATTTTACCGAACTGTTTTCGCTCCTTAGAATATTTCAAACTTTCATTCAGCGCACCCTGACCTATACCGAGAGCAAGAGCGGCTATACTGATTCTTCCGCCATCGAGAATTGTCAAAGCCTGATGGAAACCGGTCCCCTCTTCACCCAGCAGATTCTCTTTCGGGATACGGCAATTATCGAACGCAAGCGCTGCAGTATCGGAACTGCGCATTCCCATTTTGTTCTCTTTCTTCGTAACGATAAAACCCGGCGTTTTATTATCGACAATAAATGCAGAGATGCCCTTCTTGCCTTTGCTTTTATCTGTAATTGCTATTACTACCGTTACATCGCCAACACTCCCATGTGTTATAAAATTTTTACTTCCGTTTAAAATATAGTCGTTGCCTTCTCGAACGGCAGTCGAGAGCATTCCGCCGGCGTCGCTTCCGGATGTCGGCTCGGTTAGCGCCCAGGCGCCGATTTTTTCCCCGCTTGCGAGATCGGGGATGTATTTCTTTTTTTGTTCGTCGTTTCCGAAAGAGTAGATATGATTAGTGCAGAGGCTGTTATGGGCGGCGATTGTCAGCCCAACAGATGGATCGATCTTCGATATTTCTTCGATCACGGTGATATATTCAAGATAACCGAAACCTGCGCCGCCGAAAGATTCCGGAATGATGACGCCCATGAACCCCAGCTCGCCTAATTTTTTTGCTATCTCATAATGAAATTCCTGAGACTCGTCATACTTCATAATGACCGGTTTGATTTCCTTCACTGCGAAGTTATGTGCGACCTCTTGAACCATCTTCATGCTCTCTGTGAACTCGAACGATGGCAACAACGATTCTGTCATATTCTGTGCTGACATGGTATTCCCTAAAATTGTGTGGGTGTAATTTATGAGGATTTAATAAGAATTGCAATGGATTGTTGTTTGAAATTCTGTAATAGTTCTTCTACTAAATCATATGGCGTCAATTCGGATTTAATGATCTTAGATAGGCTCTGTGCGAGCATTTGATCACGTTCTTCATTCCAGAATTCTACATGAAGCCGCTCAACTATAAGTTCGCGGATCCGCCCGGCAATACGGTCTTCTCGTTTTTTTTGCAAGATATTATTGCTTTCAAGATAATTCCTATTCTTGATGATCATATCTCTGATCTGGTCGATTCCTTTGCCGTCACTCGCTATAGCCTGTATGACATCCGGACGCCATCCGCCCTGATGCGGCTTAAAGTTTAGCACCATCTTGATCGACATGACCGCCTGTTCAGCGCCTGCACGGTCGGATTTGTTGACGACGAAGAAATCTGCAATCTCCATCAATCCGGCTTTCATTGCCTGTATGGAATCGCCGGATTCCGGGACGAGTACAACAATAGTCGTGTCTGCCGCACGGGCAATATCTAATTCAGATTGACCTACGCCGACAGTTTCCATCAGAATAATATCACAGCCGGAAGCATCGAGAATATCGGCGGCTTCTTTCGCTTTCTTACTCAAACCGCCTAAGCTTCCACGCGAAGCCATACTACGGATGAACACACCGCCATCCAATTCGACATCGGTCATCCGAACGCGGTCTCCGAGCAACGCCCCGCCTGTAAACGGACTTGTCGGATCAACGGCAATTATACCGATCCGTTTATTCTCTGCACGAAATAATTTGGCGAGCTTATTGGTGATGGTGCTTTTACCGGCGCCAGGCGGTCCGGTTATTCCGATTCGATATGCTTTACCGGTATGAGGGAATAGTAACCGCAAGAGCGATATCGCTTCGGGATGTTCATTCTCGATTAGGGTGATTGCCCGCGCTACCGCAGAACGATCGCCGCTAAGCACACGGTCGGTTAATTCATTACCGGTAGCCATGATTATTTATTCATCTTTTCCTGAAAATATTTCACAGTCATTTCGAGACCTTCTTTTAAATTCATTTTCGGCTGCCAGCCAAAAACTTTCTTGATATAAGAATTGTCAAGAACGCTTCGCTGTTGCTCGCCTTTTTTTGCAGGTCCGTGAATCTCAGAGCATTCTGATTTCGAAGACTGCTTGATCGATGTAAAAAGTTCATTGACATCCGATTCGATGCCTGTTCCAACATTGAAAATATCGGATTCGGGATGATTCAATGCAAACATATTTGCACGCACCACATCCCCAACGAATGTATAATCACGGGTTTGTTTGCCGTCGCCATTTATTATCGGCTGTTGACCGGCGAGCATCTTGCTCGCAAATATAGCTATTACACCGGCTTCACCATGCGGGTTCTGACGGGGTCCATATACGTTCGCATATCTCAGGCAGATATACTGCAAACCATACACCGCCTGATAAAAAAATAAATATTTTTCGATTGACAGCTTGGCAATACCATAAGGAGACAGCGGGCGTACAGGATGTGCTTCATCTGCCGGGAAATAATCTTGCTCGCCATAGATCGCGCCGCCGGTAGAAGCAAAGATGAATTTTTTCACACCGAACTTGACACAATTCTCAAGCAAGTTGATTGACCCGACTATATTCACCGAGGCATCGAATATCGGATCGTCGACAGATTTCCGTACATCCATTTGTGCCGCATGATGGATTACTACATCAATGTTTTCTTGCCGGAATACTTCACGAACTTTTTCATCCCGTATATCCATATTAATGAATTTCGATTTGGGATTCACGTTTTCCATTTTCCCGGACGACAGATCATCTATGATGACGACTTCATTGCCAGCCCCGATACACGCATCCGCGACGTGCGAGCCGATGAATCCGGCGCCGCCTGTAATTAGTATTTTCAAATTTACCCCTTGTATTTGTTTACTGAATAAGCGCGTAGATTGCCGAGGCAACAACTCTGCGTCTCTGCGGCGATATAATATTTCATTGTTTTAATCTATCAACACCCTTTTTACCAATATCACTTCGATAGTACGCACCATCGAAGGTTATTTTCTCAACTGCCCGATATGCTTTATCAATTGTTCTTTCGAGGTTAAGTTGTTCGCCAATCGCAGTGACACCTAACACGCGGCCACCGGATGTAACTATAATATCTTTATTATACTTCGTTCCGGCATGAAAAACAACAACATCTTTTTCTGATGCAGCCGCTTCCAAACCGAAAATCTGTTTATCCGTTTCATAATTGCCCGGGTATCCTCCGGATGCAATCACGACACAGACAGATGACGTGTCCTTTAATATTGCTTTCGTTGTGCTGAGTTTACCGCTTGCAGCCTCAAACATTATTCGAACGAGATCCTCATCGAGAAGCGGTAAAACAACCTGAGTCTCCGGATCTCCAAAACGACAATTAAATTCTATTACTTTCGGACCTGTTTCCGTGATCATCAAACCGACATACAAACAACCTTTATATGGTCGTCCGTCTTTTGCCATTCCAAGAAGCGTTTGCCTGATAATATCCCGCTTCACTTTCTGAAGAATTTCTTCAGTAACTATCGGCGCTGGTGCGTATGCACCCATGCCGCCTGTATTTTTTCCCCTGTCGCCGTCGAGAATTCTTTTATGGTCTTGTGCTGAAGATAAAACTACAAATTCTTTTCCGTCGGTCAGCGCGAATACCGACGCTTCCTCGCCTGCCAGAAATTCTTCTATTACAATGTTTGTTCCGGCATCGCCGAATATTTTCTTTGCAAACATCTGATCGAGAGCTTCGAGAGCCTGCTCTTTAGTATCACAGATTGAAACGCCTTTGCCTGCAGCCAATCCGTCGGCTTTTATCACAATCGGGACCGGGATTTCATTCACGTATCTTTCCGCATCAAACCGCTCAGCGGCGCTGAAAGATCTGAACTCTGCCGTAGGAATGTGATGCTTCCGCATGAACTGCTTTGCAAAAACTTTGCTCCCCTCCAATTCGGCGGCAAGTTTTGATGGACCAAAAATCTTTAGACCATGTGCTTCAAAGAGATCTACAATCCCATCGGTTAGGGGTTGTTCAGGTCCAACTACTGTAAGATCTATGGATTTCTTCTTAGCAAATTCAAGGATTCCATCAATATCATTTGCACTGATAGGAACTATTTCAGCCAACGCGGCGATGCCAGCATTGCCGGGAGCGCAATAAATTTCACGAACAATCGGGCTTTGCTTAATCTTCCACGCCAGTGCGTGTTCACGCCCTCCTGAACCGATGACTAAAATTTTCATTCGACTACCAAAAATCCGAGTATCTTTGAGAGTTTATTAGTTAATTCAATGCGGTTATATTTTTGAACAATCTCTTCCTTAGGTATGGGAAGCCGGTTCTTTTTATGTAATTCGTATAGCTGATAAATTGCCGATGTTATTCCTTTCACATCCGTTGGATCAACAATGATGTTGCCTTCGGCTTCCTCGAGGGTTTGCTTGATAAATCCTTCCGGCACACAAGCAAGTATCGGTTTGCGAAGACCGAGATATTCGTACAATTTACCCGGCGATTGTTTGTCGTTATTCAGAGTCATCCACAGTATGTCTGATGATTTCAAATATTCGATGCAATGTTTATGGTCGAGATATCCGGTGATAGTGACATTCCCTTCCAATCCGAGCGATTTGATATATTTCTCCTGCTCATCCTGAAGGTTACCGATAAGGACAAGTTCTATCTGATCTTTCAGATGCGGTTGAGCGACAATGGCATCCTTCAACGCGAGTAAGAAATGTTTTGGTGTGCGATCTCCGTAAAAAACACCTGCATGCGCTATTCGAAGTCGTTTCGATTTGTCGACATGGATTTTTGGATCGTCTGTAAAATCAGCGGGATCATAACCGTGAGAGAGAATAGTAACATCGTGATACTCGAGAAACTTGAATCGTTTCAGGATCAGTTCTTTTGTACGCCGACCCGTTACAAGAATTCTGGAACTCGCTTTGAGAACTTTCTTCTCTAGTTTATAATTCCGAAGCTTGTGCAGTGGTGTAGGATAATATTTATACGGATAGTCGTGCCAGGGATCTCTGTAATCGATGACAAGCGGTTTATGGAATTTTTTATGCAGTTCCATCCCGATCAGAAAATCTGTAAAGGGCGGTGCCGTTGCATAAATGACATCGAAATTTTTCTTCTTAAACAATTCTTCTGCCGCCCTGACCGCTTTCCTCTTCCATCCAATCTTATTATCGGGTACGAAAAAAGTATCACTTATGAACGTGAATATTTTACGCCATCTCTCCGAAGGCATCTTCACAACGCCCTTTCGTCTGAATAGCCGATTCGGATCGAGCGACCCGACGCGCTCGATTTCAACATGATGCGGATGTAGTTCTTCAAGCAGTGTATAATCCTGAGCAAAGTAACCGGTTGGCGTGACCGTGAGAACGGTAGGCTGCCAGCCGAACTGGGGCAGATACTTCACAAACTTCAGTGTGCGCTGAACGCCGCTGAGTCCCATAGGGGGAAAATAATATGCGATGATAAGAACATTTCGGAGCGATGAGGGATTCATGTCAATTCAATTTGTACATCTGATCAGAGAATTAGAAGTTCTTTTGGCGACGTGTTGAGTATCTCGCAATGACCATCGGTGACGACAATATCATCTTCAATACGTACGCCGCCGAAGTTTGGGATATAAATACCTGGCTCAATGGTAACAACGTTTCCCGTTTCTAAAGTTGCTTTGCTCAAAACAGATAACCGCGGTTGCTCGTGGATCTGCAAACCTATACCGTGACCCAAAGAATGGCGGAAATATTTTTCGTAACCTTTCTCTTTTATATAATTGCGGGCGGTAGCGTCGATTTCCTTTGTCTTCATTCCTTCTCTCGCAGCTTCAATCGCATACTGTTGTGCGTTAAGCACTATCTGGTATATTTTCTTTGCTTCGGATTTCGGTCGACCGAGAGCAATTGTCCGGGTCATGTCACTATGGTAACCTTGATATACGCATCCCATATCTATTGTAATCAGCTCGCCATTTTTGAATTTCTTGTCGGAGGGCTTGCCGTGAGGAATAGCACTTCTATCGCCGCTTACAACAATTGCAGAGAATCCATCTCCGGAGGCGCCGTGTTTCAGATGCCTGTAAGAAATTTCAGCCGCAATATCGATTTCCCGAACACCGGGTTTGAAGAATGAAAGAATTTCAGTGAAGACTTTATCGGTGATTTCAACCGCTTTTTTTATCTTTTGGATTTCGGACAAATCTTTAACAGCGGCGATCTTTTCGATGCAATCGACTTTGGGGAGGAATTTGATTATTGGAAAAAGCTCCTTTAACTGCTGGAATTGTCCAAACATCAGCGAGTTGCCGTCGAACCCAACTCTTCCTACTGAATGCAATAACTGCCGCTTCTTCAATTCTCCAAAAAGTTCTCCCTGTGTAATAAAAATTTTCCAGCCGTTTGTTTCCTGTCTGACTTGAGTTGCGTACCGACCGTCTGTGATCAGAAATATTTTATCCTGCGTTACGATTCCTACACCGGCAGAGCCTGAGAAACCGCTCATATATCTGAGATGCGGCTGAAAAGTAATGAGAAACGCATCTATTCTCATGGCATCGAACTGCAAACGAAGTTTTTGAAGACGGGATTGAAAAAATACAGATTCAGTATTCATAATTATTGACTGTTCGATTTGCTAGTAGATATTAAAACTAAAAATGATAATTCGGCGCTTCTTTAGTTATAGAAATATCGTGCGGGTGACTCTCGCGCAAACCCGCTTCCGACATTTTGAGAAATTTCGTTTTCGTTTTCATCTCCAGTATGTTGGAGGCACCGCAGTAACCCATCGCCGAACGCAATCCACCGATCATCTGGAACACTGTGTCGGAGAGTGGTCCTTTATACGGAACACGACCTTCGATACCTTCCGGTACAAGTTTGGGCAATCCTTCTTCCATATCCTGAAAATAACGGTCACTGCTTCCTTTTTTCATCGCTTCAAGCGATCCCATTCCGCGATACACTTTGTAGCTTCGTCCTTCATACAAAACTTTTTCACCAGGACTTTCTTCCACACCGGCAAATAATCCGCCGATCATAACCGAGTCTGCGCCGGCGGCAATTGCCTTAGCGATATCACCCGTTTGTTTGATACCACCGTCAGCGATAAGCGGAATTTTTGAACGCGAGGCGATCTTTGCGCACTCGTAGATGGCAGTCACCTGCGGCACACCGACACCTGCAATAATTCTCGTTGTGCAAATTGAACCGGGACCAATCCCGATTTTGATACCATCGACACCAGTACGAATCAAGTCTCGCGCGGCTTCCGCCGTCCCAACATTACCGGCAATTAATTCGCATTCAGGATATTCTCTTTTAACACGTTTGACCATTTCGAGCACACCGCGAGAGTGTCCGTGGGCGGTATCCACAATTACAACATCGACTCCTGCCTTAACGAGTGCCTCTACTCTATCAAGCGTATCATCGGTAACACCTACTGCGGCGCCCGCACGCAATCTGCCGTGCTTATCTTTGCTTGCAAACGGATGATGTTTTTTCTTCTGAATATCTTTAAATGTGATAAGTCCACGAAGTTTACCGGTTTTATCTACAACGGGAAGTTTTTCAATCCTATGTTTCTGCAAGATATGCTCGGCTCTGTCTAAAGTAGTCCCGACTGGAGCGATAACAAGATTTTCGCTCGTCATGATCTTAGATATTTTCAATTGGCGATTCGGCTCAAATCTCAAATCGCGGTTAGTAACTATTCCGATGAGTTTTCCTGCGTCATCTATAATCGGAATACCCGAAATCTGATACCGGCTCATCAAATCCAACGCATCGCCAACGGTCTGATTGACTTTCATCGTGACCGGATCGAGAATCATACCGCTTTCCGAACGTTTCACAAGATCAACTTGTGCAGCTTGGTCGGAAATACTCATATTTTTGTGGAGAATGCCGATTCCTCCTTCGCGAGCAAGTGCAATTGCCATCGTCGCTTCCGTCACTGTATCCATTGCCGCCGAGACTAATGGAATATTCAATGTGATGTTCCGTGAAAGTTTCGTTGAAACATCTACATCACGAGGTAACACGTTCGATTTTTGAGGAACAAGAAGGACGTCATCAAAAGTAATTGCTTCACCGATGAATTTATTCTTAGTCATAAGTCTATGGTTATTTTTTCTTGGTTATTTGAATCTTCATACTATCATACTCAATACTTAACTACTTAATTACTCAAATACTTTTGTCATACGTATGCTGGTATTCCCGTAATATCTTCACCGACAATCAATGTATGCATCTCGTGTGTTCCTTCGTATGTCTTCACCGATTCGAGATTTGCCATGTGCCGCATGACAGGATATTCATCGAGAATTCCGTTTGCTCCAAGTATTTCTCTTGCAACTCGCGCAATCTCCAATGCCATATTCACATTATTACGTTTCGCTAATGATACTTGCTGGAATCTCAATTTTTTCTGATCCTTCAATCGTCCAAGCTGTAGACAAAGCAGTTGTGCTTTTGTTATTTCTGTTACCATGTGCACCAATTTTTCCTGAGTTATCTGGAAAGAAGCAATCGGCTTACCGAATTGAATGCGCGACTTGGCATAATTCAATGCAGTATCATAACATGTCATCGCTGAACCAATCGCTCCCCACGCAATTCCGTAACGCGCTTGATTCAAACACATGAGAGGTGATTTTAATCCGTCTGTCTTTGGAAATATGTTTTCTTTTGGAATTTTACAATCCTGAAAAATCAATTCAGATGTTACCGATGCCCGTAATGAGTGTTTGCCTTTCATCTCCGGGGCAGTGAATCCTTTCGTTCCTTTCTCGACCAAAAACCCATGAACGACTCCATTCAACTTAGCCCAGACAACCGCAACATCGGCGATGGTTCCGTTAGTGATCCACATCTTAGCGCCGTTTAAGAGATAGTGATCTCCCTTATCCTCTGCCCGTGTGATCATACCGCCGGGATTGGAACCGTAGTCAGGCTCGGTCAAACCGAAGCACCCGATTTTTTCGCCTTTTGCCAATTTGGGAAGCCAAAAATCTTTCTGTTGCTCGGAGCCAAATGTAAAGATTGGATACATCACGAGCGCACTTTGTACCGAGGCAAAACTGCGTATGCCGCTGTCACCGCGCTCAAGTTCCTGCATCATCAAACCGTAAGCGACATTATTCATCTCGGCACAGCCATATTTTGCGGGCAACGTTGAACCGAACATTCCGAGGTCTGCCATTTTCGGAATGAGATCCATCGGAAATGTACCGGCACTGTAATGTTTTTCGATGATAGGAAGTATATTATCCTCTACAAACTCACGTACTGTATCTCTGACAAGAATTTCTTCTTCGCTAAGCAAACCTGCTACATCGTAATAATCAAGACCTTTAAACTTCATCATGGGAAGAACTTTCTTTGGTTACAAGAAACGCCTTACCGGGGCGTATTATTCACATATTCTTGGAACAAAATTACGAAAATAATGAAGGAAAATCAAACCTTGTAGCTGAAATGAAAATCTAATCCGCTTTAATCCCGTACTCTTTTATTTTGAGGTACAAACCTTTTTCGCTGATGCCCAACGCTTCGGAGGTTTTTTTTCGGTTGCCGTTGAACATCTTTAACACTTTCTCGATGTGCAGTTTCTCAACATCCTGGATTGAAACAGCCTGAGATGTTGATTCCAAAATGCGTTCAGGTAAATGCAAATCGTCAACTTCGATAGTTTGATTCGGCGAAAGAATCACTGCGCCTTCGATGACGTGTTCAAGCTCGCGCACATTGCCGGGCCAATCATACGTCATCAATACTTTTTTAGCTTCATCACTCAGGCGTTTCGGTTCTTTCGATTTGGATTTTTTCCGCAGGAAATGTTCTACAAGAGCCGGAATATCCTCACGATGATCTTTTAATGCAGGTACTCTGATGGTAATAACATTCAGCCGGTACAATAAATCTTCCCTAAATCTTCCGGCACGGCATTCTTCCTGCAAGTTCTTGTTTGTTGCGGAAACAACACGAACGTCAACTTTAAGCTCATTTGTTCCGCCAACGCGTCTGAAATCTCCAGTCTCTAAAAATCTTAAAAGCTTCGGCTGGATTATTGGGCTTATGTCGCCTACCTCATCAAGAAAAAGAGTGCCTCCATTTGCAACTTCAACAAGACCCGGCTTAGCGGTGTATGCATTCGTGAATGCCCCTTTTTCATGACCGAATAATTCACTCTCCAAAAGCGTATCGGGTATCGATGAGCAATTCATCGGGACGAAAGGTCTTTCGTTCCTCGGGCTTGACCGGTGAATAAGATTGGCAATCAATTCTTTTCCGGTTCCGCTCGGTCCTGTAATTAGAATTATTGAGTCACTTTGAGCTACGCGTTTGGCGCTATCAACTACTTGCTTAATGGTCGCGCTCTCTCCGATAATATCGAATGTGCCGGCTTTGCGTGTCAGCTCAGTTTGTAATAATTTATTATCTATGGAAAGTTTTTTCCGCTCAATCGCACGGCAGATTGTTTGCTCAACCTGATTAATGTCATACGGTTTACCAAGGACTTCGTATGCGCCGAGCTTAGTAGTCTCTACTGCCATTTTAAGATCGGCGTGCTGCGATAGAATAATAACCTGAGAAGAAGGTGAGTGCTCGTGAATAAATTTCAGAACTTCAGTACCGTCCACGCGCGGCATTTTCATGTCGAGCAGAACGACATCGTAGAGAGCTTTTTGTATTAGATTGATTGCTTCAGCACCGTCAAATGCAAGCTCAACTTCATAGCCTCCGGCTTCCTGAAGTTCTTCTTTGAGCAATGTAGTCAATGCTACTTCGTCATCGACAATAAGGATTTGGTAACGTTGCGGCATTACACAATCGTTGGAACAAACCTGTAACAGTTATTCACTCAGTACACGCTCGATAGTAGTGAGGAGGTCCACAAGGTCGTATGGTTTGCTCACAAAATCCTCGGCTCCATGCTTCTTTGATTCGATAGCATTTTTTAAATCGGCAAAACCGGTGAGCATGATAACTTTAACTTTGGGCAGATTTTTTTTGATGAATTTTAAAACCTCGAACCCATCAACTTTAGGCATCTTAATGTCGAGCAGGACGAGATCGAATTTCTTGTTTTGTATTGTTGATATTGCCTCATCTCCATCAGCCGCAGTATCGACCTGATAGCCTGCATTGATCAATTCACCGCTTAAAACCGTTCGAAGGGCTTCTTCATCATCAACAACAAGGATATTACTTTGATCAGCCATTAGCGAATTCCTTTTTCTAATTGATTTATGAGATTACTATTTCGTCCTTTGACGAGAAGCAAGTTAACGAAATAGAATAAAAAAAGCAATTCAATAGAGAAATTTACATAAGAAATGTAACAACCCCAATAAAGCAGGAATAGAGAGATAATCGTACTATATACGATAGAAGTCGGGATGCCGGGATTTGAACCCGGGACCTCCTGCGCCCAAGGCAGGCGCGCTAGCCGAGCTGCGCTACATCCCGCTTGATAACTATATAAACCGAAGAATGTCGACAGAATTATGAATCATGTAAAGAAAATTAGAATTTATCTTATCTAATCGACACAAATGAATGATCTTCGGCAAATTGAAACATTTCAATATATGAAAGTTAACTCAAATTTGCAATCTTGCTTTTTTCAGGAATTTTGCACTCATTGAGTTTGATCATATTAAACTATACTTGAGGGCTTCTTTTATCATAGCATGACATTTCTCAACCCATTAGTACTGCTTGGTTTAATTACTGCGGCAATTCCTGTTATACTCCATCTTCTGAATCTTCGCAAACTCCGAACAATTGAATTCAGCACTCTGACATTTTTAAAAGAACTTCAGCAAACAAAAATCCGCCGCCTTAAACTTCGTCAGATACTTCTTCTCATTATCAGAACATTACTCGTCATATTCATCGTTCTCGCATTCTCACGGCCCGCGTTGCGTGGAACGATTTTAGGAAGCCTCGGCTCTCAAGCACACTCTACGATCGTTTTCATTCTCGATGACTCCTTCAGCATGACGGGAAATGATGAGCACGGCGAATATTTTAAACAGGCGAAAGAAACCACCGACAAACTTATTAACCTTCTCAAGGAAGGTGATGAAGCGTTTCTTATCAAATTATCCGACGTACCGCAGGCTACTATAGATCCTGCAACTCACGATTTTACCGCTTTGCGTACTATCGTGCATGAATCTCAGATATCTGCCATCCGCCGCCCCTTGGACGATGCGATCGGTTTGTCGGTAAAATTGCTCCAACGATCTAAGAATGCAAACAAAGAAGTTTATATCATCAGCGATTTGCAGCAGACATTATTATCACAACGGTCTGTCAGCATACCGGAAAATAACACGTCGCTATTTGACGACCATTCCAATTTTTTCTTTGTTCCAATCGGTGTGAAAGATATTGCAAACGTATCTCTCGATTCGATCGATATTACAACGACAATCTTAGAAAAAGATAAACCTATTTCCGTCATCGCCTCAATCGGGAATTTTGGAACTACTCCTCTGAGTAATTACATCATCAGCACATACATCGACGGCATCAAGGTGGCTCAGAAAAATCTTACTATTGAGCCATGGGGTTATGCAAAAACTGAATTCAGCATTTCATCTAAACGAACCGGCTTCATCAGGGGTTATCTTGAATTGGAAAATGACGCAATCGAATTGGATAACCGCAGATATTTTACATTTTACATCCCGGAGCAAATCAACATCGCGGTAATCGCAAACTCCGAGATGGATAAACGCCTCCTCCTTCTCGCTCTCCGTTCAGGCGAGACAAAATCGGGGCATTCATTACTCAATATTCAACAATACACCTCGCAGAAATTTCCATTCATCGATCTAAATAAGATAGATGTACTGCTATTATCCAATATACCGTCATTTTCTTCAACCGATGCAAACCGAATAAAATATTTCATCGAAGAAGGCGGCGGGCTTGTCCTGTTCCCAGGCGACAATATCATTATCGAAAATTATAACTCGAACTTACTCCCGGCTCTTAAAATTCCGCCCATCGACTATTCACCGACTGCATCGGTGCAAGCGGATAATCTCTCTTTCCAAAAAATCGATCTTGACCATCCTCTATTCACAAATGTATTTGGGCAAGATCGCTCAACTCAACAACAAGCAGTAATCGAATCGCCCAACGTTATTAAAAGCATAAAACGACATGCGGGCAAAGAATCTCGCATTATCATATCGTTAAGCGACGGTACTCCGTTCCTCTCGGAACATAACATCGGGGAAGGAAAACTTCTTTTCTTCTCTTCTGCACCTTTACTTTCGTGGTCAGATTTCCCGTTAAAGGGGATTTTCGCTCCGCTAATTTACAGATCCATGATCTTCGTTTCATCAACTGAAGAAAAAAATAATTCATATCTTACCGGTGAATCACCAGCGATTACCCTGCGAAAGAGTTTAGCCGGCAACACGAACAGACAATTTTCGATTACCTCGCCGGAAGGAATCAATGAGCTGATTCATCCGGCAAACTCAATCGTAAACAAACGCGCTACTACTAAACCGATGATCTTCACAGCGAGTCGGTTTGCAAATTCCGGTTTCTATGAAGTCAGGCAGAACAGCAATATAATTTCTCTTTTAGGGGTAAATACCGACCGGCTTGAGTCGGACACACGGAAAATTTCACAAATCAATTTGCTGAACGAAATGAAACGGTATGGTATAGCTGCCGGGAAGATTCACTTCAGCAAACCGGGAGACTCATTGCAATCCGAAATATTACAATCACGGTTCGGCGTCGAACTCTGGCAATACTGCATTGGTCTCGCACTTATTCTTGCAATAATAGAAATGCTGATCGCACGCGACAGCAGAAAAGCTACTAAGGACAGTTTATAAAATGAAAACCATCTCAACAGATCATCGTGAAACCGCAATCGTTGTAGGCATCATCAATAAGCACGCGCAACGTAATCAGGTAGCTGAGTATCTCAACGAACTCGTCCTCCTTACCGACACTGCGGGAGCTGATGTACTTTATAAAATTACGCAGGAACGTGAACGTATAGATTCAGCGACTTATATAGGCAGCGGGAAGGTACAAGAAATAGGTGATATTGTTGAGAGAGAAAAAATCGATCTTGTAATTTTCGATGACGATCTCTCTCCGGTTCAAGTACGCAATCTTGAGAAGATCATCAAGTGTAAAATTCTTGACCGGAGCGGATTGATACTCGATATTTTTGCGTCACGCGCCAAAACGAAAGAAGCGATGACGCAGGTTGAGCTTGCCCAGCTTCAATATCTTCTCCCGCGGTTAACGCGCCAATGGACGCACTTATCGAAACAATACGGGGGTGTGGGCACAAAAGGTCCGGGCGAGCAACAAATTGAATCCGACCGGCGTGCTATTCGTTCACGCATCAGTCATTTGAAGAATAAACTTGAGCGGATCGATAAAGAACGTGAGATCCAGCGAAAGGGACGAAAAGAACATACACGTGTGGCTATGGTCGGATACACAAACGCGGGAAAATCAACACTCTTAAAATCGCTTTCGGGCGCGGATGTATTAATTGAAGACAGGCTCTTTGCAACGCTCGATACGACAGTACGTATGGTTCCGCTTTCAGCATCACAAAAGATGCTTCTTTCAGACACAGTTGGATTCATCAGAAAACTTCCGTCTCATCTGATCGCTTCTTTCAAAAGCACACTTGCAGAAGCAACTGAGGCTGATATTCTACTGCATGTTGTAGATATTAGTCACCCAAAATTCCATGAGCAGATCGCCGTTGTCAATGATACGCTCGAAGAACTTAATACAACCGGAAAGCCGATGATTTATGTTTTCAATAAAATCGATAAACTCAAAGATAGATCAATAATACAAGAACTCACTTCCGAATATCCTGTATCGGTATTTATCTCAGCGGAACGAGGAATAAATATTTCCGGTCTTGAGAACAAATTACTCGAGATGATCGATGTTGGAACTCGTGAATACAACTTGACCATCAAACAATCAGATTATCGGACTATTGCTAAGCTACACGAAATTGCCGAAATTATTTCTCAGCAATATGAAGATAATTCGATCAATATTAAATTTAAGATCAATCAAAAAAATTCAGACCGATTGAAGAAATTATTGGCAACAAGATAGATAAAACAATAACGGAAAATTATTCAAAGCAACATCAGATTAATCATGATAAAGACAGCGATAGAAGCGGCGAAGGAAGCAGGAAGGTTTCTTAAACAAAACATCGGCAAAGTAAGAGACATTCAAAGGAAGGACGGACAGGAAAAGAATCTTGTCACCGAGATCGACAAGCGCTCCGAGGAAATAATAATCGGCATCATCAAACAGCATTACCCGGCGCATGATATTCTTGCCGAAGAGAGCGGGCTGAAAAGCAGTTCTGCTTCCGAATACAGATGGATTATCGATCCGCTTGATGGAACGACGAACTTCACACACGCACTGCCTGTATTCTGCGTTTCCATCGGTGTAGAACGTAAGGGAAAGATTATTGCGGGAGTTATTTATGACCCGAATTTCGATGAACTTTTCACTGCGGAAAAAGGAAACGGCGCGCTTCTTAACGGCAAACGCATGAAGGTATCCCGAACCGAATCACTGAACACAAGCCTGCTTGTTACCGGCTTCCCTTATAACATCACCGAAAATCCGGATCATGCTGTAGAACATTTTTATAATTTTCTTATGAGAGCACAGGCAGTCAGGCGGATGGGGTCCGCGGCAATAGATATGGCGTATGTAGCGGCGGGAAGATATGACGGTTTTTGGGAAGTCGCTCTTAATCCCTGGGATATGGCGGCAGGCACCTTGCTGATAGAAGAAGCCGGCGGCACACTCACAGATTTTTCCGGCAACCCTTTAAGTGTGTATCATAAACAGATTGTAGCCAGTAACGGAAAAATTCAGAAAGAAATGCTGGAAGTGCTGCATTCAACGAGAATTAAATAGCAAGAGATCAGTTCACTTTAAGTGCAAAGAGGGACTTCCCTGTCCCTCTCGCATCTATGGTCCTCCAATTATCTACTTCTAACTTCGCCTCATAAAAAATATTATCCGGCTTGCCTCATTTTCAGACAATTCATAGCCTCCGGAATTTTATTGAACTCATATGCTTTATCAAAATGAAAATCTGCCCCTGCATCTAAATATCTTCTCCGGTATTGGGGGAACGAGTGATTAGTTAACATAATCAAAAGCGGTATGAAACTAACACGCTTCAAATTTTTTATTAAATCGATTCCGTTTATACCAAGCAACTCACTATCTAGAATAAGAACGTCAGGGTTGTTTTTCTTGATAGATTCGAATATCATATTTGTATTATTGATAGTATCTACAACCTGAACATCATCGATGTTGTTGAACATCGCTGCAAGACGCTCACAGATTAAAGCCGACCTATCCGCTATGACAATTTTCATATTATTATTTCCGTTTCATTTATTTTATGGGCTCGGATAGCAGCCCTAATCCACATAAAATGCTACCCAAGCCCTGTGATAATGCTTATGCACCTAAATAATAATGAATGATAATGACTTTAGGTAGAGCATTTTTTGTGATTTTTTTGTAACAAATCCTATATTTTTCTTGTCACAGTTTTTGTTACAAAGACAGAAGAGGCTAAATTGATGTAAAAAACTCGATTTAGGCTGGCGGATGGGTTGGTTCGACTAGATTGTTCCTTATGGCGTATTGGGTGAGTTCAGCGTTTGACTTCATATTCATCTTCTCCAGAAGACGTGTACGATAAGTATGAATGGTGTTCAAACTCAAAGAGAGTGCTTCGGAAATTTCCATAATGGATTTCCCTTGGGCGATCATGTATAAGATTTGGTACTCACGGTCGGATAATGTTTTATGCGGCGGTTGATTTGAATCGATTAATATTTCATCGGCAATTTTATCTGCGAGAGACTGAGTAATATACTTCCCTCCGTTAATAATTCTTCGTATCGCATTTACTAATTCCAGCGGTGCGCTTTCTTTGGTCAGATAACCTGAAGCGCCGGCTCTCAATGCACGAACGCCGAATCGATCTTCCGGATGCATGCTTAAAATGAGCACAGGAAGTTTCGGGCGATGCCTCCTAAGCTCTTTCAGAACCTCAAGCCCGCTAAGCTCGGGCATCGATAAATCCATCAGCACGATGCTCAGCTCATTTTCGGCAACGAAGCTCAGAACTTCGCGGCCGTTTTTAGCTTCTCCTACAACCTTAAAATCAATTTCATCTCGCAATGTTTTCTTTAATCCTTCACGAATCATTGGATGGTCGTCTGCTATAAGAATTTTTATCATTCCGATATCTGCCTATTAAGATCCCACTGGATATTGCTGTCAGTGTGCGGGGTTACTGTTGATGAGGAAATTAGCGGTACTTTAACTGTTACTGTTGTACCTTTTCCGTTTTCACCATTGATTGTGAATTCTCCTCCGATCAATAATACGCGTTCACGCATACCCAGGATTCCAAACGATCTCTCTTGTGAAGATTTTTGATCTGTTATACCCTTGCCATTGTCGGCTACTTGTAACATCAATTTATGGTTTTTCTGCTCGAACGTTACGTCAACTGCCGCCGCGCCCGAATGGCGGGCAACGTTGGTTAATGTTTCCTGAAGTATGCGAAATAATGCTGTCGAACTATCCTTGTCAAGATCGAGATCCTCAACGTTTGTATTGAATGTGCATTTTATTCCCAACCGGTTCTGAAACCTCTGGATTTCCCATTCAATTGCATCCCGCAAACCAAGCTCATCTAGTATTTCAGGGCGTAATTCGGTTGCGATAGTTCTAACCGTTTTGATTGTCGTATCTATAACATCAGACATTGACTGGATATCCTGAATTGCCTCTTTGTAAGTATTCTGAAAAGAAAATTGCTCGACCTTCTTCTGGAATAACGCAAGGTCCATTTTCAATACAGTTAGCAATTGACCCAATTCGTCGTGGATTTCACGGGCGATGCTAGTGCGCTCTTCTTCGCGCACGGATTGGATATGTGCGGCAAGCTGGCGGATTTTATCATAAGATTCCTTTAGCTGACGCTCGCCTTCTTCAAGTATCCTTACTTTTTCGCGCTGCGAGTATATAAACCGCCGCTGGCTATATAATATACTGCCAAATAAAATACTACCTAATACTACAATAGCCGTAGTACCTACGATTAACGCTAACCAGATTTCTGAGCTTGATGCCGGCACAAAAATCCTTCCGCATAGATTAGATATGTAACAATATTAAGAATGGTATTAATGATAAATACAGCTTTGGCGAATTGAAAATCTTGAAAGAGGAGCATATTAAGAAGAGAGAATATTATTAAAGTAGTGACATTGTAGAATAAAACACCCGTCGCTACCCAAAATCGATATTCTCTCGTCAAGGGATAAACACCCTCTTTACTCAATTCCAATAATGCAAACGCCGAAATTCCGATCAGAAATATTTTGAATACTGACATCCCATAAGTGTTCGCCTGAGTGATTGGCTGAAAGAAAAGAATATTCACTATCATAAAAGCTGTTATGAAGAGAATACTCCATAGATAAATTTTCTTTAAACGAATATTTTTCTGCCACCGTGAAAATATCACTACCAAAAACAGGTATTCAATTATCGGGAAAACGTGCGTTATCCATAATGTGTTCCTTGAAATACGCAGTAATATTAAAAAGTTCACTATCATCTCGAAAACAAACGATGATACGAGATACCAGACAAGTATCTTCATTTCACCGGATAATTTTCTGTAATTAAAGAATCCGAAAAATAAGGGAATCCCGACTGATAGGGTACTAACAAAATACAATAACATTTAGATTCAATCTAACTATTCAAAGCATTTGGAGCATCACAAATCGGAGGACAAAATGGACTAAACTCAAGCATAACACCACCAGTAATATCCTTGCCACCCATATCCACACCAACCAAAACAATCGCTGGGTTTCCTTTATCGTCCTGTGCGTGGTAATATCTCATTGCAACACAACCCGGTTGATCAAGAAGTTTCTGGACGTAATCTTTCCAGAATAGCCCGCCTTTGATTGCATCTTTTGCAGCTTGAACTCTGTATTTATTTGTTAACCTGCTCGCTTCATCAAGCGATATTATCTGGTTGTTTTTTTGTGGTAATGGCATAGATTCTCCATAATTAATATTTTTGATTGTGATATATTGATAATTAATTAAGCGGGATACAAATTGCAGAACTCGTATGTATCCCGCAAGAACTTTTAATAGTTGCTAATTACCAATAGCAACTTCTACATCGGATGTTAAAGAATTTGTGTTATCACAAAATGGTGGACACCACGGACTCAATTCAAGTATAATACCATCTGTAATATCACTTCCATTTGAATCCACTCCAACAAGTACTATTGTTGGCTTGCCGGCATCACCAATAGCATAGTAATACCTCATCGCGGCACAATCCGGTTGATCAAGAAGTTTCTGGACGTACTCTTTCCAGAACAATCCTCCTTTTATTGCATCTGGTCCTGCCTGCGCTCGATAGGCATGAGTCATTTTACTTGCTTCTATAAGTCCAATCAAATGATTGCTCTTTGGTGGTAGAGAAGAATTTTCTTTTGCACTGATTAATTGTAGTAACCCAACAACAACTACAATTACTACTATCACAAGAAGTGCAACTTTATGAATGCGTTTCATAAGATAACTCCTTAAGTATATATTAATAGATTAGTGAATTAGTAATGCCCCCTAATGATATTATCTCTTTTGTGATTCGAAATTAAGAAAAACAATTCTTTTCATCCTTTAGCAATATAGATGAATCTAATGAAAATAAATCTACAATTCAAACACACCCATGCCAGGGGAAAACACCTTTTTCATTTATCATTGCGCGAATAAGCGGGGATGGAGCGCATGGCTCAGTTGCCACGCAAATCGCCTTTTCCAAACGATTAGCGGCGGTTTCAAGGATTTCTTTCTTGTCCGTCTGTATGATTGCCAAAGTATCGTCCGCTTTCACGCTGTCACCCACCTTCTTCATCAATCTTATTCCCGCTTTAGGGTCGATGATGTCGTCTACTTTCATCCTGCCCGCTCCAAGCATGATACCGATGAAACCAACTTCCAGCGCATCGATATTATGGATATAACCCTTAGAAGTACTCTTCACTCCAATAGTATATTTACTCTTTGGATATTTTTCCGGATTTGTAATGAATGAAATATCGCCCCCCTGCCTGCGCACCAACTCGTTGAATTTATCCATCGCCTTCCCGGCTTGAAGAATATCCTTGCACTTGGATATTCCTTCTTCAATGGTTCCGGCTTTACCGCCTAACATCACCATCGCTCCGCCCAGCACGTAGGTTACTTCCATGAGGTCGGGGACATTTTTCCCCTGCATACATTCAATGCACTCGACAACCTCAAGCCAATTTCCAACCGCGTAGCCGAGCGGCTGGCTCATATCGGTGAGAAAGCCGATTGTCTTTTTACCAAATTTATTCCCGACCGCGATAAGTGTTTTTGCCAGCTCAATAGCATCCGCTTCCGATTGCATGAAAGCACCACGCCCCGTTTTTACATCGAGCACAAGAGCATCGATTCCTTCAGCAAGTTTCTTGCTCATTATGCTTCCTGAAATAAGCGGAATACTCTCCACCGTTCCGGTAACATCGCGAAGAGCGTACATTTTTTTATCTGCAGGCGCGATCTCGGCGGTTTGTCCGATCATCACTATACCAATTTCAGCAATAACTTTTTTGTATTCATCGAGTGAAAGATCGGTTCTAAAACCGGGTATCGATTCCAGTTTATCGAGCGTTCCGCCCGTATGACCGAGTCCCCTGCCCGATATCATCGGTACAGGCACTCCGCACGCTGCAACCATCGGCGCAAGTATTAATGAGACTTTATCGCCAACACCGCCTGTTGAATGTTTATCCACTTTGATTCCGGGAATTTCTGATAAATCGACGACTACCCCTGAATTGAGCATGATATCAGTGAAGGTTGTAGTTTCTTCAAAGTCCATTTTTTGAAAATAGACAGCCATTAAAAAAGCCGACATCTGGTAATCGGCTACTTTATCGTTTATATAACCTTGGATAAAAAATTCAATCTCTGTGCGATTCAGTTTATCGCCGCTTCGTTTTTTTCGTATGATTTCAGTAGGGTTCATAAATTGATATTATAACCGGAATATGTGAGAGGAATAGATTCATTAATATAATTTATTTAAAATTCTTTCTTCAAGATTCTTGAGCCGAGCATTATGCCGCAAATTGTTTTAGCATCTATTATCTCCCGGCGTTCGATCATTCGGATGGTTTTGGCTAACGGAATAATTTTCACCGTCATCGTTTCCTCACCTTCTTCAAGCTGTCTGCCATTGGGTGCTTCATACAAATTTTCCGCCATGAATATGTGGAGGACTTCACTGCAAAATCCCGGCGATGTGTAGATTGATGTCAGTTTCTTCCAATGCTTTGCACGGTAGCCGGTCTCTTCCTCTAACTCTCTTCGGGCACATGCCAACGGCAGTTCTCCATCTTCCAATTTACCTGCCGGTAATTCCCAAATAAATTTATCGAACGGATAACGATGCTGGTTAATCAGTATAATTCTTTCATCGGGAAAAACGGCAAGCACTACGGCGCCGCCCGGATGTTCGGCAACTTCCCTAATCGTGCGGTTACCGGATAGATATTCCACTTCATCGACGATTGTAGTGAATACTCTCCCCTTATATACTTTATTTCTTTTTATCAGTTTAAGCTTCATTTTTATTTTGCGATGAGATAACGCGTTGGGGCAGAGGTATTTCAATTTGTGATGCGTTAAAAGCTTGATAGACGTGTTCGCGCAGTGCAGTTTCGATATCGAACTTTTTGTCAAAGTGCGAAGTCCGTGCAGATAATCTCAGTTGAATTCCCGATTCTCCAAAATCCATAAAAAAAACAGACGGTTCCGGAGCTTTAAGAATATCAGAATGATTTTCCGCCAATTTCAAAAGGATGCTTCGGGCTTTTTCAATATCGGTTCCGTACGCAACCCTAACCTCGACCAATACACGGATATCGTTGCCGGGAAAGGAATAATTTACCAATCTATTTTTAACAAGTTCGCTGTTCGGTATAACGACAAGGTTATTATCGAAATTTAATATCCGGGTTGATCTCAAGCCGATTTTATAAACGTCGCCTTCCTCACCCGATGGCAATTTTATCCGGTCACCTACACGAAATGGCTGGTCAATGAGAATGACGAATCCTGCTATCATGTTCGCCACTGTTTCCTGCGCGGCAAGCGCAACAGCAAGAGAACCTACACCGAGTGAGACGAGTAAACTCCCGATATTGATTCCAAAATGGTCCAGGACGATCATGCCCGCGATTAGAAATAATAATATATCTATGATTTTTTTCGTCAGAGGTGCAACGGTCGCTGTTATATTACTCTGCGTCTTTGCAGATACTTCGTCCATGTACCACTCGAACATCGTTTCGATTACCCGGCTGATCAGCCGTGTAAGCACAATCGCGAGAATGATATACAATGCAATCGAAAGATAATCGAGTACGTTCTGATAAAGAATATCTTCCACACTCAAACTTTGACGGATAACTTTTATACCGATAAAGAAACCCGCAATTACGCTAAGCGTGACAACTTTCGATCTAACGACTGATAGAATTTTGTCATCCAGGGTGGTTTTCGTGTATGCAAACAATCTTTTAAAGATTGTATTCAAAAGATACTTTAACATTTCGCCGGTGAGCGCCGATGCGATTATGATAATTACCGCAATGATGATTGTTTTGATAATATTGCTGTCGAACATCTAACTACCTTAGTATAAATAATCTTTAAGTAATTCTATTTATTACTCCGGCTTCCCGGTTTATCTATAGGAATACCTTGTTTGCACAACGGACAATCTTCAGGTTTGTATGTTAACACATCCATAGCGATTGTGGCGAAGAATTTCGGAAATCGTGCCCTGTCACCGCTCCGGTCTACAATCGTTCCTACGCCAACAACTATACCGCCGTTATCCCTCACAATGTCGATCACCTCTTGAGCCGAGCCGCCTGTAGTAGTGACATCTTCACAAACGAGCACTTTTTCATCCCGGTTAATTTCGAATCCGCGGCGGAGCTGGAGCTTGCCTTCCTTCCTTTCTGCAAACAGTGTGCGAAGGTTGAGCTGTCTGCCAACTTCCTGCCCGACTGCGACTCCTCCGAGAGCGGGCGATATGACAACATCGGGTTTATCGATACGGAAATGATCTGCAATCATACCGCATAAAAGTTCGGCGTGTTCGGGATATTGCAATACTTTCGCACACTGAAAGTACTGCGGGCTATGCAAACCGGAAGTCAGCTGGAAATGTCCGTTCAGCAACGCTTTTGTTCGTTTGAATATCTCGAGGATTTTTTCTTTTGTCATCGGTGAAAATCCTTTACGAAGTTAAAATGTATTCCTGGGAGTATGAACGAATTTTTCCCATTCGCTCTTTAAAATTATATGTTCAGTAATTTGTTCGACTTTCCCGCACTTCGCGCGGAGAATTGGATTCCCGATAAGCAATATTTCTCTCATAGCCATATTTTACCCGCAATTGAATCCAATATTAAAAAAATCCTTCCGCCCTCCTGACCCTTCCTAACTTCTGTCCGAGGAACCGTTCACCGATTTCTGTAAATCTATAGGGAATATCGCTCACAAAAAATTGGATGTTGGCTTTGAGCGTGCTGGGATTGCGCAAGTCGTTCGCGATCAGGACGTGCTCGACTTCTTCTGCTGTTGCTTCACCGGAATCGATTAATATAATACCGCTCTCGAAAACCGAGCGGATTGTTTTTTCCAGAATAGGATAATGAGTACAGCCAAGAACGAGCGTATCTATTTTTTTTAATTTCAACGGAAAGAGATATTCACGCGCTATTATCTCGGTTGCTTTATGATCGATCAGTCCTTCTTCGGCGAGCGGAACAAACAACGGGCATGATTGACTTATCACTGTGGCGGTTTCATCGAACTGACGAATCGCATTCGTATAAGCGTTACTGTTTATCGTGCCGACCGTTCCGATGACACCGATCCTTTTCTTCTTCGTTGATTCTACCGCCGCTTTAGCCCCCGGGACAATCACTCCAATAACTGGAACCTTCGCGTGCTTCTGCACAACTTCGAGCGCCACCGCAGAAACGGTATTGCACGCAACTACAATCATCTTAACATTGTGTTTCATTAGAAAATCTGTATCCTGCGCCGCATACTCCCTAATAACCTGCGGCGATTTCGGTCCATATGGAACACGCGCCGTATCGCCAAAGTAAACTATATTCTCATGTGGAAGCCGTTTCATCAGCGCGCGCACTACGGTCAATCCTCCTATACCGGAATCGAATATGCCTATCGGCTTGGCTTGTAAATTCTTTATATTCATAACCTTGGAAATATAGGAAAAGGGGGTGCCATTATCAAACAGATTATAGAGATATCGATCATAATCGAAAATAATACATTCCAAATTTTGATGATTGGTTTGTTGAGACTCTCAGAAACTTTTTGTATCTTAATTCCCATAAAGAACCCCGGGTTGAAAAGCGGGGGAACCCTGAAAAGAACCTAAAATGTTTAAATTTTCAATTTTAATACGGAGTTAATCTTATGAAATCCTTTCTTAGCATCAGCATCGCAGTTCTATTCCTCTTTATCGGCTGTTCGAAAAAGATCGAGCCGGTTATAGTCGGAGAAATGAACGAATACAAAGATCCTGCTTACGGTTTTAAAATAAAATATCCAAAAGACTGGAAGAACCTCGGACAAGCAGGTAAAGCGGTACTCACATTATCGCAGGAAGTCATCAATAAATTTATGGATCCGAAGAGCGGCACCGAAGGTGCACTCGTAACCGTAGAGGTAATTCGGTATTCCGGCAGGACTGCGGAAGAAATCATTCAAATGACCAAAGACGAGTTGAAACAAATGAACGCAGATGTAAGTCCGGACGCGCAGGGTACATTAGCAGGAAAACCGATGACGCAAATTCCATATCGCATACAGGCAACAACGAAGACGAGTATCTTCGGTCATATCGATTTTGTTGCCGGCGATACTGTGATGTATAAATTGGATTTTGAAGGATATGGCGATCAGTATGCCGCGCATGTACCGGTTTTCGATGCAATGGTAAAATCGTTTGAAATACCGGTGGTGGTTGCAAAGAAATCCGATCAATGGGCGGCTTCGGCAAATATGGAAACATATAATTCGAACTTCTTCACAATGCTCTATCCTGATAATCTTGAATTCGTAAGCGTGAAGAAAGCGGCTAAGGATGATCTTGCTATGGAAATGAGAGCAGACAGACTCGACTGCAGCATTCACATTGACGTCTTCGGCGCTCAGAAGCTTCCGGTTGAAAAAGTATGGGCACAGAATAAAGGAAGATACAATGCAAAATCATCGGGTCAATCGACCATTGACGGGCAGGCTGCCTTCTGGGCTGATTATTCTCCGCGGAAAGACATTGGAAGCCGAGTGTACTTCGTAGTAAAGAACGATAAAGTCGTCCGCGTAACAATCAATTATTTTGCAGGACAAAAAGATATTTATTTCCCGGTATTTGAAAACATGGTAAAGACAATCAAAATCAAATAAGGAAAATATCATGAACCAATCATTGATCACTACCGCATTTAATCTCGATGGATACAAAGTAGTGAAGCAGTTAGGAATTGTTCGCGGCATTACTGTCAGATCGCGCTCGCTCATCGGAAATATCGGCGCGGGAATTCAAACGCTTTTCGGCGGCAATATTTCTTTGTACCAGGAACTTTGCGAGAAAGCCCGTCAGGAGGCATACGAGATCATGATAATGCATGCAGAACAGATCGGCGCGAATGCAATCATAGGCATGAGGTATGATGCCAATGATGTTGCCGCCGGAGTAACGGAAGTTCTGGCATATGGAACCGCTCTTGTCGTAGAAAAAGCTTAACGAATAAATCAATTTAATTAATTAAGAGAAAACTCAATGGATATTAAAAATCGAAAAGTATTGGTACTTGGGGGCGGCGGATTGGTCGGGATGGCTATTTGCCGGAAACTTGTCGAAGAAAAACCCACACAAATTATCGTTACATCACTGCTCCGCACCGAAGCTGAGGAAGCAGTGAAAACACTTCAGATTGAATTTCCTAAAGCAGGAAAGAAATTCTTTGTACCCTGGTGGGGAAATATCTTTGTCCGCAACACGTTCAAAGATTTGAAGAGAGAAAGTATAATCGATGATGAGAAGATGCGCGGGCAACTCATCGATGATATCTTAGGCAAACTTACGGAAGAAGCAATCCGGCACTCGGCAATTTTTCAGGTAGTAAATAAATTTAAACCCGATATACTCATCGATTGCATCAACTCGGCTACGGCAATTGCCTATCAGGATATTTTCAATAGCGCACGTATAGTTCGTCAGAATATTAAAAAGTCTCAAAAATATAACGATGCATTGATAGAATCGACTGAACGACTCCTTTGCGCGCTTTACATCCCCCAACTAATCCGGCATGTTCAACTGCTTTACCGGTCGATGCATAAATCCGGGACGGGCCTCTATTTAAAAATCGGAACCAGCGGAACAGGCGGTATGGGTTTGAACATTCCTTACACGCACAGCGAGGAGCGCCCATCCAGCGTTCTGTTGAGTAAATCTTCTGTAGCTGGCGCGCACACCATGTTGTTATTCCTGATGGGACGAACACCCGACGCTCCAATTACGAAAGAGATAAAACCCACCGCCGCAATTGCCTGGAAAAGAGTTGCGTACGGAGAAATTAAAAAACGGGGCAAGGCGATTGAATTGTTCGACTGTCCGCCATCGCAGGGTATTAAATTGAACAACACTTTAGAAATCAAGATGCCCGATTTCGCGAAATCTACCAACAAGACTTTGAAATCTGTATTCATTGATACCGGTGAGAACGGACTTTTCTCGCGGGGTGAGTTCGAAGCTATCACAACACCCGGACAGATGGAATTCGTTACACCTGAAGAAATTGCCGATGGAACTATTTACGAAATCAAAGGCGGAAATACGGGGCACGATATCATCAACGCGCTTGACAACGCGACATTCGGACCGACATATCGCGCGGGATATCTTTTCCACAACGCGAAGAATCGAATCGCGGAACTTGAAAAGAAATATAAAACCGACAGCGTGGCATTCGAGATGCTTGGACCACCGCGCCTCTCCAAGTTACTCTACGAAGGCTACCTTTTGAAGCTCTGCTGTAAAGATATGAACGATGTTATGAAAACCAGTCCGGAAGTTCTTTCGCGGAAGCTCAGTAAAAAAATCGCCTCCGACGGTGACCTCCGTTCTAAAATTATTTCAATCGGTATCCCGATTCTAATGCCCGACGGAAAAACACTTCTCCGGGGTAATGACATCAAGATTCCTGCATATCAAGGCGAGAATGAAATCCCGATCACGCAAAAGAACATAAATTTGTGGGCACACGACGGCTGGGTCGATCTCCGTGTTTCAAACATGAAGCTCTGGAAATCGCGCCTCCGGCAAATCTTTAAAATGGCGGAAGATATTCCCGTTAGCGATACAAGCTCGCGCTTCTTGAACAACAGCAAGTATTGGAGTGATTTCAAAGAAATCGTTCCCGGAAAACTTGCCGGCTGGATTTTCAGCTACGAGGAAAAAGGAATGAGGATGAAAGCGTAGATTGGCAGATAATTGGATTAAACAGAAAGCCCCGAGTGAAGTCGGGGCTTTTTTTTGTGCAAAATTATTAGCTCTCATTTGAAGAAATTAGGATCACCTCGCCAATATCATCTTTTTCACAGAATTAAATTTCCCGGCTTGGAGACGATAGAAAAATATACCGCTGGGCAAATCACCTGCATCGAATATAAACGACTTGTATCCGGCATTTTGGTATTCATCAACAAGCAGTTTTATTTCTTGTCCTAATATGTTCGTCATAGTGAGTATCACCCGATTGTCTTCCGCAATTGCATAATATATCGTGGTCTGTGGATTAAACGGATTGGGATAATTTCCTTTTAATTCAGTGACTGTCGGTATAGCAACAACATTTTCATCGTTTTCATTATCATGTGCCTTCCATTGAAAATCCAGATCGGTACTATAAATCACCTTATTGGATATATTTGACTGGCCGAAATAATTAGATGCAGTTACGTAGTATCGTTCACGATTTGGTGAGTATTTGTTGCCGACTGTAACACTATAATCAATACATGTTGTGTCAGTCCCTTCATAAACGACACTTATTTGACCTTCGCCTAAACAGTCGAGCGTTCCTTCACAAAGGTATGTATACAGTTTGTAAGACGTTGCGGTTGCGCTCCTTGTCCACCTCAGCTTCGGGTATTTAGTTCCGCCCTGAAGAATCGTCGTGCCGTATAGTGTTGGGGGTGAAGGCGGAGAAGGTGGAGAAGGTGGAGCTCCATTGGTGGATGGAAAATAACTCTGAGTAGGTGCATTAATATCCATTACCAGATCACCTGCTTGACTTGCATATACCCAATAAGTTTTACCAGGTTCAATTATTGTAGAAGCAACGTATGGTGATTCACCTGTCCAAGTGAAATATCCCTTACTAACGATTCCCGATGGTATTGAATATATTTTATTAGTTAAAAGGGACGTTGAGATAGAACCTATCATATTCCATCCTTGAGATACATGTATGCGAATTGAATCTAAAGGTGCACCGACGTATGTAATCTCCGATGGCTCCTCGCCTATTTGTACCCAATATCCGGATTTCGTTTCAAGTGGATCTCTTGAGTCATAAACACTCCCATTAAAACCAAAAACATCATTTATTTTTTCTGGGTACAAAGAGAACGCGGATGAATCATGAACTGCAACCGGTAGGCTTACCATATTCCAATCGTTACTTAGTTGTCCGATTTTTTTTAGACTCCCAAATGGAACGACTCGATAATTATAATCAACTAATGTATCAGCGGGCGCCATCCAACAGGGATAAGAATAATCTTTTGTTGAAGCGATTCCAATATAATCACCCATATAACCACTAGTATAAATTGGAAATGGATAAAATGACGATTCAGATACTTTAAAATCTTTAAAACTTAATCCTCCGTCAATTGATTGAGCAACCCACACCTCGGTGAGTTTATTGTACGGATCGTTTCTACTATCGTAAAATACGATATTAATAACGCCATCAGGGTTAACTGTTATCGTTGGAAACCACTGATCAAAATTCCACAAATCTTGCGTATCTTGATTAACGCGTACAGGAATCCCACCCTGATCCATCCTGATATTATTTTCTCCCACCCAGGTCGATCCAAAATCTGTTGACTTTGCTAAAAGAATATCTGATCGATCATTTCTTCTGTCTGCCCAAACAATATATATATTTCCGTTGTATAATCCATTACTTCTGTCAACAGCCATAGACGGAAAACTATTTATTCTTATCTTCTCACCATAAGGATTCTTATCATCCCATCCATATATACCATTTCGTATTCCATAAATATTAAAAATAGTTTTTGCCGTCTGCAGCCAACTTACACCGTGATCAGTTGAAACATTAAAACCAAGAGCATTTTCACATCCAATTGAATCCAATTTATTATATATTGCCCAAACGGCATAAACATTGCCCTCCGGTCCTACAGCTAAATTCACTCCTTGCCCGGCAGCGGAATCATTATTAGGAATAGTCGGATAACTTATTTGCACGTAATTGCTAAAGGAGTTGCCACTGTCGTTTGAGTAAGATAATTTGATTGGATATGGACCATAACCTGATGTAAAATCAGTCCACGCGATATAAACATTATTTCCGTCAACAGCCATATGATTTTTATCTGCTAGTCCATAATCCGTTATATCCAATGGTGGATTCCAATTTATACCTCCATCAGTTGATTTAGTCAGACGAACTTTCCAATATGGAATGATAGCATCGTAATACTGTAGATAATTGTAATAAGCAGTACCATTAGAGCCGAATGCTACTACCGGATCGCTCCCCCAGTTAACATCAGGCAATTGACCACCGCAAGACCATGATTTGCCAGCATCGTTTGAATAATGATACGTTACACCAAAATGACTATTGTTGCACCCTATTAGCATGTTTTTTTCATTAGCCGGATTTATACAAATAGACATTTCAGTATTCCAACCTGAGCATTTTTCCTCAAATGGATTCATATTCATCAATTGAATGGAACTCGAATCAGAAGGAGGTGGAACTATAGTAAGAAATTGATTTTGGGCTTCAATTAAGCCAACATAGAGTGAGATAAGTAACAATAACGTGATCCAATTATACGATTTCATTTTTGTACCTCTCTTTTTTAGAAATTTGATTTTGTCACTTAAAAAATCGTAAATTTATATAAGAAGCCCTCAGAGGATATTAATCCTTTAGTATCATTCTCTGCAGTAGACTATATTATTGGAGCCCTCGAGGGTTTTGTATTTTTAGTAATAAGAAATATCGATGTTTTTTAACTACTATTTTATAAAGATTGCTTTTCTTGTCTGGCTGAATCCACCGACTTTCAGATTATAAAAATATATGCCGCTGGAGTACTTCGATGCATTCCATGTTGCATCATGATAACCCTCACCCTGTTCCCTGTCAACTAATGTTTCTATTGTACGTCCAAAGAGGTCGAAAACCTTTAACGAGACAAACGATGCTTTCGGAATTTGGTATTTTATTATCGTTGTTGGATTGAATGGGTTAGGGTAATTCTGTTCTAAAGTGTATGCCGTTGGTACTCCTACTGGATTCTCAGCTACGCTCGTAGAAAAATCATATATATATATCCCATGTCCATTCACCGATGATACAGTTATGTATGTTTTATCATAGACCGTATCAACGACCATGCTTCTGATATAACCAGGACTTGGCAATCCATCGCTGAATTCAATCCAGCTATCTCCTCCATCAGTTGTTCTGTAAATTAACTTATTCTCAATTTTACCGCTTTCTAAACCGATGTATATCTCGTCTGGTCTTTCCGGATTTATTACAAAGTTTATTATCCCCTTATAATTCAAACCGTTATTTTTTTCAATCCAGGTAGATCCCCTATCGGTCGATTTATACATACCGATACCCGATACTCCGGCATAAACAATGTCTGGATTTTTCGGATGAGCGCGGACCACCGATGGATAGGATAGAACCGGTAACTCTTCCCAGGACGAACCAAGATCAGTGCTTCGCAATACTACATTTCCTGCAAGATATATTATGCTATCATTCACTGGTGAAACAGAAAGTGATTTTGGGTAGTCATACGCAAGACTATCGTAACTCCATGTCTCGCCCCCATCTGTTGAGCGGCTCAATCTTCCAAATCCTGTTATTACATAAACGATTTGTGTGTTAATTGGATCAATCTCGATAACGGGTACACGAAAACAGCAGCCATAAACTAATGTTGTCCAATGCTCTCCGCTATCATAAGTCTTATTAACATAGCTGTAGAGATTACTAAAAGGATGTTCAACTGAGATATACATTGATTGTGATTTTTTTGGGTCAATCGCAATGGAATAAATCCCGGAAGACCATTGTGCAATACTGTCCCAACTCTCACCATGATTAGTGCTTCGCAAAAACATTCCCGGGTACATCCCGGTATCTACACGATCACCAAAAGCATAAAGTGTATCAGGACTTGAACGGCATATGTCCATTGCATTGATAGCAATGTTTTCCGTCCCTTGTGCAATATGCCATTGCGGTGTTTGTGAGATCGCGAGGCAGCTAATCCAAAAAAATAAGAATATGTTGATAAGTATTTTCATCATGTTCATTATTACCTTTCAGCTTTGCCTGGTAAATTAAGTTATCCTGACAAAAAAAAAAAACAATAAACATTTTCCTCCTAAGTTGCATGCTTAAAAATTATTATCCTTTTAAAACAGATCGAGTAAGTTTATTAACAATTATTATACTGATTGGAAGCCTTTGATCATGGTATCCCGGTGAAGTTTCCAACAAGAGAATCAATTTATATTTCCCAAAGTGTCAATAGATATCTCCATATCGTTGCCGATAAAATACACAAATATTAATCTAATGTCAATAATTTTTTGCGTACTCTACCCGATTTCCCACAAAAACATCCAATTCGGATCGAATAAGCAAAGATTTTTTAATGCTTAACGGATAGTTTATTTTTCTCTGCAATCGCTTCAATGTGTCTTCCATCCGTCCCACAACAGCCGCCTAAAATTTTCATCCCGAATTTTTTATTCAAACCAATCATCAGCTTGCCAAAAACCTCCGGGTCTTCGGTGTCGAGTGCGGCGCTACCATCCAATTCTTCGGGTCGTTTCTTGGAAGTGTTTGCCTGCAAACCAAGTATGCGGTCTCTAACAAGCTCGGAAGAATTTTCTTCGCTGGAGATTGCTTGCTGAAAAACAGAAGGATGAACACAATTCACCATGAACCCTAACGGCTTGGAAGAGATGGAAGAATCTATTTTCAAGATTGCTTCATGAAGTGGAGAGTCGTCGAGAAGTGTTCCTTCGGCTCGCACTACGAAACTGATAATATATGGAATACCGGTCTTTGACATCGCCTTAGACATACCGAGCGCTTCCGAGAATGCTGGAAGCGTTGCCGCAAAAAGAAAATCAACTCCCGCTTGTGCAAGCGTACGGCTTTGTGTTTGATGAAAGATAGCCGCTTCATCACTGCTCAATGCCTCGCCCGGCTTGTATGCATCCCCCTTACAACCCATAAGTCCGCCTATATATATCCGGCGCGCATACGGTCCATATTCTTTCCTGATCTCATCGAGGAAACGATAACAATCGCCGTTCACATCTTTCTTATCGAGTCCGGCTAATTTTAAACGCTCCGGGTTAGCACGCCATGTCGGCGTGAAGATAATCATCGGCAGATTTTTTTTCCGACCGATCTCGATATATTCAGTATAGATTTTTTTTAGAGCAGTTTTTTGCTCCGGCTTGTAAATGAAGCCGGCGTTTACAATGTGCGGATCGAGAGGGAATAAACTATCCCTCCTTAACCGTTCAACAACCGAACCTTCGGTAATAACAATGGGGGATTCTTTGAGACACTGAGGAAAATTCATAATCATTTTGGGATGTACTTTAAATCCAATTCCATAAAAATCGCACCCTCAACCGGATTTGAACGATATGGTTTTATCTCCTTGAAACCTAACAACCGATATAACTGAATTGCCTCTTTCATCGAAGGCACCGTATCTAAGCGCATTGATGAATACCCAAGTTTGCGAGCTTCATCTATTAAAGCAACAGCGAGTCGTTTGCCTAAACCCATACCGCGGAATTCCGGTCTTACATATAACCGCTTCATCTCGCAGATCGTATCTTCAACCTTACGAAGAGCAACACACCCAGCGGCTTTACCCTCAGAAATTGATAGAAGTAACAAACCCGACGGCGGCGCATACCCGCCCGGCAACTCCGCAAGCTCCCGTTCGAAATCTTGAAAGCATAAATGAAAATCGAGCGATTGTGCATACTCTAGAAATAATTCCTTTACAAGTTTTAAATCCTTTATGGATACAGCTTTAAGTATGTTTAGATTATTAATTCCGTTCATAGTCATCTGCGGATGATTTCTCGATTACAGTCTGCCGGCTCTCAACGCTTTCAACATCAATCCTTCTAATCCCGAATCGAATTTAGCCTGCCACCTGCCGATGAAGAGTGGCTTGATGAACCAGCTAACCGATCCCTGAAGAATACCGACATGAATGACCCTGGTTTTACCTCCGGGTACATCTTCGAACAGCCAAACCTGACCTTCGTTATTACTTTCCGTTTTACTTTGCCACCCAATCGCTAAACCCTGCAACACAGTAGTCACTGTTTCCACCGATTCAGTTTGCCCGATCGGAAAACCTAAATCGGTAACTAACCGGAACTGCGCATCTCTTTTCCACCCCGGTGATCCAATCCATTCTGCCGATTTAATCAATTGCGGAGACCACCTTTGCCAGTCTTCTAACCGTGACCATGCTTCCCATACAGTCTGACGCGGCAGATTTATTTCGCGCGAAGAACAAACAATGATAGTCTGCCAGTTGGGAATATCAACGCCGATATTATGAAGCGCCACGCCAATCGCCCTGTTTTCGTCGGAATTTTTTCCTTCAATCGGTGGCTGCATGAAAGAATACAGACATAATCCGCCGAAGAAAAGAAATACAATCAGCACAATTGAGAACAAGAATTTTTTCATTCGTTAATCCCCTTCAATAATTTGATCACTTATGAGACCATATTGATAATTGAACCTTTGAGCAATTTTCGCATCGACATCATATCCTGCGGCAGATCGGAATCAAACCTCATAAATTCCTTAGTCACCGGATGCATGAACCCGATTGTTTTAGCGTGCAGTGCTTGTCGTGTTATAATTTTTAAGAAATTCTGGACTTCTTCTTTTTTCTTTTTCTCAGTACCGCCCCATGCAATTCGCCTGCCGCCGTATGTAGGATCGCCAAATACCGGATGACCTATATGATGAAGATGGACGCGAATCTGATGAGTACGTCCTGTCCGCAGTTTTAATCTTACAAGAGAAAGATACTCGAATTCTTCAAGAACTTTATACTCGGTGATCGCCGCCTTGCCGATTGCGCTGACAGCGAATTTCTTTCTGTCGGATTTACTTCTGCCGAGCGTTGCTTCTATGATTCCCTCTCTGTCTTTCTTTTCGAATCGTCCCCACACAAAAGCCCAATATTCACGCTCGGTCGTTCTGCGTGAAAATTGTTTTGCCAGATGAGCATGTGTTGTATCATCCTTTGCGACAACCATTAAGCCCGATGTATCTTTATCGAGCCTGTGAACAATTCCGGGTCTGGTTAAATCGTTGACGGTTGACAGCCGATCGTTGCAATGGTAGAGCAGTGCGTTAACCAGCGTGCCCGAATAATTCCCGTACGCAGGATGTGTAACCATCCCCGCAGGTTTATTTACTACAAGCAGATAATTATCTTCGAATAAAATTTCCAGCGGAATATTTTCCGGAACAACATCGGGGGAAGGCGGCTTTGGAATAGTGACGGATATTACTTCACCGGGAGAAATCTTATGGCTCGGTTTAACAATTTTTCCATCGACTGTAACGAATCCTTCGTTGATAGCATGCTGAACTTTAGAGCGGGTCGCGTTTTCCACATGATGAGTTAGAAAGACATCCAATCTTTCACGGATTTTGCCGGCAGGGACTAAGATTGTAAATTCACGAGACGACATAGTCGTCACGATTTAGATTGTTCACTTTGGATAGATGGATTATTTGCCTCTGGAGTAATTTCCGGCATATTAATAACGCTCGCATCCGCGCTTCCAGTCGGCGGGAGCGCCGGTTCTTCCTTTTTGTGCGCATTGTGAGTAAACATCAACAAAATAACTCCGCATGTAACAGAAGCATCGGCAATATTAAAAACGGGCCAGCGGTTAAGGTGATACCCGAAGAGATTAATATTGAAAAAATCGGCATCGATAAAATCCACGACCTTACCGTAAAACAACGGACCTTCATTGAACAGGACTCCGTAAAACACACGATCGATTAAGTTACCAACCGCACCGCCAAGGATTAATGCCAGCGAAATTCTAAAAGCAACACTCTCATTGCGCGCTTTGTATAAGTACAGTAAAATACCTATACTTGCCAGGATAGAGAAAATTGAAAAGAATAATTTCCCGCCCAGATCGATACCGAAAGCCATTCCCGGGTTTTCGATGTATGTGAGCCGAAGAGCATCGCCCATGATAGAGAAACTGCTTCCAAGCTGGAATCCGGGGACATTGATACCTAATGCGGGTATCGCAAACCCTTTGACGAATAGTTTTGTAAGCTGATCGGATATTACAACAGCAAGACTGAGATTTAAAATACGCACGACTGATTATACCGTTTAATCTTTATTTATGAGAATGTAATTTACACTGCAGACATTGTTGGGCATGCGGTACAGCTTCGAGCCGTTCTTTTTCGATTAACTTGCCGCATATCGAACATTTTCCGTAATCGCCTTTCTCAATCCGTGCGAGAGCATCTTCAAGATGATTTAAGAATTTCCCTTCACGCGATGCAAATAAAAATGTCTTCTCTCGCTCCATAGCATCCGTTCCCTGTTCCATGTGCGTAGAATACGTAGAGTTCTCCGTCGCATACTCTCCGGTCGTCGAGTCCATCATTGTATCTCGCAGTGTTTCCAGTTCCTCGAGGATTTCTTTTTTCTTCTCGAGGATGATTGTTTTAAAATAAGCTAATTCCTCTTTGGCATAACGGAGTTTTCCAGTCGGAACTTTCACAATTTCGGGCTTAACCGGTTTAGCTATTTTCAGTTTAACCGGCAGTTTCTTTTTCTTTGGCGCGAGTTTCCGCCCTTTCGCTTTTTCTTTAAGAAGATTGATTGTTTTATCTGCTATTGCCGAATTCTTCTTTAATTTTGCCATAGTGCTATTCCCTTTCGTTGATAAATTTATTTCGTTATACGCTCGATACTGATCGAACATTGTTCGCCGTTAATGTCCCATTCGGCAGTGTATCCTCCTTCGACAAGAATTTCGATCATGCCAGTTGCAAGCGTTTCGTTCTTCACATATTCCCCAAGTGAACTTAATGCTCTCGATAATTTTTCCTTTGCATCATATGAGATACGAATTCTATCGGTAACATCAAAACCTGCATCCTTCCTCATATTCTGAATGCGGCTTATAAATTCACGCGCGAATCCTTCGTCAATCAATTCCTGTGACAGTTCTGTATCGAGTGCGACTGTAACCGTGTTATCCGATTCGACTACCCATCCTTTTAACTCTTCATGCAGTATTTCAACATCCTCGCGAAGGATGACAGTTCCTGAGCCGTTCAACTGGATGGTAAGACTTCCTCTTGTCTCGATCTCTTTGATTTCCTTTGATGTAAAATTTCTGATCGCGGCGGCAACAGGCTGAACCGACTTTCCATATTTTGGACCGAGCGATTTAAAATTAGGTTTTACCGTTTTATGAACGATGCCAGAATCATCATCTACATATTCAAGCTTTTTCACGTTTATTTCATCGAGGATAACATCTTCCATCCGCGCAATCTCTTCACGGTCGCGTTCATTGAAAACCGGAACTATGATGCGCTTCAACGGCTGGCGTACTTTAAGGTTAGATTTGTTCCTTATCGCGCGAACGAGTGATACAATTCTCTGCGCTTTCTCCATTCTCGATTCAAGCGCATGATCGATTGCTTTTTCATCGGCTTCAGGTATCATTGCCAGATGTACGGATTCGTCGGCTTCCCGCTTCGCGACTGAATTGAGATTCGAATAAATCGATTCAGCAAGAAACGGCGCGAATGGCGCCATCAATTTTGATATGACGATTACGCACTCGTACAATGTTTGATAGGCGGCAATCTTATCGGCGCCTTTTTCATTTTTCCAGAACCGGCGTCTGTTTCTTCTTACGTACCAATTCGATAACTGGTCGATAGTAAAATTGCTGATTGCACGCGCGGCTTCGGTTACATTATAATTATCCATCGCTGATTCATAGGTCTTGATCAAAGAATTTAATACCGAAATAATCCAGCGATCTATCTCGGGCCGTTTGTCAACCGGTACATGTGTTTCACTAAAAACAAATTTATCGATATTCGCATATAAGCTGAAGAAGGCATAAGTGTTCAACAGCGTTCCGAGGAATTTCCTTTGAACTTCAACAAGACCTTCTTCATCGAAAAGCGTAGGCCGCCACGGCGGACTCGTTGCCACTAAATACCATCTGGATGTATCCGCGCCGTACTTCTCGATGATACCGAATGGGTCAACGGTGTTTCCCTTCGACTTCGACATTTTCTGTCCGTCCTTATCGAGGATAAGATCGTTGACAAGGATATTCTTGTATGCCGGTTTATCGAACAAAAACGTGCTGATAGAATGCAACGAATAAAACCATCCCCGTGTTTGATCGACACCTTCACAAATGAAATCCGCCGGATGCTGTTCGCCGGAATCAATCAACTCTTTATTCTCGAACGGATAATGCCATTGCGCAAACGGCATCGCGCCCGAATCGAACCACACATCGATGAGTTCGGGTGTGCGTTTCATCTCGCCGCCGCATGAGCAATCGAATGTTACAGCATCAACATGCGGTTTGTGAAGATCGAGCGGCTCCTGAATTCCTTTCCCTTGTTTATACTCTGCAACACTTCCGACACATTTTAGCTTGCCGCATTTTTCACAAACCCAGATCGGGAGCGGCGTGCCCCAGAAACGGTCGCGAGAGAGCGACCAATCTTTATTATCTTCCAGCCAATTTCCAAAACGACCCTCACCGACTTCGGGCGGAAACCAATTGATTGTTTTGTTCAGCTCAACCATCCGGGCGGCGTACTTCGTTGTAGCGATATACCACGACTCACGCGCATAGTACAACAACGGCATCTTGCACCGCCAGCAATGTGGGTAACTGTGCGTGATCATTTCCTTTTTGTAAAGGATATGACGTTCCTTTAGATTTCGGATGATATCCGGATCGGCATCTTTTACAAACTTACCGTAAAACTCGGTAACTTCGGGACCGAATTCTCCGCTTTTGTTTACCGGATGGATTGTCGGGAGACCATACTTCTTCGAAACTTGATAATCGTCTTCACCGTATGCCGGTGCGATGTGAACAATTCCGGAGCCATCTACAGTTGTAACAAAATCTCCTTCAATTACATACCACGCCCGTTCTTTTGCAGGATGATAACTGTAAAGACGCTCGTATTCTTTACCGGTCAACGCCTTACCTTTAAATTTCTCAATCACCGCATATTCACCATCAAGCACACCAAGTCGCGCCTCGGCAAGAATTAATTTTTCACCTTTGTGTTCAACCTTCACATAATCGACATCGGGATGAATTGCAAGAGCAACATTCGATATCAACGTCCATGGCGTTGTAGTCCAGACGAGGAAATAGGTATTCTCCTCTCCTTTTGCTTTCATCTTGATGTAAATACTCGGGTCTTTCACATCTTCGTAACCGAGGGAAACTTCGTGCGATGACAATGGAGTTTCACATCTGGGACAATACGGTTGAATCTTGTATCCTTTATAAATCAAACCCTTATCGAAGTACTGCTTCAACGCCCACCAGATTGATTCGATATATTCATTCGTGAATGTAATATACGGATCATCGAGATTGACCCAATAACCCATCCGCTCTGTCATTCTTTCCCAATCGGCCTTGTATTTCCAAACTGACTTCCTGCATTCGTCATTGAACTTCGAAACACCGTAACGAACGATATCTTCTTTGTGCTTGAAGCCGAGCATTTTTTCGACTTCAATCTCGACCGGCAAGCCGTGTGTATCCCATCCCGCCTTACGATGTACCTGAAATCCTCTCATCGTTTTATACCGGCAGACTAAATCTTTCAACGTGCGGCTCATAACGTGATGGATCCCCGGACGTCCGTTTGCGGTCGGCGGACCTTCGTAGAATGTAAAGCCCGGTTTACCGGCGCGGAGGGAAATACTTTTCTCGAAAATTTTGTTCTCTTTCCAGAACTTTAGAATTTCCAGCTCGAGCTGAGAGTAATTTATTTTATCTGTGAGTTCTTTGAACACTATATTATTATTCACTTTCTAGTAAGAAACGATATCAACCAAAATACTATGCTTAGCAGAAAACTTAGAATTAAGCTCGATGTAATTGGAAAATAAAACTGAAAATTATCTTTCTTTATGTTTATATCCCCCGGCAGTTTGCCAAGCAGAGGAATTTTATCAAAAAACATCAGCACAATACCAACACCGGTTAGAACTAAACCGAACACAATCAACAATTTTCCGATGGTCTGCATAATCGAACAGGTATCATTAATTTTAATTATGGGTTTTAGTTCGGTTTATAGTTGCTTTACTATCTCTTTCATTATTTTCGTCAGTTTAGGCTCGGCTTTGTTCGCAACTGAGATTATTTCATCGACCGAAACCGGTTTAAGAGTATCCGGGAAGCATTCATCTGTAATGATTGAGATGCCAAGAACATTCATTCCCATATGCACCGCAACTATGTTTTCCGGAACTGTAGACATACCTACCGCGTCTGCCCCTATATTGTGCAGGAAGCGGTACTCGGCACGGGTTTCCAAATTTGGACCCTGAACAGCAACAAATACACCGCGCTGTACTTTGATCTTCGCTTCGGCGGCTATCTTTTCCGCCAGCTTAATTAATTTTTTGCTATACGGCTCAGACATATCAGGAAAACGAGGACCAAAGTCATCATCGTTCGGACCGATAAGCGGATTAGTGCCCTGAAGATTGATATGATCGGTTATCAACATGAGATCACCGCGATGAAATTGCGGATTCATCCCGCCAGCCGCGTTTGATATGAGCAGTGTCTTCACGCCAAGGCCAAATCTTCGGGACATCACACGTACAGGAAACGTCACCTGCTGTAATGAATATCCTTCATAATAATGGAAGCGTCCCTGCATCGCAACGACCTTCTTTCCGGCAAGCGTTCCGAAAATCAATTTGCCGTGGTGCGATTCAACAGTCGATATGGGGAAATGAGGAATTTCATCATAATCTAATACTATCTCCTTCCTGATTTCTTTCACCAAGCCGCCGAGACCCGTTCCTAGAATGATACCTATTTCGGGCATCATCTTTGTATGCTTACGGATGTACTTAAGCGATTCATCAATCTGTTCACGAAGCGATATCATAAGATCATTCTAAATTTTTTATTATTTCTTCGATCTCTGTTTTTTCTTTGGATGTCTCTCTGCTAAGTTCGTCCTCATTCTGAGAGGGAAATGCTTCATCAAATTCAAGTGTCTTTATTAAGTCGAGTTCCGAATTCAACAGCATCTTCAACCTGACAACGATAGAGTCTTTTCTCGCTTTAAGAATTGTAATCTGTTCTTTTATCGCAGTTAAATTTGTTCGAGATTTATCAAGTATCTGTGTTGCCTTCAATTCAGCTTCATGGATAATTAGCTGCGCTTCCTTCCGGGCGTTCTCAACCGCCTTCCCGCCGGTCTCTTGAGCCTGCATGAAAGTTTGCTGTATCGCTTTTTCCATAGACGTATAGTCTTGAAGTTTTGTTTCAAGTTCGACAACCCGCTCTCTTAACTGAGAATTCAATTTGTTTATTTCCTCAAACTCAGCCGCCATACTTTCGAGGTAAGAAGTGACTTCAGCCGGATCGAAGCCGCGCATTTTTGTTGCAAATTTTTTATTCTTCATATCGAGCGTTGTTAGTTTCATAATTTCACCTTCGAGTAACCCGGCTGCCGAATATTGCCGTTCCGATCCGAACCATCGTAGCACCCTCTTCTATGGCAACTTCAAAATCATGCGACATTCCCATCGATAGCACCGGCATTTTTAATCCTTCATCTTCTAAAGACTTTTTCAACCGAGCCAGCGCTCTGTACGCAGGCCGGGAATCTTCAGGGTTCGAAAGAAACGGTCCGATTGTCATCAATCCCTTCAGATTGATATTCGGGAGCTTACTTAAATCCTTCACAAACTTTTCCGTATCTACAAGTGAAACTCCGAATTTACTCTCTTCGTCACCGGTATTCACTTCCACCAGAACATCGATCTTGCGCCCTGTCTTACCAGACCATTTCGATAACTGCTCACCAAGGGATAACGAATCAACCGCATGAATCATGTGAATCCAATCTCCGATGTACTTTATCTTATTCGACTGAAGATGCCCGATAAAATGCCATCTAACTCTCTCATCGGGAACTTCACCGCGCTTTTGCCGAAGCTCCTGTACATAATTTTCCCCAATGTCATAAAGACCAGCTTCGACAACCTTTTTGATGTCACCGGCGCCGAAAGTTTTCGAAACTGCAATCAGAGTAATCTCTTCCGGATTTCGGTGAACTCGGCGGCAAGCGTTTATTATTCGCTGGCGTATATTTTTAACATTTTCAGCGATCATCGGGTCTTGTAGACAGTAAATATACCTGATTTTCATGTAAAAAACAATGTGCGGGAATCATTCACATACTTGACTTCCGATAAATTTTTTCTTTATATTTCATTAACACTAATTTTGAGAAGTTGGAATGGATAGTTTTTATTTTGATAATATGGATGATGAGCAGGAAGAACCGACCGGTAACGGCGAGCATATCGAAGACGAGATAAAGAAAATATCGGAACGAATTCGTGAAGGCTCCCACGGTTCAATCAGCTCTGAAACACTTGAGGAAATTGTAAGCTATTTTTTTGAAAACCAAAAATTCGCCGATGCCCTACCGTTCATTAATCTGCTGATTGAGCAAAGTCCTTACAGTTCAGATGCCTGGCTTAAAAAGGGAATGATTTACAACCACCTTCAGCGATATCAGGATGCCCTCGAATACTTTGAGGAAGCATTGAAATTAAATCCTGTCGATGCGGAATTGCTTACCGGTTACGGCTTTTCACTGGATAATCTCGCGCGTTACGAAGAAGCCCTCCGAAGTTTTGATAAAGCGTTGGAGATCGATCCCGGAAATGAAGATTCGCTCTTTGCAAAAGCGATCTCTCTTGAAAAAATGAACCGGTACGAGGAATCGGTGCGAATTTTCAAATTTATCCTCAATGTGAAACCGGATCATAAAGAAGCTTTATATGAATTAGGATTTTGCTACGATTGCCTCGATAAATTCAAAGATGCCCTTGAATGCTACGATAAACATTTATCTCTTGATCCGTATAATTACAACGCCTGGTATAACAGGGGAATTCTTTTCAACAGGATGTCTGAATACAGCCGCGCCATCGAGAGTTACGATATTGCTATTGCCATAAAGGAAGATTTCATTATTGCATGGTATAACAAAGGAAATGCGTACGCGAACATGGGCAGGTTATTCGATGCGATTGAGTGTTATAAAGAATCAATTAGGGTCGACGTAAAAGATGTCCCATCCTGGCACAATCTCGGTAATGCGTATGAAGAATTGTGTAACTTCCGGGACGGGATAAAATGCTTTACTCAAGCCATCAAGCTGGATCCAAAACATTACGAATCATACTACGGGCGCGGTTGCTGTTACGATTCTCTCGAACAATACTCGAAAGCGTACGACGATTATAATTCTGCAATCGCCCTGTGCAGAAATTATCCTGAACTTTGGCATGCAAAGGGAGACGCCGCATATAACCTCGGGAAATGGCGCGAGGCATTGTTCAGTTATAAGATGACTGTCAGAATGGATCCGCTCAATCTTGAAGCATGGTTAGACCTCGGTGAGACGCTTCTTGAATATGGCTACTTCAAAGAAGCGCTTAAAGCATTCAACAAGTGCATCGAGTTACAGCCGAAATGGGCTGAGCCATATTACAGCAGAGCTAAAGTTTTACTGCTCATGCGGAAAACATTCGATGCTATCGAATCGTTGAAAACATCTTTCCGGCTCGATCCGGAAAAGAAAAAAGCTTTTGAAAAAGAATTCCCCGGCGTCCGGACAATCAAAGAATTTACAAATCTGTTAGAGCAATAATCAACCAGATGTATGAATTAATATACCCGATCAGCTATCGGGCTTCTTGACATTTTCTATGACCCCTGAACTTGAATCCAAATATATCCGGCTGCAATCTATTCTCCGCGAGATGGGGAATTTAGTCATCGGATACTCCGGCGGCGTGGACAGCACTCTTCTTCTTAAAGTAGCTGTGGACGTACTGGATAATAATGCACTTGCTGTGATTGGAAAATCGGAGACCTATCCTCTTCACGAATACGAGGAGGCAATCCGAATTGCCAAATCTCTTGGAGCGCGATGGGAAGAAATCCGGACAGAAGAAACAGATAATTTAAAATTCAAAGAAAATCCGATCGACAGATGCTACCATTGTAAAACCGAATTATTTTCCAAGTTGCATCTAATCGCAAAAGAGAAGGGATTCAACTGGATTGCCGATGGCGCAATTACCGACGACCTTGCTGATTTCCGCCCCGGCATGAAAGCCGAGAAGGAACAAAACGTCCGCTCTCCTCTGCTTGAAGCAGGTTTTACTAAGGTTGATGTAAGAGAGCTATCAAAACATTTGGGATTACCTACCTGGGATAAGGGTTCATTCGCTTGTCTCTCATCCCGCTTTCCTTACGGCACCTCGATTACCAAGGAAGCTCTTCAAAAAATCGACGCGGCTGAAAATACATTACGGGAATCTGGCTTCAAGTATTATAGAGTGCGTTATCATGACGAAAAAACCGCTCGAATTGAAGTAGGGACTGAAGAAATAGGGCGCCTGCTCGATAACGAACTTCGAGCTAAAATCGTTGACAGATTCAAGCAACTGGGTTTTATTTACATTACACTCGACCTGCAGGGTTATCGCACCGGTTCGATGAATGAGACATTACCGAACAAATAGATGTAATATCATCTAAAAAACTCAAAAAACACAAAAAAAAGGGAAATGGGCAACCTGATATTTACGTATAAGGTTGAGTTGCTTTAAAGAAAAATAGGATTTATATCGCTACTGTTCATTCCCCCATACTAATACCAGAAATGAGGATAGTAAAAGTAAGATAGAAATCTAATTGATAGTTCTCAGCAATTTGTTGAGAAGAAAAATAAAAATAATTTATTGCACAAAGAGGTGTCATATAATGACAGAGGAACGTGTAAAGATAAGAGAATTTAACATAACCCACTTGCATTCTAATAGAATTAGAATGATGTGGGTTTTGTGCCGAACATTTCAAAAAGAATAATAGAAGAATGAATATGAAAATGTATATTACCATAATTCTGACATTACTTCTTTTTGCGAGTTGTAAACAAGAGGGACCAGTGGATAGCATTAATAATGGGTTGCCAGAAACTATACCTGCATTGTTTGCTTCTGTCGATGGAAATTGGAATGGGATTTGGGTGTTCGATACTGATTCTCTCAAAATTATCGATAGTATGTATACTGGTCCGGTGGGAGTTCCATTCTTTTTAGAATTTTCACCTAATTACACTGTATGGTACTCAATATGGGAATCATCACTACATAATTATGAACTTTTTGCAGTTGACGCAGGAACAAAAACAATTCTACGTAGGGTGAAAACCGAAGAAAGATCTATGACATTTCTGAAAACAAGAGGCCTGTTAGTAACATACGATCGAAAAATTCAATTTTTTAACGATGAAACATTTTCATTAGTTCACAAAGATTCGATTGGTATTCTTTGGCGATTAGTTCGCGCGCCCGGTGAAAGAAAACTTTGCGCAATGTATTGCAATTATAATGGAGGAGGATTTGCCGGTATTATAGTTTATAATCTCGAGACGTTAAGTATTGATCGGAAATTAAGGGTGGCCGATAGCTTAAGGCAAAGGGGAATGGCACCAGCCGACCTTAAAATCTCGCCCGATGGAAGATATCTTTTCCTTACGGTTTTTAATTGGATCGGTGGTGGCGGATTCGGTTCATTCCATGCAATAGATTTGACTACTGACAGCGTAGTCGCAGAGTACCCGTGCGGAAAATATTCACAGATGGGCGTTAGTCCAGATAGTCGGTATGTTTATATAAGTGATCCTGCAGGTTATCTATATGAAATGAATCCTACAGGTCATCTTTTACGCTATGATGTCCATGCTCGCACGATGGAACTCTTTATTGATTGGGTACCATACAATTTGACCGGTGGTGCGCATGGAAGCCGTTTGATAACAGATCAAATAGTATTAATGCCGGATAATAAAACAATGTTTCTAACAACCCTCAATGGTGAAACACCCGAAGGTAAGAACATAGCAATAATGAAAGTTGATTTAAATACAAAACAGGTGCTAGGTGTGTACTCCATCCCACTTGATCATCGTGGGTATATTACTGAACAAATTCGGAGATTAAAACTTGGTATGTACGTCATGAAAAAATAAATATTAGCAATAAGAGGTGATAATTATGAAATTGTATAGCAAGGCTCCTTCGAAAAGATACCATAGCTATATTGATCTGGCGTGATCGTTTGATGGCAGGGACAATCTCTGTCAAACGAAACCATTTCTTTTTTAAGTTGTTATAAATTAAACAATTTGTTCAATAATTTCAAGAAAGGAGTTTTTATAAAGTGAAACTCATTCTTATTATCCTCAACAGCCTCCTGATTACACTAACGATGTATGCACAGGATTATTACTATTCGGACGATCGTAAGATATACATCACGAAATCGGATAACTGGATTGCCGATGGCGCAATTACCGATGACCTTGCTGATTTCCGCCCCGGCATGAAAGCCGAAAAGGAACAAAACGTCCGCTCACCTTTGCTTGAAGCAGGTTTTACTAAGGTCGATGTAAGAGAGCTTTCAAAACATTTGGGATTGCCTACCTGGGATAAGGGTTCATTCGCTTGTCTCTCATCCCGATTTCCTTACGGTACACCGATTACAAAGGAAGCTCTTCAAAAAATCGACGCGGCTGAAAATACATTGCGGGAATCAGGCTTCAAGTATTATAGAGTGCGTTATCATGACGAAAAAACCGCTCGAATAGAAGTAGGAACCGAAGAAATCGAACGCCTGTTCGATAACGAACTTCGAGCTAAAATCGTTGACAGATTCAAGCAATTGGGTTTTATTTACATTACACTCGACCTGCAGGGTTATCGCACCGGCTCAATGAACGAGATCTTCCCGCAGCACGAAAAACTTGCGAAGTAACCTCATGAACATTGCATTTGCTCTCGTTGTTTCGTAATTTTAAGTACAGAAACGGAGAAGACAGTCCAATGAAAGTATTCAAAATATTCTTTGCTGTTATCATATTTCAATTCACAATTGGGATTTCTTCTCTTCATGCGCAGGATATTCAATTCGGAAAGAATAAAGTCCAATACAAAAACTTCGACTGGTACTACATCCAGACGACACACTTCGATGTTTACTTTACTCTGGGTGGAGAAGCAGTTGCCAACTTCGCCGCAGACGTTGCCGAATCGTCTTACTACTCAATCAGCAAATCGTTCCGGTATCAAACCATAAACCGTATTCCGATAATCGTTTACAACTCACACAACGAATTCCAGCAGACGAATGTAGTAAGCGATTATCTTGAAGAAGGTATCGGCGGCGTAACAGAGCTGTTCAAAAATCGCGTCGTCGTGCCTTTCGAAGGCGATTATAAAAAATTCCGGCATGTCATCCACCATGAACTGGTGCACGGCGTCATCAACGATATGTTTTACGGCGGTTCAATCCAATCGATTATTACTAACAACATCACGCTACAACTTCCGCTCTGGTTTAACGAAGGATTAGCTGAATATGAAGCGCTAAAATGGGATACCGATTCCGATATGTTTCTGCGTGATGCTACTATCCATGAATATCTTCCGAAGATCGACCAGCTTTACGGTTACTTCGCGTATCGCGGTGGTCAATCGGTTTGGAATTATATCGCGACAAAATATGGCGACCAGAAAATCGCCGAGATACTCAGCAGGATTAAAGGAACACGCAGTGTTGATCAGGGACTACGCAGTGCGATTGGTTTATCGTCCGAAGAACTTTCGGAACGCTGGCAGAAAGAGCAAAAAATCCTTTACTGGCCCGATATTGCTAAACGAAGCGAGCCGGGCGACTATGCAAAGAAGCTGACCGATCACACCAAGGATGGAAGTTTCTATAATACAAGCCCTTCAATCTCGCCGCAGGGTGATCGGATCGCGTTCATATCGAACCGTGATGATTATTTCGATGTCTTTATCATGGATGCTATTGACGGAACAATTATAGATAAATTAGTGAAGGGACAGCGCACTGCCGATTTTGAAGAGCTTCACTTGCTTACCCCCGGAATGTCATGGTCACCGGATGGTAAATTTTTGGCTCTTGCCGCAAAAAGCGGGGATCAGGATGCTATTATTATCATCGAGGTTAATTCGGGTAAGGACCAGAAATTAGAATTCGGGTTGGATGGAATTTTTTCGGTACAATGGTCATTTCTTGATTCCTCGCATCAACGCGGAAGATTAGCGTTTGTCGGAATCAAGGGAAATGAATCCGACATATACATCTACGATTTGGATTCGAAAACACTCGAGAATCTTACGAACGATATTTTCACGGACGCGGATCCTGCATGGTCTTCAGATGGTAAGGCAATTTATTTTTCATCCGACCGGAAGAATTTTACCGACCAGGCAACCATTCCCGCGGATTTTAAAATTCAACGATTCGATTATAAACAGCGCGACCTTTATTCGGTAAATGTCGGTTCAAGAATAATCGAGCGTATTACAGATCTGCCGAACAGCGATGAAACATCACCTACTGCCGCGCCAGACGGAAAACATTTATATTTTATCTCCGACATGAACGGAATCAATAACATCTTTATCAAGAACCTCGATAGCGATTCCGTGTACGCGAGAACAAACTCATTGAGCGGGGTTTATCAGCTATCAATTTCCGGCGATGGCAACAAGATGGTATTCAGCTCTCTGAATAATGCAGGATTCGATATGTTCTTGATGAGAAACCCTATGGATCGTGATAAAAAAATTACCGCACTGGAGCTTACCGAATTCTTCAAACGATTAACAGCTCCTCCCACTCATGTAGACACGGGCGAAGTTAAAAGCGAAGAGATCGCAATCAGTCATGACGTCGTCATCAAACTTGAGAATAAAGATTCGATAAATGTTTCAATCGATGATGGGCGGGTTGACCTGAAAAACTTCATCTTTAGTGACGAATTCAAGCAAAAACCGGCATCGAAATCCGATTCTTCCGCTTCTATCGCAATCGCCAACAACATCGATGAACACGGCAATTATAAGGTGAATAAATATAAATTAAATTTCTCGCCCGATATCATCTATGGAAATGCAGGTTATAATACTCTGTACGGTATTCAAGGCTCGACTATAATGGCATTCAGCGATATGCTGGGCGATCATCAGATATTTTTGCTTCTGGATTTGATCTTCGATCTGAAGAACAGCGATTATGCCCTTGCCTATTTTTATTTACCAAAACGAATCGACTATGGCATCCAGGGATTTCACAGCGTCCGTTTCATCAGTATGTTCGACAAGAATGATCTAGACTCTGTCGACTACAGATTCAGAAACTACGGACTTAGTTTAATGGCATCATATCCAATAAATAAATTCAATCGATTGGATTTCAACCTTGCCTGGATAAATCTTTCCCGCGATAATCTGACGTATGTTGACGAGCCACCGCAGAGACGCAACCTGATCACGCCATCATTGAGTTATGTACACGACACAAGTTTGTGGGGGTTAATCGCACCGGCAAACGGCGAAAGATATAGTATTAATATTTTAGGAAGTCCGAAATTTAACGATCAATCACTCGGGTTCACGACAATCACTTTCGATTACCGACGGTATTTTAGATTATGGAAAAATTATACTCTCGCTTTACGTTTTGCGGGTGGTGGAAGTTATGGAAAGAATCCGCAAAGGTTCGTTATCGGAGGAATGGATAACTGGATCAATCGCCGTTTTGAAAACAACCGCATACCGGTAGAGAACGCGGAAGACTTCGTTTTTTTAACTTCGGGATTACCGCTGCGGGGGTATAACTACGGCGCACGTATGGGAACCAAGTATGGTTTGTTCAATACCGAATTCCGGTTTCCTTTGCTTGGCTACTTTGCCGCAGGACCGCTTCCTATTTTCCTGCAAAGTTTTAACGGTGTTTTATTTCTGGATATGGGCGGCGCCTGGTATTGGAGAAAAGATTTCAGAGCGTTTGCAAAGGACGAGAACAACACAACTTACATGCGAGACTTGCTGACAGGAACCGGATACGGAGTCAGAATGATTTTTCTAGGCTTTTTGCTGAAGATGGATATAGCATGGGCTTACGATCTGAGAAGTTTTTCTACGCCGAAATATTATTTCTCACTCGGCGCGGATATCTGATTTATTTCAATAAAATTTATATGGGAAGATAAACGGTGAACACACTTCCCTTCCCCAACTCGCTTTCGACTTCAATTTTGCCCTGATGCTGTTCGGCAATCAATTTCGCTATCGACAATCCGAGACCGCTTCCGCCCTGCTCACGCGCGCGCGCTTTATCAACACGATAGAACCTGTCGAATATTTTCCTCTGCTCATCTTTTGAAATTCCTATACCGGTATCCTTAACCATTATTTTCGCGTAACCATTATCCCGTTCTAAAGAAAGGGAAACGCTCCCACGCTCCGGTGTGTACTTAATAGCATTGTCGGCAAGATTAAGAAGAAGCCGGCGTAACTTCAATCTATCGCCGCAAACGACGAGATTCTCTTTCCTCAGGAGATTTATTACAATTTGTTTTTTCTCGGCTATGATAACCATATCCTCAAATAACTCATCGATCAGATTCGCAAGATCAACTTCGTCTGAATAAACCGCTTCATGCTGGATGCCGTCCGATTTTGATAAAATTAAAAGATTATCGATAATGGCTGACAACCGGAGGATTTCTTCAAGATTGCTCACGAGTACCCGCCGATATTCTTCGCTTTCTTTAGGATTGCGTAATGCAAGTTCGACCTCACCGCGCATAATGGTTAATGGTGTCCGAAGTTCGTGCGATGCATCTATTGAAAATTGTTTAACCTGTTCGAATGAATGCTGAAGACGCGAGATCATATTGTTGAACGTAGATATCAATCTGCCGATCTCATCATTTACGCCGCGGCTCGGTATTTGCCGATCTAAATTATGCGCGGTTATTTGCTGCGCCGTTTTGGTAATCTCATCGACAGGCTGCAACGATTTGTTCGCAAGGAACCATCCGCCTACGACCGATAATGCCAAAGCTATAGGTACGAGAATTATGAAAATGGAAAAAAGATTATCAAGCACATCGCGGAGTTCTGCCAGCGGATATGCGACGTAGATATGAATGTTTTTCGTGGAGGTAGACGCGACACGCATATCTTCCCCGCGTTCGTTCTTGACGGTACTCATCATAATAGTATCGAGCGGCGCATGCCCGATCATCAAACTTTCTTCACCTACGGTGAATGAACGAAAAACAATCGCGCCTTTTTTATCGGTAACCTCTATCATTGTTTTTTTAGGATTGACTAAGGCGTGCTCATAAATCTGATTCCATATTTCGTCGTCGGCTTCACTCATCCCGGAGCTGTCGGGGGCGGGCGGCATCGCCTCGAAGATAATCTGCTGCTTTTTTTTCTTTGAGGCGAACTTTTTGCTCGGTTTTACCTTTGCCGCTTTCGGCTCGATGAAATTCTTAACCCACTTTACCTCGTTCGTGAGCGATAGATCGAGATTATCTGCAAGCTGTCGAGTGGAATATGTGTAAGCGATCAATCCGAACGCGATAAGAGTTATCAGAAGAACGAAGGAATACCAAAGTGTGAGTTTCGCCCGAATAGATTTTAATGCCATTAACATCTTATTCATCCTTCAAAACATAACCGATACCGCGAACAGTATGCAGTAGTTTTTTTTCAAAACCGTCATCTATTTTACTTCGCAGATGGTTGATATAAACATCGATTACATTGGTGCCGGTATCGAAGTTATAATTCCATATCTGTTCCGAGATCAACGCGCGGGTTAAGACGCGGTTTACATTTCGCATGAAATATTCAAGGAGCGCGTATTCTTTCCCGGTCAATTCAATAATTTTTTCGCCGCGCTTGGCTTTGTGCGCGACCGTATCGAGGTGCAAATCTACAACCTTCATCGTCGTCGACTTTTCCACTGTCCCCCGTCTTAACAGCGAGCGAACACGTGCCAGCAGTTCCGCAAAGGAGAATGGTTTTGTTAAATAGTCATCCGCCCCTGCGTCTAAACCTTCTACCTTATCATCGATTGAACTTTTGGCGGTCAACATTAGTACCGGCGTATTTATTTTCTTCGACCTGATTTCTTTCAGCACGGTTATTCCATCTTTCTTAGGAAGAAGAATGTCGAGGATAATTAGGTCGAATGTTTCCGATAGAATTAGCTGAGATCCGGATTCTCCATCGTATGCAACATCTACAGTGTACCGCTCTTCCTCCAATCCTTGCTGGAGTAATTTAGCGACTTTCTTCTCATCTTCAATAATCAATATTCTCATCTGTCGATTTCCTTTATGCTAAATTAGTTGGAAAACCCGATTCGGTCAAGCTAACAACAAATTAAAACAATTTAAGCCAACATTCAATATTAGCGCTTTCACTTCTGAACAACTTTTTGTATATTTACAGCATAATCGACTATGAAAATATTTAACATATTGATTCTTTTTTCTCTCGTTGTTTTCTCGGGCTGCTTCCAAACAATTGCCGTTAAATCACTTGGAGGCATAATGGATAACGGCTTCGAGGTGCTGAACGAGGAACAAGACCTCGGCATCGCCGAAATCAGTGTCGCTTCAAATCTAAAACTTCTGGAAACAATTATTAAAAGCGATCCCGATAATCAGCATTATCTTTTGCTCGCATCGCTGGGATACGCGAGCTACGCGCTTGGTTTCGTGGAAGATGATAGTATAGAGCGCGCAGGCTTTTTCTACCATCGGGGCAAAGAGTACGGCATGAAAATCCTCAACAGTAACAGAGAATTTGCCGATGCACAGGAGAAGGGAATAGAAGAATTCAACCGGGCGCTCAATTCTTTTTCAGAAGACGATGTCCCTGCTGTTTTCTGGGCTGCAACAGGCTGGGGGAGTTACATCAGTTTAAATCTAACAGACCCTTCGGCAATTGCCGATCTTCCGAAAGTGGAAGCGATGATGAAATGGGTAATCCGGAAAGATCCACTTTACTTTTATGGCGGGGCTTATTTCTTTTTAGGAACGTTATACGGAAGCAGACCGACGTTGCTTGGCGGAAATCCCGATTCATCCAAAGAGTATTTTGAAACATGCCTTAAAATCAATTCACGTAAATTCCTTCTCACATATGTTTATTACGCCCGCTCGTATGCCGTTCAAACACAAAACCGGGAGTTGTTTGAAGAATGTTTAAATAGAGTCGATACAACATCAATCGATATATTACCCAAAGCCCGTCTCTCAAATGCAATAGCTAAAAAAAAATCTAAATTGCTGCGAGACAAAATAGATGAGTTGTTCTAAATTACTACGGAGTCCAAATTGAAACTGTACGCTTTATTGTTCGTTATAATTATTATACTTTGCCCGCCATCCTCATTACTCTCCCAGCAGTACATCATCAAATTTGCCACCGTGGCACCCAATGGTAGTACATGGATGAATGTTATGAAAGAATTCGATCAGACAATCAGGAAAGAAAGCGGCGGAAGGCTCGGCTTTAAAATATACGGCGGAATGGTTCAGGGTGACGAAAAAGATGTTTTAAGGAAAATAAAACTGGGCCAACTGCACAGCGCCGGAATCACCGGTGTCGGAATGACGAACATTGCATCAAAAGTCAGAATACTCGATTCGCCCTTTCTCTTCAGAAACTACGACGAAGTAGACCTTATCTACAAGACATTCGGCGATGAATTCAATAAAGCGATTGAGGACGGCGGGTTTGTTAATCTGGGCTGGGCTGAAGTTGGGTTCGTCTATGTTTTCACGAATACTCAGGTCAAGACACCCGACGATCTGAAAAAAGTTAAAATGTGGATGTGGGAAGGCGACCCGATTGCCGAAGCGGCATTCACTGCCATGAATATCAAACCGATCCCGCTCACAATAAACGATGTGTTGACATCACTTCAAACCGGACTGATAGACGGAGTTTATTCTCCGCCGCTCGCTTCAATAGCGCTGCAATGGTTTTCCCGGGTCAAGTATATGCTGAAGACATCGCTTGCGAACTCTATGGGCGCTGTTATCATTTCGAAGAAAAAATACGACGAACTCCCCTCCGATCTTCAGGAAATTCTTAAACGCAACGGGAAAAAATACATGGAGAAGCTAACAACTCTTAGCCGCCAGGATAACGAAAAATCTATTGAGACCTTAAAGAAGAACGGCGTTACAATCGTGGAACCTCCATCGGATAAAGTCAATGCTTCGTATGAGGAAATAGGGAAGAAAGCCCGCCGGCTTCTTGCCGGAAAATTGTTCCCGGAAGATCTTTTAAACAGGATTGAAAAAACATTGGATGATTACCGAGCCAGCCATCGCGCAGGGTCTAAATGAAGTTTCTCAATTCAATAAGCGATGCGCTTTCATTCATCGAGCGCGTGATTGTAGTAAGTTTGCTCGGAGGGATGGTTGTATTGGCATTCACACAGGTAATCCTGAGAAATTTTTTTTCTTCCGGCTTCCTCTGGGCTGATCCGTTTCTAAGACATATTGTTTTATGGATCGGTTTTCTTGGCGGATCGCTCGCTACCCAGCAGGAGAAACATATCAATCTCGATATCGTTACCCGTTTTGTAAGCTCGCGGCACAAACATTTAATTCGCATTGCAACAAATTTATTTGCGGCAACCGTTACGTTTATGCTTGCCAAAGCAGGAGTAACTTTCCTGCTGAATGAATTGGAAACGGCTGAGACCTTGATTACAATCGGCTCGGTGAATTTTCCAGCATGGTGGTTTCAAATTATCATTCCGGTTGGTTTCGGATTGATGACATTCCGATTTATTATTCGATCAATCGAACACACTCTCAAAGCGGTCCATCCGACATTAGAGGCTGATCATCCGACAAATATTCCAACAATAGAACGACCATGAGTACTATACTTTTCGGATTACTTCTTATCGTTCTGGCATTTCTCGGTTCACCGCTATTTTCAATCATCGGCGCGATTGCTTTACTTGCTTTTACTGCCGTAGATATAGATACATCCGCCATCATCGTGGAAATGTATCGACTTGCAAGCCAACCGACGCTCATTGCTATTCCTCTATTCACATTTGCCGGATATATCCTCGCCGAAAGCAACACGCCGAAACGACTTGTAGCATTATCGCAGGCATTTTTCGGCTGGATTCAAGGAGGTCTTGCGATAGTGGCTCTTGTCTCTTGTGCAATCTTTACTGCGTTCACAGGCGCATCAGGGGTTACGATTATTGCATTGGGCGGATTACTTTACCCCATCCTTCTCAAGGAAGGATATAATGAAAAATTCAGTTTGGGATTGTTAACTACTTCCGGAAGTCTCGGACTTTTATTTCCACCGAGTCTGCCGCTGATTTTATATTCGATGGTAGCATCTAACTCACGAACGATTGGCGGGATGACCCCCGACGTCACTATCGACAAATTGTTTGTTGCCGGAATCGTACCGGGCATCTTGCTTGTGACAATTCTCTCGATCTACAGCATCAGACAGGGAAAAAGAGCGAAGGTGCAAACAATTCCATTCAATTGGCAAAGGGTAAAGAGCGCAGTAAAAGATGCCGCATGGGAAATACCGCTTCCCTTCCTGATTATCGGCGGGATTTATGGCGGGTTTTTCACCGCAACCGAAGCCGCCGCAGTGACTGCTTTCTACGTGCTTATAGTCGAGGTATTCATATACAAAGATCTTAAACTTTTTTCAGATATACCGCGCATCATGCAGGAGAGTATGGTTTTGGTCGGGGCAATCCTCGTCATCCTTGGCTGTGCGATGGGCTTGACAAATTATCTCATCGACGAAGAAGTGCCAATGAAATTATTTGCCTTGATCCAGCAATTCATTTCGAGCCGGGTAGTATTCCTCATCCTGCTGAATATTTTTCTACTTATTGTCGGAATGATGATGGATATCTTTTCAGCTATAATAGTTGTAGTACCGTTAATCATTCCGATTGCAACAGCGTATGAAATTAATCCGGTTCATCTTGGTATTATTTTTTTAACAAACCTCGAAATCGGCTACCTGACTCCGCCCGTGGGCTTGAATTTGTTTATTTCCAGCTTCAGATTTGAGAAACCTGTCTCACAGGTCGTACGTTCCGTGCTGCCTTACATTGGTGTGCTGTTGATAGCCCTGATATTAATCACCTACATTCCCGAGCTTAGTCTGTTTATGGTAGATTTCTTCGGAGTTAAATGATCAATATTCCGTATGATATATTAAAGGAACCCAGATGAAAAAGATTTTCATACTCGTCATCATCATTACATCAAATCTTTTCGCGCAAGAGGGCCGCCTGATCCCGAATCCGATAAGAAATATTCCGCGATGGGTGCGAACGGAATTCGCGGCACGGCATCTCGATAATAATTACACCGTGAACTATCAGCTATATCCGTACTATCTTCGTGCCGATTTTAACGGCGACAACCGCCGCGATGTCGCTATTCAAATAGTGGAAACGAACAGCGGTAAAACAGGTTATGCAATCTTCCATGCTAAAAAAACGCAGGCGCTGACAATTCCGATTTCAATTATCGGCGCGGGCACTTCACTTACAGGTATCGGTGACGATTTTAAGTGGGTGAATTTCTGGAATGTCATCAAACGGAAGCAGGCATTCGATGATAAATCGCTCCCTCTATTTGACGGGGATGCAATCTCCATAGGAAAACGGGATTCGACCAACGGTTATATCTTCTGGGACGGCAAAAAGTATGCGTGGCGAAGGAATCAGGAACAGCTTCAGTAACCCCGGATCAATTATCCACCCTGAATATTTTCTTCTCCGAAAAACTTCCCGCTATTAACATATAGCTGTACATTCCATCCTTCAATTTTTCTATGTTCGCCGCGGCAATGTACCGTCCCGGCTCCCGAACCGCATCTACAACGTTTATTAATTCCTTGTTTCTCTCATCCAGGATTATTAAAAATACAGGAGTTCTCTCTTTAATCTCGTAAGGTATGTAAACAACCGATGAAGCGGGCAACGGAAAGTTTTGTGCGAGCCTGAATTCAAACGAAAACCGTTTCGCAAGCTCTACAATTTCCGGCATGACAACGCTTTCTACCGCAGGAACGCTTTCATTATTTCCTTTATCGATAGCTGTTACGGCATAATAATATTTTGAAGAAGCGATACGATTGATTGTATCGACAAAGTTGGTCGTCTGATTAGAAACTTTACCGATAAGATAAGCAGGCTCTTCGATGTCAATCGGTTTTACGGGTGAACGATAAATATTGAAACACTTTGCGCCATCACCATCGGGGGCAAAAGCAGGCTGTGCCCAACTGATACTGAATATCCCGTCATTTATATTTTGAACCTGCACATTCATCGGAGAATTAGGCGGAAACGGATCCTTCCACTTCATCGGCGGTATCATCGCTGAATAACGAAACTGCCCTCCTATATCGAGAGCTTTGCTGATATTTTCATATCGGAAAAAAGATACTCCTCCCAATCCTGCTGTACGGGTTGTATCAATCAGTTGTGGGATCTCATCGAGTATGTTGGATTTGTAAGCGCCTATCCCGATATAAATTTGCCTGTTATAAATGTAGCTCGACCAATCTCTCACGACTATCGCAAAATCGGGATCTCCCGGTGTATTTCCGAGCGTCCAATATACCTGAGGCACGATATAATCGATTATTCCTTCCCGCAACCAACACCGTGAATCCTGATAGAGTTCAGTATAACTCTGCTGACCTCTCGCTCCGTTGAAATTTGTATAAATTCCAATAGGCGTCGCGCCGATTTTAAGCATCGGCTTAACGGCTATCGCTGAAGCATAAAAAGATCGAACGAACATGTTTATATTTTCTCTGCGCCAATCGCTCTTTGTAAGATTTTGTCCGTACTTTTTGTATGTTGCTTCATCGGGGAAGGGTTTACCTGGGTAGCGGATAAAATCGAATTGAATACCATCGATATTATAATTCCGAATAACATCCATAGCAACCTTCAGATTGTAATCGCGCACTTCCGGAACTCCGGGGTCAAACCACCACTCACCGTTAACCTGCTGCATCCATTCAGGATGTGAGATGATGACATGACGGGGATTTGATTCCGGAGGTTTCGGACCGCCGCTCTTAACAAGGAACGTGTTGAACCATGCATGCAGCTCCATCCCTTGCGCATGTGCTTCCTCGATAATGAACGCAAGCGGATCCCAGCCCGGATCCTCGCCAAGTGTTCCGGTTAACTGCTGAGACCACGGCTCAAAGTGTGAACGGTACATAGCGTCGGCTCTGCCGCGTATCTGAAAATAGATTGTGTTGAAATTAGCTGATTTAAGTTTAGCAACAATCTCGCGAAGCGAACGTTGCTGTTCTGCGGGGTCGAATGATTTGGGCCAATCCAATCCCATAACGGTTGCAATCCAGACAGCGCGCACTTCCCGCTTTGGAATCGGGACGGTTGAATTACCGACCTGCGATGTTGCCGATGTAACTATTAACGCCGCAGCTAAAAAACCATAGAATAAACGGGAATTAATGAGAATACCTTTGGAGTAGTTTAATGGATTTACATTACAATATAAACGTAGATATTTGAAGAATCAAGTTTATCAAGCTTTATATAAATAATCGCAGAAAATACTTGACAAACAAAAAAAAAAAAACGTTATATTATAAAAGCATTAGTTTAGTGGATGGATAACGTTATGAGTGGATGGCAAGCGTATTGAACTTATGGAAGTAAGATTTAGATCGAGGAGTCTCGGCGGTAACTAAATAAGCCTCCGGGAAAAATAGAATTTTCATATTGGAAGGGCATCTGTTATGAAGAAATTTATTCTGTTACTCTTAATCTCTCCTGTTATTCTTTTCTCTCAAGAAAAATTATTTCGTTTGAACGAAGATGAATCTCCGCCTGAATATATAAACGAGAATAGCTACACAAAATCTCTCACCGACAGCAACCTGACGCTCGTTGGCGAGTGGCCCTGGGGACAATGCAAAGCAGTGGCAATACGCGATAGCTTGGCAATTATAGGTAATGGAAAGTTAATACAGTTTATGGATATCTCCGACCCAACATCACCTAAGGTTGCAGCTGAGTATAACACGGGGGGGTTAGTAAGGGGACTTGCGCTACGCGACTCGCTTGCATTCATCTGTTCGGGTGGTAATTTAATAATACTTAATATTTCCAATATCTTTTCTCTTGTACAGGTTGGATATATTTCATTAGGAAGTCCTAAAGAGGTAGTTCCAACAGATTCCTTTGCGTATGTTCTAGAAGATCCCCTCCATGCACCATGGGTAACAATAGTAGACATAACGGATCCGAGCAATCCGCGCATTCGTTCAAGCGCGGGCGTAGCAGCCGATTGGCCCGTGCATATAGCTGTGAGAAACCGATACATCTATGTAACCGGTTACAACTGGCCCTTCCTTACCATTATCGATGCACGCGATCCGGATTATCTCGTGCATCAAGACGCGTGGCTGGGAACAAGCGCGATATGTATTCGGGATACTTTTATATACGTCGGGGTAGGTTCGAGCTTAGGTATTTACAGCATCTCTGATCCTATTCAACCTATTTTCCTCGATACTGCTTATAGCGGTGTACTCCATTCGCTTCATACAATAGATGTTATAGGTCATTACGCGTACGCATCTAACGATTCCGGTGTATTTGTATATAATATTTCCGATCCGTATAACGCTTTCTTTGTAAGCCGTCTGGCAACAATTAGCGGTACATGGTTAGCGGGTAACGATACCTTACTTCACATTGCAAGTGAGAGCGGATACAACATTGTCAGTACATCTAATGTCGATTCTATGTACGAAGTTGGAAAATTTTATACAGGTGGTAAACCATATGATATTGCTATACAGGGAAACTTAGCATATGTAGCAACGGGCAGACCTGGATTGACAATACTTGATCTATCAAACCCAACCGTGCCGGTAAGGATTGGAGCGTTGGACTTTGGAAAAATGACATACAAAATTTTAATTAAAGACACGACAGCTTATGTTGGAAGCGACAGTGCTGTAAACATCATTAATATTTCCTCTACTGTAAATCCTATTTGGATTAATCAAACAATAACACCGGCGTCGTATGGACCATCCGGCATGTATATCGACGAGCAGAGATTATACTGTTTAATTGCAAGCACTGGTACAGCCATATATGATATCTCAACTCCTTCACAACTCCAATATCTGGGATTTAATAATTTTGCTGGTCGCCAAATCATAGTGAGAGATAAAATAGCATATCACGCTGGGGGCACAGGGGGTTTTGTAATTGTTGATGTACACGACCCGAACAATTCAACAGTGCTTTCAACATTTCCCTGTTATGCAAAATCGATCTGCTTAAAAGACTCTTTTGCATTTATTGCTGATGCGATCGGATTGTATAGTATCAATATCAGTAATCCAAGCACTCCTGAATCATTAAGCTATATTTCAACTCCAACAAGTGATTATTCCACAAATATTGTTCTATCTGGAAAATATCTATACTTTGCCTCCTCAACATTGAGCATAATAGATGTATCCGATCCGTACTCTCCCAAAATTGTCGGTATCTCATCAATAGGCGGATATAAATTCGCAGTGTATGATAAATATATTTACATAACTGGGGATCTCAATATCGCCATATTTAAAAATGAATTGATTACTTCTGCTTTTAACGAGAAAGATCCAATTTCTAATGAATTTCAATTATATCCTAACTATCCAAATCCATTTAATAGCACGACAATGATTAAATACTCAATACCGAGGCCCGACTACGTTAGCATTTCAATTTACGATGTAATAGGTAGAATTATAGAAACATTAGATATTGGATTTCAATTTCAAGGAGACTATGAATATCAATGGAATCCAGAAAATATCTCGGCGGGGTTGTACTTCATCAAGCTAACCGTTGGCAAGTTTACAATCATAAAGAAAGCACTGTTAATAAAATGAAAATCAGCATGATACACGAGCGTTCACCGCCCTAAATTGGTGGTTAAATAAAACAAGCCCTCGAGGCTTCTAACCCATCAATAATCTCGCGCCACGAGAATCAATCGAAGGATAGAAAATCCTTTGAGGGCTTTTCTTTTTATAAACTGTCAATTTTTAATTGCTAACTAACAACTATCAATCTACAAAAAAAGAAAGAGAAATTAAAATGAAAATATTTCAAATTATAATTGCTATACTTGCTATGTTGTTTATGAATGCAAATGTTTTTGCACAATATCCAAACACGCAGGTTACAAATAATCCTAACGACCAAAGCGAAACCGCTATTGCAGTGAGTCCAGTGAACAGCATGAACGTTATAGGTGCGTGGAACGATTATCGGTACCCACCATACGTCTATAAACCAGCATTTGGAATATCGACAGATGGAGGTTCTACGTGGAGAGAAGATACACTCTCGGCAGATAGCGTTCTCACTGGCTATGTATACGGTACTAATCCCTCCGTTGCATACGATAGGTATGGGAATGTTTTTTATTGCTATGTTGCAATGGATGGCAGTGATGATGGTTCGGCAATCGTTGTTGCAAAAAGCAGTAATTTAGGAATAAACTGGACATATAAAAAGGTAAGTACACTAATAGTTGGACAGGATAAACCATGGATTACCATCGATAACAGCGGCGGTACGTATGATGGAAGGATTTATGTGAGTTGGACTGAAATTACAAGCGGTGATCAGGTTACCACCTACAAAATTCTTACTTCATATTCCTCCGATCATGGAGGAACTTTTAGCACACCATCTCAATTTGAGGCTGTGACTACCAGCTCCAGCGAGCCAATCATGCGCTTAATACCTAGCACGGATCGGAGCACTTTATATCCGGGCAGAATTTTACAGGGGTCAATGCCTGCTGTCGGACCAGATGGTGAAGTATATATTGTCTGGTTATATGCTTACTCAGAAGTAAGTAATTACAGATTAAGCAAATCGACTGATGGAGGTACTTCTTGGTCTACTCCAATCAATGGTCCAACTTATACTTCCTTGTTCAAAAACTATGTTGGAAATGCAAGAATACTTCCGCTTCCATCTCTAACTGTTGCACCGAACGGAGATTTGCTTCTTGCTTATACTGACTATAAGTCGTCATCCGATCATAGTTATCGCATCAAGTTCTCTCAATCAACTAACAGCGGAGCAAATTGGTCAACGCCGGTTATCGTAGGAGAAGCAACTGGATGGCAATACTTTGGCTGTGCTTCAGTAAATCAGTCGGGAAGAATTTCCCTTGGATATATGCATTGCCCTAACCCAACTGGTTATCAACCTGAACAAGAAACCTGGCTTGCAACTTCAGACGATAATGGTGCTACTTGGAATAATGAAAAAATTTCTAACGCATATTCTTATCCGCCTGGACTGGGGCACTATACGTATGAATATATGGGCATCGCATCAATTGCACAAAATAGTCAAGTATTTCAGCTTTGGACCGACCATAGGAGCAATAATGATGACCCATATTTCACCTCTCTGATGGATATAAATTCTAACGTAACAACCGATTGGAATCTGTTGAGTACACCATTGAGTGTAAACTGTGATAATGTAGATTGTATGTATTTCGATAGAATTGGAGGTGCATGGATTTACAACAATGGTCAGTACCAAGACGAGGGTAACCTTGGAAGTGGTCTTGGATATTGGGTAAAATTTATGGAGGACAATCAACTGACATATCGGGGTGTACCGGTATATAAATGTACTTTATCTGTTGCAGCTGGATGGAATATGATCGGGTCATTATCTAAAGAGATACCCGCATCAAAGATAACTTTACAAAACACCAGCTATGCATCAAAATATTTTGATTATACTGCTATAGATTATTATTCTGAGGTTGATACATTAAAACCCGGCAAGGGATACTGGATAAAAGTCGAGCAGAATGGCAGCCTGATACTTGATATTTTTTCAACATCTAACACCTCTCGCTCACTGGCAACTATAGAACCTCCCCCACCGCCATCACCACCGCCAGCTCCAACACTTTACGGCACGACGATTCTTCAGGGCGGAACAAGATACCCGAAGCTGAGATGGACGAGGAGCGAAACCGCAACATCGTACAAACTGTATACATACCTTTGCGAAGGAACGCTCGATTGTTTCGACGGTGCTCAAATAAGTGTTGTCTATGAAGGATCTGACACAACATTTATCGATGACAGCGTCCCCGTAGGTACCAAATACTCACAAAACCGAGAACGATATTACGTTACTGCATCTAACTACATCGGTGAATCGAATAAATCCAATAAGGTAATTTATAGCACCGATCTGGATTTTCAATGGAAGCAGCACGATGGTGAGAATAGTGAAACTAACGTTGCAATTCCAACATCAACCGGATTGCAAGGGAATTACCCTAATCCGTTTAATCCACAGACAACAATATACTACGCAATTGCGGAAGACAATCGTGTTAGGCTTACTGTAACGAACATATTAGGGCAAGAAGTGAAACTGCTCGTTGATGAGTACCAAAATGCCGGGTACAAGTCGGTTACATTCGATGCAGGCAATTTGCCCAGCGGCATTTATTATTATCGTCTCCAAACCGGAGAGTACACTGCTATTAAGAAAATGTTATTGCTAAAATAGTATCCATCCTAATGGAGAGCCGGTCCATGGATATAGGGTCGGCTCTCTAATTTGATTGACTTTCATCCAAATTTACGTTATATTTTCAATTCAGAATCTATAAAACTGTCCTTTTTATTTCAAATTCTCGATTTAGGAGTTAATAAGAGTAAGTGAAAAAAAATCGTGGTAAATTAATCCTCATTGGTATTACGGTACTCCTCTCCTTCTACTTTCTGTATCCAACCTACAAAGACTACAAGTTCACAAAAGAACTTCGCAGTCTGGTCGGCGATGACAGCTTGAAGTACCTGGAGCAGAATGAGACGGATATCCGTGATGCGCGAATGAAACGCATAAAACTGGGTCTGGACCTGCAGGGCGGTATGCGGGTTGTCCTTGAAGTGAACGTTCTCAAATTACTTGAAGACGTTGCAAAGAACAAAGACTCTCTCTTCGAATCAATAATGAATGAAGTGAAGGCTGAAGCTTTCAGTACCGATCAAGACCTTATGACTTTAGTCAAGACGAAGTTCAAAACGAAAGAAGTCCGCATTAGCCGTTATTACGGAAGCATTCGCGATAGCGATGATGACATCATAAATAAATTATCGGATGAATCTATAAATGCAATAGACCGTGCGATGGAAATCGTCCGCAACCGTGTCGACCAGTACGGCGTATCCGAACCATCCATACAGAAGTCCGGCGGCAATCGCATCATCGTTGAATTGCCTGGCGTTAGTAAAGAGGCTGAAGTTCGCCAACTGCTTCAAGGGACGGCATTGCTCGAGTTCAAACTGCTTATCGATCCCGAGATCGCACTGAAAGTCTATCAATCCATAGATAAAACATTAGCCGGCAATCCTATTGTAGATTCAACCGCGGCTGACACATCTAAGCAAGCCGCAGTTAAAAAAGATGTAGCAAAGGCCGACACTTCTTTAAGCGCAATCGATACTGCGCTTGCCGAGCTTCCTGAAGATCAGATGAAAGCGCGAGAGCAAGCCGAGAAAGAGCACCCGTTCTTTGCACTTGCTAATTCGTTTTCTGATGAAAAAGGATGGAACGGCGAACTCTACACCGCCGAAGAGAGCCGCGCTAAGGTAATGCGTATTCTCAACAAGCCTGATATTAAACGATTGATCCCTTCCGAAATGGCATTCGTTTGGAGCGGTAAGCACAAATTTATTTCTGAAGGAAAAAAATTCTACACGCTATACGCTGTAAAGAAGACAGCCGAATTAACAGGCGGCGTCATCGTTAATGCGCGCGCAACAATCGATCCTACATATAACCAGCCAATCGTGACAATGGAGATGAATAATGAAGGATCGCGCGATTGGGCGCGCATCACCGGCGCTAATGTGAACAAGCGCATCGCCATCATTATGGATAACGGATGTTTCTCCGCTCCTGTCGTTCGCTCGAAGATTACCGGCGGTAATTCACAAATCGAAGGAATGGAAAACATCGAGGAAGCCAAGCTTCTCGAGATTGTTTTGAAAGCCGGCGCACTTCCGGCACCGGTCGATATCATTCAGCAGACAAGCGTTGGACCTTCGCTTGGAGAAGACTCTATCCGCCAGGGTGTCTATTCTTCAATGCTTGCATTCGGGTTGACAATATTCTTCATGATCATCTATTACCGTACGGGTGGAACAATGGCAGATTTAGCATTACTGCTGAATCTTCTCTTCGTCCTCGCGGTGCTGGCAGGTTTCAAGGGAACATTAACGTTACCCGGCATAGCGGGAATTATTCTCACGATGGCTGTAGCAGTTGACGCAAACGTTCTTATATTCGAGCGTATTCGTGAAGAATCCGTAACCGGAAAAACGCTATCTGCCGCTATCGATGTCGGGTACAGTAAAGCATTCACTGCAATTTTCGACTCGAATCTTACTACTTTTATAACAGGCGTGATTCTTTACCAGTTCGGAGCCGGTCCTATTCAAGGATTCGCCCTCACACTGATGATCGGTATCGTAGCAAGCATGTTCAGTGCAATCGTTATAACCCGCGTTATTTTCGACATAATGACCGAGCGCGGCAAAGTAATTCATTTTGGATAATTCAAGATAAACGGAGTTTTTTAATGCGATTCTTTGGCAAAACAAATATTGATTTCATGGGAAAGCGTAAAACCTGGTACACTATTTCACTTGTTGGAATAATTATAGGCATGCTTTCAATCCCGATAAAAGGCGGGCTTGATTATGGTCTCGATTTTACCGGCGGTACCGAGATCATCGTACAGTTTCAAACGGCGCCAGACATCGGTGATGTTCGTACAATGATGGACAAAGCCGGCTTCCCGAAATCTGAACTTAAAACATTCGGCGACCCGAATAAAATCCTAATTCGCACACAGGCATTTGGTGAAGGTACCGTTGTAGGCGATAAAATCCGTACCGCGCTGACGCAAACATTTCCGACGCTGAATCCCCATGTTATTGAAGAACAAAAAATCGGGGCGAAAGTCGGAGCGGAATTGCGCAAAGACGCATTCCTCGCTATCATCTTTTCACTCATCGCAATGTTGATATACGTCGGCTTCCGTTTCAAATTTATCTATGGTGTCGGCGCAGTAACAGCATTGTTCCACGATGTTCTGATGACACTTGGAGTTATCTCTATCGTGGATGGGTTGACGCCGTACACGAATTTTGAAATCGATCAGAACATGATAGCGGCATTCCTCACTCTCGTCGGTCTCTCCGTAAACGATACAGTCGTTATCTTCGACCGCATGAGAGAAAATCAAAAAATACACCGCTCTATGGGATTGATGGAATTGATGAACAAGAGCTTGAATGAAACTCTCAGCAGAACGATCATCACTTCAGGCACGATCTTCATCGTTACCGTAGTGTTGTTCTTATTTGGCGGAGAAGTGAACCGCGGATTTGCGTTCGCGATGACATTCGGCATCATCACCGGCACATATTCTTCGATTTACATCGCCAGCGCGGTTGTGCTTGATTATACAAACTATAAACAACGCAGAAAATTAAAACCAGCAGCAGCAGAAAAGCCAAGCTATGAAACTCTCCACTAAAGAAATCGATGGCATAACGATCGTCGAGCTTGATGGAAACGTCCTCGGCGGTCCCGACGCAACAGCGTTAAACGATTCACTGCACAAATTCATCGAAAAGAAAAAGAAGAAAGTTGTAGTGGATTTATCCGGCGTGCAGACGATGAACAGCTCCGGCTTGAGCATGTTAATCAACGGACTGACGGCAATGAGAAATGCCGGCGGGGACTTAAAAATTGCCGCTGCATCGAAGAAAATCGAAAGTTTGCTGGTTATTACGAAATTGACGACTGTATTTGAATTATTTCCAACCGTAAAAAAGGCTGTCAGCAGTTTCAGTTAATCATACAAGTGTCAGGGCTATTCATGAACTCCGATGTAGTTGTTTTCCATCGGAGTTTTTCATTTATTAACAGATGTTACACAGAAATACTCATCCCTCTCCCTGCCCTGGGTTTGGGTGGGGGTTGAGTTCAATAGAGGTAGTATTTCCAGCAGCCAAATTGTAATGGTACACCAAGTGCGAAACATCATTTATTAGTATCGCTTATGCCAGTTAAAATAATAGTCGGCGCCCAATGGGGCGATGAAGGAAAAGGTAAGATTGTCGATCATCTCAGCGAGAAGATCGATATCGTTGCACGCTATCAGGGCGGCGCTAATGCCGGGCATACGGTCGTTATCGGCGATCAGCAATACGTCCTTCATCTCATTCCTTCCGGAATATTTCATCATCAGGTTACATGCGTAATCGGCAACGGTGTCGTTATCGATCCCATCGCTTTAATGGATGAAATCAATCAACTCAAACAGCTCAATATCGAAATCAGCGGCCGCTTGCTGATTAGCCACAACGCGCACCTCATCATGCCTTACCATAAATTGCTGGACACGATACGGGAACAATCTACCGAGAAGATCGGAACAACCGGACGTGGAATAGGTCCTGCATACATCGATAAATTTATGCGTGTCGGAATTCGAATCGTCGACCTTTTAGATCGCGATGTCTTCGTTGCGAAACTCACACGCAACATCGAAGAGAAAAATCAAATACTGAAAAAGATTTACGGCAACCCTGAGCTTGACGTAGATAAGATTGTAGCTGAATACGAAGAATTCGATAAACTGATCGATGAATATGTAACCGATGCCGCTTTGTTTCTCAATAAAGCATTGAGAGAAGGAAAACAAATCTTAGCCGAAGGCGCTCAGGGCGCTTTGCTCGATGTCGATCATGGGACATACCCGTTTGTCACATCTTCAAATCCCACAAGCGGCGGCGCCTGTACGGGACTCGGCATTCCACCCACATCGGTGACTTCCATACTTGGTGTCGTGAAAGCTTATACAACGCGCGTTGGCAATGGTCCCTTTCCTACAGAGCAATCGAATGAGATCGGCGAGACAATGAGAAAAACCGGAGGCGAGTACGGCGCAACAACAGGCCGCCCGCGCCGGTGCGGCTGGTTCGATGCTGTTGCATTACGTTATTCTGCAATGATCAACGGGATAACTCATATTGCAGTGACGAAACTCGATGTCCTCGACGAGTTCGATCATCTCAAAGTTTGCACAGGCTACATATTAGATGGAAAGATGCTGAAATCTTTCCCGACAAACATCCGCTCATTGGAAAATCTTACCCCTGTTTACGAAAGCTTTGAAGGATGGAAAAGCGCCACGTCATCAATACGATCTTTCAACGATCTTCCCGCTAAAGCAAGAAATTATCTTAACGCGCTCGCATCGTTTACAGGCACAAAACTACAAATCGTATCCGTTGGACCGCGGCGCGATCAAACCATCTTCATCGCCTGATTGACAAATGTCCTCTCCCCGCTCGGCAAATATTAAAATACTGCTGTTGGTCATCGCAGTCGTGATAGTGATTGCAACACTCTTCTACACCCGGATAATCGTTCAACAACTTCTGGAAAAAGAACGGAAAATTGCCGACCTGTACGCGAACTCGCTTGAATTTATCGTCAGCCGATCTACCGATCAGGGAGATTACAGTTTTATCTTCGATGAGATAATCAGATCGATAGACTTCCCGATGATTTTATCCGACGGAGACAACCAGCCGATACCTGACTACCGGCTTAACTCACAAAATATAGATTTCGACACTACTTTAACCACCGATCAGCAAAAGATATATTTACAGAAAGTCATCATCGAACTCGATAAGGAAAATCCGCCCATCAGAATCGTTCTGAAGATGACACTGCAGGATTCGATTCTGCAATATCTCCACTACGGCGAATCGAATTTAATAACCAAACTGCGGTGGCTCCCCTACATTGAAATCATCGTGGCGGGGATGTTCATACTTATCGGCTACATCGGATTCAGTTACATCAAACGGAGTGAGCAAAGTAATATCTGGGTCGGGATGGCGAAGGAAACCGCCCACCAGCTCGGCACGCCTCTTTCCAGCCTGATGGGGTGGATCGAGATGATGAAAGATTTCGCCGTCGAGAACCCAAAACAGCTCACAACTATCTCCGAAATGGAACACGATTTACATCGATTAGAAAAAGTAACCGATAGATTTTCCAAAATCGGATCGAAGCCGAACTTAAAGGAAGAAAACCTAAACGAAGTCATCAACTCAGTCATCAATTATTTCAAACAGCGCCTCCCCTCTCGTTTTGCCCAAGGAAAACAGATCGATATTGAAATTGAAACTACAGAGCAAATCAATGCAGACATCAACCGTGAGTTGTTCGAGTGGGTCATCGAGAATTTAATCAAGAATGCGCTCGATGCCATGGAAGATAACATAGGCAAGATTTCATTTACAATGACGACAAAAGGAAACGCAATCTTCATAGATGTGAAGGATACAGGCAAAGGCATCGATATGAAGTATAGGAAGGATATCTTCCGACCGGGCTACAGCACGAAACGGCGCGGCTGGGGACTCGGCTTGAGCTTATCGAAACGCATCATAGAAAGCTACCACAAAGGGAAATTATTCGTCAAAGAAAGCAAACTGGGAAAAGGAACAACGTTTAGAATAAAGTTGGTGAAGTAGTTTTAGTAAAGTTTCGTTCAGTAGATTTTATTCAGTGCTACTGACCTATCCCCCCAAATCAGGTTTCAAAATGTCCATTTTTCTTTTCTCATAAGTTTGAGAAATTCGATGCATTCTATACTCATTGATCGGCACACATCTGGAATATACATCTTACGATCAGGTTTCTTCTTCTTCTTAAATGGTGTCTCATGAGTTACGACAATCCAGTGATCTTGGGAATGCAGCTTTGCTAACGCTATAATCCAACGATCTGCTTCATCTTCAAGCGTTGTATTATCAATGAGGTCCGGATAATCAAATTGGATTTTATTTGCAATTTCTTGTAATTCCTCTTCATGTTGAACAAAGATAGTTTTATTCATCTTTGCCCATTGCTTAAGTTCAGGTGAACCAACATCATTTATCTCTTCTCTCACTCGCATAGGTGCAAAGAGTTTCTTGGATATTATAAGCTGTTCCATAGCTTTCTGTACTGAAGGAAATACATCTGGTGGATACCGCCTTTCCCACCAATCGATAAAAACATTTGTATCTACAGAATACATTATTCTCCCTTCCTCCTATATGTTGGTAATGGTTCTCCAAAAGCAATGTGAAGCCGTAATTCTTCAACGTAAGGGTAATTTACATTTAAATATTTAGATGCAGAAACAGGTGTTATCCTTTCCATATTTAATGCATCGATAACGAGCGTAGTGTATGTTAAGCCGTTACGGTTAAGAGATTTCTCAGCCGGTGTTGCAATGCCACCCTTCTTCGATGGATGTTGATCTAAATATTCTTTCCATGCATCCTTCCAATTACGGTAAGATGCTGGATTCATCCTCCCGAGAATTAGTAGACGTGTTGCAAAAGCTAAAGGTGTGACTTTGTACTTACGTGCCAATCTTTGAATTTCATTTATATTCCAGATTGATGATGGCACTCTTGTTTGTATCAAGTGTTCTTGTTTGAGTAATTCTTCCGGCATCAAAATTCCACCTGCTACTCGTTCGGTGAACTCTTCGATTTTTTTCCATTCGGCACTCGTGCGTCTTTCATCAATAGCAGGTTTTTCTTCATTTCCATTCGCTAATAGAATGTGAATGAATTCGTGCATTAATGTAAACGGCCGAGATGCTGATATTTCTTTTGTGTTGATTCCAATAACAGGTATCATTGAGTGAAATAATGATACGCCGCGTACTTCTTCATGTGCAACGCCTGAGAATAATAACACAAGAATACCCTTTGCTTCAACTGCATTCCTCCATGCTTTCCATGCCTGAGAGTCGTTCTGCCAACTATATTGATTCACGGCAGTAATTTGTAATAGTTTTCTAATACGTTTAGATAACTCTTCAGTCTGTTCAGATAGCTTTGCTTGTAAAGAAAATTTTTCAGGTATGTCACCAATCTCTTCGAAGAGTTCTGATGCTACATGCCTACGATACAGCAGGTCGCGTAATGCAAACCGAAGCTCAGGCGATTCTTTACCCGGTGTAACATTAGGTAAACGACGATATTCTGTTGCTAGTGGAGTTGTTTTCGGAGGTTCTGAAAGTGTAAAAACAGAGTAAGGTTTTTTATATATCTTGGCTAATCTTTCTGCTTGGCGTAATGTTGGTTTTTCTTCGCCTGATTCCCAAGCCCGAAGTTCATTGACAGAACGTTTAAGTTGTTCAACTACTTCCTCATCAGTAAAACCTGCTTCATTCCGTGCCCACGCGAGCATTTGTGGATTAACTAATGCTGGTATTGACCGAGCCATTTTTCAAGTACTTTATAATTGTTTTTTGTTTAGATCCCATAATAATATAAATAAAGATTTACTTTTTTGCCAAGAGTATTATTCTGCACATAAAATAGAACAATAAGCTCCTCAAAACTCCTCAAACGGTCCTGTGCCTTCTACGCCGTATAGCATTTCGACTTCCCACTGTACAGCAAGCTCGATGGCATGAAGACATTCTTCTGACGAATCGAGCAATAACAACTGTGGGCGTGGCTGAAGATACTTTGGCGCATGTTGTTGTTCTTTGACTAACTCTCGGGAGTATTTTATTAACTCTATTGATGGGTCTTGTTTTCTAAGCGTAAGCTCTTTTGCTTCGACGGCTCGCTTGGCAAGCGTCTCAAGTTTGGTAGCTTGGTCTTTAGAAGGGATGACAAATGGAGCCATTCGTAGGTCGTTAATTTCGTATGCGGCTGTGTTCTTGATAAACTTTCTGATGATGAAACTAAAAATGTTGCTGTTCAAGACAGCTAAAAACGTGTAAGCAGAAATTCCCTTGACAATTGGTGTAAGGCGAGAAGCACCTGCATCGAACACACATTTGGGTTGAAGTTTTGCTTTTAGTTCAACGTGATTGCCAAGTAAAGTATAAGTCACACCTTCAGTCAAAAATAGATTTTGACCTTGCCATCGTGCTTCTGGGCTTGTGGAGAGCCATCCAACATTTTCAATAGACCATTTAATGTATAGCGGTTCAATATCCGTCCATTTATTTCCTTCGGGATCACCTTTTCGGAATGGAACCCAAACTCGTTTACCATCTAAACCATTATAGATAGTTGCAATACGTGGGGCATCTTCCTCGTCTAAATAATATTCATCGGAATGAACACCAAGGCGTGTAATAGCAAGCTTCTTTTTCTTTAGTCGGGTTGCAAGAGTATGAAAAATCTCACAAAACCTATCGCCGTGTATTTTCTTCAACTCTTCGTAAGGAGCTTTAAAATCCTTTGATTCTTTCCATCGTTCTTCAAGCTCCGCTTTTCTCAATTCGTAAGCACGATTAAAATTTTCTTGGGTAGCTATTAATTTGTTTTGGACGGTTCTATAAATTTCTCCCCGCTTTAATCCCAATATACGGAGAGGATCAAACTGATTCTTTAATGGTTCAACAATAGCTTCAAAGTCACTTTCATTTTCTTCAAGCAGTTTCGCAAAAGGTACTTTGACTTGTGGGTTCATATTCCAGAGGTGCGTAAGTTCTTTCCTGCGTTGCTGTATATCTTTTGCCTGTTCAGTTTCCTCAAGAAAACCAAGGAATCTGCCGTTGTTTGCCGTTCTCATTCCCTGCCCACCATCAGCAATTAAACCGACGAGCGATATATCTCCCGGCTTCAGCGTTTGATGATAGCGAAATATTTCTTCTCGATTATCTTCATACCTTTTCGATGTCTCAACTTTCTCCCACCAGTCTGCAACCAATTTCTTGAGTGGTTCATTAAATTTGTTGTACAACAGAGTGATCGCTTCTGTCGGTTCAAAGAACGTTGACTTCACTGCTGAGCAGTATGCATCCACACCTACTCTGTACAAACGTAAACAACCCTGATTTCCATGAAGAACATGATGTTGTTCTCCGTCTATCTCTATTGGTGTTGTGCCGTTTATAAGAAGCGGCATTGGCTTCGTGGCAAGCTCAACAAGTTCTTTGTCGGGTGTGCTACTTTCTGTTTTATAACGTGCCTGTATGAAATGCACATCGTAATTTTCTTTTTCATCTTTTTTCTCCGCAACGAAGATAGCCGCATCTACCGTTGCTTTGAATGGATCGCATTGCCCAAGATAGAACAATCGGTTACGTTGGAGAAGCTCGCGCATACGCAGTTTTGTAGCGAGCGTAAAAAATGTATCAGAGACGATGTATCCGAACGTTCCACCGTTACGGAGGAGATTAAATCCTTGAAACACAAAGTGAACGTAAAGATCGTCAACGAAACCGAAGCGTTGGTCAAGCGCATTTCTGTACTCAAACCCACTCGATGTTTGCGTTGAGATGTATGGTGGATTGCCGAGGATAGCATCGAACCCGGGATTGCCTTTTATGGTTCCATCATCATGAAAAAACACGTCCGGGAATTCTAACTCCCAGTGAAACGGCATCAAGTAGTTAGTAATGCGCCTGTATTCATCTTTAAACTTATCAAACGTAGATTTGAATTCTTGGAATTCCTTTGAGCGCGGTTTTGGTGAAGAAACAAATCCCGAGGCGAGGAGGGTGTATTCCGACTCATTTAACTCCAACCCTGAAGCAGCAGAAATCCACATGTTTGCAATTTCTCTGAAAGGATCGAGTCGTTTGATAACTTTATCCCGCCAGCGTTCTTCCTTTTTCTTCACAATATCAATCTCGGTCGAAGCTTCTTCCTCGATCGCTTCAATTTCTTTTATCGCGTCGCATACTGCCTCAGTAAGACTTGTTCCGAATGAAAAATGTATCTGCTCTGCTTTTTTGTGAATTGGCAACACAGCTAACTCGTGAAGCTTCGCACCGATCAAAGAGTTGCCAAGGCGGAGATGATGATCTAGGAAATTTAGCGGTTCGTTTGAAGCAATACACGTAAGCCATAGTGAAAGTTTAGTCAGCTCAACTGCCAAAAGATTTGAATTTACACCGTAAATGCACGCCTCAACAACACGCCGTCGCCAGTAGGCAACTTCGGCTTGCTCTTGGGAAATTCCCGGCGATACTTTCTCAATCCGGAATTGTGTTGTCGGATTATATACGATTTGATCGGCAAGCCATTCAGTGGCACGAACAAGAAAATGTCCGCTTCCCATCGCATTATCGAGAATGTTAAGCTTTAATACTTTGAGCGCGAATGAGTTATCTTTCTTTTTCTTCTTCCGTGCGCTCTGGACTTCTTCACTATTTTCTATTTCATCAATTAACGGTTTGAGTGTCTTCTCGACAAGAAAGCGAACGACCCAATCCGGAGTATAGAATGTACCTGATATTTGGAGTTCCCCTTTTTCACTACGAAGAACAAGTTTATCGTTTAGAAGTTCTAGATGGCCCCCAAGTAAACCTTCATATATATCGCCGAGTTGTCGAACTTCCAAGTCGGCATAATCAATTGCACCCCATTCGAATTCACATTGCTTACTGCGCTCAGTATGTCCGGCACTAAAAATCAAATCGCGTAATACCTGTGCAAGGGCTTTTTCGCCAACACGCCATTGTTCAAGCTTTGAATGGTTCCCGGAATTAAAAAGTCCGCCGTTATATCTTGGAACATCGCATTCTTTATTTAGTTTAGGTTTATCGCCGTTGATAAGATGGAAAAGCTTTAGAAGTTCTTCGTACAAATCTGTGAAATTATCGGAATGGAATTCAGTTGCCTTCTTTAGACGGATGTTGAATCTTTGTAATGAATATCTTTCTCGATAATTTTTATTAGAACCGGCGCCGGAAAGCTTTACAGGTAACAAACCTCTTCCCTCTGCATAAAGAATGAATAACAACCGGTAAAGGAAAATCAAGCAATTGTTATAGAGGTCAGGAAGATCTTTTTCGGTAAGTTTGTTTTCTTTAAATTTCCAAAACCCGTTCGCAAAATCAAGCACAACAGTAAAAATACGCCGCCTTAAATCTTCTTCCAGACTTGTTTGAAAACTAATTGCCTCTTCACGTATCTCATCAAGGGCACAACGCCCATCTTTTTTTACAAAGACTTGTGGCTGGAAAAGGGTGATAAAGATTTTAAAGTCATCAAAAGTGCAAAAATATTCTTCAGGTCCGGCAAGATGAAATTCGAAATACGATGAGGGGTGAGCATCGCGACAATATAATCGCTACACATTACCATTTGATAAAATTCCCCACCGAAAATATGCCTCTCCCGTTTTGTTGGTTGCTTGACTCAGATAATCCTTCATCTGTTGGTGTGGAAAACGTCCGGGTGTTTCCTTCTTTGAAACTTGATCAAGTGGGTGATGGACTTTTTTCGCTTCCATCAAACCAATTGCCGACTGATATTTTACTTCGTTATCTTCGTTGAAAACCCGATTCTTAGTATCCTCATCTTCGAAAAGAAGATAATCTGGTGTTTGTGCACGCTCCGACTCAGGTAATCCGAGATTTGAATAAAATGAAAGACCTAACTTCTCAAGAATCTTCTCAAGGAATTCACGCCGCGTTGTTTCCTCGTTTCCTTTTCCAAGTCCGACATATCGTTTCTTCCATAACTCAGAAACAAAATCGTAGATCGGTCGTGCATAATCATCTTTGGGCCAATAGTGAGATTCCCTCAGCCGAATTTGTAGATAATGCTCAGAGAAGATTCCTTTTGTTTCCCATCGCCGTTCATTATCAAGGATGGGGAATAAGGATTCCGATTGATGAATATGCTTTGTTTTTATTTTTCCCAATTTTCTCTTATTTAAGTTGCCAATAATATACCAAATTCTTATTAAGTTTCAATAACAAATTATACATATCACTTTATCTCCACAACCAAATCTTCATCCTTCACCTCCCAGGTACCGGAAGAAATCTCTTCTTTTCCTTTCAGCAATATCCACGATGCATCGTATGGTAGTAACTCTGGTGTAGATTTCTCGCTGAACGGTGCAATCCATGTCATGGTTCCGTTGGCAACAAAAGGATTGTCTATTACCTGTATTAGTGTCAACGTGCTGTCAGAGATAATTTCTCCGTTTATCTCAACAGAATCATTGCGAAAACAGAAAGGAAATTTCTTTTCAAGTTCGGCGGCAACGCGGTTTTCCTCCGGCTTGCCGTAAATGAAAACCCGCTCCTGCTGAAGATCGGCAAGCGTAACGCTCGTATCATATTTCATAGTAATCGACCAGCCGCCTTTGTCCATCTCAACCGAATCGCTCTTCGCAAGCTTGAGCAGATGTTCACGGTTCCTGAGCGTGCCTATAATCATCAAACCGAATGAAGGATCGCGAAGATCGCTTAACTTGGAGGACAGCTTCTGGATTTTTAGAATATCACCGTCGGGATCGAGCATAACTCTCAGCGGTTTTTCTTTAGTTGCAATTTCAAACGGGACGTCATTACGATAAATGCCTGTGCTGTCGGCGCCAAGCCGGAAATATTTTTTCTCAAGTCCGCCTGCCGTTTTCACTCCGACAAAACCTGCAATCGTGAATTTATCATACCCTGCAATTCTTACTCTCCCACGTGTTATCCACTCCTTCTCTCGCTCCGATGATTTCACATTATAAATTTTCAATCGAGGGATACCGGGGTTTATCACCCACTCATCAAAAAACCAATCAAGTTTTTTATGAGACAGCTCTCCGGCAAGTTTTTGGAAGTTGTTCATATCAACATACTTTAACGAGAATCTCCGGGCATACTCACGGTATAGATCGAGGAAAACAGTGTCACCGATAGTATTTCTAAGCATATGATGAACATAAGCCGCCTTCAGGTAATGCGTGAGAAGCGAGCGCAAGTCTGCCTTTTTCCTGAGAGGGACATCCTTCCCCTGCTGGATTCGCATCAACAGCGGACGCAATAAAGGATGACGGTTGAGCGAATCGCGCAAGGTCATAGTGCCGTGCGATTCATTGTAGAGGTGCGCAGAATACTCGCACATACCCTCGGAAAGAAACGCCGCATCCGAATCATTCACAAAAACCGTGTGCGACCACCACTGGTGTGCGATCTCGTGCGCAAGAATAGACTGAACCTTATTGAACTTATCGTCCGTGGTGAACGCCTGCTTTTTCACCATGATAAACGAAGGCGCCGCAATTGCAAGAACATTTCTTCCGGCTACCCAATCTTCCACCTCAACGATATCCAATTTTGGAAACCGGTAAGGCGAAAACTTTTCGCTGTAGAATTTTAAGACATCGGCAGTATATGGAATTACATTCGGCGCCGAGCTTGAATCCTCCTCGAACAAATGAATCGCAATGTTTCCATTTTCACTCTTGATGCCGTTGCTCTTAAACTTTCCGGCGCAAATCCAGCCCATCGTTGCAACCGGCATGTTCGATCCCCAGACGAACACAGAAGAATCTTGAGTCGTATTTCTTAGAAGAAGTTCGCCCAACGCGATTGTCTCCCAATTGCCCGGAACGATGAGTGTAAGTTGAACAGATTGCAGAGCGCTCTTTGTGTATGGAAAAATTTCTTCGGCACGAAGAACTGCACGTTCAGGTGTAATTTTACTGAATTCCGACTGATAACGCAGCGATCCCGAATAAGATATTACAACCGAAGCGAGCGAATCGCCGTCTATATCTTTTATTTTAAGAATCTCTTTATCCCTTGAGTAATCTGCCTGCCGCCCATCAACAGAAATATTCTCAATCGAAAACCATGGAAATAATCTAACGTTGATTTCCTGCGGGCGAGGTTCGCTTAACTTCAGCACAAGTGTATCGATGCATGAGATAGAATTTGATGAAGGATAGATACGCAGTGATGCGTTGTGCGATACGATTTCAAATCCAGTTTTCTCATCTGCTAATCCGCAAGTGAGTAAACAGAAAGAGGCAGTCCACAAAATGAACCACCTCTTCAAGATTTTAGATTGCAGAACATTCATCCAGTGATCCCGTTACGCAGACGGCGGCATAGGCATCGGCGGCATTACCTGATGTTTCGGTTTATACACACTGTATGCTATTAATCCTCCTAATAGACCGAATAGAGTATCTATAGCCAGACTTGCAAAAAGCTGTATGAACATTGTCAAGAATGTCAATGGTGAATTCAGCGATTCCTGCATTGCATCCCATGCTTCGGTCGGGAGGTCGATATTCATATTGCGCATCATATTGAAAATCATTTCCCCCATAACATTTCCAAAGAGCGACAAAAATACGAGTGACAGTAATGTACCTATGATAGCTCCAAATACACCGGAGAGTGCGCCCACTGCTATACAATCACCGGAAGTGAACGGCGGTGTATCGGGTGTAAAATTATTTTTATAGAAGAACACTCCAAGAAATCCGCCAAGCATCACGCCGGCGCAACACAGACAGTTAAGCATGCTGAGAAAAGGGATCGATGAAATAAGCGCCATGATAACACCGCCGTAGAGCGCCGGAATAAGTTTGTCAGGTTTTGAGTTCATTTGTTGCTCCTTTAAGAATATTTTTAGTGTATATGATTTCTGATAAGCCTGAGATAAGAAACGGCAAGATAATCGCCGCCGCGCCGTAACCGAAGAATAATCCCGTAGCCAGCCGCGTTATGATAGTACTCGCATGAATACCGGTAACATCGAAAAAAACATCCAGTGCCATCGGCAAACCGATAAGACACCAGCCTGACAGTCCATGAAATTTCTGTCTTTTGAATATAAGAGGATACAATAAACATCCGGCGAAGAATCCGGCATAGATACCGAAGCACCTGGCACATACTGCAATCTTATATCCGAAAATGTGCAATGATCTTGTTTCATACTGATGACAGATAGTCGCATAAAACCTGTAGATGGGTTTCGATACCGAGCTTGACGGTGCTTCGATAGCGGCGGTTAGCGGCGGGAGAAACAGCATCAGGCACCAAAGGGCGGCGGCGGCGAGTATGATATAATAAGTAAACGATTTCTTCATATCGGATAATTAAGTTGAGGAAAGTTATGAGAAAAATAAATGAGAAGCAAGAAATTGATTTTCATTTCGTATTGGATTATATTCGAATGGTCAAAGAATAAAATCAGGAAATGTTATTATGTTTAAAACACTTGGCATTGAGGATAATTTTCTCGGAATTGAAGACGAGTTTTCAACTTTTGAAAATTCGAAAGCCGTTATACTCCCCGTTCCCTACGAGCGTACGGTAAGCTATGGCGGTGGCACAAAGGATGGTCCTAATGCGATCCTTAATGCTTCTCATTATGTGGAGTTCTATGACGAAGAAACCCGCAGGGAGATTCACAGGGAGTTAGGCGTCGCAACTCTCCAGCCGTTATCGTTCATCGACCGGACGGATGAAGAATCGCTCGAACAAATTTATACAACGGTCACGGCATTGCTCAATGAAAAAAAATTCATGGTCATGCTCGGAGGCGAGCATACCATATCGCAGGCATCTATTGCCGCCTACGCGGAAAAGTACCGCAATCTTTCGGTGCTTCATTTCGACGCCCACTCAGACTTGCGTTCAGATTATCTGGGATCGAAGTACAGCCACGCTTCCGTTATGGCAAGGGTTTGCGAGTTTGTCGATCCGCGCCGTATTGTACAAATCGGCATCCGCGCGCAGTGCATTGAAGAAGCTGAGTTCATTCAGGAGAACGGAATCACTACTCTTTATGCGCACGAAATCCAGTCAGGTAAGTACACGAAACTTCTAAAAAACTGGAATGACTTTGCTATTGACCGGTTGACGGATACAGTGTATGTTACATTTGATGTGGATGGATTCGATCCTTCAATAATGCCCGCGACCGGTACTCCGGAGCCTAACGGACTCCTTTGGCACGAGACAACGAAGTTATTATATCAACTCGGCCAACGAAAACGTGTAGTGGCATGTGATGTTGTTGAACTCGCTCCGCTTCAAGGTTTGCATCACCCTAATCTTACGACAGCGAAATTAGTTTCCAAAATGATTAATTATTTTATCTGATGAATGAGCGGTCCGGTTGATTTTCCATAAGACTTGACATTCTCCTTCCAAACTATTACTTTGTTCCCGACAGTAGCATAATTCACTAATTTCCTAACAAATTGAGGTAGAATTATGGAACAGCACAAAGGTTTAAGAAACGCAGCTTATGTTTGCCAGAAGCTCGCGCTTTTTGGTGGTGTCCTGTGGATCATTAACGTAGTATTATTCTTCGTTCAATATTTTTCTGCGGGAATGCAGTGGCCCAATTTCAGGGTGTTCGTCGAGGGATACGGCGGCGGTATCATCGCAGCCATCATACCGATTCTTCTAATCTACGCGTCTGGCGGAGTGATTAATTTATTGCTGAAGATCGAGGAGAATACCCGCAAGTAAAACACAACGTAATTTATGTTTGATTTATGGAAGAGGTGACTACTATCAGTTGCCTCTTTTAGTTTAAAGTTATTTAACTTTTTTGTAGAATAGATATCTTTGCTCCGATGGATAGCTTACCTTATCGTTAAACTCCTGAGTTGCAAATATTTCTTCGAAATCATTCGCATCGATATTCTTCGCGAACTTTATCTGAAAATAGTTCTGCGCTCCCCATTCAGTAATCAGTGAACATTGCTGAGCGAAAAGATATTGACGATTGATCGACACCCAGAGTATGTACACCTTACCGCCTGCCGCCTGCGGCAGATTATCGACATGCAGCACTGCTGTCTGTGCGGCGGGATCCCAAATAAGTTGCCCATAACCGTCTGGATTGAATTCTGTTCCATGTAATTGAATTAATTTAAGATCACGCGAATTGAAAACATCCAGAATTATATTTTTCCTCTCAAGCTCTTCGACTGCTTTTACCAGCAAGGCTTGTGTTCCAACACCTGCATTTTTCTGATCCTCCAGCGTTCGGAACAAAGAGTAAATATAAACACTAAAGCCGATGAGCATAACAATCATCGCGATTAGCATCCCCATTACTATCGCGCTATGTTTCGCTTTCACAGCAGGTTTGATATCTGGATGCTCGTCCGGTTGTTCAACCTGCTCTTCTTCAGTTTTGTCAATATCTTTTCTCACGATCTGTGAGAGCCGCGCAGAAAATTCAATGCGCTCTTTTAATTCAGGCGAAGGGTTAAGTTGAGGTATAGTAACCGGCAATAATGCAGAGGCTTCTTTAAGGATCGATAATTCCGAACCGCAGGATGCACATCCTTCCTTCAGATGAGCCTCGAACTCCTGTAAATCCTTCCCATCCAGCGCGCCGATTGCATACCCGGCGCAAGACCCTGAATATTTTTCATCGTGACTGCTCATCGTTCACGACCTCCTCTGCAATTGCGAACTAATTGTTCTCAGCGCATCATCTATTCGAAATTTAATAACATCGATAGGCAGATTTACAATTCTCCCAATTTCCGATTGGCTGTAACCTTCGTAATAAGCTAATATCAAAACTTGCTGTTCTTCTCCATTCAATTTGTTGATCGCGCCCAGCACACTATCCCGGTACTCATCGATGAGAGAACTTGAAGAAGCCCCCCCGTGATGTGTTTCCGTATGAAACGATAATGAATTCAGTTCAGCCATATGAGATTGCTTATGCATACTTCTTGAACGCTTCCTCGTAAGCGAACGGTTACGTGTCATGTTCATCAGCCACGAAAAAAAACTGCCTTTGTTAGATTGATAATCATTGGGTTTGTTCCATACCTCCAGGAATATATCATGTATAATACCTTCAGCATCATCGACCGATTTAAGTATCCGCATCGTCAAGCTGTAGAGTATTTTTGAATACTTATCATAAAGAGATGTTAATGCAAGCTCGTCTCTATCACCGATACGTTTTAATAAGAGTATATCTTCTTCATTACGACCGGATGATTCAGCCGGGGGTGCTAACTCATTATTTAGATTCATTACCTATGATCCTGATTTATAAATCAATTATGACTGTGGAAAATTACAGAGACTTTCTGCAAAATGCAAGCCGCGCAATTGATTTAGGCTCAGATATTCTGTAAATTAACATTGTTTGTTAGTATTTCATCTAAATATTTTGAAAGTACACATATGAAAATTGGTATTCTAACCGGCGGCGGTGACGTCCCCGGATTAAATCCATGCATAAAAGCGGCAGTAACCCGTGCAACAGATGAAGGTTGTGAAATGGTCGGACTGCGCCGCGGCTGGGCGGGGCTTCTTTATTTCAACCCTGATGATCCAAGTACACATGAAGAAAACATTATACCCCTTACGAAATCGAATACGAGAACTATCGATCGTACAGGCGGAACATATTTACACACATCCAGAACGAATCCCGCAAAGGTAAAACCGGGCGAAGTGCCTGAATTTTTAAAATCATCATTACCGCAAAACGAAAACGGAAAGACAATTGACTGCACAAAACACTCGCTCCGTGTCTTGCAGCATCTCAAGATAGATGGATTAATTGCTATAGGCGGCGATGATACTCTGAGTTATGCAGTTCGTCTCCATAAAGAAGGATTCCCGGTCGTCTGCATACCCAAGACAATGGATAACGATGTACACGGTACAGATTACTGCATAGGTTTCTCTACGGCAGTAACACGGAGCGTCGAGTTCATACATGCGCTCCGAACCCCAACCGGCTCACACGAACGTATCGCTGTAGTAGAACTTTTCGGAAGATATTCCGGCGAGACTTCTCTTATCTCTGCTTACTTAGCCGGTGTTGATCGTGCGATTATTTCGGAAATTGATTTTGATATTGACAAGTTAGTTACGATGTTAGTTGATGACCGGAATAATAATCCGAGTAAATATGGGATTATGACTATCTCCGAAGGCGCTAAACCGATTGGCGGGGAAATGTTTATGAGCGGCGAAGCAGATGCATATGGTCATAAAAAACTTGGCGGCATAGGTGACTACGTTGCTCGTGAAATTGAGAAACGGTCAGGTGTAAGAACTGTTTATCAACAGCTTGCATATCTTATGCGTAGCGGCGCACCAGACGCACTCGATCTTATGGTCTCGACAAGCTACGGGTACTTAGCAACCGATTTACTGCTGAAAAAACAGTCGGGAAGAATGGTGGCATTACGCGACGGGAAATACACAACGGTCTCGGCTAATTTAATCACTGAGGGAAGGAAACGCGTTGATGTTGACGAGTTGTACGACATAGAACAGTACAGACCCAAAGTAGCTCACCTTCTCGGCAAGCCGATGTTTTTGTATTAAAAACTGACCGGTCTCTTGATAATGAATCAATGGTTAGTTATATTTTCTATGAGAGACTTCCCTAACTTATTGGTGTTGAGCGGCAATGAAGAAACTATTTGTTGTACTTGCAATTATGCTTTTTAGTTGCTGGGGATTAACTTTTCCTCAGGTATTGCATTCAGAAAATGGGTCAATGAATAACTTAACTGCAAACATTACCTATACTCTCGATCCAAATCCAAATTCTGCACAACCTATCATTCCATCTGATAATTCTGAATTTGGTACTCCAATAAAATTTACACTGCGTTCAATCCCTGGCTCTCGATGGAGAATTAGTTTTAACCTGCCATCTACACTCAAAGGTAATTATTATTTTAGTGACCAGCCAGTCAATTGTTCTTTTAACGATACTTCTGCATTTTACGAGGAAGAACAAAAGTTTTGGAATCCTCACAATACAAATATTATCACGACTGATACGTCCGGAACCATGCACTTCTACCTTGGGATGACGATACTTATTCCAAGTGTACCTTGCGTATCAGAATACAATGGGAATGTACTCTGTACAGCACAAAACCTTGATACTAGTTTGACGTTAATCGATTCGGCACAGTATTCCACTGCTCTAATTTCCAACTGGGGTCTATTATTTCCAACTGGTCATCTCTGGGATTTATCAAGAGGTCAAACCTACACTCTAAATGTTGAGTCTCATGAAGTATATCCAATCTTAACCGGGAAAGAAAAAGGTGAAGTGTTAAGCTATTCCTATAATTGTCTTGAGCCGGGTGCGAAATTATCGATCACTTTTAACCTGCCAACATCTTTATTTAATGTATTGGGAGATTCGATACCATGTTCATTCTCTTCTCAGAGTGCGTATGATAAAGAGATGGGCACTAAGTGGAATCCTCACAATGGATATATATTTACCACAAGCAACTCAGGATCAGTAAAATTTGATTTAGGCATTACTGTTTCTGTCCCCGAGAGTGCGCACGTCGGTGATTATGTTGCAACCATTCCGTTTGTTTTGACATATGTCGGAAATAAAATCAATGCAAAGCAGGCAGTTGAGGATCTTGAGTTTGATATTAGAGTTACAGATTTCGATATTCCAAAGAAATATTCACTTTACCAAAACTATCCAAATCCGTTCAACGCATTTACAATCATTCGTTATGATCTTCCTGAGCCGGTGACTACTTCGCTGAAGGTCTACGATTTATTATGCCGCGAAATCAGCACACTCGTGAGCGGATTCAAACATGCTGGAGAACAATCTATTGAATGGAATGCAAGTAATCTCCCCAGCGGCGTTTATTACTACCGCTTGCAAGTTGGTAGTTACATTGAAACCAAGAAATTAATTTTGATGAAATGATTAATGTGAAAGTAGTCGTGGGTTAAGCATTTCTACCCTCACCCTATAATCCCTCTCCAAATTTGGGAGAGGGATGTCACGTAGTGACAGGGAGAGGGTGAAAAGTTACGACCTCCAATAGTTTTTTTGATTAAACACAACGGCTCGCGCAACAACGTGAGCCGTTTTTATTTTCTACTAGACTGGGACAGATAACTATTATAATGAAGGTCAATAACTCGACCCGTCGAGCGGACAAGTTACTCTCTATACCACATCAAGCAACCTTGTGTAAAGTCCGTTCCTAAAATTGATTTTCTCTCCATTTTTCCTCATATTTTACTCAACTACTTAATACTCATTTACTCAAATACTCAATTTGTCGACTCCCTTGATGAAACAATACGCCCAGGTGAAGGCGAAGTATCCCGATACGATACTCCTCTTTCGCATGGGCGATTTCTACGAGACTTTCGATGAAGACGCTAAAACCACTTCAAAAATTTTAGGGATTGTTTTAACGAAACGTTCCAGCGGCGCCGCCGGGGAAACACCGCTTGCTGGCTTCCCGCATCACGCGCTTGAGTCGTACATGCCCAAGTTATTGAAAGCCGGTTACCGTGTTGCGATATGCGAACAGCTTGAAGACCCGAAATTTGCTAAGGGAATCGTTAAGCGTGATGTCATCGAGGTCGTTACTCCCGGTGTTGCATTCTCGGATAAAGTTCTGGAACAAAAACAGAACAACTATCTTCTCTCTATCGTACTCCCCTCTCCTCTTGCTACAGGTGATGATCAGATTGGAATCGCTTTCGTTGATGTAACGACTGCAGAGTTTAGTGTGAGCGAGTTTCCTCTAAGACAATTGCCGGAACAGATTGCTTCGCTACAGCCATCGGAAATTCTTGTGCAGAAGAGAGATCGGGAATCAATCCAACAAATTCTTAAAACTAGTTACAGCGGGTTATATTCTAAACTCGACGATTGGATTTTCAACTACGACTATGCCTACGAACTTCTCATCAATCATTTCAAAACACAAACACTTAAAGGATTCGGGATTGAGGATTTAAGATTGGGGATTGTTGCCGCAGGGGCAACAATGAATTATCTCCAAGAGACACAGAAGGCAAATCTCCTACATATAAAAAAAATCTCACCGTATAACATCAGTGAGTATATCAATCTCGATCAATCGACAAAACGGAATCTTGAAATAACAACATCAATCGAAGGACATCTGGAGGGAACACTTTTCTGGGTACTCGATCGCACGCAAACCCCTATGGGCGGACGATTGCTGAAGAAGTGGATTAACTTCCCGCTCCGAACGATTGAACCGATCAACGCACGACTTGAAGCAGTTGCAGAACTCTTTGAGAAACACGATGTGCGAAAGAAAGTTGTGACGACGCTTTCTGATATCGGTGATCTTGAGCGGCTCATCTCAAAAATCTGCACTAACCGCGCTAATCCACGTGAAGTGATATCATTGAAATCAATGTTATCCGAAATCGGAAATCTTCAATCCGAAATCGGGATGCTACAATCAATTACCCTCTCTAAACTCCATAACGGTTTAGAACCTCTTCCAAACGTTATCAGTCAAATATCTAATGCGCTGACCGATGATCCTCCGCTTTCTCTCGCCGATGGCGGTGTTATAAAGAAAGGATACAATAAGGAGCTTGATGAGATCAGGGAACTGACATTCAGCGGCAAATCCTGGATTGCAAATCTTCAAAAAACCGAGCGTGAACGAACCGGCATCTCATCGCTGAAGGTTGGTTTCAACAATGTCTTCGGTTACTACATCGAGATAACGCACACGCACAAAGAGAAAATCCCGCAAGATTATATCCGCAAGCAGACGTTGGCAAACGCGGAACGGTTCATCACTCCTGAGCTGAAAGAATACGAAGAAAAAATCCTCAACGCCGAAGAGAAGATGCTCGCACTTGAAACAAAACTCTTCAATGAGCTGCGAATGACGATTGCCGAACATGCGGAAGCGATTCAGCGGAACGCCAGGCTGATCGCGATGCTTGACTGCTTCATATCGTTAGCAGATGCGGCGGTTGAGTACAGCTATGTCCGACCGGAAATCAATGATGGGACAAGGATTGAAATTGTCGAAGGTCGCCATCCGGTTATCGAGCGGCTTCTCCCGCCCGGTGAGCAATACACTCCGAATGATACAATCATCGATAACGATAACAATCAGGTAATGATCATCACCGGTCCGAACATGAGCGGTAAGTCAAGTTACCTTCGGCAAGCCGGATTGATTGTGTTGCTTGCTCAGATCGGCAGTTTCGTCCCAGCAAAGAAAGCTTCGATTGGAATTGTTGACAGAATTTACACTCGTGTTGGTGCAAGCGATAATATTGCATCTGGTGAAAGCACGTTCCTCGTTGAGATGCACGAAGCGGCAAACATCGTGAACACTGCAACGCCGAAAAGTTTGATATTGCTTGATGAAGTCGGGCGCGGCACAAGCACATTCGACGGCATCAGCATTGCATGGGCGCTCACGGAGTATATTCACAACCGTATCGGCGCGAAGACGCTTTTCGCTACCCACTATCATGAGTTGAACGAGCTTGCCGATCTCTTCCCGCGCATTAAAAACCTGAAGGTAGAAGTTCGCGAGTACGGTGACAAAGTAATTTTCCTGCATAAAGTTACACCCGGTTTTGCAGACCACTCTTACGGTATACAGGTTGCGCAGATGGCAGGTCTACCCGATGAAGTAACTGAGAGAGCGAAGAAGATTTTAAAAAATTTAGAGGGTTCGGAGCTAACGCTTCACGAAGATACAAAGAAGCAACAGCTAAAAGCTAAGAGTCTCGCTATTCGCGGGATAAACTCCGAGCATAGAGCCGTCGGTCGTATTGCTCCTGCTGAAATACAAATGACATTGTTTGAAATGAAAGATGATAAACTCCGCGAAGAGATAAAGAAGCTCGATCTTGAAAAGATGACACCGCTTGAGGCATTGCAGAAGCTGGCAGAGTTTAAAGAAAAATTAAAATGAAAAAGAACATCTTTGATAATGCTCCACTCACCCATGATCTTTTCGGAAAAGACATGGTATTATTCGATTCACTGAACGAGCTATTTGATTCTTGACCTTGGATACCTTAAATTTAGATGAACCCAATTGCAATCTATAACAAAGTCAGTCAATGCTAACAAAAGACTACATAAACGAAGTCAAAACGAATGGAAACGGAGCGCTTGCCAAAGCAATCGAAGGGTTGAAGAACACTAGTAGTCTAAGCTACTTTCTAGAGAATCTAGGCTTTTTACCTGATGACTTCGATGGCGCAGTTCTTTTGCCGTTCATCAGCCATGAGAACAGTAATGTGAGGTTTTGGGTTGTCAAGAATCTTGGCAAGCTAGGAGATATTAAGTACATCGAACCTCTTTCCAAGATTGTCAACGAAGACACCGACTCGATGGTAAGGCGTGAGGCGGTCTCATCACTCGGGAGAATGCGCAATGCGAAGAATATCCCGACTCTTCTCAGCTTACTGATTGACCCTGACCCGAAAATTCTTGCTCAAGTTATCCGTGGACTTCTGGTTTTCAAAGGCAACGAATCGGTCGACACAAAACTTAAGCAGCTTGCAAATCATCCCAATGAGTTAATTCAGCAAGTAATTCAAAAAGAATATTTCCCTAAAGAGATAAAAGGTTCGCATCTCCCCCACTCCCAATCGTATGATTACTTAAAAAACGTTGTAGTCAATGGAGATGTCAGAGAGATTCTTCAAATTGTTCCCGAAGACTCGATTCATCTCACCTTCACTTCTCCACCTTACTACAACGCAAGGGATTACTCGATCTACCCGAGCTACAAAGCCTACCTACATTTCCTTGCAGACGTTTTCGAAAAAGTTTACAAAGTAACAAAGGAAGGTCGGTTCTTTATTCTGAATACTTCGCCTATTATCATTCCACGAGTGAGCCGTTCACATTCTAGCAAACGCTATCCAATTCCATTTGACATCCACCCTTTATTAGTTGAGATGGGCTGGGAATTCATTGACGATATTGTTTGGCTCAAGCCAGAAGCAAGCGTGAAAAATAGAAATGCTGGATTCCTTCAACATCGCAAGCCACTGGCATATAAACCAAATCCTGTAACCGAGTACTTAATGGTTTATCGTAAGAAGTCTGATAAACTTATTGACTGGAATATCGGAGAGTACGAATGGAAGACCGTGAAGGAAAGCAAAGTACTCGGAGATTATGAAACCTCAAATGTTTGGCGAATTGATCCGACCTTCACTAAAAATCATTCAGCTGTTTTCCCAGTCGAACTATGCAACCGGGTTATTACATTCTACTCTTTCAAAGGCGATGTGATCCTCGACCCATTTGCAGGCAGCGGAACCGTGGGCATAGCCGCAAATGCTCTAGAGCGTCATTTCTTCCTGACTGAAAAGGATGAGAAATATTTCGAAGTCATCAAGAATAACCTTGGCAACAAATCTCTTTTTTCAAAGAATGAACCAAGGTTTCTCGCTCTGAATGAATTCACTGAACTTACTAAACTTACTAAAATATGACTCTCACTGATTCTGTAACTCAGCGTATCATTACAAAACTCATTAAGGGGCAAGATTATCGAATCGAAATCGTTACTCTCATTGACGCTGAGTTTCTCCAGTATGTCATGGATTTTTTCAAGCGGATCATTGATGCCAAACTCAAGAACCAAAACGTCACCATCGACTGGTACAAAAAAGAACTTCTTGACCCCAATCTCTCCTCCAATGACATTTCCATAAACTCAGGTCTGAACAAAAAGACGATTTCCAATATGTACAATAGTGCCACGAAGAAAATTGTCCTCGAAGCATCTCTTGAGCATTACGATACTCTCTATGAATCCATCAACACCTTGATTGAAAACGATGGTGACATCAATATCACCCTCACCATCAAGCTAAGAAGTGTGAGTGTTGAACTCAACATCAACGAAACCCTAATAATCATCAATACCCTTGCGGTCAAACGGGCTGCGCTTCGTGGTGGTTTATGGAGCACCGCTGGCAAACAAGTCGAGAAGCCATTGATGATGACACTATGCAAACTATTCAATGTACCTGTAAAGCACTATGATCAAAGCAGTTTGCCTGTTTCAATGCGAGAAGTAGACTTCTATATCATTGGGGACACCGACAAAGAGCTTCACCGTTGCGAAGTTAAACTGATGGGCAAAGGAAATCCCGAAAGTGCTGATGCTGTCATCGCTCGTGACAGCAGAGTTTTCATCGCCGACAAACTTTCTGACTTAAACAAGAAACAACTTACTCAGCTTAGAATTGAGTGGGTCGAACTCCGGAACAGTGACGGCTTCAAGAGATTTACAACGGTCTTGAAGAATCTTGGAATTCCATACAAAGGCTTCTCTGGAAATATTGATGAACGACTTCCTCAAATTTTCAAAGAAGTATTCCGATAGCAAGACTTACATTTGGAAATTAAAGAAAGGCTCCTTAGGTTCCAGTAAAAAAGGAGAACTGTGATGTCTTTAAAAGTTGAGCAAAGACTTGATGATTTCTTTTTCACTGAATCAGAGCCCAAAATATACACAACGGGAGCACATCTGGTCCCGATGGAAATCAGGAGAGGAAAAAAAATACGCTACGTTTGGGTTGTGGACCAGTTCGATGACGATACATATATCGATGGAGATTTATGTTCTCCAAATGTCTACGCAAATATTAAGGCAAACCTCTTAAACAAAACTTAATGAAAGTTGAAATATAATATGGACCTTTGTCTCAAATCTAAAATCGCACTCGTTACTGCTGCAAGTCAAGGACTTGGCAAAGCGGCGGCAACATCGCTTGCACAGGAAGGCGCAATCGTAGTCATCTGCTCGCGCAAGAAAAAAGCAATCGAGCGGACGGCAAAAGAAATTCACAAACTCACGGATGCCGAAATTGTGCCGTTCGTTGCGGACGTTTCTCGATTGCAAGACATTAAGAAATTAGTCTCGTTTGTGAAGAAACAATTCGGCACGATTCATATCCTCGTAAACAATGCGGGCGGTCCTCCAACCGGCGACATTCTGACAATGCCGGAAGCTGAGTGGGAAAAAGGAGTCGATCTAACACTCAAAAGCATGATCCGACTAAGCCGGGAAGTTCTGCCTTTCATGATCAAACAAAATTGGGGAAGGATTATTACAATTACTTCGATTTCCGGCAAGCAACCCATCAACGATCTGATAATCTCCTCCACGCTGCGACCTGGAATTCACGGACTCACAAAAGTTCTCTCGAATAAATTTGCAAAAGAGAACATCACCATAAATACAGTTTGTCCCGGGAACACACTCACGAATCGCCAAAAAGAACTTATGATAGCACGCTCTGCCAAGCGCAAAATATCTATCGCAAAATACTTAGCGGAAGTTACTAAAGATATTCCCGCCGGTCGGTTAGGCAAACCCGAGGAGATCGGCAATGTTATCGCTTTCCTCGCATCTGAAAGAGCAAGCTATATTAACGGAGTGAATCTGTTGGTCGATGGCGGAATGGCTAAGGGAATATTTTGAAGGATGAAGGATGAAGGATGAGTTGTGAATTATTAATGATTAGTAAAAATATTTAAATAGTTGGAGTATTGGATTGATGGAATGTTGGATGATTGACGATGGAAGAGTGGTAAATGGTATTAAATTTCTTTACGAGATTTTTTACTTTTTAATTTTGACTTTTGAATTGATTCTAATATGACAAATAAAATATCAATTATTATCCTATCCCTGTTTCTTATTCTTTGTAATGCCAGCGTGATAGGTCAAATAGATTCATTCCTAATCAATTACAACGTTACACACTACAATTTATCAATCGGATTGGATCTCGCAAAGAAATCGTTTTATGGTAATGTCGAAATAACTGCCGATTTTCTCCAGCCCACAAATGAATTTACCCTTCACGCATCTAACGTTACACTTACTATCGATTCAATATTATTTTCAGAAAACAAACTCGTTTTTCAACATAATTCCGATCTCCTGACAATTCAATTAGCCTCCATCCTTCATCCTTCATCCTCCATCAAATTGAAGATATTCTATCACGGCATTTCCGATTTCACCGGAAATTACGATGGCGGTGGTATATACTTTGCATCCCCCGATAGAGCGGCGACTATAAGTGAACCCAGTTTTGCTCGTAATTGGTGGCCCTGTAAAGATGTTCCGTCAGACAAGGCAACAGCAACCATTTCTATTACTGTACCCGATAGTTTGACAGCAGTATCGAACGGTCTGCTAAAAAATATTGAGCGTCACGACGGCAAAGCAACTTTTCACTGGTCGACAGAATATCCGATGTCAACCTACCTCCTTTCTTTCGCTGTTGCAAGATACAATGAATCATCCGAGGAATACACAGGTTCGGGCGGTAAAACGATGAAAATATATTATTATGTTTTTCCGGAAGATACAGGGAAAGCAAAAATCGATTTTCAGAATATTGCGAAGATCATGGAGTATTTCAGACAAACTTTTGGCGAATATCCTTTCGTGAACGAAAAGTTGGGGTTTGCAGAAATCGAAGGTGATATGACGATGGAAAACCAGACTATCTGCAGTATACAAAAAAACTTCTTTACTGGAGATCGCCAGTATGAACTGACATTCGCTCACGAGATCGCTCATCACTGGTTCGGCAATATGCTTACTCCACAAGACTGGCATCACACCTGGCTGAACGAAGGCTTCGCTACTTATGCTGAAGCTCTATACCTTGAACATAGAAGAGGTCCCGAAGTATATCAACAGTACATTAATAGTATGATGGCTATGGACAACGGCACATATGCCGGTTCGGTCATCGGCAAGAGCGATACTGCATTCTGGGATTCTTTTTCGCCCGCGCAATCTTACAAGGGCGCAATTGTACTGCATATGTTAAGAAGAATGCTCGGCGATAGTACCTTCTTTTCTTGTTTAAGTAATTACGTTACGAGTCCTAACCTCCGTTACCGCAATGTCACAACCGAGGATTTCATTGATGTCTGTGAAAAGATCAGCGGTCAAAATCTACGCTGGTTTTTCAACCAGTGGGTATATGCCTCAGCCGATTCTGTCGATCGTCCGGTGCTCGAATACGAATGGAGTTCTTCCGAAGGAACTTCACAGAAAGAAATTACAGTTTCAATCGAACAAAAAACCGCCGGCAAGATTTTATATCGCCTGCCGCTTACCGTCAGTTTAACTACAATGAACTCAATCATAAATTTTAATGTTATTGATAGTGTTGCTGTACAATCATTCAAATTCCCTGTTAACAATCAGCCCGACACTGTTGAAATTGATAAAGAGAATCGAATATTTAAAATCATTCAAAAGAAGAAATAATTAAATGATTTTAATGGCATTCACGCGTCCGGATAGCACTTGAATTTCAACGGGGACTTTGATATATTTTTAATAACTAAATTTTTACCACTCTGGAGTTATTACAATGAACAAGAATATTTCTTTAATCATCGGATTATTATTTTTATTAACATCGGTAACGTTAGCCCAGCCAAGAATTAAGATCATTCCGAGTACTGCATTCGATCTCGGCGATCTGTATAAAGGACAAAAAGGCGAACGCATCGTAATGGTAAAAAATGTCGGAACCGACACTTTATGGATCAATCAGGTGAAAGCTCAATGCGGCTGTACTGCAACTTTATTGAAAGAAAGAGCGGTAGGACCTTCAGATTCAACCCAATTGTCCATCAGCTTCGATACTCAGAGTCAAGGCGGTAAAGTTACGAAACAAGTCTATATATCTTCCAACGATACTACAGAACCAAAAGTTACCATTCAATTTACTGCAAACGTTATTGAAGTTCTTAAATTCTCTCCGCGAAGCTTCCTATTCGATCGTGCTATCGTTGATTCGACGTATTCGAAAACCATGACTATTTCTAATCCATCCAAAGAGAAGGGAATAAAAATTTTATCGGTCGAAACAAAATTCGACAATTTAAAAGTGACGTTAATGAAAAACACTCTACTGCCAGGCGAGGAGACACAACTTCAGGCTGTATACCATGCAACGAAGCCAGGCTCGCTGCAAGGCACAATTCAACTTACAACCGATCATGCTCTGCAAAAATCATTCGATCTTAATGTTGTTGCATGGATTAACAGAAAATAGATGAAAAGAATGAATCCCTTAAAAATAATTTCATATCTAATTGTTTTCGGGTGGCTTTTCGACTGTTCGTTGATTAGCCAGCCAAAATTCTATATCGCGGAAGGAAAACGAATCGATTTTGGCGATGTGCCGAACTTTGCACCGACCAAGCGGACTCTTGTCATCAAGAATATTGGAACAGATACCCTCATACTATCCGAAGTTGGCGCAAGCTGCGGCTGTACCGCGACTCTTTTATCGAACGATCATCTATCACCTAAAGATAGCGCACTGCTGCATATTACTTTCGATGCAAAAAAATTTGCCGGACAGGTTGAGAAAATGGTATCGATGGTAACAAACGATGACTCGAACCGGAGCGTTGAAATACGGTTCACAGCTAATGTTATCAAGATATTTGATGTAAATCCTGAGTATTTCTATGTCCGCGCTGCTAAAAATTCAACTGTTACGCAAAGTCTTACAATAAAAAATGTAGGAACGGAAAAGATAAAGATTTCCTCCGTCGTTTCATCATTAGACATGGTCAAACCAACTCTCTCGAAAGACATTATCCAGCCGAACGAAGAAATCACGCTTACCGTTTCATTTATTCCGAAATCTCTTGGTACAATAAATGGCAACATCGATCTTAAGACCAATCATCCGAATGCACAGTTATTGAGTATTCGCTTTTTTGGGGTAACCATCGAGCGATAATATATTTTGAACCGCCGCGCATAAACATGTACGGGGAAACGGAATTGATAAAATAGATTGCAATAAAATAAGCCCGACCTTTTTTCGCCGGGCTTTCTTGTCATATCCACAAATATTATTTTAGTAAAATCATCTTCCTTGTTTCCATATAATATCCGGCTGTAATTCGGTACATATATACACCCGAAGGCATGCCTTCACCGTTCCATTCAACCGAATGATCTCCGGACTCTTGCGTTTCATTCACTAATGAAGATATTTCTTTTCCATTTGTATCATATATCTTCAAAGTAACAGTTGCTGTGAGTGGAATCGAATAACGAATGGATGTGGCGGGATTGAATGGGTTTGGATAATTCTGGTCCAATACAAATTTATAGGGTAGATACTTCTGTTCGGCAACTTCTGTCGCGAGTGTAACACGGAGAAATTTATTGGGAGCCCAATTCCATTCTGTGAAACTTCCACCCTTTCCGGTTGCCCATAGTGTATCGTTGCCTGCCGCCGCTGGGGCTGTATAATTGAATTGGTAGGTAGCAGGTAGAGATGTTTTTGCACTATGAGTCAATTCTGAATTGCTTAACTTGAGATTTGATGAAACAGCAGCCAAAGTACCGCGTGAAGATGCAATATCTATTCCCCCATTTGATCCACTACTGCCCGTAACAGTCACGGTAAAACTATATGTCTGTCCAATAATAACGGTATCCGGACCAGTGATACTAACGATGAGTCCCGATGTAGCCGAGGAGCCGTGACAACTTCCACAGCCCGAAAGAGTTGTTTTTAAAGTCCTGCCAGTCACACCATTCGGATAACTTAGTAAAGACGACGGCTGGGATATCATTGCGATAATACTGAAAAGAAAAAGCATCTTCCTCAAAATAGAGTTGGAATTCATAAGAACGATCCTTTCACACTTGATGAATGTTAAGGTATAATGATGTTTGTTTATAAAATAGAAAACATCCTTGATTTTACAACGCTCCTGTGATAAATATCTCCTTCCGATACTGATTTTGAGTTATTAATGGATTTGGATACCACCCTGTACATTTATACGGTATATACAGCATCGGCTTACCCGAACCATATATATTTTGCTCTTTTTTGATTGGAAATCAACACTACATATAATCAACCCGGCTAAAATATAAATTATATTTTCAGTTTGCTTTCAAATATTTCTTTATGTATTTTAATCTGATTTCAGCCTTTCAGATATAATTATTGTAATAGGCACGATGAAAGATTTAATCGATCCGTGGGGTGCAAAGAAGAATGTCATTAAGCAGAATTAAATACGTAATTCACACAATATAAATTAATATTGGAGAACCTCTATGAAATTCAAAATCTACTGTGTTGTTGTAATACTATTGTTATCAGCCGGAACGGCCTTTCCGAATGGCTTGAGCTTAAATAGTATTGGTCCAAAAGGTTTTGGGATGGGTGGTGCCTTCGTAGGTTTAGCAAATGATTATTCTGCATTGTACTGGAATCCGGCAGGATTAACTCAGATGCAGAAAAACTTTGTCGGCGTGTTCGCAACAGATATCGTACCGATGGGTACATACAAACTCGCACCTTATAATATCGATACAAAAACCAAAACCAATCATTACATCTCTCCCAATTTGATGGGTTATTATCATTGTCAGCTTGTAGAAGGTTTAACTTGGGGACTTGGCGTTTACGTGCCCGCAGGTATAGGTTCTGAGTGGGACGGAACAGATCTCGCTGCGCTCAGCGGCAATCCGAGTGTTGAATGGATGAGTAAAATCGGTGTTATTAATATCTCCCCCGCCGTAGCGTATAAATTCTCAGACCAATTTTCAATGGGTATTACGTTAAATATTTTTTACGGCATGTTCGATATGAAACGCCCCGGTGGAGGCGGATATCAATATGATGAAAGTTCTACCGGATTGGGATATGGAGTAACAATGGGTACGTTATTTAAACCGAACAGCACATTCAGCATTGGTCTATCGGTTCGAACAAAAATAGACGTAACGATGAGCGGCACCGCGAAAAACCCCGCAATGGCTGGAACAGGCGCGACAGAAAGTGATTTCGACAGAGATGTTTCCTGGCCCCTGTGGATCGCCGGCGGTGTAGCTTATAGACCAATGGATAATTTGGTAATAACTTTTGACGTGCAGTTCAGTCAGTGGTCTAAGAGCGAAAATGTATTTACTACTAAATTCGATAACGCACGCTGGATGGCTGCCCTCACACCTGGCGATAACAACAAATTCATACTACGCTGGAACGATGCTACGCAAGTTCGGCTGGGCGCTTGCTATACAGTCAATGATAATTTAGATTTGCGTGCCGGCATTTATACCGACCCCGCTCCGGCTCCGGTTGAAACCTACAACATACTATTCCCAAGCATTGACTACACCGGCGTAACAGTAGGCGCGGGTTACAAGATTGAAAGTTTTGTTATCGATCTTGGTGTAGAATACTTATTTGGCAGGGATAAAGAAGTACAGCTCTTATCACCGCCAATCGATAAAAGAATGCCAGGTACACACGGTATGGATATTTTTGCTTGGAGTTTTGGCGTAGGATATGAATTTTAGTTGATTTCCATAATTCAGTAATCATAAGATGAAGATATCTTGAAGGGCAAGCGTAAAGCTTGCCCTTTTTATTTTTTTAGTTAATTTTCAGACAGAACTATTATCCATGATAAATTGTTCAAACATGTATCATTGGGTGAACAAACTATTTCATGGAATCATACATTAAAACTTCTCCGCAAATAAATTTACTTTATAAATAAGAAAGGAATATACAAATGAAACAAAATAAAATTCCGGCTATAATAACACTTGTATTAGTGTTATTGTTCAGTTCGAATTTGACTCGATCCCAAGAGAACAAACCCGACATGGATCCTGCCATGAAAAAATGGATGGAAGCTTCTGCCCCGGGCGATGCACACAAGAAACTCAACGACTTGGCAGGCTCATGGGATATCGCAACAACGATGTGGATGGAAGGACCCGATAAGCCACCTGTAACATCAAAGGGCACAGCAGAGTTGAAATGGGTGCTCGATGGAAGATTCCTCCAGCACAATATGAACAGCGAAATGATGGGAATGCCGATGAACGGTATCGGTTTCAACGGCTACGATAATGTCGATAAAAAATATATCATGTTCTGGATTGATAATACCAGCACCGCAATGTTCACAGCCGAGGGCGGTTTCGATAAAACTGGAACCATTCTGACGATGTACGGTAAAATGGACGATGTAATAACAGGTGAACACGATAAGAATGCGGGTTATGTTATCCGTTTCATTGATAAGGACAAATGGATATTCGAATTCCAGGATCCCACCCTGCATCCGAACTCAAAAGTCGGCGAGATGGTATACACCAGAAAGAAATAACTGTTACTTGACATAGATTAGTTAGAGATAAAATCCTGACCATGAAGTCGGGATTTTTTGTAATTTGGCAAGAAATCCCTTGACAAAGGTAATCAATTTGATTATATTTTCGAAGATAAAAAGATACTACGCAAAGTAGTTGCAGACACACGATACCACATCTTCAGGGAATAAGTTGCGCCGTTCATACACGGTGCAAACCCATTTCATTCACTTAACCCATCAAAGGAGCGTCTCATGAAACATGGCACAGCTTTCATCGCTAATGTATTCACATAACACACAGTGCTCCGAGGATTTCATTCTCCCGCACAAACACTTTAACTAACCGAACCATCATAAAACATAAAAGAGGTAATCATGAAGAAATATTTTTTACCGTTAGTAGTTCTTGTTTTCATTTATACTCTCACATTATGCTCACAGGAATTAGCAATCCATCATATTAATGTCGGGCAGGCAGATGCAACGCTGATTATTTCACCTACCGGATCAAAAACGTTGATAGATGGAGGGAACACAGGAAACGGTACCAACATTATTATTCCATACTTATCGTCTCTGGGTATCACATCTCTCAATTATGTTATTTGCTCACATTATCATGCCGACCATTTGGGCGGACTTGATGAAATCATCAACGGATTAGGCGCAGCTAATATAGGTGCCGTATACGATAGGGGAAGCGATGCACCGCTTCCAACAACTGTAGCGTTTACCGATTATGTAACTGCGGCAAATTCTACAAGCAGAAGATATGCGGTTGCATTAGGTCAGATAATAGATCTTGGCGGCGGTGTTACCATGCAATGTGTCGCCACCGATGGCGAAGTTATCAACTATGGCATTGTAGCCGGTGCGACCGGAAGCGAAAATGATTTAAGTATTGGATGGAAGTTAATTTATAATTCGTTCCAGTATTTCACCGGCGGCGATTTAGGCGGAGAATCCAGTGCTTATGCAGATAACGAGACGCCGCTTGCTCCACAAGTCGGGGATGTTGACGCATTCAAAATAAATCATCATGGTAGTTTGTACAGTACAAACCAAGTATTTGTCAATACATTGCAAGCTGAAGCCGGTATTATTTCTGTTGGAACAAACACTTATGGCCATCCTACACAATTGGTTATAGACCGGCTCGCCACCGCAAATTGTTATATGTACCAAACTGCCACCGGTTCAGGAGGAACTATTTCCGCAGGAGATGGTGTCGTGGCTAATAATCATGTAATATTAAGAACTTCCGGAACCAGCTATACCGTTTCTTACGGTACAACTACAAACAACTATCCAGGAGACGGCGGCTCATCTGATATCACACCACCTGTTATCTCAGCCGTTAACTCTTCATCGGTTGCTACTTCCAGCGCTATCATTACATGGACAACGGATGAACCTGCCAGCTCAGTTGTAGAATATGGCTTGACCACGTCGTACGGGAGTTCAACGACCGGCGCAAGCGGAGTAACATCTCATACTGTTTCATTGAGCGGTTTGAGTGCGAACAGTGTATATCATTATCGCGTTATTTCTGCCGATGCAGCAGGTAACACCGCGACTTCGACCGATCACTCGTTCCAGACCGGTGGTACTTTCAGCTATGTGCCAAGCGGGACTGCAATTCTGGTTGGAACTCTCAGTACTGGCACGTATTCCAATTTAGCGACAAACAACGCCAGCTATTATGTCGTTAATTCTACCATTACCGGAACGAGGAAAACCGACTGGTACGGCAATAAGACAATCACTCAAGCGCCAAGTAGTGTATCAAAACTAACGATCACTTACGATGGGAAAAATTCGCGTACTGTCACTCAATCGTTACACCTTTACAATTGGACTACATCAATATGGACGCAAATAGATTCACGTTCTGTCGGCAGTACAGATGTTACAATAACAAACATACAAACATCTCCGGCAAATTATATCTCTTCTACCGGTGAAATCCGATTGCGAGTATTATCTACTGGAACGACTAAAAATTTCACATGCTCAGGCGATTTCATGCAATTTACAGTTGAGACCGCAGGTACAACTCTATCAAAGAATTCGCCGATTACCAAACTGGAAACAATGCCGTCTCAATTTAGTCTGCATCAGAATTATCCCAATCCGTTCAATCCTGCTACAACCATTCGCTATGAATTAATGGAAGAAGCGCTTGTAACGGTAATGGTTTACGATATGTTGGGACGAGAAGTAACATCACTCGTGAATAAAGAGCGGCAACAATCCGGCATCTATGATGTTCATTTCGATGCCAGCTCGCTCTCCAGCGGTGTATATCATTATAGATTGATCGCACAGCCGTTGGCAGGAAGTACATTTGTCGATACACGCAAATTTATGTTAGTGAAGTAAAATTGCAGGAATCTAAAATTATCGAAGAAGGGCAAGCATCTTTCTTGCCCTTCTCCATTTATTAGTATCTGCATTTACGCAATATGATATTTAATTAATTCAGCCAGAGTAATGTTCATTCGTGCGTTATCGATCATCCGAGTATATTTGTAATCTCATAAAAAAAATGGTATAATTAAATGATTGTAAATCCTGATTGTAAGACATTCTTTTATCTATTCCCCAATTAATGGAGTTTAATAAATGTCTGCGCAAATTAAAATTGAAACGACAAAACACCCCAAACTAAAACCGGATCAAAAAAATCTTGGCTTCGGTAAATATTTTACCGACCATATGTTTATCATGGATTATTCCGAAGGAAAGAGCTGGCACGAACCGCGTATCATTCCCTATCAACCTCTGGTGCTCGATCCAGCGACGTCCGTCCTGCATTACGGTCAGGCGATATTCGAGGGAATGAAAGCGTACCTCTCAACTGATGGGAGGATGCTTCTCTTCCGTCCACGCCGGAATATGGAAAGAATCAATCGCAGCGATGACCGCATGTGTATGCCTACAATCGATGTCGACTTCGGTGTCGAGGCAATTAAAACGCTCGTTAAATTAGATAAGGACTGGATACCGACTGTTGTCGGTACATCGCTTTACATCCGCCCTTTTGTTATCTCGACCGATCCATTCCTCGGAGTACGCGCCTCGAATACATATAAGTTTATAATAATTCTCTCACCTGTCGGAGCGTATTACCCGCAGGGGATCGCCCCTGTAAATATTTACGTCGAGCCTGAATATGTTCGCGCGGTTCGCGGCGGCACCGGGTTTGCGAAAGCTGCTGGTAATTATGCGGGTGGTATGAAAGCTCAAACAATAGCCGCCAAGAAAGGTTACGTTCAAGTTCTTTGGCTCGATGGGATAGAGAGAAAATATATCGAAGAAGTAGGAGCGATGAATGTCTTCTTCAAAGTTAAAGGAGAAGTGATCACACCGGATCTCAGCGGAAGTATTCTGCCGGGTGTTACACGCGAATCCGTAATATTTCTACTCAAACATTGGGGAATGAAAGTGAGTGAAAGAAAAATCTCGATTCATGAACTATTTGAAGCGTATCAAAAGGGAGAATTAGAAGAAGCATTCGGCACCGGGACTGCCGCCGTTATATCTCCCATCGGCGAGTTAAATTGGAACGAGCACCGGATTGTAATCAACAACAACAAAACAGGTGAAGTAGCGCATAAACTTTATGACACACTCACAGGTATCCAGTACGGCAGATTTAAAGATGAGTTTGGCTGGACGGTTGAAATAAAATAGAGTTGTCGCTCCAATCCTAATATTTTAAATGGCAGGCGAAAGGGCTTGCCATTCTTATTTGATTGTATGTTGAATCCATTTCACTATCATAATAAAGTTGGTAAAGATTTATTTTCGACTCCGCAATAAGAGCGGAACTGAATGATAGATTCTTTTCCATAAACAAGACAACCTGTTAATCTTCAGGAAGACGTTTCCGGAGCCATTCACTTACATGTTCCATACCTTGGCCCGTAAATGGCTGTGTAAGCGTTACGATGAACAGGTAAGCATTGGAACTGAGAAACGGCATGATCTTATGGAAAATCGTCATAGTCTTTTCATCCGTTTCTATCGCATATGAACTTTCAGAAAGTTGAACATGCTTGTATTCTTTAACAAAATTCGGGACGGGGTCAACCATCGGACTCATCTTGCTGTGATCGTAAGTAATTAATAGTACAGGCATCTTTATTTCCTTTTCATCATTCTGTTACTTTCCTTAACAACTTCTCTTCATTCTCTTCAACATCGAATCAATTGTACCGAGTTCCCAAAGCGAAATATTTATATTACCGCGTTAAGACATAAGTCACTTTATATACAATAAACAGCATTACTCATTAATTTATAATACTACCGACGCTTCGCCTCACTGTATTTATCCACCCTCTCCTCCATCATCCTGCCACCGTCATTCTTCATCAAGTTGCATCACTTGACTATACCTTGGCTGTTAATACTTTCTTCTGATTTTTTCCTAACAAGTCTTGGGGGATTTGTTCGATTGGTCGAAGTCCCAATACCCATTTGTCAAACCCTCGTTCTATTTCTTCGATTGGAGGAGAACTTCCCCTCGGGTGTTTTGCTTGATAATTATTACCCTGCATGGTGAAGTATTTCCTTTCCGTGATGTTCACACTTGATTTTCTTTGCATATGCCAACGCTTGTTGCTCATCATTAAACCAATCAGTTGAGATCAGCTTTTTAAACCACATCAACTTCTTCCAGCGCTTAACAATCCATGAGCTTGGATCAGAGTAACTGTGAGTAATCGTAATGAAACAATCTTGGATATTTGATAATACAGTTGTGTTTTTCATTGTTTGTAACCTTTCTCTTCGGTTTCAAGGATTTCTAAGAAAATCTTTCTTCGTATTACAACATACGATGCTTGCCATCTTTGCCATTCAACTTCGCTCATAATACCCTGCTCTATGACAGACTCTTTATATTGTCTAATTGTATTGCGCTGTTTAAAATTTGTCTTTTTTGTCATTAATTATTTTTTAGTTAAGAGAAATGGCATCCGAACGTGCCGTAGAATAGAAAAAGCAGCGTAGATGTATAGAATCAAGGTAGGCATACGATCCCGCATTGCGGGACTGTTTTACGTAACGTCCCCCTACGAGCCTATTAGAGCCTTCGCCCTTGTGATGATGGCAAGTACAATGGGCTAATAGTTACTATATCAATATCAATTTTTTCTACACCAATAGCGAAACATATATCTTATTTATTATTGACATTAGAGCGTTATTCTGATGTTGTGGCACGCGTATAATAAACGCCATATGGACATTCACTTGCAGGATAACTCATTGTATTTTGGGATTACGGGATTGACTGCCACTGAGAACTGAAACAAAAATAGCCAGTAAGCAAAGTAGTTCTATTTGCCATGCTAGTGATTTATACTTACTTTAATAAAAAAGACAGGATTGAGTTAGTTGAGGTTTATTACAAAGGGGATAAGGAGAATGAGGATAGGAGACGAATCATCAAGCATTATTAATCAGATTACCTGCTTGTGTTTTTGGGACCATAGATAGACCTTCACTTAGAACTAAACTGGTTACCTACTTGCAATTGAAGAATTTTTAACTTACATTTATTAATCAAATCGTTATTTGCAATAATATTACAAAAATAAACTCAATTTTATATTAGGCACCTAAAATGCTTATAGAATTCTCTGCAGAAAATTTCAGATCACTAAAAGAAAAACAGACCTTGTCGATGCTATCATCGGGGAGGGTTAGTGAACATCCCGAAAATTTGACGGTAACAAAAGACAATTTCAGATTAAATAAATCTTCTATTATCTACGGAAGGAATGCCTCTGGTAAAACAAATTTACTGAGGGCATTACAAGTTCTTGAATACTTGGTGAGTAGTTCAAGTAATTTTAAATTAAACGATAGGATTTCTCGATATGAACCCTTTAAGCTTGACAAAAAATCATCGGACAAACCAATTAATCTTGAAATTGATTTCATTGCCAAAGATAATATTCGTTATCATTATTCGGTTTCTTATACGGAAACTGATATTATTAAGGAATCACTATTATTTTATCCCAAGAAGCAACCGACTAAGTTATTCATCAGAGAAAAAAGCAAGCCAATTGATTTTGGTACTTCTTTAAAGGGTGACAGACGAGGAGTTGAGAAACAATTATTAAACAATCAGCTCTTTTTATCCAAAGGAGCTAATAGCAATATTGAGCAATTAAAAACACCATTTCTTTTTTTTGCTAAATATTTCTTTTCAAGAGTATTTCGAAATACTGATAGCGATGAAAATCTCATTAGTTCCTATACGAAATTTATTGCAGAAAAAAAGGATACAAAACTAAAAGAGAATTTAGATAAGCTAGTTAGAATTGCTGATACTGGTATATCATCTATTTTGATAAATCCCGTTCCCACCGACCAAATAAAGCTCCCTGAAAACCTACCTGATGACGTAAAGAAACAAATTTATGAACGGTATAAATATGAAATTAAAACGGTTCATAAAGCTTTTGAAGAAGGAAAAACATCGGACGATGTTTTCTTCCAGCTTAAAGATGAATCTATGGGGACAATAAAATTATTAGCTGTAGGGGGAATCATCCTTGATGCTTTAAGCGATGGCACAGTGTTAATCATTGATGAATTAGATAAAAGCTTACATCCTTTATTAACCAGATTACTTATCAAATTATTCCACAACCCTAAAACCAATCCCAATAACGCTCAGTTAATATTTGCTACCCACGATATCTCACTGTTGGATAAGGAATTATTTAGAAGGGATCAAATTTGGTTTACCGAAAAAGAAACTGATGGAGCTACAAAGTTATATTCATTATCTGATATTAAGGGAGTTAGGAAAGAATTTTCATATGAAAAATTGTATTTAAGTGGTAGATTCGGCGGTACACCAGTTATCAACGAGCTTGATTTTATATCCAGTTTTTGATATGACCCGCCGACTTCGACAAGACAAAAATATATATCTTAGGAAAAGAGGACTGATACTTTGTGAAGGAAAAACAGAACAAAGTTACTTTAATGGGATAAAACATGACGAGATAATTAGAAGACATCTAGCTGCGGTCGATATCACTATCTATCAACCCTCAAATTATTCACCACTCGGTCTTGTGAAGGAAGCGAAAGAAAGAATTAAACAAGCTAAAAGGGAGAGAAATCCCTACGAATTTGTTTGGGTAGTCTTTGATAGGAATGGACATCAAAATATTCCGCAAGCATTTAATATGGCATCTTCTAACAATATTAACATCGCCTTTTCTGTAATCTGTTTTGAATATTGGCTTCTCTTACATTTTACGCGATCACTAAAATCTTATACGAAATGTGATGAATTAATAAGCAATCTGAAAAGCCATTATCCTGATTATGAAAAAATATATGATCATTATGTAAGTTTAAAAGACAAAACTTCAACTGCATTGGAAAACGGAGCTTGGGCAATAGAGCAAAATCAAAATGACATTAATAGAGGTACGAAATTGTATGAATTGAGTGCATATACCGATGTGCACTTACTTGTTTCACAATTACTCAGTTTAAGATGACTATCTTACTATTAAAACGAAACACCTCTTTCCCTAATGCCATCCATGAACCTCCAATCCGAAATCCTAACTGTCGTTTCCATCTCCAGACTCTTTAGTCCCAATAGCCACTCTTCATTATCCAACGATCGCCTTCACATACGGCATCATTATCGTTTTCACCTGACAAACCTCTGTATATTTACGAAGCTTGTTGATATTCGATTCTTTTAGCTTGAGGTAGTTTTTCAGTCCCTCAAGTGCAATGTCCACTCCAAGTTTATTACGATAACGGAACATGTCGCAGACAGTTTTTTCTTTATTGTAGATTCGCACTTCGCTTCCACCTTTTTTCATTCGTAGAATTCCCGGCGTATAAAATCGATCGCGGAAATAATAAAATTTAACCGGAGGATAGATGATCTTATGAGGTTTCCAAGAATTTGGAATTGCAACAAGAACTTCGGAAGGATTAAACGTGGTCAGTCCGTAAAAGGAAAGTGCAGAAGAAAGGCACACAATTCCCTGAGGAATAGCGTTACACACATCAACAAGCGATCTATTAATACTTTGATCATAATCAAAATTGACCAGTTTATAAAGACCCGGTTTTACCTTTTCAATAATCCCCTTTTCAAGGAGGTTAGCTATATCGCGTGGATGGAAAGATTGATTCTTTAGGTCCTTCATCCGAGCATAACCGTGATTTGAATTGAAATATTTAATGATTTTATCCATATAATACGCCTTGGTTCTTTTTCTCTGTCAATGAAGTATATTGACAGAAGTTTAGAACCAATATAATATTATTTCCCCAAAAATCAAATACGACTTCAATCTTACAGAACAGATTTGAATATTCTCCAAAATCTTGTTAATTTTCTTCACTTATGAATCTCCAAACCGAAATCCTCAAAGAACACTCGAAGCGGCAGGTTGTGAAGATTGCCGGGTGGATCGGCAGCGACCGGAAGCGCTTCAAACAATTGATAGAGCTTTTCCTCAATGGTGAGCCGATAGTTTCCCAACGCTCTGCATGGACAGTAGGATATTGCGGCGAGAAATATCCTACTCTCATCACACCTTGGCTTCCGGTTATGCTGAAGAAAATGCAGGAGGAAAATGTTCATTGCGCCGTAAAGCGAAACGTAACGCGCATGCTTCAATATATTGAAATCCCCCGAAAATATCTTGGTGAAGTAGTAACCGTTTGTTTCAACGAGCTTGCCGATCCGGGCAGTCCAATTGCTGTCAGAGCATACTCGATGTATGTGCTGGCGAAAGTTGCAAAAGATGAACCCGGAATCATAAACGAGCTGCGATTAACAATCGAGCAGATGCTTCCACATGCTACTGCAGGTCTCCGCGCTTGCAGCAGGAAGGCTTTGAAACAACTAAAATAATTTATAAGATATTGGGTAGTTGTTTTGTCAACCCAAGATGCATAATGTTGTCTAATTATAAGAATCTCAAATATTCAGGAAAGATATGAAATCTAAATTGATGGTAATCTTCTTTGTTCTCTTTGTATCGGCAAACTATGCGTTCACCCAGCAGGTACAAACCGGCAAATCCAATGATCTTGTAGAAAAATATATAACAGCTTTCAACGGCGGTGAAGAAACGATGCGAGCGTTTTTAACGGAAAATATCTCCCAAGCTTCACTTGAACAGCGTCCGGTCGAAGCAAGATTATCCATGTATAGGCAGATGCACGCAAATATGGAAGAGCTTACGTTAAAACAAATTCAGGGAGCCACAGCCGCTTCTATTTCAGCTCTGATGCATACCAAAAAAGACGAATGGTTTTTATTCACGTTCGAGCTTGAGCCGGAGCCGCCGCATAAAATCGTCGGCATACGCATTGAGGATACCGATGCGCCGGAATCTGCCTATGCAACTAAAACTACAGAGATCGAAGCGTTAAAAACGATCGTTCAACTTCTCAGCGAACAATCGAAGAATGATCTGTTCTCCGGTTCGGTTCTGATTGCCGCAAAAAATAAACCGATTTTGAAAAGGTCGTTTGGGATGGCAAATAAAGAGTTTAAGTTTAAAAATACTCCTGAGACTAAATTCAATCTCGGCTCAATTAATAAAATCTTTACTCAGATTGCAATAGGTCAGCTTTATGAACAGGGAAAATTATCTTTCAATGATCCGATTATCAAATTTCTTCCCGACTATCCCAACAAAACAGCTGCAGAGAAGGTAACAATCCGGCATCTGCTCGATATGTCGTCAGGTGTCGGAGATTTCTTCGGTGAGAAATTCGAGAGCACGCCGAAAGATCGTTTCCGCGCTATCGGTGATTTCCTGCCGATGTTTGCAGGTGACTCATTAAAGTTCGAGCCAGGAACACAGCGGCAATACTCTAACGGCGGATTTATTGTCTTAGGTGCGATCATCGAAAAAGCATCCGGACAAAGTTACTACGATTACGTCAAAGAGCACATCTTCAAATGTGCAGGCATGTCGAATACAGATTCGTACGAGGCGGATATCCCAGTTCCCAATCTCGCTGAAGGATATACTCGAGCCAGTTCAAATCAACCGTGGCGAAAAAATATTTATACCAGACCGGCACGGGGTAGCTCGGCAGGCGGCGGTTACTCGACAGTGGAAGGCTTGTTAAAGTTTACCATCGCTCTTGAAAGAAAAATGTTTTTCAAGAATGCCGAAACGTGGAATACATTACGAAACCAACCTAGCGGGCAAGGGAATCAACAACCAGGGGGAATGGGAATTTTCGGCGGCGCGCCGGGGATCAACTCAGGAATTGAGACAAACATCGGAAATGGATATACTGCAATAGTCATGTCAAATTACGATCCACCAGCCGCAGAAAATATTCTGAAGAAAATACGAGGGATACTCAAAAGAGTAAAATAATCTCAATACACATAAGTCCACCCTGCTATTACGCGGACCAATCGGGAATTTCCATCCAATTAGGCATTATCTCTATTCTCAGTGTCAAGAATTCTGTTCTTTGAGCAAAACTGACTCCATCCTTAAACATTCCTATATCTCTTCATGTTTCCCATTGATTTTCATACCGTCATTCCTTATTTTGTCTTGATTAATATATTTAAAATCAAGCAAGGAGCCATTTATTACTCATATTATCTTTCGATATAAACTATGATAAATCCGCTGAAGAAAATGCGCCCAGGCACGATACGTATTTTGTATTCAAGCCTTTCCGTGATTGTGCTTGTGTTGTGTGTAATGAATTTCATGTCTGTTATGGTCTACAATGTTCAAGGAAGTGATGAATGCGGATGGCGCCAAAGGGAGGTGGGTAAACAAGGCTTGCTCATCTCTGATGTTATTCCCGAGGGTGTTGCCGATAAGGCGGGAATTAAAAACGGTGATATTCTTTTGAAAGTAAATGGATTTCAGTTTGATAATGCCAACCGGGCGCAAAGAATTATCGATTCAATCAGAACAATCGGCAAAGTTGTATACACGATTGAACGCAATGAAAAACAATTTGAGACTGAAATAGAGATTGTGAAGAATTTCGATGTTTTTTTCATTTCAGTATTTTCATTAGGATTCGGTTTCCTTATCGTTGGCTTCATTGTTGTAATGACTAAACCTCAGGGAGAGACTCAGCAGTTATTCGGCGGCTTCAGTCTTTGGACTATGTTTTTCTTCGGTTTGTTTAATACACGTCTTGATCTTCAGCATTTTGCTCAATGGCAAATTTTTGCTGTACGTTCAGGGTTGTTCACAGCTCTTATTTTTTCACCAGCAGTTTTCGTTCGATTCTTTCTCTATTTCCCTGTTCGGAAGCAGGCATTTGATAATAAATGGGTAACGTTATCGCTTTATACGGCAAGTATTATTAATACGCTTACAATTCTTTTCAGGCAGCAACTTGTTTTGCCACCGTTCGTGGGGGTTCTCAATTCATTATTATTAATCGGATCATTCACAACCGGTCTCGGTATTTTTATACACTCCTATTATAGTTGTGTAGAACAATCGCGCAAGAAACAATTAAAGCCTATTTTAATCGGGTCTGCGTTAGGACTTGCAGCATTTACATACATATTTGTTGTACTGCTCATTAAGCCATTTCTATTTCTTCAGCCGATATTTTTATTACCCATTGCTCTCGTCATCAGTATGCCGCTCGCGTTTGGATATAGCATTTTCCGGTACCGGTTGATGGATATCGATCTGATTATCAAGCGAAGTCTGATTTACGGCGTTATTACAGCCGCTCTTGCCGCGATATACTTGCTGATTGTTTTTGGAATAGGGAACCTGCTTTCTTATTTCCTTGGCATGGAAAATAATCAATTAATGAATGCGGTCGCGTTCATCTCAATTGCACTCGTGTTCGATCCGATAAAGAGAAGAACACAGGACTGGATTGACAGAAGTTTTTATCAGGAACGGTACAACTATCAAAAAGCTCTTCTCGAATTCAGCCAGGAACTTCCCCGATTGATGAATTTGGATCAGATTCTTGATTCTATGGCGAACCGTATTTCAGTAACTATGCACGTTGAAAAAATTGCTATCGTATTATGTGACGAGAAAGAAGGTTGTTATTCTTTAACGAAAAACATCCCAAAGCATTATTCGGATTTCGTTCAACAGAAAAACGGATTGATAGGATTGCTTCAGGAAACGAAGAAGCCTCTTTCTCTCGCATTGTTGGATGTGGAACCCGATTCAGTTCCTTTGATTCAATCAGATAAAGAAAAGATACTCAATTCCGGAATCGTTCTCTCTGTCCCTATGTTCATCCAGGACAGGTTGGTGGGAACGATCAATGTGGGTCCGAAATTGTCGGGTAAGATTTATTCTCAAGAGGATATCGATCTTCTTTCTACAGTTGCAAGCCAAGCGGCTATTGCTATTGAAAATGCCCGCCTGCATAAGAGCGAGATTGAAAAGCAGAAAATGGAAGAGCAATTAGAAATTGCCAGAAATATCCAACAAAGTTTGCTCCCAAAGTCAAGTCCTACATTTGAACTGCTGGATATCGCAGGTATTTCAATTCCCGCCCTCACTGTAGGAGGTGATTACTTTGATTACATTCAGCTCAGTCCGAATAAACTTTTAGTAGTCGTTGCCGATGTATCTGGAAAAGGAATGTCGGCGGCGCTTTACATGTCGAAAATCCAAGGGATGATTCAATTAGCATCGCACATATATCAAACACCCCGTGACATGCTCATCCACGTTAATCGTCGTCTCTATGACGGTATCGAACGGAAGTCATTCATTACCATGGTTCTCGCTTTGTTTGATTTGGAAAACAACACAGTACAAATCTGTCGCGCTGGGCATAACAAGGCAATCATCAGCACAAATAATAATCTTGAGCACCTCAATTCACGAGGAATCGGACTTGGACTAGAGCGTGGTCCAATTTTCGAAGAAAGTCTCGAAGAAGTTCAACGCCAACTTCAATCTGATTCTATCTTTTTCTTTTATTCAGATGGACTTTCTGAGGCGATGAACGAACAACAAGAGCAATTTGGAGAAGATACGATCTGCAATTTAATTAAAGTCAATAAAAAGCTTCCCGCTAAAGAATTACAACGTTCCCTCATCCATTCGGTGCAACAATTTCAAGGGTCTGCCGAGCAACACGATGACATTACGTTTGTTGCAGTGAAGTATAATTAGAGTTGGCTATTCGATAAAGGCAGACCTCCCTAAACTGGATAATTCTGACTTTGATATTCAGCCCTTCTGAGCCTTGTAGCGGTTTAGGAATATTGACAACAAATTATATTTTTTACGGATGCCACCAATACGTTAACTTAATTAACAACACGTCTTCGTGTAATGGGGTTGAAACAAGATTATTGAGATCGCGATGGAGATTGAAATCGCCGTAGCTGGCATAATCCGATCCACCGTGCGTCCAAACAAAGAACATAGTCGATCCCGGTAAATATTCCCAGCGAAGAATAACATTACCGCGTAGAGAGATATAATTGAAATCAGGTTTGGAGAATGTGAACGGACTATTCGGTCCGGCTCCATCCGGATCCACGAGATATTCTTGCGAGTTGTCGACATAGGAAATTGTGGAGCCGTCTTCCCCATAACGATTGAATGTAAATGTACCGGGTTGTTTCAATTCTTTATAGCCGTAGAACTTTCCAGCCGATATCAAGGGTTGCATGTATAATTGTAAGCTCAACGTCGGTGTAAACGTCCAATCCAACCGTACAGAAGCTGCCAATTCTGTTTGATCAATTTTTGAGAAGATGTATCGCGCACCGTACGTTGATGATGCTGTGGGATCGGAAACCGTTGTTATGTATTGTGCCATACCAACCGAACGCATAAAATACGGACTGACTGTCACATTGATTCCTGCTGACGGTTTGAATCCGATACCCGGGTCGAATTCGACGGTATATGATCCGGACTCGCTCCGTGAACCATAAACATAGAAACTTCCAGTAACCATTTTGCGTGAATCGGAAGAAAACCCCAAATTGCAACTGTATCCCGGCGTCGTCTTCATCATCGGTCCACCGCGTGTTCGATACGCATCGACGGATGAAGTAGAATAACTTAAATTCCCATCGATTGACCAGTAATTCATGAATGAACCGTACAAGAACGCCATGTAACCCTCGGCAATTTTATAGCCGCCGAAATTATAACTTCTGTACGTTGCAATGTTAAACGACTTTGATCTAAATGTTCCGTCCGGTTCATACCATGCATAACCAGCTACGACATGCCCGTTGAGAATATCGGTCCTTGAATGGTATCCGAGATCGTTCGAATCAAAACCGGGCGATAGCAAGCCGAATGCACTGTTAAACCGGAAATTCCCTTGTTGCTTGTTTAATGCAACACGTCCGCCGTACCCTCCAAGCGAACGCGCATTGGCATCGATCGAAACATGGCTGACATCCGGGCGCTGGAAATAATGTAAATATGATTGTTGTACATCAGATATCCGACCGGGTGAGCCGGAAATTAACGTCCCCGCCATCCATCCGGTAATAACCCATATTCGACTGGTGTCCAGATTCGTCCATCCATCGATACCGAAAGCATACGATCCACTATTGAATTGATCGTCGAGGTAATCCTTATCAAGATTGCGCACCACCGCTGTTCCAATTATACCCAAACCCTGGCGACCCTTATCATGTTCGTAGAGTGTGCGCACAATCCCATTGTAGGTTAGTGGTTCTACAACATCAGAAAATCTTACACCATCGCTGTCCGTCTTTGCATACTCAGCCGAGGTCACAGCTTGGATAGTCCCCAATGACCAACCTTCGTCGAGCTTTCCAGTGAGCTTGGCAGCGCCAATGATGTGACTCCGCTCGGGCATTTTTGTATAACCTGAATGTTGGGGACTGCCATCCGGTGCGCGCCCGATTCGCCGAGTGTAAAGAAAATCCGGTGTACCGAAGTTGAATCCCCAATTATTATTCGCACCGCCAAATCCATAATTCAAAAAATTGGAACCTTCCACGAAGAACGGCCGTTTCTCCGAGTAGTAAGTTTCATATTGCGTGAGATTGACACTTGCCGGATCGACTTCAACCTGTCCGAAATCAGGATTGATTGCTGCATTTAAGGTAAGGTTTGTTCCTAATCCCATTTTTATATCAGCGCCGATATTACCAAAGTAGCTGCTCCGTTTATTCAGTGGATCCGACCCACTATATTGGTTCGTTTGTGTAGTGCTTGTTACCACATAGGGCATAACCTCCAGACGTGCCGGAGGATGAATATCGCGAATACCGATAAGATCGGCAAACCGTGATACCCAGCCGCTCTCTTTTTTCGGAACCATAACGAAAAAATCTTCTTCATTATTACGCTCTATTTTTCTCGCAAAGTTGATTCCCCATGTATACTCGTCTTGCTGTGTGAAGCGCAATTGAGAGTAAGGAATTCTCATTTCCACTGCCCACCCTTTGCTGTTGATTTTTGCCGCAGATTCCCACACACCGTCCCAAGAATCATCGTCCCACTCATCGTTGTACATTGACCCATCGGCGACTGCACCACTCGCATAGACACCAAAGAAAACACCGGTCCTCCGGTCATGGTATGAATCAATTCCCAGATAAAACCAATCAGCATTCAAACTTGCATCCCGTCGGGCAATGCGATCCACAATCGAATCTGGAGATGAGTCGTACAATTGAGCCGCGACGAATAATGCCTCATCATCGTATGCAACCCATACTTCGGTCTTCTGCGTCGGCGCAGCGCCTTCTATAGGCTCTCTCTGAGTAAAATCACAAATGCCGGCACGCTGCCATTCGGCTTCAGATAAAATGCCATCAACTAATATATGTTCATGTAACCGATGCGCCTCGACGGTACGTCGTGGTTGAACTGTTACAGTGTCTTTTAATGATGATGGTGATCCAAGAACTTGTGAGGTAAGAATAAAGAGTGTGACCCAAGATGTAATAATCGTCAGCAATATTTTCATTTAGAGGAATCCTTATGTTTATTGTTTTCTAACGATGAAATCACTGAAATGTTGCAAGTTATCGAACCGTTTTCAGAATTAATTATTAGACGATTCCAAGACAAAGAAAGTTGACAACTCTTTATCCTCCTACTAATTTGTAACATTTGCTGCCCCCCAAGCGTCTAACAATTACAAAACAACAAACCCGATGAACGACGAAATAATCCTAATTACTAAAGTCAAGCAGGGTGATCAAAGAGCATTCAAGAAGCTCTATGATCGAAATGTAGAGCCATTATACCGATTTATGCATCAGTACTCTAAGGATTCAGCACTGATTGAGGATTGGGTACAGCGGGCGTTTATCAAATCGTACAAGAATATTGGTGCGTTCAGCGGTACATCACGTTTTTCAACATGGCTTTTCACTATTGCGCTTAACGAAATGAGAACAGATGTCCGCAAACCAAACATCATCATGTTTAATTCAAACGAACTGGAAAGCTATCCTGCTCTGGAAGAGAACAATACCGGTTTCGAATGGAACGACATCATGAAGTCATGGCTTAGCGACCTTGACGAAGCAAAGCGGACTGTTTTCGTCTTATTTGAAGTTGAGGGATATTCACATGCTGAAATCGCATCAATTCTAAACATTAACGAGAACCTTTCGCGCACACTTTTATACAGAACGAAACAATTGCTAAAAACAAAATGGGAATCGATGGAGAAAGCAGTATGATTACACCAGATAAATTTTACAGCAAAGAATACCACACGACACACGATAGCAAAATCCGTATGTGGAAAAATATCAGTAGAGAACTACTTAAAAGAAAAGGATCCTTCCTTCATATCCCGAATAAACGGAGTTTCTTTTATGGAATAGCGGCATCGTTTATATTGTACTTTACAGCCTTGGGCGTTGTAGGTACAATTAAACAAACAATCGAACAGTCACAACCACAGGTTGTGAAGGTTGACAAAGCATATCAATCTGCTATACGCGAATTTGAAAAAATCGCACCTCGAGTTAAATACACTACTGCCGCCAACAGATCAGGGCAAGATTATGCATCGGTACGAAAAGAACAACTTGACAATCTTGACGCAACTATCGAAAGCTTGAGGAAAGAAACTCCTTCCGGCGATCTCTCACCTTTGCTCCAGACGCGACTGCGACAATTGTACAGCATGAAATTACAGATTCTCCAAGACATGATTGAGAATGGAGAGATAACACTATGAAACGATATTCATTACTATTTGCATGTTTGCTACTTGTTCTTCCGGCGCTATCAGAACAAAAGACTACCCTCGAAAAACGTATCCCCACAATTGCTTCTCAGCGAATTGAAATAGACGGATTCTCAAGCACCGATATATCTTTTAAATCCTGGGATAAGAATGAAGTGTACATTAAACTCGATATCAGCATCTCATCATCTGATGATGATTATGAGAAAAAGTTTATCTCTTCTGCGAAGATAACTGAATTGCAAATCCCATCAGGGTTGCGTTTGCAATTTGAACGGATAAGAGAAAGCACGGATGGCTGGTCATTACTTAAATCAATTTTCAAAGGACGATTTTACACTAAAACAGAAATCACAGGCGAAATCTACGTCCCGCGATCGAATCCACTTTCAACCGACTTGAAGTATGGAACGATCTCGCTTGAAAACATGAACGGCGAAATCAGTTTAAACGGGAAAAGTAATTCCCTTATACTGCGGAATTGTTCTTCCATTGCGCGCGTTGAAAATGATTACGGCACAACCCTTATTGAAAATTCTGGGGGTAACCTCGATCTTAACGCAACAAGTTCCACAGTAACGATAAATGAATTTAACGGTCCGGTGAAAATCGATGCTAACTATTCTACAGTCACTGTAAATCGAGTAAGCAAGAATATTGCCATCAATGATAAGAGCGGAAAACTCGATATCGAGGATATTTCCGGCGATGCAAAAATCGACGCGGATTATTCCACCATCACACTCAACAACATCAAAGGTTTTGCCGATATATCATCGAAGAGTGCCACCATTCGTGTACGCTCTGTCGATGCAATCCAGGTCAGAGCAAATTACAGCACTGTAAAAATTAACGATGTCAAGGGAATTCCCGGAAAGCCGATCATAGTCATTGGACAATCGGGAACTCTTATGTTAGAAGATGCAACCGGCAACGTCCAAATCGATAATCCTTATTCTAGTATTGATCTTGCAAGAATTAAAGGCAACATAACTATTGATTCCAAAAGTGCTACGATCTATGCTGACGACATACAGGGAGACTGGAATTCGCGGACTGAATATTCAAGCGTGACGGTGCATCGCATTACCGCTAATGTTGTGAAGGCAACGAATAAAAGCAATCCGGTATCTGTTCAATTGAAAAATGTTCCTTCAAGTATAGATATCCAGAATGAATATGGCAACGTTACTGTTCATATGCCTACTGGATTCAGCGGTGATATTGACATGTATGCTGAATATGGAACGGTAGATACGAATTTCCCTATCAAGCATAAGTCTGGCCGCAAATCATCTTACACTGCAAAAGTGGGATCAGGGAATGGTTCTATCACAATCGAAACGAAGTCAGCAAACATCGAACTGATCGAAGAATAGAAAACTAAGTTATAAAAACACAAAACCCCGTCCCGAAAGAATCGGTGCGGGGTTTGTTGTTAAACGAATCAATACTATCGAGTTTTATCTGTCAAGTGATACGTTCGCAGCTTGAAGTCCTTTCGGACCGCGCTCTACCTCGAATTCGACTTTGTCGCCTTCTTCGAGATTTTTATATCCATCACCTGCGATTGCTTTGAAGTGAACGAATACATCTTCGCCGCCACTGCGTGATATGAAGCCGTAACCTTTGGCTCCGTTAAACCATTTGACTGTTCCTTTTTCCATGGAACTATCCTTTCTTTGCTCCGCTTTTCGCGGAACGTATGTATTTTGTAAAAGTGTACGCCGAAAACTGTGGTTCTATGATCTGTATGCTGCATATAGATTATTCGTTGCTGTAATTACGAATGCTGGCGACTTTTACCTTGAAAGGTACAACTGGTACATCAGCAGGTGCTAAAAGCGTGCGAATACTGCAATAAACGTGGTCAGTAAAACGATCCCTGAGGGATTTTCTAACGGTGTACTGTTATTTTGACTATTTAACATACATATAATCTAAGCCAATAGCAAGAATTATAAATTGAACGTGATGTTCCACATTAAACTGCTTGGATGTTCTCTATAATTAAGACTATCGAAGCGGCTGACACGTTAGTAACATAATCATAAAGACTTCTGAAAAATCCTATTACTTGTCACCCTGAACGAAGTGAAGGGTCTATTATCCTTTAGAATTGAGATGTTCCTCCCGCTTTCAGCGGGATCAACATGACATAAAAGAATAATACAGAAGTCTCTCATAGTAAATCAATGAATTGCAGATATTGGAATGCCCGCTTCAGCAACGGAACGTATTTAACCCAATGAATGTTATAAACGTATAAGATAATCGACTTTTTATTTAACTAACAATCTTTTTAAGTATTTCACAAAGGGATAAATCATGAATAAACGAATATATGTGACAGGGCTTGTTATAGTTATTGCCATGGCTTTCGCAACGCTGACGTTTGCACAGGAGAGCACACAAAAAGAAATGAAGAAGGACGATAAGATGGAGATGACTAAAGCTGAAAAGACAATGGGTCCATTGAAATCCATCTCATGCGATCCGGGATGTGGATTTATGATCCAAAGTCGCGATGAAAAAGAAGTTCTATCTGTGACAAGAAACCACGCTAAGAAAGTTCATCACATGGATGTCACTGAAAAAAAAGCCGGGGAGATGATGAAAACAGTTCAGACGCCCGGTGGTAAATAAATTTATTTTTCATGCTGATACACGCTTGACCCCGTTTTAATCGACGGGGTTTTTTGTTATTACTATTTGATAGAATATTTAATTTGAGTGCAACAAATTTTTATTTATGCGTATACAAAATATAGTTGACTCGGAACATCTTGTTACCGAGGGAAATAAAAATCTCAATATCATTTATCATGGAAGATGTTATGAATACTCATAGAACTATTTTGTTGTCGTTAGTAGGCGCTTGCTTGCTCTTTGTCAGCACCGGATTTGCCGGGAATCCGTTAATCCCCGATAAACCTTTCCGTGAAGAACAACTCAAAACGATCGAGCAGAATTTAGTTATCGGTTTGAATAGCGGAATATCCAGTTTGCAGGCATCTGCCGCGATTGTGCTGAAACAGGTTAAATTATATGCACCTGAATATGATTTTCCTGAAGCGATTATACCTCTGATGCGCATAGTAAAGGATGAGAATCAGGATGTCACAACACGAATTGCGGCGGCAGTTGTACTTCATGAGCTCCGCTCGGATCGTGGTGATTATGCTATCAAAGGCACCGCACAATTCACTGAAGTTGATCGTGTAAAAAGGATATGCTCTCTACTCGTGTATTACAGGTTAAAGGAGATTCAATCAGACCACCAGTAGTACCGCTATTATTAATTATACAAGAAGGACAAGCAGTATGCTTGTCCTTTTCTTTTTTGGGATTTTTCAAATCTTCGAGATATTCAATCTGTCAATTACAATGGTATTATAGCAACAATTATTACAACGGGCACGTTTCCGTTGACATATTTGTTGTATCAATAAGAATATTAACCTCCTTTACTCATTATAAATGGGCTTGTTTATATGAAATCGATTATAGCTTTTATGATCTTGTTCATTCTAAGTATGAGCACAGCATTATCAGTCACTCATACGATAATTAATTCCAGTTTCACATTCAGTCCTAATGCTCTCACGATTACTCAGGGTGACACCGTTAATTTTGTACTTGCTTCGATTCACGATGCGGTTGAAGTATCTCAGGCGACATGGAACGCAAACGGAACGACATCAAACGGCGGATTCCAGGTGCCATTCGGCGGAGGGATGGTTGCTTCTCTCGCATCCGGAACTCATTACTACGTTTGCACCAATCATGTTCTATCCGGCATGAAAGGAACCATAACAGTAAATCCGGTCACAAGTGTTCAGATCATCGAAAACAATGTACCATCATCATTTAAGTTGAATCAAAATTTCCCCAATCCATTCAATCCCGCTACTTCGATAAGCTTTAGCATTCCGCGATCTAGTTTTATTACATTGAAAGTTTTTAATATAATTGGTGAGGAAATACAAACTCTCATCGAGGGCGAACTCGATCCCGGTAGTTATAAAACAGGGTGGGATGGAAGTAAACAATCGAGCGGGATGTATTTTTATCAGTTAAAAGTCTTCGATTCACAGGGTAGTGGGGAGCAATTATTTGTAGAGACAAAAAGACTGCTTTTATTGAAATAAATTCCTCAATTGTACGCATTACATCTCAATCGGGCTTATTGTGTCAGCAGTAAGCTCGTTTTGTTATAACCACCAAATATTCCATTCTCACTGATTTGATTTTCATACCGTTAATCCGTACAATAACATCACCTTGTGTGTTATCGATCTTCATCAACGATCAATTGACTGCTTAAATTTAATTAGCAATACGTTCATTATAAACAATCCATGAAAGGAATTTCAAATGAAGAGATTGTATCCACTAATAATTCTCATCGGATTTGTTCTTGCGCTCCCCTTATCCGGCTTCGCACAAGTAGAGCGAAGGGATAAAGCTGTTTTGATTGATTTAAAAAATGAATTCTGGGATTCAGTCAAAACAACCATCGACAAATTCAACAAAAAAGAAGAACCGCCAAAGAAAGCGTTCAAGCTCGACTTCAGTACAATAAAAGGACCAGGTTCACCGTCAGACTTCACTCAATATTGGCACTTCCCTCCTATCTCACAAGCATCCACGAATACTTGCTGGTGTTTCTCTACGACATCATTCTTCGAATCTGAGATTTACCGTCTTACAAAACGGAAAATAAAACTATCGGAAATGTTCACCGTTTATTGGGAATATATTGAAAAAGCTCGTCGATTTGTACAAGAGAAAGGAAACTCTGCATTTGCCGAAGGATCTGAATCGAATGCTGTTTCGAGAATGTGGAAGATGTACGGCATCGTCCCTGAGGATGCATATACAGGAATGAAGCTCGGACAAATTTTTCACGACCACAGTAAGATGTACAATGAATTGAATGCATATCTCCAATCAGTTAAAGCGGCGAACAACTGGAACGAAGACGCAACTCTCTCGACGATTAAAACGATCATGAATTCTTATATCGGCGAGCCGCCGAAGAGTGTTAAAGTTGACGGCAAACAGATGACACCGAAAGAATATTTCGAGAAAGTAGTTAAGCTCAACGTTGACGATTATATCGAGCTTATGTCGTTGATGGAAAAACCGTATTACCAATTCGTTGAATACGAAGTTCCTGACAACTGGTGGCATAGTAAAGATTATTATAATGTACCGCTCGATGTTTTCATGTCGTCTCTGAAAAAAGCTGTACGAAATGTTTACTCAGTTTGCATTGGCGGCGATGTTTCCGAGCCGGGGATCGATGGACATGCTGGGATGGCAGTTGTTCCAAGCTTTGACATTCCTTCGGCTTATATTGATGAGAATGCACGCCAGATGCGTTTTAGCAACGGCGCAACGGGCGACGATCATGGGATTCATCTCGTCGGTTACAAAGAGATGGATGGAAAAGACTGGTACTTGATAAAAGATTCCGGTTCGGGTTCTCGTAACAATACTCATCCTGGTTACTATTTCTACCATGAAGATTTCGTGAAATTGAAGATGCTCGGATTCATGGTGCATAAGGATGCAGTAAAGGATTTGGTCAAAATTACAAATAAATAAAACTGAACAAGATGGAGTACATCAATAATTGGTGTACTCCAATTTCTTCATACCAACATTCCGAACGAAACACCTCCCCTACCCAGCCGTATACTCTCGTCAGAATTATTCTCATCACTTCATAATTGGAGTTCTCTATGAAACAGTCATTATGCATGATACTTATCCTGTGCTCTGGAATTTTGTTCGCCCAGCAGGAAGATTCAACCTATATAAAACTTGGACAGGATGCTCAGGCAGCATATAATAAGAATGATTATAAGAAATCCATTCAACTTTACTTGGACGCTATCGCTCATCCTGCAAGTAAAAACTGGCGAGGCGGGCTCCTTTACAATGTGAGCTGCGATTATTCCCTCCTTGGTTTGGCAAATGAAGCGCTCACCTATTTACAGCAAGCAATTGATTCAGGATATACTGATTATCGTTGGATAAGCAAAGACACCGATTTCGATTTTCTGAGAAAGAAAACTCCAAAACGATTCAATGCACTTGTGGCAAAAGCAAAAACAACGGACAAAAATGCGCGACTCATTAAAAGTCCAATCGCAATTGTCCGCTATGATAACTACTCGGGACCATCCGATATCTCCAAATACATCTGGGACGATTTCAACAATCCTCAAATGGATTCACTGCGGGAGAAATATCATTTAGCCAAAATTATCGAAAACGGAAAAACTGAATTTGAAAAAATGAAGTTATTGCTCAATTGGGTTTCTACAAGATGGAAACACAACGGGAACAATACATGCAAAGAGAAGAATGCCTTAGCAATTCTTGCTGCAGCAGACAAAGGAGAACAGTTTGCTTGCATCGATTACGCAATAACGCTCGCAAATTGCATGACAGCGCTCGGTTATCCGGCACGGTGGGTGGGATTAAGAATGTATGGAGAAGCATTCGGGAATGGCAAAGGACATAGCTGCATTGAAGTATGGAGCAATCAATTTCAAAAATGGATACTTTTAGATGGACAAAATAACGCTTGGTGGGAATCAGGCGGCGTACCATTGAATGCGCATGAATGTCGTCAATTTTGTACAAACGATAAAGAAGATCTAATAAAGTTCATAGGGCAATTTAAAGACATTGATTATAACCAGATTAAATCTGAGTGGGATATTTATTTTTATCATTTGGTTTTTTCGGACAATAACTCTTATTTTTCTTCACCACGCCAAAAAGGAACCACTTTTGAGTTGATCTCAGATTCGATAGCCCAAGAGATATTTTTAGAAGGCTTCCCCGAAAACTTAACAAAGACAAATGATATTCAGGAAATTTATCCAAGACTAAACCAAACAGTAATCACCGTGCATCATGTGAATACTTACATTCCATCCGATACAATCATAATCAAGCTCACTCACACAATGCCTTTCTTCCAGAAATTTTTAGTGCGAATTAATGGATCAGAGTTGAAGGAATCAATAGATGAATTTCCATGGATACTGAAGAAAGGTGAGAATGCAATTGAAGTAAAAGCAGTGAATCTTGCCAATATCGAGGGAAAGGTAAGTCGAATAGTCCTCAGAAATAATATCGGATTTGAAAATAAATAAATTCAGAGAATAAGGGAATACATCTTAAAGGTTCAGCATCGTTTTCTCAAGAAAGGAAAAAATGTTATGAGACTTAACATAAAAGTTGTGACGGTTTTTCTATTCAGTCTTTTTGTTTTCTACTCAACTCTTTCCGCAGGTAAATCACAAAGTGATGGACTCACCAGGAATGAATACACAGTCTTAAAAATTTGTGAAGGGATAATCCAGCTATTCAAGCAGTCTCCCGACTCGGTTTGGCCCGGTTATAACCTGTCGCAGAGACCGTTCGTCGTTTACCTGCCGGGAAAGTGGGCACTGTTTTTTAACTATTCCCAGAATATTGATGGTTTTTCAGAGTATCCAAAAAACTGGCCCAATCTGGGTTGCAAAGTGCTCTATCACCAAGGTCAATACAAAGATTTGGTCGGGCAACTTGCATTCGATTTTCAAGTTGATACTCTCAAAACCGTAGCGATTGGTTTCCCCGAGGAAAATCTCGATTCACTTCCACATGCTGAAGTGCTATTGTTTGGAAATTACATCCATGAAGCATTTCATCAGTATCAATCCGAGGCATTCGGTGAGACACTCTGGGAGCGTGAAGAGCGGTACCCGATCCTTGATCGGGAAAACACTGCCCTCGCATTCATCGAGATGAAATTTCTAATGGATGCTCTTGAAATGATGAAATCAAATAACGAGGTAAAGTGCCGTGATTATGTGGAGAAGTTTGTTGCCATTCGAAATTATCGATGGCAACATGGCAATCCTTTTATCGCTCGATACGAACAAGGACAGGAAATTCATGAAGGTACTCCACGATATGTTGAGATGAAGAGTATTGCATTGATGAAATCACTCAAGTATCAATCTGCCTTGAGCGGTTTGACAAGCTCACTTCAACAAGATTTCGAATCAATATCATTCCCTGATTTTCTCATCGCCGACCTGCAAGAACGAATGACGGAAAATTCCATTCGGCCAGAGGATATGCTGCGCAACCGAATCTATCCTGTCGGTAGCGCAATCGGTTTCCTGCTGGATTATTTTCATGTCGACTGGAAAACAAAGGCGCAACAGGCAGGATATGACTTTACATTCGCACAAATGTTCACCGACGGACTCGGTCTTCAGAAAAATCAACTCAACAAACTAGTAGACGATGCGAAGAATATGTACAACTACGATCTAATTCTATCTTCGACCGATAAAATCATTGAAGAATATCAGGTAGGATTCAACAAGGAGTTAACTTCGTTCGAGGCACAATTCGGATATCGTATTCAAATAGATTTCACCACAAAGAGTCTCTCGCGCTCGCGAGCGAGTCTTGCAAAAAAGTGGCTGGTAAATAAAGGTACACTCTCCATTTGCAGCAGGTACCAAGTTTACACATTAAAGAATGACAAGATGCAGCTTCAAATACAGAACTCGGGTGTGTTCGAGCAGAATGACTGGGATGAGAGAAAATATACAGTTGTGTTTTTTACTCCAGAAATTGCGAACATCTCAACGGACGGGCAAAATATTTCACTCACTAAAGATGGCAATAACAAATTTCAGAAGCTGGAATTATCGGGTAGCAATTGTAAATTCAGTTATTCAAAAAAGGGAACCGTCGTCATAAATCAAAAACAAATCAAAATTACGCTGGATCCTTGATCTGCCCGTATCAGTACTTGAAAAAAGGTTTCCTCTATTTCATATAGTATTCTTTTTTTCAAGGTCGAGTAAGAATTTTTTCCTCCACAACTTACCGCCGTAGCCGCGTAAATTACCGTTGGCTTCGATGACACGATGACACGGAATAATAATCGGCAGATAGTTTGCTCCATTCGCTCTTCCCACCGCACGTGCAGCTCCCGGTTTGCCAAGTGCTTTCGCAATTTCGCCATATGAGCGAGTTTCGCCATACGAAATTTTCATTAGTTCCAGCCAATCCAATATCTCAAATTTTGTTCCCTGTAAATCGAGCTTCAAAGAAAATTTTTCCCTTTTGCCTTTAAAATACTCGTTCACTTGAGATTCCATTTTATCTATGAACTTGTTTGTTCCTTTCACCATTTCCATTTTATATCGTTTCTCAACTCGCGATTGTATTTTTTTGAATCCTCCACGATCATAAAACTCATATATGCAACAACCCGATGAAGTTGCGCATGCAACAAATTTTCCAATTGGTGAATCTACAATTTTATAAACGATTTTTTCTGTTTCCATTTGATTTTCCCGGTGTGTAACCATATTGTTTAATGAATGCATCACGAAAGCCGCTCTCCGATTCGAAACCGCATTCGTATGCTGTTGTTAAGTAATTGTTTCCCTTTTCAATGAGGGTACGCGCATATTCCAACCGAAGCTTTCGGTGAAATGCTATTGGTGTCGTTTCCATGTAAGTCTTAAAGTATCTTCGAATTGTCGATATATCAACTTGTGCAATTCCTGCCAATTCATCTTCAGTGATTTTGCGAGTCCTTTCTTTCTTCAGGACATCAAGAGCTTTTCCCCACCACTTCGGATGAACATCGGGAAAAAATTCCGAGCGGCATCTTTTACACCCCCGGAATCCGGCGGCAACAGCTTGCTTCTTCGTTGGTAAGAACACAACATTTTTCAGCATTGGTGTCTTCGCTTTACACGATGGTACACAATAAATACCTGTTGTATTTACGCAGACATAAAACTTACCATCGTAACTGGCATCATCGGTCAGCATAGCTGCAACCATCTTGTCGTATGTTAATCGTTCCATGGATTAAAGATACAATTATTGTTTTAGAAATTCTACCGATTTTCGTGCATGGAATTTAAATAATAGACAAACAGACCAAATGCACGGACGGCTTCTCCCTGCGCATGAACAGTTCCAACCTCATCGACACCATATCCATCTTCACCACCGTAAGGATTCCATCCATTTCTAATACCGTGGTCTGTCTCTCGATGAAGTGTTACACTCGCGGCTCCATGATGATTTGTCCAGACATGTTCCAACATCTTCTCTATCTTTGGAGGAATATCTTGCAGTTCATCAGGCGCAATCGCATATGCATCTAAAAGAAAATTAACAAAGGCGCCATTTCCATCCATCTGGATCTGGTAAAAATCGTGAGGATCAACCCAGCCGTTAGCAGGATCCATTATTCTTTTTGCAGTCTCGACTACAATCTTCTTGTATTTCGGATCCTTTGTTACACGATACAACGCCGCACCGATTGTACAAAAACCTGCACCTTGCCATGGGACTTCATTACCGAATGCGGCTCTACCCGGTTTACCTTGCCATTTTCCATTTCCTTTGTAAAGAATTTTTTCAACTCCCGGATATTTTTTGTCACCGTTCCAAACGAGCAACGCATCATTAAGGAACTGCTTCTCGCCTGTTATCTCATACAACCAACACGCGACAGTTACCATCTGATTCATATTGCTGTTGGTAAAAATTCTTTCCTGAACACCGGCATTGAGAGACCAGTTGTACCAGCTCCAGTATCCGTTATGATTGGAAAGCCGTCCTTCTTCGCGTGCACTAATGTAACGTTGTTTGGCGTCCTCAATCAACGATTGATTTTTCCTTCCTGTAAAATCCCACCAATAAAACTCGGCAAGACAAATCCATGCGCGATCGTCAACCCATGTACCTTCGCACATCTTGCGCATGTCATGTTCGATGGTATGAAAACGCAGAAGCGCCGAATCTTTCGTTACTGCGAACAGATACGCATCTCCGATTGCACCGTACGCTCCCTCCCAGCACGGCGTGTAGACAGAATGAAATTGCTCATCTACTGTCTTTGCCCGCTCGATCCATTTTTCTATTGGTCTAACATTTTCTATTGCCGGTTTGGATCGTTGGATATTGGTTGTTTGGGGATTCGTCTCCGATTGCTCGCGGGCTTTCCATATATACACCAGAACGATTGCCACGACTATTATCCCAGCTATGACATACCACTTCAACCGGCCACTAAATTGTTTTGGGGGAGTTGACTCTTTATGTTGATTCTTTTTATGAGGTTTACCTTTAGTCATGGAAGTCATGTATTCTGATTTAATAAATGTCAGTAGATTTTTCGGATATTGCAAACATTTTTCTTTTTCGCATTTGAAGTTAATTTTCTTTTTACCGATATTGACCTGAAATAATATGGTTAATTTGATTTCCTTGATGAATAACAAAAAGAAATCGATTTTTAATGAGAAACTCCCTGCCTATTGCGATTTTAGTTGCCAACGTGCGGCGTTTGCGCCAGAGGATACCACCGGTGCATGTAGGCGCGAGCAGGCAGTGTATTGCAAGTTGGTTGAGAAATTTAATAACAAGAATTCGAAGTGCTTAGTGAAGAAATAATTGACCTTAACCAGTAACGGGTAATCGACTAAGTCCCACGTCATGCTGAAACGCTTTTTTTTAGCATCTAATCATAGCCAGCTTGGTTTAGATCCCGACTAGTCCCGCTCTACGAGCGGGACGGGATGACGGGTACGGACGACCTTACAGGTGAAGTCATCAATACAGAACATTATAAAATCAGAAAAAGGAGTTTACTATGAATAACGGAGCAGTGGCAGCAGCGGTAGCGGCAGCAAATGCGGTTAAAGCATCTGGGGCAATCGTTCGTATTGAATCGAAAGATTTTCAATCCATAGTTACAAAAAGTGAGAAGCCCTTAGTGATTATTTCTGAATATACCTTCTTTGGTAAGTATTACAGATACCTCACCGGTTATAAAGGATTTGTTTTCTACACAAAATCCAGAATCCCGCTCGACTTCGGCAGCAACGTTGAGCTGATGACGGCAAGAAGTATCTGGATACCGAATTAAATTATAAACAGTATGCTCCACAGCTCGACTGAGTACGGGATACTTTCAATGGCGGCGTTTTCGTGGGAGTGAAGTTATAACGTACAACTGTCATGGTGAGCTTGTCAAACCATGACGGGACTGTAGTGCAAACCTATACTATTCGGCCAACTCAGGGTAACTGTTTGATTTGTTTTCGTGTGTCTGGAGATTTTTTTGATTTAGAAAGTTGAACAAGTGCATCGAAATCTCCTCTCATCAATGCCTCTTTTTTCTTTCGTGTCCATCCTTTAATTTGCTGCTCAGCCGCAATTGCATATCTTATATCAGAAAAATGTTCCGACCATAACAATTTAACCGGACGTTTTCCTGACGTATAACCCGGATATATTCCTAAGTGGTGTTCTGAAATTCGTTTTTCAATGTTCGATGTCGATCCAGTATAGTATGAGCCATCTGAACATTCTAAAATATAAACCCAACCTTGTTTCATCAAGCTAAATATAAGTATTTACAACTTAATATTCTTAGTTTGAGATTACAAAAAACCGTAGTCTGAGCTTGTCGAAGAATGACAGGAAAACGCAGACTACTCGTCCCCCTTCGACAAACTCAGGGTGACTACTAACTGTCATGGTGAGCTTGTCGAACAATGGCAGTGAGTACGATTACACTTTTTTAAAAAATAGCCAAGGAATAAGCACCGTCCTTTTCCACGTCACCCTTCGACATGCTCAGGGTGACTGTTGGGCTCAGGGTGACTTGTAGACAGGGTAATAGTCTTTGCTTGGTTTGATTTTCATCTCGGCAAGTTTTATATTCTTGTCGTGTTATCATAACTATTAGTTATAATAACGCAATGCGCAAGTGCTCTAATCATTACAATGGAGAAAGATAATCATGTCAAAAGATATCAGCTTTGATCTCAAGGGCAATAATTTGTATAGTGCTTTGCTCTATACTACAATCCACAGTAACGCTCTTCTCGCAGCAACACTTCATTTGCAGTCAGAAATCTTGGCTAAGCTGAACGATTGCGAGAAGTCCGAAACTTTTGAATACGCTTACACACTTTACGAAGAGTTCTTGAGAGACGCTCAGATGGACATTGTCGCAAAGTATGGAGATATTCCGATAGACATCTCGAAGCTGACTTCTTTAACCAAGCGTAAAGGTGGATCGGATCAATCTTCACCGTCAACACCGAATAAATAGAATGTTTAGCTTTCATCATCATTTTCATTCAGTCAATGGCGGTGTTTGAGTGGGAGTGAATTGATTTTCATCTTAGCAAGTTTTATATTCTTGACATGATAAAATGGAGATTTGTATATGAAGCGGGCAATCGGTGAAGGAATGATTAAAATGATGGAATCAAGCATATTTACAAATTATGATGATGGTATACCTGAATAAAAGCAATAAAAATACCATTCGTGTTTTCAACCATATTGATTGTAACAATGCAATGTGTGTATAGGTGGTTATTTTAAGTGCAAATATGTAAAAAACCTATGAGGGAATCAAAATGAATAAATTAATATTGAGCTTTGCATTAATAAGTCTAATTGGCACCTTCCCAATTGAAAGCCTTGCCCAAGGTGAATTGACATCCTATTCTTATCAGCACAAAAAAATTAATAGTGATAGAACAGAGCTTCAAGATAAAGAAAACCAATTATCTTGGTTAAATATTTATCCTTTCAATTCAAATATTTATAAAATTATAACTGACCCACTGAAACCGGATGAATTAATCGCGCTTACGAGCAATGGATTATTTTGTTCGACTAATGATGGTACGTATTGGGAGAAAGCAAACTTAAATACACAAAACATTCAAATCAAGATGTTTGCTTATCATCCTGTAACACCAACAGTACAATTTATTCTAACTGCACAAAATAAATTATTAAGAAGTGAAGATGACGGAAGAACTTGGAAAGATTTACAGGGGAGCACAATTAAAAATGTTATAACCTTTGCAGTGGATCCAAAATCACCAGAAGTTGCTTATGTCTCAACAATGGGTGGACTATTCAAAACCCTAAATGGAGGAAAAACATGGGCAAAATTGCTCGAGGTGGGAGTAAGAGAGATAATTATTAATGAAGAAAGATCAAATGAGATTTATTTGATAGAAGGGCCAGATTATGCTTCAATGTTATTATTTTCAGATGACGGTGGCAAAAATTTTTCGCAAATTGGTAGTGATTATTCAAGTTTTCGCTCTATCTCGATTTCAGGAAATGAGAAAAATGATTTATTTGGATTAGTTTCTAGAGGAAATGATAATCAATTTATTAAATCGACAGATAAGGGTAAAACCTGGAAATTAATTTTCGAAGGGAGTGATAATCAATTTCAACCTGGGGGATTGTTGGTTCATGCTTGGGATCAAGATCCTACAAAACCAAACCATTTATTCGCTAGCGGAACATTCGTTGAATCTGGTAGTGGAGATAAATGGGGACGTAAACACAGAATTATTATGGAATCTTCTGATGCTGGTGAAACATGGGCAAAGTGGTATTCACCCTCTTTTTCTGAAGGATCATATATAAAAGTTATGCCTGGGAACAAAGTGTTTTTACTAGCCGATGGTCTTTACTTAAATAAAAATGAAAATACAAAATGGTGGCGAGTGCACAGAGGTCTACCATCAAGTACAAAGGATATTTTATCGGTCGATGTTGACCTTACTTCAAACCGAATTTTTATTGGCGCGACGAATGAATTTCATAATGGACAGACAATGGGAGCCATTTGGACACGTGTTCGAGTTCCTGAGATTGAATCAGGGATAAGAAAAGTAATGGTAGATTATGATAACACGTTATTTATCTGGGGCGGAGGAAATAATATTATTAAATCTACTTCAAAAGAGGTAAGATATGGTTTAATTGCCACACCTGAAGAGCTTGCCAAAAATCCACGCTACGATAAAACAAGAACACCTAAAACAGCAGAAAAAATCACACCTTCTATTGAACCTAAAAATATATTCACTGTAGCATCAAATTCTAATATATTATATGTAATTGGTAAAGATGATATAATTGTGAAAACTGAAGATGGCGGTTTTAGTTGGGGAGAAATCCAATGGAAGCAATCAGTATCTAATGAGATTTCAATGATAGAAACACCAAACATTATGTTTTCAATTTGTAAACAGAATTATGAATATTTGTTTGCTGCATTATCTAATCGACTTATGAGAACGACAGATGGAGGGAATAGCTGGATTGATATTACAGGTCCAGTTACCAAAACATTGCAAGAAAAAAGAATACTGAAAGCTGGACCTATCAAAAATATTGCAATTGATCCCGATGATAAAAATATTGTATATATCCTAACCCAAGAAGCAGGGCTACTTAAATCAGATGATCTTGGTAAAACGTGGAAAATTGTAAAAATAGGATCAGCTACTTCTCCAAATCTTCCGTTTTTATATTATGATATTGCATTTTATTCTCAACCAGTAAGGACTTTGTATATTGCAACAAATAATGGAATATATAAATCTCATAATCGTGGTGATTCTTGGGCAATTCTCAATAAAGGTCTTTCACCTAGCGAAAAAATAACAAGTTTTGCTACTTCTGATAGCTTAATAACTGCAAAAGGAGAAAATGGTGTTTATATACTAACAGATTTATTATCGCCTTTATCTTCTAGTTACATAAAAACCGAGAAATTTGAGGATTCTTCAACTCCTCAAGTATTTGTCGAAGAACAATTTTCTGAACTCAAAGATGATGAGGAATTGATTCAGCTATCTGATGGTAAATCTGTGCCCTTAAGGTTAATAATGAATTGCAATGATGCAGCGGAGATGAATTATCTTAAACTTTACGCATATATAGATGAAACTGGTAAAGTTGTTAATATTAAAATTAAGGAGAAAACCCGGTACGACGCTTGTGATCAAGAATTTATACACTCATTAAAGAGTACCCAATTAAAACCAATTTTAAGAGATGGCAAGAGTGTCAAAGTAAAATTCTATTTGGAAGTTCTGATGGGCAAGAGGTAATTATTATTTCATATCAAATTTATATTTTAGATTTATTTTATGAAGGAAATAGCTGCTAACAACGACAATAAAAATCATTCACTTTATAATAGCACTAATATTGACATAAAGGAGAAAACGATATGCAACGAACAATACTTTTTTTTGTAATTTTCTATTTCGTAATCACATTAATTGATTGCAGCCGACAGACAAAGGAAGGTGTCTACGTTAGTGAACGACATAGACCAGATTATCTTGAAATCAAATCTAATGGTAGTTTTTACTTGAAAGAAAAGAAAAACGAAGTAGTTGGGAAATATGAAATAGATGCCACCTCATTGACACTTATTTTCGAAGGCGGAAAGGCTGCACGTGGACGATTGAGTGGTGATACTCTCATAGATAAAGATGGAGAAATGTGGATTCTTTGGCATGGGGGCAAAAAGCGGTCAAGCATATGAACAGAAGATTGCAGATGCGCAAACAAAAATATCAGAGCTAAAACAGAATGTAGCTGAAGGAAAGATAAATCAAGAAGAAGTAGAACAGCAACGATTGGAACTTCTTATTAAAAATGATCTCATTTCCAAACGAGAGGCAGATAACGAACGTGAACGGATAGCGGAAATACATGTCAAGTCAAACAAAGATGGTCTAACTTCAAGTCTCATTAATATTGCAGCAAACGCTTATCAATATAGAAATCAACCTATCTCCATGGGCGGAGGAGGTGGTAAGTATACTGGCTATGCTATTCCAATCAAAATGGCATCAGATGACAATGGTAAATATTTTGTACGACCGTTCGATAGTTGGATGATGATCATTGGTAAGTCGTCACTGGACTCTACATGGGAGGCGATGTGCACTGTCGATTCTCTTGGTGCAACATCAATGGACCACTACTCCGGTTGGTAATTGTATATGTTTCTCATGTCCACTTGAGTCATGCTTTGATCCTCACGCGAGATGTTTTTATCAATTTATTTTTATACCTAGGCAATTAAGTTTTCTCAACAGCAGGGACCCGGACATTTTATTTTTTAATTCTTACGCATCGAAAGCCAGAACGTATTGGATTGCACCTCAGCAACATCCATACGTCGGCGGTGTGAAGTTTTTGTCGGAGGCGTAAATAATCTCGCCGGCAATGCAGTATTCTTTCTTCACTAAAACTTTGTACCACTTCCTGAATGCTTCTGTTAAAACAATCACGGCGCAAACCATGATGATCGCCGTCAGGATCGAATTAATATATCCCTGAAGCGCTGTCTGAGGATTGTTGGTAAGCGGTAAGAAATTATTAACGATATTCAGCCAACCCGCCGTAAGTGTAGTAACTGCAACAAATAACATCGGAATTACTGTTACCCAGACATAACGCACTTTGCCTGCATTGATGATAGCGCTTGTCGCAACCGAAAGCGCAACTGCGGCAAGCAACTGGTTTGCCGTCCCAAACATGGGCCAGATAGTGCTGATGCTTCCCGTCCAGATGAAATACCCCCAGGTAAAAACTACTGCAAACGTTGAGAGAAGTGTGCCCGGCAGCCAATCTGTCTTCTCGAACGGCTTCCACAAACGGCCGCCAAATTCTTGAACGAGAAATCGGGCTACCCTTGTGCCCGTATCGATGGTTGTAAGAATGAACAATGCCTCGAACATAATTGCAAAGTGATACCAGTATGACATTAAGCTTCGCATACCTGGGATGCCTGTAAAAATCTGTGCAAACCCAACTGCTAAAGATACCGCCCCGCCGGTTCTTCCAGCCAACGATTCGCCAACCTCTGCCGAAAGTTCTGCAAGGTTCACCGTTGACATCCCAAGTGCTTGAAATTTTGCCGGAACAACATTGATGGCAAAATAATCACCGGGGTGCAATGAGCAAGCCGCAATCAGTGCAATTACTCCAACCAACCCCTCCATTAGCATTGCGCCATACCCAATCATTCTTGCTTCGGATTCTTTGCTGATCATCTTCGGTGTTGTACCGGAGGCGACAAGAGAATGGAAACCGGATATCGCCCCGCACGCAATTGTGATAAACAAAAATGGAAACAGCTTGCCGGGAATAATCGGTCCGCCGCCGTTGACAAATTCTGTAAGCGCAGGCATTTTGAGATCGGGATGAACGATAATAACACCGATAACCAGAGCGGCAATTGTTCCTATCTTCATGTACGAGCTTAAATAATCTCTGGGACAGAGAAGGAGCCATACCGGTAAAACCGAGGCAATAAATCCGTACACTGCCATTGAGATAATGATTCCTTCCCTCGACAAAGTAAAGTACGGCGCAAGTGAAGAATGTGGAATAAAACTTCCTATAATCACAGCGGCAAAAACTCCGATAACACCTATGATACTTGCTTCAGTAACTTTACCCGGCCTGATACGGTACATCCACAATCCGACGAACAACGCGATCGGAATCGTCATTGCAATCGTAAAAGTCCCCCACGAACTATCAGCAAGCGCGTTAACAACTGTAAGTCCAAGCCCCGCCAATGCAATCACGACAATGATTAGGATAGCGATTGAACCGATCATACCTGCAAGCGGACTTATCTCATGCCGAGCAATCTCGGCAAGCGATCTTCCTTTTCTGCGAATGGAAGCAACAAGCGTAACGAAATCGTGTACTGCACCAGCCAGCACAACCCCTGCCAATAACCACAGAAAACCGGGAAGATAACCAAACTGTGCGGCAAGCACCGGACCAATGAGCGGACCTGCACCGGAGATTGCGGCAAAGTGATGTCCGAATAACACCCATTTATTTGTCGGGTGATAATTTTGTCCATCGTTCAAAGTGTGAGCCGGTGTAAGTCGGGCATCGTCAAGCGCGATAACTTTCGCAGCGATGAATGCACTGTAGTAACGGTACGCTATTGCCATTACACAGAGAGTTATAATTATAAGAGGAAGAGCGTTCATAAGTTGGTAGTTATGAATTATGAGTTGTGAGTATAATTAGAATGCGTCTATTATGTGGCGAATCTCGGTTTTGTTCTGTTGATAATCGATTGCAATTACATCGAACCTACATTCTTTATCATCAATATTGTTTTCAAAGAGGTAACCGTCCGCGGTTGCTCTGATCTTTTCGCGCTTGCGAGGAGTTACGGCATCTTCCGGTTCGCCGAATTCTTTAGAGCGGCGGGCTTTTACTTCTACGAACACGAGTACGTTGCCATCTTCTGCAACAATATCGATCTCGCCGTGCTCGAAGCGATAATTCCGTTGAAGGATACGATAACCTTTTTTTATTAAATATTCAACAGCGAGATCCTCGCCGATTGTTCCTTTTTTCGTCTTGCTAACCATTTTCCTCGACTAACTTAATTGGCATTCTGAAACTCTTACGATGGATCGCACACGGACCATGTTTTTTTATTGCTTCAAGATGAGCTTTCGTACCGTATCCTTTGTGTTTTGCAAACCCATATTGAGGATATTGTTTATCGTATTCTTTCATCAAACGATCACGTGAGACTTTGGCAATGATCGAGGCAGCAGCAATCGAGAAGCACTTCGCATCTCCATCGATTATGGCTGTGAATGGAATATTCGCGCCGGCAAAGCGTGGACCATCTATCAATAAATGATCCGGTCGATTCGTTAATTTGCCGATTGCTTCGTGCATCGAGCGGAAGGTTGCGTTAAGAATATTTATTTCATCGATAACTGTGTGATCAATAATTCCAACACCTACACTTATCGCTTTCTCATTAATAATATCAAACAATCTTTCTCTCTCTTTAGCGGAAAGCCGTTTCGAATCGTTTATTCCATCAATCTTTACTTCCGATGGAAAGATTACTGCCGCCGCAACCACTGGTCCCGCAAGAGGTCCCCTACCCGCCTCATCAACACCTGCGATATACTTGATACCGTTATTCCAATATTTATACTCTATATCAAGGCTAATCATAACTCATATCTCAAAACTCATTTATCAATCCGATATGAATCTTACCCTGCAAGAACGAGTCGCCTTCGCCGAAGGCAAAACCCACCCCGATGTTGCCAAGACCGGTTTCAAGCCTGATGCCGATGCCGTACCCATATTTAAAACTCTGAGATGATGATAGACTTTTTGCATCATCCCCCGGAAGATAATAATAGCCGGTATCGAAAAATCCATAAAAGTATGAGCGGCGGGCAAGCAGAAAACGATACTCGGTATTAGTCCAGGCAATTCGAGAGCCCATAAACTGGTTTTCACGATACCCCCGAAGAGTGTTCGTGCCGCCCAACCTGTAGAGATCGCCGAGTTCAATACTGCCGCTTGATATACTTCTTCCATGCAATCCGAACATCGCTACTTGTCTCTGGAATACCGTTACAAAGAAATCAGTATCGAGGCTTAGACGGTGTACTGTTGTTGTTTGATTTGAATAACTTTTCCGTCCGATTTTATAATCGCTTCGATAATACACACCGCCTGTCGGGTTAAGTATATCATCGCGTGTATCATATTGTAATTCAATGCCGGCTGATACCGTTTGACTTTTTGCTATTAGGTTCGTAGTACTTGAAGGGATAATGTTTTCCTGGGTGAATGTACCGCCGAGAGAGAAAGATTCCGTCAATAACAAATCCGCCTTCAGATCGAACGAGCGGCGGATGTAAATCGTGTCTTCCTGACGCTGAATGAACCCACCGCTTACGTTTACCGGCAAATCAAATACCCACGGCTCAACATATTGCAGCGCGATCTCCTGCGATCTGCGTTGCTCGCGAAACCATCGAACATTTAATTTCCTTGCTGTACCGAAAAGATTTCTCATGGAAACATTTACCATACCTGTAACAACGCCTTTTTCACTCGCTGTCGCTCCGGGTGCATATCCGATGATAGCATCGAATGTATTTGTGTTTCCTTCTTCGACTTTGATAAGCAATCCGCTAACATTGGAATCGGTGTATAGTTCAGGTTCCTCTACAGATGAGAAGATATTCATACGATTCAATCGTGCCCGGATCCCGGACACTTTATCCTGGTTGAATATCTCATGCAATCTGAACCGTGTTTCCCGAATAATGACACTTGTTCTGGTATCCTTATTGCCGATTACGCGTATTTCATCTACAGTAACCTGCTTGCCCTCATCGATTGAAATATCCAGACGCAGTACAACTGAAGTATCATTTCGGAACGGCGCAATATTCACGATATCGACTTTTACAAAAGGATATCCGGCGTTTTCATAAACAGCAATTAACAAATCAATATCTTCTACAAGAACTTCCGGTACCAAAAACATTCCGGGTTTTGTGTCGAACTTCGTCAGGATTTCATCCGATTTTAGAGAAGTATTACCGGATAGATTTATACTTCCAAGTTTCACTTGCTCACTTTCATCGAGATTCAGTTTGATATCTACTAAAGAACTGTCATTATAAAAAACGAGTGAATCGATCGTGACATCGATAAAATAATATCCGTTTCGGTAATAATGGTTGTATATCGATTGAACATCCTGAGTTAATTGTGTTGTGGAGAGAATGGATAAAGGTTTCAAGATCATTATATCCTGGATTTGTCGGGTGGTGAATGAACTATTCCCTGATATTATTATCGACCTGATTACCGTCTTAGTATTCCCAAATACCAACTGACCTGTTACCATAAGACAAACACAAAGTAGAATACGCCGCATGATGCTATGATATGATACTTATCGAATTCTTGTACGATTTACGTCCCACAACGGTGTTTGTAAACGGTAATCTCCGAAGCCGCCCATATCGACAAAAATAAATTCTCTCCCGAGATCGTAGTATGTCCATATTTCGTATGGTTTAGAATCAAGCTCAAACGGATGACGTTCAATATTGCTGGGTGATCCGAAGATTACATAAACCATTCCCATATCGGTCTTCCAGCCGTCTATATAATGCCCGAAATTTTGATTCGCATATTGGATACGCCCATAATATTCATCCATCAATTCGTTTTTTTCCGTGGTCGGAGTTGGGTCTTTCTTCTTCCAGAAATCGCGGAACATTTCAGTCTTTCTCTCCGGAGGCGCCTTTCTTATCTCTTCAAGCTTATCGCGATCTAATATGTATTGAAGCTGATCTATAGCCAGATCTAAATTAACAATTGATACGGGTAAACCCCTCAATCGGACGATGAACTTTCTTGTCGCCGTTGAACTGATTCGCTCCGGGTTTTCTGCGCCATTTAACAATTTTGGCTCGGCTTTCACTTCGATTAAATAATCACCCGCGATAAGCCGGGAGGTTGGAATCTGAAAAAAACAAGATTTCTTTTTCGGTTCGAGTACCTGCATGAATGAATCTTTCTGGACGATATCACCCTTGACATTATGAATCATGACGCCGACATGAGCGGACTCCGCGCCGATTGCATTGTAGGCTTCGAAATAAATATAAAAGCTGTCGCGTGCACCGCCTATGTTTCCACTAATGTTTGGATACATAATTGCCTTACCGGAATCGAACTCCAGACTGTTAACCAGAATGATATCGCTGACGCTGAACTTTGGCGCGTAATAATCCCTCACATCGATTTTGCGTTTCATTCGTGTAACTTTATCCGTTTCGGTATCTTTGATCTGCACTGCCACAAAATATTTTCCGGGTGTTAGCATAAATGTACGCTGGCTCAGGTTGCTCTTTACCGGAGATATCGACTGCTTGTATTCTCTCGTTTCAACTTTCTCCGTCCACCATTTATCAACGACCAGTGTCTCAAGCGAGTCATAAACATTTATAGATAACTCGTATCTTGACTGAAATACTTCATCATTCTTCGTAAAATGCAGAGCCTCATACGGAACTTCGATATAAACATCCAGCCTGCTGACACCCTTCTCACCGGAATTTAAAGTAACAGCATCAAAATAGAATTTCGGCGTCCCGATCAGTTCGGGTTTAAATTCCTCGTGTTGGCAGAATAGGTTTCCGTGAAAGAAATGTATCGCCACTAAGATTAAATATATATGATTCTTCATTGCTCGATCATCTCCTTTCCGCAGTTGTGGAAGATTCTTCATGGGGAGCGGCAAACAAATCGTAGGCATCGGCATCAACGACGACGACATCATAGAATTTCCCTGTTTGAAGATTGCCGGCATCCTGTATTGCTACCTCATTATCGATCTCAGGGGCATCACATTCCGTTCGCGCAATCGCCGAGCTTCCTTCTTTCCGGTCAACAAGAATACGAATCGATTTACCAATAAGCTGTTGATTCTTGCGGAGAGATATTTCACGCTGTAATTCCATAATGGCATTCATCCGCTCATCTTTTATGTTTTGTGGGATGGTATCGCCAAGGAGGAATGATGCCGTTCCTTCCTCCTGGGAATATGTGAACACACCGAGTCTATCAAATTCCGTCTCTTCCACAAATTGCCGCAGTTCGTTGAATTCTTTCTCACCTTCATTGGGATATCCAACAATGAGCGTTGTCCGCAGGCAAATTCCCGGGACTTTTAACCTAATATTATCTATAAGCTTCCGTAGTTCTTTCGAACTGATTCCGCGCCGCATCGAGTTTAAAACCACATCCGATATGTGTTGGACAGGTATATCTAAATAATGGCACAACTTCGAATTATGGTTGAATTGTTCCAATATATCATCCGGAAAACCGGTAGGAAACGCGTACATCAGGCGAATCCACTCGATCCCGTCAATCATACCAAGATTTTCAAGTAAAGAGGCAAGGGTCCGCTTGCCGTTTAAGTCCAGTCCGTAATATGTGCTGTCTTGCGCAATAAGGATTAGTTCTTTGACTCCGTTATTTGCAAGGTTCTTCGCTTCGAGTATGATTTGGTCAATCGGCTTACTGATGTGCTTCCCTCGTATGATCGGAATCGAACAAAATGAACATGGACGATCGCATCCTTCAGAAATTTTAAGATAGGCGTAATGACCTGGAGTTGTAAGCAATCTTTCACTGATTAGATTGTATTTTAAATCGAACCCGAGCGAGGACAACACCTGATCAAGTTTATTAGCACCGATGCAGGCATCGATTTCGGGTATTTCTTTCTGTAACTCGGATGCGTATCTCTCGGTAAGACAACCCATCACGATAACTTTTTTTAGATTTCCTTCCTTCTTTAACTGAACAGCATGAAATATTGTATCAACAGATTCCCTCTTTGCATCGTTGATGAAACCGCAGGTATTGATAATTGCTATGTCGCAGTCGTCGGAATCACCCGCAAGTTCTAAGTTATTGCTTTGTAATTGTTTTAGGAGAACCTCCGAATCAACCAGATTTTTTGGGCAACCGAGCGTAATTACCTTTACCTTGTCTCTTTTCCTATTCATCGATCAACTGAACAATATAAAATCTAAATAAAGATACACAAGCGGCGATACAAAAAGCAAACTATCGAAACGGTCGAGCACACCGCCGTGCCCGGGGATCAAGTTGGATGAATCCTTAACTCCGGCATCTCTTTTGAAAAGGGACTCAACCAGATCGCCGATCTGACCGAATACCCCGACAATCAAACCAATGATAAGCGCGCTCCCCACTGATAAATAATCAAGAACAATATATTTTGCCGCAAGAGCTGTGACAATCGAAAAAATAAAACCGAACATAGCACCTTCCCATGTTTTGTTCGGGCTTACTCGCGGAAACAATTTGTGCCTGCCGACCGCTTTTCCACCATAGTATGCGGCACTATCGCAAATCCAGATCATCACTAATACCGAAAGCACTGTATATCCTCCCCATCTGTAAACCTGAGCAGTGATAATGGGATCGGTATAACTTGCAGGCGAAGGAAAATACCGGCTTATCGGAAAATCGAACGGCACAAATAATTCGCGTAAACCTATAAATGTTCCGAAGAAAAGAGAAACGTAGAGTATTCCAAAGATTGTCGATGAAAGATTCATGAGTACAGAACCATTGTTCCTGAACAACTCAACCATTGTGAAAACTGCAATCGTCACAAGCAGTATCATAAACAGAAGTTGAGTTTGTGAGGGGAATGGAATAAGAATTCCCTGCGACTCAAACCAGCTTACAATACACGTCTTTAGCTTAGGGTGGTAGAATGACGCATTGACAATCAATCCTGTGACCAAACCGAGAATTCTCAGCGGCTTCGCGCCTTTAGCTTCGGTTAACTTGTAAAACTCGTGCAGAGCAATTGCCGACAGGATCACAACGAAAGCAAAGAAATATATACCACCCGTTAGGCAAAGGATTATAACGAGGGGAATTCCGACGATAGCAATAAGAATACGTTGTATGTGGTTGCTCAATGAAATATCCTTATAATGTTAATGCAATCAAAGCAAACCATTCGAATCGACTTGCCTGGCAGGCTTAGTGATTTTCAAGAAGTAATATGTTGATAAAATAAATATTACACCGAAGAACCAAAATGTGGCGATCAAACTACCAACCGACATATCATCGGCATTTCCAACAACGACGTAATCGTCTTTCAACTGCAAGTACAATGCAAAACATGCCAGAAAGTTATTGAAAAAATGCGTTATGACCGATACCCATATGCTTCCCGAGCGCATCGCGAGGAAACCAAGATAAATACCGATGATGACCAGGGGAATAAATGAAAATGGATTCATATGATAGGCACCGAAAATTATTCCGGTGATAATTACACCGCGCACCGGGGTTGTGCCTTTTTCGAAACTCCGCTGGATTAATCCCCGAAACATAAACTCTTCTGCCACCGCCGGAATAAGAGCGATTATTAACACAACCCACAAAAATTCCGGTACAGAATTCGTGACCACTAACTGTTTATAAAGTTCATCTAACATAGTTTTGAATTTATCGAGCATCGATTGTATGTTTTCAGGCAGCGGGATTCTTTCCTGAAAGATCAAGTAAATTTGAAGTACCTGCTGTAGTGAAAAGATACCGATCAGGGGCACGATTACAGTTTGAAGTGCGGGCAATTTCACTCTGAAATATTCACTGGGTGTGAACGACACAAAACGAACGAACACCATCGTCGGAATAAGGATAAAGATTATCTGGCCCAAACCTGTTGCCAATCTGAATCCGAAAATATTATCCGGCGTGGGTTTCATCCCGAAAACCAATAATGTGATAATTCCACCGACAATTTGATATAGGATAAAAATAAAGATTAGCGACAGTAAAGCGAATAGAACATATGATATACCCAACCGCTCGACTATTGTTTGTCGTTGCGGAAAGATTCTATTCTGATCTTCAGATAACTGCGGCTGGGAAACTTGTTCCTCCATTATCTTGTCCGCATCTGATTTTTTATCATCGCACAAAAAAGCGGAATCATTATCTCATGATGACCGGTGAACATATAACCTCTTCCTCCATCTTTCGTCGGACGCTGAACGACATTCATCCTCGGACGGTAGTGTTGAATCATGTCGAAATTAGCCGTAGTGAAACCTTTTGCTTTCGCTCCGAGGTTACGGGCAACCGTCAAAGCTTTTAAAAATACCTCCGGCAATAATACTGCAGAACCAAAATTCACTACGACTCCGCCCCCTTTTAAACCTTTTACAATGTTACAGAGTATTTTGAAATCCCGAAACGACATCTCTCCTGTTGCGGCTCCATCCATCGTTGGCTGCTGATGAATAATATCAGTCCCGATAGCCGCGTGTACGGTAGCCGGGATATCCATTAAATAACAAGCAGTGAGTAAACTCAATTTCTTATGAGGTGTTTTGACTAATGATTTCCCGAGTGCTTCACCATAACCGATTTTTTTCCCGACTCATCGCGTACTTAAGTGTATTGTTTATGAATTCACCGGTCTCGGCAGACATCCCGAAACTTCCATCCATTAAATTAGCCGATACATCCTCTGATGTTTTTCCGCACAATGCTATCTCTACATCGTGGATTGCAGCGGCACTGTTCATAGCCAAACAAGTGATAATCTTTCTTTTAAGTAAATCGATTAGAAGCGGTGAGACGCCAACCTTGATTACATGAGCGCCAATCATAAAAATAACGGACTTGCCTTGTTTGTGAGCTTTTACGATGTCATCAACTAACCGCCGGAGATCATCGGCAACAAGAATATGCGGTAGTGAATTAACAAAACCACCGAACGATTGCCCGGCAGGATTGTACACTTTCGCCATTTGGCTCGATCTTACTTTGCTCTTTCTTTTTGATAGCGAAACTGTTTTAATTTTCCCTAAATCCACTTGCTTGAAGTTTGGCATCGTTGCATCCTTTTTATGGAATTTTTGCATTAACAGGTCCCGCAAGACCGCGATATTCAACCAATTCAGCATCTACACTGCCGATTGCGATTTTCGCCGTTACCATCACCGGCATTCGCCGTTCATCATCTGTCATCCATACATAAATCCGCCCCTCGTTTTTAAACAATCCCCCCTCTTTCGCCAGCGGCTCAACGATAATGCAGTTAAATTTTCCGGCATCCACATCACCCTTTTGAATTCCTTTGAATTTAACATCCAGTTCGTATGTTGAATCCTTATAGAAATTTTGGAGATGTATTTTTTGCCCGGGCTTGAAACCTGTGAAATCGACTGTTCTGGTAAAATAGAATGCCGACATCATATCCTGGACATAAGACGGGATAGCATATTTTTTATCTCCTGCCGTAGCTATGTGATTTACCTGATCGAACTCGGCAATAAAATCGCGCGTATAACCGCCTTCACGTATATGCTGCTCAAATCGCCATGGGAACATTCCTTCAGCATCGATGAATGTGTAATATCTGTCCCGCACTTTATAAAAGACATCGAAGAACGGTTTAGAATTCAGTGTGAATTCAACTAAGAAGCATTTCCGGTCATTATATAAAGTGTCGGATATTTTCAGAACAGCTTCGCCTGCTGTTACAAATCCGTAATTGACATCAAATTTTAAATATTCACCTGCTGAAAACGCATTGTTAGTAATCTTCCGGAGTGTATCTATTCTGCTCGTGTCCAATGTAGATCTCAAAACATTCACAGAACGATTCTGCCTGGAGAATGAATTCACAACCAGAACTGATATAAGAACAATGTTTAATAAGATAATAACTTTAAGAATTTTCATAATAACGACATTATCAATTTAAATAGATCGCCGGATGATTGTCCCTGCTGATTCATATACATCATCAATAGATATCGAATCCATACATTCACAAGTATCTGTCTTTCTTCGAACGCACTTCTTACAATCAATCGGCTTATCCTTTGGAGTAAATATAATTTTCTTATCGGTATACGGTCCCCACCTTGTCGAGTTCAACACAGTTACTTGCGGATAAAAACCTATAACGGGTGTTCCGACCGCAGCGGCAATATGAATCGGGCCCGTGGAATTTGCAATGAATAGTATCGCACATTTCGCAAGCGCGCTATACTCTCTTAATGTCAATTGATTCACCAGTGAAATAGACGCCTCGCCTATGAGAGAGCAAACACGATTAACCAGCGCCATTTCCGATTTACCCCCGGTAACAATCACCTTTACATCAGGTAACAAGCTGATACGTTTTCCAAGCAATCCGAAATTCTTCGCGCTCCAATCTCTGGCTGATTTACCGCTTCCCGGATGGATTATAACCAGTCTATCATTACCGGTAACACCCATATTCTCAAGAAGGGAAGCGACTTTACTAGCGGCGGCAGGGTGAATATCTATTGAGGGCGTTACATCGATACCATCGGAAGAGCAACCTATTGCCTCGAGAAGATGCAAATTGTACTCAAGCTCGTGGTGCAGCGCGTGCTTACGATGCTCATATACTTTTTTGTTAAATAAGAACGAATACCATCTATAGCCCGTACCAACACGAACCGGTATCCCGGCAAGCCAGACAATAAGCGCAAGACGGAAACGAGGGTGAGTGTGTAATACAATATCAAGTTTTTGGCGACGTAGAATTAAGACTAACTTGAAGAAAGGAATTAAACGATCGTTTTCATCATAATATAAAATTTCATTTACATCGCGATGGTCTTTGACAAGCTCGGATGTATAACGTCGAATGAGCATGAAAACGTACGCCGATGGGTATTTTTTTTTCAACACTTTAGCCATAGGCAGAGTTAGAATGATATCCCCAATTCTATCTGTACGGATAATTAAGATTCGGCGATAATTTGATTCCAAACGTTCAGCAACTCCTTATAATTAAGTTCAATATACGCTGAATGCCTGTGAATTGCAACGAAACGCCTTTGGGAAAATGCTGCTGAATTATGCAAATCTATACGAGGTAGGCTCGCGGAATCTGCAATCCGGGACATTCGTTCTCCCACAAAACTGATATCATCCACCACCTATGGTTCTCACGAATCAATTGAATACTGTAAAGCCCCCGATAAAGAGGCGTTGTATCCCTGGTCGTATGTTTTGCCTCGAACGTACTGGCAACCTGCGCCATATTACCGAACGATTGCATACGACGCGCAATCTCAGATTGAAGCAACCCCTTTCGTTCCATTCCGGTGATTACAATATTTTCTGTTGAGCTTTTTATAAATGTATCCAGATCCATCACAAGAATTTTTTTTTCTTTCTCGTTCTTAGGAGGTGTAATAAGTCCTTGTTTATGAAAAAGAGAACGTAGGCGTCTATAATCCGGCTGCCCGCCTATCGCAAATGAAATAGATTCGTAGAATGCCTTCACAATTTCATCCAGAGTCGAAACATCGGCTTGATTTTTCCCGGTCGAAGGTGATTCGGCTTCAGCTTTCTCTTTTGTCATATCTCAATTCCTTTGATTCTTAATACATAAACTATTATTTGACCCTTAAATATACGTCACCCGGAATTGACATGCAATATTGAAAAGATACCATCAATGGAATGAAGATGAAATTATACAAACAAAAAAGGCGACCGTACCGGGTCACCTTTGGTGGATTAGGGAGAATGAACTTACATGATGAATGTATATATTCCTAGCATCCTTATCAATATCCGTTTACTCCCTTTTCCCGATTTTTTCAAAAATCTATTTCGCTTATTCTGCAAATATCCATTGATTAATCTCACGACCTTATTGCCATAAAATGGGATGTTTGCTATTTTATACCCGGGATACTTCAGTTACAAGGAGATACATATCATACCCAAAAGGTGGCTTACCTCCGGTCACCTTTTTTATTTCCTATTCAGGATCGTAACTCTTAAGTTCCAATTCCTTTATTTCTGCAAGTAATTGTTGATGGCGTTCCAGGATAGGTAAAACATTCTCACCACGTTGACTTGCACTTTTAAGTAACCGCTGGTTTTCCTCTATCGTTCTTTCCAGAGCACGTTTTCTTATGATTGTGATAGCATCCTTAGCGATTTTTCTGGGATCTGCCTGCTCGACCTGAATTCTGGACTCATCCCACCCTTTACTTAAGTGATATTTACTAAATACTAGATTAGCTATAAATCTACTTTGCGTTTGCTCTTCAACTTCGTTTAGAAGAACAGCAGGATCGATCGGCTGTTTATTATCAAGGTGACGCAAAAGTGTCTCGACCAGCTTTCTTGATTGAGGATGCGCAAAATCAGTAACCCGAAGATGCTTTGAAATTAAAGTAACAACTTCCTCTCCACCATCGAGCATGGCATGTATCAAATCGCGCTCTACCACCGGCATATCGATACCATCCGGTTTGAACCCATTTGTGGTTTCAGCTTCAAAACCCGACACTGCTTGATTGGATTGCTCCCGTACTGAACGACGACCGGTACCGATTATTTTTTCAAGCTCTCGCATTAATGTCGATTCATATAGCCTATATTTTTCGGCAACTTGCCTTATATAAAAATTCCGTTTCAATTCATCCTTCATCTTAGCGATCGATTGAACGATAGCGCGGACTGTTTTCGCCTGACCTTCAGGTGTCTCGAGTTTCCCCTGCTTCTCGAAAGATTGAGCGATAAAATCAATAAATGATACCGCCCCATCTATCAGCTTCCGGAATGCCTCAACGCCGTTTTTTCGTATGAATGAATCCGGATCATCTCCTTCGGGAAGCGGCGCTACACGCACGTCAAGATCATTCTCCAAAACGAGATCAACACCCCGCAACGCAGCTTTCGAACCAGCTGAATCGGCATCGTACATAATCGTGATGTTCTTTGTGTATCGGCTTATGAGCTGTATTTGTTCTTGCGTTAATGCCGTGCCGCTGGAAGCTACAACATTCTTTACCCCCAATTGGAATGTAGTAATGAGGTCAGCATATCCTTCTACAAGAATTACGAAATCTTTTTCACGGATTGCATCCTTTGCCTGATAGATTCCATAAAGAATCTTACTCTTATTATAAATTAGCGTTTCAGGCGAATTGAGATATTTCCCAAGAGGATCATCTTCACGCAGTTTTCGTGCGCCAAATCCAACTACTCTACCTGTGGCTGAAAAAATGGGGAACATCCCGCGGCCCCGGAAATAATCATGATAAGAACCGTCGTCACGTTTGCGAACAAGCCCGGCTTTTTCTGCTAATTCAATCGGGATATTCTTCTCTCTGCTAAAACCGATAAACGATTCCCATGCGTTCATCGAATAACCAAGTCCGAAGGTACGAATTGTCTCATCGGTAAATCCCCGTTTCCGGAAATAGTCCCATGCATATTTACCTTCAGCGGCTTCAGTCAAATTCTTATAAAAAAACAATCCTGCCTCGCGGCACACCTGATACAATTGCTCTTGCTCGCTCGCACGGTCTCCATCCTCAGCAGTATCCTGTGGCAAAACAATCCCTGCTTTTTCAGCGAGCGACCGGACTGCTTCTAAAAACGACACCTTCTCAAAATCCATCACGAATGTTATAGCATTCCCGCCTACACCGCACCCAAAGCAATGGTACATCTGGCGTTCAGGTGAAACATTGAAGGATGGAGTTTTTTCAACATGGAATGGACATAGCCCGATATAGCTTTTACCTCGTTTCTTTAAGGGTAAAAAAGCGCCGATGAGATCGACTATATCAATCGCATTGCGAACCTCATCTAATTTTTCCGGTGAAATTCTCACACAAATAATGATGGAATAAAAAATATGGATAATGATAATCTCTCTGAATTTACTCAAAATGAGCACAGGAAGCAAAATTAACTTTTTATCCTACCCAAACCTAATAACAGTTGACATTCCACCATCCATAACTTACATTATTATAGAATTTGATCCTCTCTTTCGATATACGGGATAGTGTTGGAATAAAACCCGCGAAATTTACCCGGTCGGAAGATATGAATAATATTTTTTCCTTAGGGAAGATTTAAAAAGGATGAAAACATTGAAACAAATTAGCAGAGTAAAGCACATCAAAAAAAATATTGACGCGCATGAACAGGTCGAGAAGGCGTTGCGGCAAAGTGAGAAACGTTATAAACAACTCCTCAATTCAATAACCGACTACATTTATACTGTCGAGATTAAAGATGACTGTCCGACGAAAACGGTTCATGGTAAAGGATCCGAGAAAGTAACGGGTTACACACCTGCTGAATACGCCGCCGATCCAAAATTGTGGCTTAGTATGGTTCATCCCGACGATATAAGTTACGTCGAACACTATGCCGATCTTTTACACGGGGGGAAAGAGGTGCCGCCTCTGGAACACCGCATCATTCATAAGACAGGAAAGATTTGTTGGATTCAAAACACATATGTGCTGAAGCATAATACTGCCGGAAATGTAATCGGATACGATGGTTTAATCTCGGACATCACAGAACAAAAAAACGCCGAGTTAGAACTGATCAAAGCTAATAGGATTTATGCAATTATCAGCCAAATCGATCAAATGGTTGTCCGGACGAAGAATAGGGAGAAATTATTTTCCGAGGCATGCCGTATTACGATTAAGTATGGAAAATTCCGCATGGTCTGGATTGGTTTGGTTGACGAGAAAGAGCAATTGGTAAAGCCAATAGCCTTTGACGGCTTCGAGGATGGATTCCTCGCTGCGACGGAAAAGATTTCATTGCGCAACACTCCTGAGGGACATAGACCAACGAGCAAAGCAATTCACAAAGGAAGGTATCACTGCTGTAATGATATCGCAAACGATTCATTTATGGTTTTATGGCGGGATGAAGCGCTTAAGCGCGGTTACCGGTCTTCAATTTCATTGCCGATATTTGTTCATGGCAAAGCGATTGGGGCATTCAATATATTTGCCTCGGAGCCATTCTTCTTTAACAAATCAGAAATCCAACTTCTCAGAGAGGTCACCGGCGATATCGCTTATGCAGTCGAAACTATCGACACCGCTGAGAAACGTAAGCAAGTTGAAGAAGCGCTACAAAGATCGGAGAAAAAATACAGATTACTTCACGAAAGCATAACTGATGCCGTTGTATCAGTCGATATAACCGGAAGAATTACTGAATGCAACAAGGCATATACTAAAATGCTCGGCTATAATAATGAAGAACTTTCTAAACTCTCGTATCTGGATATTACTCCACATAAATGGCATTCTTTTGAATCGAAAATTGTCGAGGAACAAATTTTGAAAAAAGGTTATTCTGAAATCTATGAGAAGGAATACATTAAGAAAAACGGGACAGTTTTCCCTGTTGAGTTGCGTACCTTTTTAATTACAGACGATCACGGAGTAGCCACAAATATGTGGGCGATAGTCCGAGACATAACCGAGCGTAAATCGGCTGAGAAGGCATTATCGGAAAGCGAAGAAAAATATCGCACATTGGTAGAAACAACCGGAACAGGATTCGTTATAGTTGATGACGAGGGTAAAGTTGAAGATGCTAATCAAGAGTATGTGAGACTGACAGGTTATAAAACACTTGAGGAAATTATCGGAAGAAAGGTGACTGAATGGACTGCCGAATATGACATAATTCGAAATTCAGAAGAAGTTAAAAAATGCTTCGAAAAAGGTTTTGTGAGAAACCTCCAGATTGATTATAAAGACACAAAAGGAAATATAACTCCGATTGAAATAAATGCTAATGTTATACAAACATCAACAGGAATACAAATCCATACGTTATGTCGTGATATCACTGAACGTAGAAAAGCTGAGGCAATACTGAATCAGAGTGAAGAGCGTTTCAGATCGTTAGTGCACAATTCATCCGATGTCATCACGATCCACGACAAGAACGGATCATTGACGTATGCTACACCATCCATAGAGAGAATATTGGGATACAAATCGGAGGATATTTTCGGAAGAAACCCGCTTGAATTAGTGCACCCGGATGACTATGAACATGTTGCTGTAGCGCTTCAGGAAGCGTATGACAATTACAATACAGAATTACCTACTGAATACAGAATTAAACGCGCAGATGGCTCTTGGATTTATTTTGAATCGGTCGCCCTTAATTTACTGAGCAACCCGATAATCAATGGCATTATTATTACATCACGCGATATTACTGAGCGTAAACGAACCGAGAATGCTTTGCGGGAAAGCGAAAATCGACTCATAGCCCTCCTGAATGCTTCTACACAACCGATCATGCTGCTCGATGTAAACGGAACCGTTCTCGCAACTAACACTGCAATGGTTCAAAGATTAGGATTAACTATCGATGAATTCATCGGAAATAATGCTTATCAATTTATACCACAAGACTTAGCTCTGAGACGAAAAGAAAAAATTGGAGAAGTTATACGTACCGGCAAAGCGATTCGATTTGAAGATCGAAGGGGGGATACTTTTTTTGATAACAGCATTTTCCCTGTGTTAGACAATTTTGGAAAAGTATCCGCAGTCGCAATATTCTCGAATGACATTACCGAATATAAAAAAGCAGAAAGGCTAATAAGGGACAGTGAATCTCAATTACGGCAGGTAATCGATTTAGTTCCGCACTTTATTTTTGCCAAAAACCGAAAGGCCCAATTCGTTCTTGCGAATAAAGCAGTCGCGGACGCGTACGGAACTACAGTGGAACAATTACTTGGTAAAACGGATGCTGATTTTAATCCTAATGCCGTTGAAGTACAACATTTTTTACAAGACGATGTGGAAGTAATGGATCGTGGTTGTATGAAGGACATCCCCGAGGAGAAAATGACAAATTCAGCCGGTCAGGTTCATTATTTACATACGATTAAAATCCCATTCAGACCGATATCAACAACCGAAGATGCAATATTAGGAGTTTCTACAAATATTACAGAACAGAAAAAGATTGAAAACCAGCTTCACGCTTCTTATCAACAGATGCGTCAATTGACGGCTCGAGTCCAGGAAGTCCGTGAAGAAGAGAGTACGCGTATCGCCCGCGAAATCCACGATGAACTCGGACAAATTCTGACCGGAATAAAGATGGACTTAGCCTTCTTCGAAGATGCCTTGCTTGAACAAGCAAACACATCCCAATGCGACAAGTTAATCAGTAAAATAGAATCGACGTCTAAACTTGTTGACGGAGCTATCCAAACAGTGAGAAAGGTGACAACCGAATTGCGTCCGGCAATTTTAGACAGCATGGGTATTCTTGCGGCAATTGAGTGGCAGGCGGAAGAATTCCAAAAACGAACGGGAATTATATGTGAGTACAATTCACTGTTTGAGGATATTGAGTTAGACCGTGCCCGATCAACAACAATTTTTCGAATTCTGCAGGAATCTCTTACCAATATCGTTCGTCATTCGAAAGCCACAAAGGTCAGCATCACATTCAGAAAAGATAATAATATGCTCTTTTTCGACATAGTCGATAACGGTATTGGTGCACAGATGAAGGATATGAAAAAGTTAAATTCTTTTGGTATCTTAGGAATGAAAGAACGAGCTTCGTTGATCGGAGGCTATGTTGAAATACAAAGTACTCCAGGAGACGGAACTACCGTAAGCGTAAAAATTCCTTTAGAGAACTGATCCATTTACTATATTTTCTAAACTCTGCTACAAAGGAAGATAATACGGTCGACATAATTTCATAATTGTGCTGGATAATTATTAATAATTTAGATTTGGAACTTAGCAATGATAAAGATACTAATTGCAGATGATCATCCTGTTGTAAGGGAAGGACTAAAACAGATTCTCAGTAAAGCTAAAGATATGGTTGTGGGAGGCGAAGCCCTTAATGGACAAGAGGTGCTTGATAAAGTTCGAGATGAGAAGTGGGATGCCATCATACTTGATTTGAATATGCCTGGCAAGGATGGGTTTGAAGTATTGAAAGAAATCCGGCGTGAAAAACAAAAACTCCCGATTCTAATTCTCAGCATACAATCGGAAGAACAAATCGGAGTGCGCGTATTACGGGCAGGGGCTTCAGGGTTTTTAAGCAAAGAGAGCGCTCCAAAAGAATTGCTAAATGCAATCCGGAAAATTCACACCGGCGGAAAATTTGTAAGTGAATCTCTGGCTGAGAAACTTGCAATCGAAGTCGAAGTGAAAACCGAAGGTGAACCGCATAAGCATCTCTCGAACCGTGAATATCAGGTTCTTTGCTCGATCGCATCTGGAAAAACAATATTAGAAATTGCAAAACAACTGTCCATTAGCGATAAAACAGTCCGCACATACCGGGAACGCCTGATAGAAAAAATGAATCTTAAAAACGATGTTGAGATGACGCACTATGCCATCCAGCATAAGCTTATTGAACCTTTGGGCTGATATTTTATTTCACGGTATACATTCAATTACTTTCCATTACGCGGCAAATATCACCTTTCACAATTTTTTGAGTACTCCTTTATGACGTTGTCACAAATTTCATATTTTGCAGTTTTCTTGAAATTCACGATATATTCAATATTTAAATCTGCAGATATTAATATGTAGTCTAATACTTACGCTTTTTTCAGATAGTTCCCACACAAGATTCAGACAAATGCCAATTGATAACACTTGGCGGGTTTCAATATATTGTATAATGGAATATATCGTGTACAATCGTATTGAAATGCATCGTAATGCAAAATAGGAAAGTCTTCATAATTGACGATTCGCAGTTAATCCGGGAAAGACTGACCGACAAACTCGAAAAGCTCAAAGGCATCGGAACCATCAGCCAGGCAGCCGATAAATCTTCCGCGTTAACTACTCTTCAAAAAGAAACACCTGATATCGTTATCCTTGATATACAATTACCGGATGGCAGTGGGATCGATTTATTATCTAAAATTAAAAAAGAAAATTCACAGATCGTTGTCATTGTATTGACTAATTTCCCTTATTCCATCATTCGCAGACGTTGTCTTGAATTAGGCGCCGATTATTTCCTTGACAAATCAACAGAGTTAGAGAAACTCTTCGATATTTTCACCGCCCTTAGCTAAATCGTTAAGATTAGTCTTTCTACAAGTACTTTTATCACCAGAATCGGTCAACCTATCACATAACACATCGAAGATCGGTATGTTTACACATTACTTTATAATTTATGTAAGCATAAGATCGCAAATCAAATTCAATTCAAGTAATAAAAAAATCCCATCGTGATTGCGACGGGATTTTATAGTTTGAACCTGATTAACGGCTGAGGTCTACTACTCTTCAATCATTTTTACCTCTTGTATTACATCCTTCCGCTTTCCATTTTTACGCAAAAATGGTTTTTCAACCGGTGGATTATGATATGCAGGCTCTTCTTCGAGATCAGGATATATACAAATCTCATATTTGTAATTTCTGAGAATAATGTTTTTTCCTGCCCTGCCTACGACGTATTGTGGAAGCATAGGAATTTTACCACCGCCGCCGGGTGCATCAATAACATAATAAGGGATAGCTAATCCTGAAGTTGTACCTCTCAGCTTATCCATTATCTCCAATCCTTTACTTACCGGGGTTCGGAAATGATCGGTTCCCTTTGTAATATCTGCTTGATAGAGGTAATAAGGCCTAACGCGCATTGATAACAACTTCCTCATCAGCTCAAGCATTATGGCAGAATCGTCATTAACCCCCTTCATTAAAACCGTTTGGTTGCCTAAAGGAATACCGGCGTCTGCGAGCATCCCACACGCCCGTTTTGCTTCAGGTGTACATTCCCAGGGATGATTGAAATGTGTGTTGATATAAATTGGATGGTACTTTTTAAGCATCTTGGATAATTTAAGTGTGATTCGCTGAGGCAAAACACACGGCATTTTCGTTCCTATTCGGATAATCTCTACATGAGGAATTTCCCTTATGCCTTTCAGGAGACGTTCGAGCAAGAAATCTGTCAACATCAACGGGTCACCTCCGGAAAGAATCACATCGCGCACCTCAGGATGCGCCGCGATATAATCTATGCCGTCTTGAAGATATTTCATGTTAATTTTTTTCGAATCTCCCACCTTACGTTTCCGTGTACAGAAACGACAGTACATCGAACATTGACTGGTAGTAAGGAAGAGAACTCGATCCGGATAGCGATGGACGATGCTCGGCACCGGGCTGTGTGAATCTTCTGCGAGTGGATCCTCCGGCAGATCGTCTTGTAATAATTCTTTCGAATCCGGTATGCACTGCAGCCATATTGGGTCGCCGGGATGACGAATTAAACTCAGATAGTAAGGATTGATGCGGATATGAAACAGTGAGTTGAGCTTGTCTGCGGCTTGTTTTTCGAACCCGAAACGTTCTACTAAATCTTTCGCGCTGTCAACGCTTTGCCGCAGCATTTCCTGCCATAGTTCCATAATTTATTTTGAATCCCTATGTTGTGAGACATATTTTCCATACACGACGAGAGCATCGCCGGTTTTATAATAATCTTGTATTCGACTTAATTCCTGATATTCCGCGCTAATATAAAACTTTCTCGTATTTTCATATTTCGGTTGTGAAGAAGTTTCAGCTACTACTAATCTACCGCCTCTCTGTTTGATTAATAATTCGGCGTGATTCAGCAATTCCTTCCCTATGCCTTTATTATGGGCAGAAGGCTTAACCGCAATCCAGTACAGGTCGTACGTTCCAATCGTCATCGGAGTCGGTCCAATACAGTAATAGCCAACAACGTTACCATCCTCAGAAACAGCCGTATAGATTATATAATCTTTTTGATGATCATTATTAAGTACGATATCGATGAGTTCTAATGCCACAGCGATCTCGTCATCAGTAAAGACGGATGTTTTTTCAAGAATTATTCGGATGGGATCTTTGTCCGCCGATCGGATTTGTCGGATAGTGATCAAGCGATTCTTTCAAGCGCACATTCAACAATTTTACTGATCAGCTCTTCAAACTTATAGCCGTAAGCTTTTGCAGATCTTGAAAATCCCGCTTCATCTGATATATCAGGATTAGGATTGACTTCAAGTATATACGGTTTGTTTTCTTTACTCAGACGAATATCAATACGGGCATAATCCCTGCAACCCAGCAATTGATAAGCCCTCAATGCCATCTCTTTTACAGTTTGCTCCATCTCTTGCGGCAATTTCGCAGGACAAACACCTTTCGTGTGTTCATATTCATCTGTTCCCTTCATCCATTTTGCATTATATGTAATGATCCTATGGTATTGCTTGGGTAAAGTGGACATATCAATTTCAGAAATCGGGAAAACGATTGGTTTGCCGTTCCCAAGAATAGCAACATTTAACTCGCGTCCATCGATATATTCTTCGACCAGCGCTGGCTGATCGAACCGCTCGAAAATATAGCGGATTCGTTTTTTAAGATCGGATAGATTATAAACCACCGATTCAGTCTCAATTCCAACGCTTGCGTCTTCATGAGACGGTTTCACTATCAGCGGGTAGCTTAAACTGTCGTTAACGGAGATTCGTAATGGACTCTTGAATAATTGGAAGCGGGGAGTTGGTAAATCGTTATAAAGTAAAATTTCTTTTACCCGTACTTTATTGAGGGCTGTTCCTAAAGTGAGAGGGTCCGAACCTGTATAGGGAATTTTTAATAATTCATAGATGCCCGCTACATGCATTTCATGGATTGCTTCATTTCCAACACTCTCGCACAAATTGAAGATTACATCAGGTGATTCATCTTTTAGGAAATTTAAGAGCCGGGTAATGTCACTATCAACATTAAAAATTGAACAGCGGTAGCCCATCACTTGTAAGGCACGGGCGAGATCCTCTCTTTCTTCCAGCACACCTACCTCTGAAAGATCGGTTGATGTTAGAATGTTGGTATTGCCGGATTTAGCGCCCTCCTGCAATTCACCTGTTTCAGAAATATATTTCTGACCCTCTACCGTGCTTGTGATCGGTTCATTATAGATGAGCGCAACATGTATCTTTTTTCTCATAGGTTATCTCAATTTGTTGATGGATGTGACGATGAATCGGAAACCAGTCCATATCTTTTTGCCGCTAACATAAGAACTGTTTGAATCAAACGGTTATAATTAATACCGGCTGCCCGCGCCGCCTTTGGAAAACACGAATTATCTTCAGGTTTTGGTAAAATCCCAGGCAGAGGATTGAGCTCAATAATATGCGGCTTGCCATTACTATCAAGCCTCACATCAATCCTGCACCAATCTTTACAATGAAGAATGTTGTAGGCTTTGCAGCAGATAGATTCGATTTCGCTCTGGAGAGATGCAGATAATTTAGCCGGGCAGGAAAATATCTCTAATGGCGCATCGGCTCTATCCCAAATCCATTTCGCTTCGTATGAGTAGATTGGGTTTACCCCTGCCGGAAGGGTATCAAATTTTATCTCGACAATCGGTAGAACAGTTAATTCATCGCCATTTCCGAGAATTGCCACCGTAAACTCGCGCCCAAATAGAAATTCTTCAACAAGGGCGGGTTGCCGGTATTTTTTCACAACAGCTGAAACTTCACGTTCCATCTCTGCTTGATTATTGACAACAGAGGAGTTAAAGATACCCTTGCTTGAACCTTCGTGCAACGGTTTCACAATACAGGGAAATTTTAAATCTGTCTGTGAAATCTTTGAGCTTTGTGAAATAATCGTAAACCGTGGTGTAGGCACATTATAATAAGAGAGAATTTCCTTCGCACGCGACTTATCCAAACAAATAGATAGAGCCAGCGAATCCGAGCCGGTGTATGGAATTTGGAGCATCTCCAGTATGGCAGGTATCTGCGCTTCCCGGGAAACGCCATTAAAACCTTCCGCTATATTAAAAACAATATCGGGCTTGTCTGTCAATAATTTGACGTATGCTTGCTCGTTCGCTTCAATTAAAGATACCTCATGGAACTCGGCGAGTGCCGCTCGCACTGCATCGATTGTCTCAAACGTATCCCATTCTGCATAAATATCAGAACTGGAATTTAGAATTGGCTGGGGATGAATGTTAGAAAGAGATGGTTGGAAAACTTCGCCGGTCAAACTCGGAGGCTCGTTCTCATCGTCCGCTTGAGATTGTTGAATTGGATCTTCCTTCTTTTGATTGTAAACGAGCGCAACGCGCATCGAACTTACGTACCGAGGAAGATGTAGCAAGTAACTCGTGCAGTCCTCTCAAATAGTTTAACATGATTGCTTATAATTATCATAACACTTGTAATATAATCATTTTATTCTTTTTGTCAAGTAGAAAATGAACTTTTGAGGTATAGTGTAACTTATTTTTCTTTCTATACTCGAGATGATTGTCAGCGGATAACCAAAAAAAATTCTCTCAGTCACACTCATCCACCATGAAGTAATCCTAGTGCATCCTTCATCCACTCGTCGAACGACTTCCTCAACACACGATGCTCAGGCAGCCGAAGGTGAGGATCGGTATCGATGAGATGGAATGCTTCATGTCGAGCCGACAATAAAATATCACCATCAGTCAAAAGGTTGGCAAGTCTTAGGGTAGGCAATCCGCTCTGTCTGGTTCCGAAATAATCACCCGGACCTCTCAATTCCAGGTCAATTTCGGCTATTTTGAATCCATCAAGGGTCTCCAACATCGTTCGAAGACGACGCTCGGCAATCCGTTTATTATCTTCAACTCCATCTAGCGTAGGGATAGTTGAACCAACTTTTATCTTTCTTCCCATCCAGCCCGGCGCTATAAGAATACAATACGATTGCTCTGCACCTCTTCCAACTCTGCCCCGCAACTGATGAAGCTGTGAAAGACCAAGCCTCTCGGCATGCTCAATGACCATAACCGACGCATTAGGAACATCAATACCTACTTCGATGACAGTGGTGGAGACTAAGATATCAATCTTTTTTTGTTCGAAGTCTGTCATGATATTATCTTTTTCATCTGATGACATTCTTCCATGAATCAATCCCACCCGATAATCGGTAAATACTTCCGATTTCAATTTCTCATAACTCTCCGTCGCGGCTTTTAGATCTAACTTTTCAGATTCTTCGACGAGTGGATAGACAATATATACTTGTCTGCCATCCTTAACCTGTTCATGTATAAACCGGTAAACTGATGAAAGCTGAGATTCGAAGTTAAGAATTGTTTTAATCGGTATGCGATGAGCAGGCAATTCATTGATTGTCGATACATCAAGATCTCCATAAACGGTTAATGATAGAGTTCTCGGTATAGGCGTTGCTGTCATCACCAATATGTGAGGATTTGGACCTCCACTCAAAGATTCAATCCCTTTTTCTCTCAACGCAACCCGTTGCGCTACTCCAAAGCGGTGCTGTTCATCTATGATTACCAAACCGAGCTTCTTAAACATAACATGTTCTTGTATCAGCGCATGAGTACCGACTACAATATTAGCGGCTCCTGTCCGTATTTCCTCAAGAACATCATCACGTATTCTTACTCGCTGTCCGCCTATTAGCAATCGAACATTTACATTCAAACCTTTGAGAAAATTTGCAAGGGTTTTAAAATGTTGTTCAGCAAGAATTTCTGTCGGTGCCATGAGTGCCGTTTGGTAGCCATTATCTATTCCGATAAGCATCGCGATAAGCGCCACAATTGTTTTCCCGCTTCCTACATCACCCTGCAATAGACGATTCATCGGCTTGCCGGACTTTAGATCGTCGGTGATTTCTTTGATAACCTTCACCTGAGCTTTGGTAAGTTTGAACGGCAACGAATCGACTAATTGTCGCGCCAGTGAACTCTTAACGTCGAAGGTAATACCTGGCAATTCTACTTTCACACTCTGACGCCGCAATGCGAGAAGCAACTGCATACTGAATAATTCATCGAATTTCAGCCTGAGTCGAGCTTCATCGAGTAATTGTTGTGTTTCCGGAAAATGGATTGAACTTAACGCCTGTTTGATCGGCAGATATTTATACTTATCTATAATAGAGGATGGCAAAGGTTCCTCTGCGAACTGGAGGAATTCATTTAACGTCGCCTTCATAATCCGGCGGAAACCTTTAATGTTAAGATTTACACTCTGTAATTCTCCAGATGAACCGTACTTGGGAACGATCCCTCTTGTGTGGAGAAACCCCTGTAAACCACCATCTTCATCGTCGGCAGGAGATAACCTGTCTATGGAAGGATGAACGATCTGCGGGTGCCTATTGAATATTGTCACCTTGCCTGAGGCGGCTATAATCTCTCCAACCTCAAAAGCTTTTTTAAAATATTGAACACTCTGGAAAAATACTAATTGAATTGTACCACTCTCATCCTCCAATATCACACTAAGCCGTTGACGGGGTGGACGACCAATAAGATCAAATGTACGTATGGTGCCGATAACAGTCACCCATTCACCCGAATCGGCATGCTTTCTCAGATCAACTATCTTTCCAACCTTGCTTAAATCTATATAATCGTAAGGGAAGTAATATATCAGGTCTCTCACCGTTTTGATATTATGATTGGCAAGCGCTTCTGCCCGTTTCGGTCCGATACCTTTGACGTACTGGACGGGCATGGAGAGATCTTTTTTTGTCTGATGTTGCAAATTCATCTTTGGAAAGATACGAAGGAGAGTGGATAATAGCAATTGGACAAAGAAGCCAACCCCAGTTCAATGAATATAACCTTGCGAAGAACCTGCCCTGAACGTAGTGAAGGGTCTCCCTTCGCAAGGTTAAAGTAAAATCAACGCAATAGTATCATCTTCTTTACATCAACAAAACCTCCCACTGTTAACTTGTAGTAATACACTCCACTCGCCAGATTACGTGCATCAAACTCAGCCGATTTGTATCCCGCAACCAGCATTCCATCGACCAATGTTCTCACTTCTTGTCCAAAGATGTTGTATACCTTGAGCGTTACCCAATTGTCAATTGGCAATTGATAATTGATAATTGTCACCGGATTAAAAGGATTCGGATAATTCTGCTCAAGAGCGAATTTAATTGGGATTTCGGGTTTCTGATTTCGGATTTCATAATCGGGTGGTGGAGGAGGTAATTCTCCATTTGGGACTATCTGAATCAGCTTGTTCGTCATAATCGATGAGGTTGTATCTAATATCAGTTTGCCTGATTTATTTGTCTTTACCCAATATGCATGACCGGGCTGTATAGTATCGCTTGAAACGTATTGATTATCTGTATAAGTAAAAAAATCATTAACGATCATATCCGGTGGATCACTACTTATGGATGACACTCGTACGGGATAGGAGATTGAACCTATCATGTTCCATCCTAAATTTACATCTATTGAATCGGACGTAATCTTTTCACCGATAAATTTAATTACATTAGATGAATTAAATTTTGACCAGTAACCTTTACCGTTTTGAAGTGTGTCTTTGTTTATATAGCTATTCTCATAAGTAAACGCAGATGAGATTGAGGAAGGTAACAAGGTGTTTTTACAAAAGTCGTGTACACGATTTGGCACTGAGAGCATGTTCCAACCCTCATTAACGTTTATCATCCGCCCACATGCTAACGATGGCTGAGTAAGGCGGTAAACGCCGGTACCATATGTTGCTATATAAAGTTCGAGCGAATCTCTCAGGTTTATCTCAATATCATTTAGACCCTCGGCACCAAGTGGTGTAGAGATACTATCCCAACTAAGACCACCATTCGTTGTTTCATGTATTGTAAACCAATAAGAAGCAGAACCAATGAAAAAGTGATTATCATAAAAAGGGTCTATTTCAATTTTCTGGTAACCTTGATAAGGAGTATTTACTATTTCCCAGCTTAAGCCGCCGTCTGTTGACTTTTGCAATACACTAGTAGGTATATAAACAATGTCTGGATTGAATGGATGGAACTCTATATCGTTATTATACCAAGTATTTGGGTGTAAAACATCTAAATCAGTCCATGTGTCACCTTTATCGGTCGACTTTAAAACAGTACCCCATCCTCCTATCCAAATATCATTTATCGGTGATCTTTTGACAACAAATATTGCAAAACAATCCTTCCCTGGAAAATTTTGCGATACCCTTTGCCAAATAGTGTTAGATCTCTTATTTAAACAATCATAGTAATAATCTCCGCCGGCAAAAAAAATATTAGTCATACCGTACGATTCGAATCCATCAATTGAATAAATTCCCCCAAAACTGCCATGATCAGTTATCCCGCTATCGTCAGCTACCCAACCGGATGAGGATAAACTATATATAATCGATGTATCATCAGGTGAATCCTCACCATAAACACCGACAGTCAAATTATATCCCTGTGAGTCTACAGGATGCGGGTACACACAGGTAATATTTTTCTCCTTCAATCCGAGATTTACCCAACCGGTATCGTTCAGGTTTCTACGAAACACGCCGCTGTCAAATGTAGCGGCATATAATGTATCGCCATAAATTTTGAGGTCTGTTACTTTCATACCCTGTAAACCGAAAGAGGAAATTTGAGTGAAAGAATCAACATTCAAAAAAATAGTTGATATGATAATTACTAAAAATCTTTTCATAGTTATTATCTCCTATGTTATTTTGTCAATATCATTTTCTTTACATCCATAAACTTACCAGCCTGAATTTTATAGAAATAAACACCGCTCGGTAAATTTGTCCCACTAAAATCCACTTCATGCAGCCCGGCTAATTTTTGTTCATCAACAATTGTTGCAATTTCCCGCCCCAGAATATCAAACACTTTTAAAGTTACACTTGCTTCTTCTGGCAATGAATATTTAATTTTCGTTATTGGATTAAATGGATCAGGAAAATTTTTTGAAAGTGAAAATGACGTTGGTTTGTTTTTATTTGGTTGAAGCGCAATTTTTCTTAGGTCCAAAGCTGTAAATTCCCACGTTTCAGACCAAACCGGGGTAACGCCGCATATAGAGTTATCAGCACGGACATGCCAATAATAATCCGTGTTTTCTATTAGACCTTCGGCCTCAACGGATGTTGATGTGATACCTGATTCATTAAATATAGGGTTAGTAAAATTAATGTCTGTTGCAACTTGAACACTATATGAAGCAGCACCATATAATTGATTCCAAACCAATGTTTGAGGTATCGAACCGTTAGAATTATTTAGGGGGGAGATAAGTTTGATAATTATCGCTTGTAATGCCCTGTAAGCATTAATCCTTCCCCATCCGAATTTAGAATCCCAGCCTGGTGTACCTGAATCTGTTGCAGTCTGTTCCAGAACACATTTGACCTGCGCAGGTGTAAGGTCTGGTCTAACTGAGAGTACCAGCGCTGCAACACCCGATACTAGTGCTGTTGAATAGCATCCACCATAATCGTTCCAACCATACGTATTCGGCGCCTTAGTTGTAAATATCCACCAATCAGTGAACACCTGTGAAAGACGACCAGCGGGAGCTGAAATATTTACTGAATCAGGACAATATTGATTAGAACGCCCACATGATGGAAAGGCACTTCCATCTTTCATAGTACCTGAAACGGCAATAACATAAGGGTGACAGGCAGGATATTGTATATTACAAATAGAATTAGGGGACGTATTACCGGACAATGCATTTAAAACGCAACCGTTATTATAGGCATAATTTATTGCTGCATCGATAGATTGTATAGGTGCCGGAAATGTAAAACTCATGTTAATAATTTTTGCTCCATTATTAACAGCATATAAAATAGCGTCATCTATAACGTCGGATCTTGGTGCCTGTTGTCTCGGAGATATTTTTGTTATCAACAGTCTTACACCTGGAGAACCCCATCCACCAGCTACTCCAGCTACACCTTTATGATTGTTAGTCTTTGCGGCAATAAGACCAGCTATAATCGTCCCATGCCCATCTCCAGTAGCACGAGTATCATTATTATTATCTATAAAATTCCAACCTTTGTAATCATCTATGTAACCGTTACTATCGTTATCTATTGAATCACCGGATGTTCGATTATTCGGATCACTCCATGTATCTATAGTGTTGACCCAAACATTTTGATAACCGTCTGTACCCATCCCAATGTCTTCATGAAGCCAGTCTGTCCCTGAATCAAGAATTCCAACAATAACAGAAGGGCTGCCTGTTGATATACCCCATGCTTCAGGTGCATTTATATCATAAATGTGATTAAGGTACCATTGATTACCAAAATATGTATCATTTGTAAATAAACTTCCAAAAACACCAAACGTACTGGGCTCTACAATTTCAACAATTCCACTATGAAGATATTTTTTTAAGACCGTAAAAATATCCTCCGCACCATTCACTTTCAAATCAACAAAACCTAAAATATTTTCTCTAATTATTGTCGCACCTTCTTTAAGATTGAAATCTTCAATTATTTTTTTTGAAATACCAGGTTTCCATTTCACAGTTATCACTGAATCATAAACTAAACTTTTATCATCTCCATAAACTGCATACCACTTACCCTCCGATTTAATATATTTGCTCCCGTTGAGGTATTCTTCTATTTGTGCATTACTAAATATTGGGAAAGAAAATGTTAATATTACAAAATGGAAAGCTAATGTCCCCGCCTTGAATAAAATGAATTTTGATGGAAGGAATTCATTTAGTAATTTACTTCCCCCCGTACACGATGACATTCTTCGCACCCAACCAGCAAGACTAAACATTAAACACATTAAATGTGATGTGATCCTCATGCAAATTTCTCCTCAGATTGTTGTTCTCCTTTTGCCTTTCGCGATACCCATAGGCATATTGTTCAATCAAATGTAACTAAAAGAAATCAAAAGTCAAAAAACATCTCCTGACCGAGATTCCCCATTTCATTATAGGCTTGGACGGTGGATTGATTGATATGTATGTTGAGAATCGTGCGGATAGCATTCAAGAAGCAAAATGGCGCTACTTTCAGCTTATAACTTTCTGTTCCCACCCTGAAACGTGAATTTTGAGTTTATATTTCCCCTTTTGCGCCACGGGTCATCAAATCGGATGTTGCAATGATAGGGTCCTTGTCTTCAAACAATACCTGATATACTGCATTTGATATAGGTAATTCAACATTAAATTTGTTGCATAGATCGTGAATGGAGCGTGTAGTTGCTACACCTTCAGCAACCATGGTCATGCCGGCAAGTATATCTTTTAGTTTTCTGCCTTTTCCAATTTCTTCCCCGACATACCTGTTGCGGCTGTGCTTACTCATGCAGGTCACAATCAGATCGCCGATGCCGGATAACCCGGCAAAAGTTTCCTGTTTGGCTCCCATTACTTTACCGAGTCTGGCGATCTCAACAGTTGCACGGGTCATGATGGCGGCTTTAGTATTATCACCGAAACCTGCTCCATCGGCAATCCCCGCGCCTATAGCGATGACGTTTTTCAACGACCCAGCTAATTCAACACCGCGGATATCTTCGCTTGAATAAACTCGAAAATATGGTGTCATAAAAGTTTTTTGCGCCAATTTTGCCGTCGTTATATTTATCGATGCCGCTACAACTGCGGTAGGAACTTTCCTGCTTACTTCTTCGGCAAAACTTGGACCTGATAATGTAACGATATTGCTTTTTTCAATATGCGGCAGAACATCGAGAAGTACATCTGATATCGTCATCAATGAATCGTTTTCAATCCCCTTCGCTACATTCACGATTATAACATTATGAAAATTATGTCCATGTAATTTCTCGATCACTGAGCGAAGGAATTGAGTAGGAATTGCAGTTACGACCATCTCGGCGCCGCTCACCGAATAAGTCAAATCGCTGCTAATATTCACATCAAGTGGGATAGCTACGCCTGGAAGGAATTCCTTGTTTACACGATTGGTACGCATCGAGGCGGCATGTTCCTCCTGATACGACCAAAGATTAACCTGGTGCGCATTAGAATGGAGCAAGATAGCCAAGGTTGTTCCCCAGCTTCCCGCACCTAATACAGTAATGCGCATAAATAATTGTTAAGATTTTTTCTCGAAAATATGGAGGCGTGTTAGCCGGTGCTCTGTGCCGTCGATAAGACGCTTGATGTTTGCTCGATGGGTATAGAGTAACAACAGAGATATTCCTATACTAAAGAAAATCAGAGTATTATAACCCTGGAGATATGCATTGAAAACGTTATGGCGGAAAAACATCGTTAATGGAAAAGCGATAGCTCCGCTTATAGAACCCAACGAAACATAGCGGGAGAGAACGAATACAAGCGCGAATATACCGATTGAAACCAGCACTTCAATAGTTGCCAAGCCTAATAATACTCCGCCGGCAGTTGCGATACCTTTACCGCCGCGGAAACCGCTGAAAGCAGTCCAGATATGTCCAAGTATCGCAGCACACCCGGCTATAATCCGGATAACGGTTATATCCTCGAATGGTGTAACGTTTCTGAAGGGCATTTCACCTGTCATAAACTTCGTAATGAGCATTGTAGCTATATACCCTTTAAGTATATCGATAACAATAACCATTACACCGGCTTTCCATCCTAAGACCCGGATGACGTTAGTCCCGCCGGCATTACCACTGCCATAGTGCCGTATATCGACACCTTTAAGTAATTTAGTTACGATGATACTCGTTGGGATCGATCCAACCAGATAACTTAATACTATAATTATACCCAATGGTATCATAAATATTCCTTTTTCATATAGGTTCTCTTATATAAGATACCTGAAATTATACAAAGATTCAAGAATTAAATGGATTTCGTCACAAACCGTTTCGCTATAATTTGTGCCAGTTCGATATCTTCGGGAGTGGTGATCTTGATATTATCATAAGACCCATTTATTATGCGAATTCGCATGCCGATGCGTTCAACGAGATTCGCATCATCGGTTCCATAATATCCCTCAATACGCGCCATTTCAAACGCGCGTTTGATAATTTGGAACTGAAACGTCTGCGGAGTTTGTGCAATCCATAACTGTTCACGAGATAGAGTGTTTTGAGCGTACCCAGCAACACTCGACTGCTTGATAGTATCCTTCGGACGAACGGCAGCTATTGCCGCACCATCCTCCTTTGCCGCTATCAGAACAGCGTGAATCAATTTTTGAGAGATGAAAGGACGCACTGCATCATGAATCAAAATCAAATCAGCATCATATTTTTCTATTTCCTGCAAACAATTCCATACCGAGTCTTGCCGTTCAGCCCCGCCCTCCACCACTGAACTAACCTTAGTGAGATTATGCAATTTGATAAGATTGTTAAGCGGCTTCCTGTTTTCTTTGTCGGAAGCCAGTATAATATTATCTATGTCAGGAGAAGATTGAAAATGTTCGAGTGTTCGTATAATAATCGGCTTTCCCGCAACCTCAAGAAATTGCTTGCTGACACTGCCGCCCATTCGCTTTCCTGTCCCGGCAGCGGGAATAATAACACCGACTTTTTTTCCGGCAATCATTTCTGTCTATCAGAAAATCAGCATCGCGTCGCCGTAACTATAGAAACGCCACTTTTCTTTAATCGCCTTCTTATAAGCCCGCATCACGTAATCTCTTCCCCCGAAAGCACAGACCAGCATGAGCAGTGTGGACTCAGGCATGTGAAAATTAGTGATTAATTTATCGACAATCTTAAATTCATAAGGTGGAAAAATAAATTTATCGGTCCAACCTTTATAAGATTTAAGATGTCCGGTCGTCGTTACGCACGATTCAACGGCACGGCTGACACTTGTGCCGACGGCAAAAACGCTTCCGCGACTATCAATAGTCTTATTTACAATGTCGACTGTCGATTGAGGAATCTCATAATACTCTGAATCCATTTTATGTTTGGAAAGATCTTCCACCTCAACGGGCCTGAAAGAACCAAGCCCCAGATGCAGAGTAACCGGCGCAATCTTCACGCCTTTCTTTTCTATCGCTGTAAGCAGACGTTTTGTGAAATGAAGTCCGGCGGTCGGGGCGGCAACTGATCCGACATTTTTCGCAAAGACAGTTTGATACGATTCTTTATCGTCTTCAACTGCATCGCGTTTGATGTAGTACGGCAGTGGTGTAACGCCTATTCGTTCGATAATCTTGAACAAATCGTTCTTATAATTAAATCTTACCGTTCTGCCGCGGGATGTTGTATTATCAATGACTTCGCACCATATTTTTCCATCATCGAAATATATTTTATTGCCGATACGAACTTTCCGTGCCGGATCGACAATGACATCCCAAATAGCATCATCATGGTTCAACTCTCGTAAAAGAAATACTTCAATTTTTGCGTTCGTTTTTTCTTTCTTTCCGAATAAGCGTGCAGGGAAAACCCTCGTCTGATTAACGACAAGGCAATCTCCTTTCTTAAAATAATCAAGTATATCGGTGAATCGTTGTTCCGCGATAGAATCTTCGGCACGATTTAATACCATGAGCCGGGAAGCATCGCGCGGTTTCGACGGAAACTTAGCGATGAGATTGCGTGGCAGCGGATATTTGAAATCAGATAGTTTCATTCTATTTACCTTTCATTTATTGGTAAACCGTATAATATTAAATCTCTTATTTATTTATTTCTTTTTTTATGCGCCTGTTTATTATGCAAAACAGCCTGCGCGGCGGCTAATCTTGCAATCGGGACTCGATATGGCGAACAACTCACATAGTCCATACCTACATTATGGCAGAACTCAACTGAACGGGGATCACCGCCATGTTCACCACAAATACCAATCTCTAATTTCTTGTTTGATTTTCGCCCACGCTCGATGCTTATTTTGATTAGCTCGCCAATTCCCTCCTGATCGATACTTTGGAACGGATCTTCCGGAAGAATTCCCTTCTCGAGATAATCCGGCAGGAATCCGCCGAAGTCATCGCGCGAGAAACCAAATCCCATCTGTGTCAGATCATTCGTGCCAAATGAGAAAAATTGAGCAACTTGAGCTATCTTATTAGATACCAGTGCAGCCCTGGGTATTTCGATCATCGTACCAAACATGTGCTTGATACTCTTGAGATTATACTTTGATAACACTTCCTGATAAACCCGTTTAGCAATCTCGTACTGATGGCTCAGTTCTTTTACATCGCCAAGAACAGGTATCATAATTTCAGGATAGGGTTTCTTTCCTTCCTTAAGAAGTTCTGCGGCTCCTTCAAATATCGCCCTGATTTGCATTTCGCTTACTTCGGGATATGTGATGCCCAAGCGAACGCCACGATGTCCCATCATTGGATTAGTTTCATGAAGATTGTCCGCCCGTTTTGATAGCTCTTCCATAGAGATATCCAAATCTTTTGCAAGCTGCTGCAATTTCTCGGGATCACGCGGAACAAACTCATGAAGTGGCGGATCTAAAAGACGAACAACCACCGGATACGGATCCATTGCCTCTAAGGTTCCCTTGATATCTTTTTTTACGTACGGGAATAATTCATCCAAAGCTTTACGCCGTTCAGTTTCCGTCTTCGACATGATCATTTTCCGTAACCTGAAGAGCGGCTCTTCGGCTCCTTTCCCGTAGAACATATGTTCAGTACGGAACAATCCGATACCCTGAGCGCCGAACAGGCGTCCCTTCTTTGCGTCTTCCGGTGTATCTGCATTCGTCCGGATTCCTAATCGTCGGATAGAATCACAAACTCTCAAGAATTCATTGAATATTTTGTTTTCTTCAGAGGCATCTATCATTGGAAGTTGTCCGCCGTAAACATTTCCCTTGGTACCGTTAAGAGTAATCCAATCACCCTCCCTGAAGATTTTCCCCTCGGCAACCATCTCTTTTTTCATACCATCAATGTGCAATGTACCACAGCCGACAATACAGCATTTTCCCCACCCTCGAGCAACAAGTGCGGCGTGCGAAGTCATACCTCCGCGTGCAGTCAAGATTGCTTCAGCGGCGCGCATACCTTCTACATCCTCGGGATTTGTTTCTTCTCGAACAAGGATTACTTTCTTCCCTTGCTTTGCCCATGCAACGGCATCCTGAGCCAGGAATACAATCTGTCCGGCAGCGCCGCCGGGACCGGCAGGCAATCCTTTGGCAAGAATTTTCTGACCGCTCTCGATTTTTGGATCGATGATCGGATGCAGAAGTTCATCTAACTGAGCGGGAGTTACGCGTGATACAGCCATCTCCTTTGTGATCAATTTTTCTTTCATCATATCCATCGCAATCCGAACTGCCGCAGGTCCATTTCTTTTTCCGATGCGGCATTGCAGCATGAACATCCGTCCCTTTTCGATTGTAAACTCCAGGTCCTGCATATCTTTGTAATGTTTTTCCAGTCTTTTCTGGTATTGAAAAAGTTCTTTGTAAAGTTTAGGCATCGCTTTCTCAAGTGACACGAGATCGTTGTTGTGTTCAGATTTTGATGATTCGTTAATAGGCGCAGGCGTACGAATTCCGGCTACAACATCTTCCCCTTGCGCGTTGATCAGATACTCGCCATAGAATTGTGCATCACCGTTACCGGGATTTCGGGTGAAGGCAACCCCTGTTGCAGAATCTTCGCCCATATTTCCAAAAACCATCGATTGAACATTAACGGCAGTTCCCCAAGCGTCGGGAATTCCCTCGATGCGTCGATAACTGACTGCGCGTTTTCCGTTCCATGATGCAAATACTGCACCGATACCCCCCCATAACTGCTCATATGGTTCATCGGGGAACGGTTTACCAAGTACTTCTTTAACGCGTACCTTGAACGCTCTACAAAGCTGTTCTAAATCTTCTGCCGTCATATCCGTATCGGATTTATATCCCTTTTCCTTTTTCAACTTTCCCATTATTTTTTCCAACTGCTTGCGAATACCGCTTTCATCGTCCTTCGGCTCAATGCCGGCAGCTTTCTCCATTACCACATCGGAGTACATCATAATGAGACGACGATAAGCATCGAATACAAATCGAGCGTTTCCGCCTGTTTTCTTGATGAGACCGGGAATTGTTTTTTCTGTCAAGCCGACATTCAGAACAGTTTCCATCATCCCCGGCATCGATTTACGCGCACCCGAACGAACAGAAACCAGCAGGGGATTTTCAGAATTTCCGAATTTCTTTCCCATCAGCGTTTCCACACGCTTCAAGCTTTTCTCGACTTCCTCTTTCATCCCTTTCGGGTATGTTCTCTTGTTTTTATAGAAGTAAATACATATTTCCGTCGTGATAGTGAAACCCGGGGGAACAGGGAGCTTTAAATCTTTATGCCCTGCCATCTCGGCGAGGTTTGCGCCTTTGCCGCCAAGGAGTTCCTTCATACTTTCGTTGCCATCGGCTTTGCCGCCGCCGAAGAAATAAACATATTTATGTGCCATGTGTGTACCTATTTATCCTATTATGTTGTAGATTGATTTGAAATCGTAGCTAAATAATTTTCTAGAATTTTATTTGATAAAGGATTATTTTCATCCATCATTCTCTCCGGATGCCATTGAAGAAGTAAAATAAAATGGTCTTTCTCTATATTCCCGAATTCCATTCCTTCGATGATTCCATCTTCGGCTCGGACAGAAATTATTAATCCATCACCGGGTTTAGCAACAGCCTGATGATGACTTGAGTTGACATGTCCTGAATCGATATTGGACATTTTGTAGATTAAAGTATCCATGTCGATATTTACAGGATGGCGGTTTTCAATATCGTTATTTTTTCTATGAGACTTATACCCTGCTTCTTCAATATCCGGGATTAGCGTACCGCCAAGATGAATATTAACAAGCTGCATTCCCCGGCAAATCGCAAGCGTTGGGATTTTCTTATTCAAAGCTTGATCGATAAGTTTTCTTTCAAAGTCATCACGTTTTCTGTCAACATCTTTGATATGTGGATGATTCACCGGTCCGTTGTATAATGCAGGGTTTATATCGTTACCGCCGGTTAAAATCAACCCATTACAATCATTAAGAGCGTTTAAATTATCAAGTCTATAAGACAATTTAATCCAGTTGAGCAAAATACCGCTCCCTTCCAACCACTTTATGTATAAGTTGAATTTATCCTCAGAGATCATTGTGTCGGTAACACCGATAACCATCAGACGGCGCCCCTTATCGTTTGATCGAGAAGAGTGTGCAAGTTTTTTTCACCACCGATAACAACAGCTTCGATCTCCAAAAAGTATAATGCCTTCAATGGAAACGATTTCGGTATCTTTATCGATAATAATCGCATTGCGTCTTTTTCGGTCGTAATAATTGAGTCTGCTTTACACTTTTCATATCTATCTTGAATTTCATTCAAATCAGCTTCACTGTAACGATGGTGATCCGGAAAAATAACCATATCTTTAACAGAGAGTCCAACAACTGCTAAAGTATTTTTGAAAGAATCCGGGTTTCCGATACCGCAAAACGCTACGCAGTCGTTGCGATCTTTAGTCGGATTATCAGTATTGTTTAGAAGTACGAAATCGCGAAATCCTTTTGAGGTGAATTGTACGATTGCTGTATCTTTATGGTAATATTTCTTAAGCATAATACCGTTTTCATCGGTCGAACCATAATCCCGCGTGATAACAAGAAAATCCGCTCTCCGTAATGAGGAGAAAGGTTCACGGCGTAAACCTGCAGGCAACATTCCCATAGCCGGAAGAAACTTTCTTCCATCTATTATAACAATATCGAGGTCACGAACAATTCCCCGATGCTGGAAACCATCATCGAGTAAAATAACGTCGGGTTTATACTTCTCAATTATTATTTTCGCCGCGCGAGCGCGGTTTTCATCAACTGCTACGATCACAGACGGGAACTTCTTCGCTATCTGAAAAGGTTCATCACCTATCGTCTCTGCTGTCCCGCTAAGTGTGTTTCCATCAGAAACAATCTTTGTACCCTTCGTAGTTCTTTTGTATCCCCTGCTTAGAACAGCAATCTTCCTATTCTGACTGAGAAAATACCGAATCAGATATTCAACCATCGGTGTTTTTCCGGTCCCCCCCGCCGTGATGTTGCCGACAGAAATTACCGGAATACCGATATGTACTGCTTTACAAATACCGGCATCATAAAACCAGTTTCTAATAATAATCCCGAGACCATAGAGCCATGAAAGCGGTATCAATATTAATTGAAAAAAAATCAAATCACTCAATTCACACTAATGAAAAAATTGTATCTGCCACGCGGCTTGATGCGCCTTTCGTACCAAGGCGATACTTGACAACAGATAGTTTCTCTGCAATTTCCTTGCTTAGAGCTTTATCTTCCAGCATCGTTAAAACTTCCCGCGCAAGGCGCTGAGGTGTAACTTTCGATTGTAATAATTCCGGAACTATCCTTTCACCGGCAACGATGTTAACCAACCCGATATTTTTTATCCTAACGAGCATCCGTCCGATAAAATATGAAAACCAAGAAGTTTTATAAACTACAATCATCGGTGTTTGGTAGAATGCAGTCTCAAGAGTAGCCGTTCCCGATGTCACAAGAGCTACATCTGAATTTTTCATGATTTCGTAGGTAGCATTCTGGATCAACTGAATTGGAAAATCATTGCGCACAAAAGTTTTTACATAATCGAAATTCAAGACTGATGATATCCCAACGGCTATTTGAATACCTGCCTGCGCATGGAGTATTCTTGCGGCGCCGAGCATAGCGGGGAATATGCGTTCAAGCTCCTGGGTCCGGCTTCCCGGGAACAATCCGAGTATCGGTTTATCTTCAACGAAACCATAACGCTTGCAAAATTCGCGTTTCCCCTGCGGCTCTGTAAATACTTCTAACAACGGGTGCCCTACAAATTCTACGTCGATACCTTCTTTCCGGTAAATTTCTTCTTCGAAAGGAAATGCCACGAGCATTTTATCGATCAACCCTTTCATCTTTTTTACTCTACCGGATTTCCAAGCCCACACCTGCGGGCTGATGTAATAAACTATCTTAACTCCATATTCACGCGCGGCGCGGGCAAACCGGAGATTGAACCCGGGATAATCGATTAATAAAACAACATCCGGTTTTTTTACCTTTAATAATACCTTTAATGTTTGCTCAACAGACTTCAATAATGGAAGATGTTGAAGAACTTCCCAAAACCCCATCACCGAGATTTCTCTGACGTGATAGATTAATTCCATTCCCTCTGCCTGCATCTTATCACCGCCGATACCGAAGATGACGGCATCGGGATCGCGGCGCTTGAGTTCACGCACTACACCGGAACCATGCAGATCACCGGACGCTTCACCCGCAATTATGAGGATACGCAATGATTTATCTTTTGACATACCAAAGAACAATGAGTATCAGTGTTACTAATGTAATAGCTTGTAATGTGCGGCGTTCGGATCTGAATCCACTCTTCATGTCTATTTCAGGTTGAGGATGAGATCCACCGGTATATTTTTTCATCGAAGGAACAAAGCGTGGTACTGCCTGGAAATATTTAACATACTCATCTAGAAATTTTTTCATTAATCCTTCTTCCTCAAGACTGATTATCAAAGTATATTGGAAGAAGAAATACAATAATCCTATAAGCGCAAGCAATGGAGAGTCAGCCATGAGACCGAATCCAAAATACATCAACATGTTACCCAGATAGAGCGGATTACGGACGTAAGCGAAGGGTCCCTTAGTGATCAAGTATGAAGCCCCGACATTACCCGTGGTTCGCGTCTCACTTCCTGCATAAGAGACACCCCAAAACCGTAGTAGCTCTCCTAAGATGACAAAACAAAATCCGGTCAGCATACTGGGAATTGTTGGATGAGCTACGTAAACCAGCACAAGTAAAAACGGAATCGGTGTATAGCTTCTATATTTAAAAAGAGTTTGTCGAAAATCCATCATCCACCTATAAATACTTCCTTAGCGGCAAGCTCAGCTTGCCGATGTTTTTTTAAGCCATAATGCTTTTTCGTTTGTCGATATTCTATCATTTCTTGCAATCTTATTTTTATATCTGCAAAAGTCCGGTATTCAAAATAGGAGATATTTTCCTGACGGCAATATTTCAGCAATTCATCTTTTGCAAAAACAATATCAGCGTATCGCACCGGACATCGATCTGAAAATCCCTCGCCTATATACACGATGATGTCGTCATCGCTTGAAAGTGTGAGCATATGGTTGCGCTTACAGCACGCGCACCGGTTACAGACTTCATCAGTAAAGGGGAATGACGGTTGGAATATTATTTTTGATGTGCCATCCATCGGTATTAAATCCAGATGGTTAGCAAAACATACAGAATCCGGAATATTGTTATGCTTTAGAATTCGATCTATATAATAATCCATACCGTCGCTTACTATGTAATAGGCAACACCCTGCGAACGGCAAAAACTTAGAAAATCTGTAAACGATGAGTCGATTTTCTGTGAATCTAAAAATGCATCCAGAGCGCTTTTATCTGTTCCGGAACATGCGGCACATTCACGATGGAAACATTCCATAGCCGATATCGTGCCGGTTCGGTACTCTGCTATGAAATCTAAGCATCGTTTTCCACCGAACTTTTCAAACATAGCGTCACCGACATCGATATTGGTAATGGTTCCGTCAAAATCTATGAAAATATTTATCATCGATAAGTTTTATTGACTGACGTGATCGGAAAAGTTTGTGTAAAAGCTCTAGTTCGTCACAGTAGCGGAACTAACCCGTGCCTCTTGATTAAAGCGGACTGTAACTATTTTCGAAATTCCTTCTTCTTCCATCGTCACTCCGTAAAGAGCTTGTGCGGCTTCCATAGTGCGCTTATTATGAGTGACTACAATAAATTGTGTATTGTTCGAAAACTTCTTGAGTATGCGGGTGTACCGATCTATATTCGAATCATCTAAAGGCGCATCTACTTCATCAAGAATACAAAATGGACTCGGCTTCACAAGATAAATCGCAAAGAGAAGAGCGATAGCAGTTAACGTTTTTTCTCCGCCCGAGAGCAAATCGATTGATGTAGGCCGCTTACCTCTCGGCTTCGCGATTATTTCGATGTTCGCTTCAAGCGGGTCAATTCCTTCTTCGAGTTTCAGATCGCACTCATCGCCTTCCATAAATAATTCTTTGAAGGTTATAATGAAGTTTTCCCGAATCTTCATGAACGTGTCCAGGAATTTGCGTTGAGCGGTGTTATTGATTTCATCGATCGTATTCATCAAGGTTTTTTCTGCATCGATTAAATCGTCGCGCTGTTGTGTAAGAAAATTAAGGCGTTCGCTTTCTGTATGAAACTCATCGAATGCCGCGAAATTGATCGCTCCCAGCACACGGATGCGATCTTTGAGATTCTTAACTTCTTCACGCAGATGCGCGAAATCTACCCATTCATCATCAGGATACGATTTTAATTGAAGTTCAATCTCGAATTCTTCCTGTGCCCTCAGTCGCACATGTTCGATGTTAGCCTTGATTTCCGAGATTTTCATTTCAAGTTCATGTGCGGCAGAAACGGAATCATCGTGAAGCCGGCGTTCATCTTTGATTTTTAATTCTATTTGATGCAACTCGTTTCGGCGTGTTGAATACGATCCTTCAATTTCCTTTTTTTGATCCTCGACAAGATTGTAATCCTGACGTTGAATGCTTAATTGTTCGTCGAGCATTCTTGTATCCTGAGTCAACCTTGCTATCTCTTCCTGTGCGCGTGTGATTTCATCCTGCCTGCGAATGAGTGTCAGATCAATATCATTCACTCTTGCTTCTGTACGCTCTATATCGCGCTCAAGATTTCGTACTTCACCCTGCGTTGTTACGACTTTAATTTCAAGCTCGTTGACAACTTTAGTTTTCTCATTCCATAATGCTTCAAGCGATTCTAATTCATGTACCGAAACAGTGGCAATCGATTCTTTATCGGTTTTTTCAGATTCAAGGATTCCCAAATCGCCCGACTCTTTGCTGTATTGATGCTGAAGATCGGCGATTTCGTCCTGAAGCGTCGTCATCTCAATGCCGTTCCTGTCAATGCCGTCGTTTGCACGTTTCTTTTCGAACTCGAGCTGTGCTATGCGCATTTCAATTGCGGTCATTTCCTTTTCGATGGCTTTGACCGATTTTCTCTCCCGATCGATGTCAACCGCGTCATGATCATGTTGAATTTTTTCCTGCTGTGACGCTAACTTCTTTTCCCGGTTTCTCAGGTCTTCAATTTCGCGCTCGAGTGCGGCGATCTGGGATTTCTTATTTATGAGTCCCCCCTCATCAATTTTCCGACTGCCGCCGCGCAACATACCTGTACTTGAAACGATCTGTCCATCGAGCGTTACACAGCGAACTCCGGTGAGTGTTGAGAAAATTTCCCGCGCAATACCGGGTGTATCAACAATTACAACATCCTCAAGCAGATAATCGACAAGGTTCCGGTAAACGGGTTCACACTGGATGACGTCTGCCGCCCAAATGAATGGAAAAGTATTTTTTTTCTTCGCTCTCCTGATAATTTTAGGTACCCACTCCAAGCTGATGAAGGCACTTTTACCCTTGTCTTGGTTTTTTAATTCCTCGATAGCGGCATATCCATCTTCGAGCCGTTCTACCACAAGAACATTCGTCATGTCGGATAACGCCGATTCAATCGCAACACGAAATTTTTCATCCGATTGAATTATATCGGCAACAGTGATCAATTTTTTCTTCTTCCACTCGTTATGATTAAGAAGATATCTTGTCCCCTCTGAAAAGCCTTCGTATCCCTCCAACATTCTGTGCAAGAATTCAATCTTGGAAGTTTTCCTGTCGATCTCATGCATCAAATCAATACTTTGCTTTCGAAGTCTTTCTATTTCCTGCTTCAACTGCTCCTTCGATTGCTGTTTACTGAACAATTGAACTTCCGCTTCTGCAAATCGTTGCCGCATATCGCGATCTTTGGCAGTTAGAAGCTTAACCTGTTCTTCTACTCGTTCAATATCATTCTGGTACAATTTGTTATCTTCAATGGAGCGATCTATGCGTCCGGTTAGATTATCGATGCGTGCCTTGATGCGTTCCTGCTCACCTCTCTTCGTAATTATGTCGTGAGCTAATTGCAGTATAACGTCTTTCAGTCCGGCGACCTCTATTTGTTTTGCATCCAACCGACTGGTGACCTGCGCATATTCATCCTTCTCGTTGATGAATATTTTTTCTGCCGCTGTAAATTCTACCAGACTCTGATCTCTGCGCTCAGCAAGGTTTTGCTTTTCGATAGCAAGCGACTCTCGCTGTGTATTCAGATCGCATTTTTCTTCCTCGTATCGCTTGATGTTAGACGATAACGAATTGCCGCGTTCCTGAGTTACGATGATCTTTTCTTCAACTTTATGGATCTCTTCAAACTTTGCGGCGGAGGATCTCTGTGCTTCACCGAGCCGGTTTTCTATCTCGCTCAATCTTTCTCTGAGCAGTTCGATGTTTTCTTCCTGCTCGCGGAGTGTTTCATCGATTTGGGATTTATCGGTTGTAGCTATAAGAAATTTTTCGTCTAACGGTTTGAGCTTATTGTGTAAATAAGAATATTCCCGTTCGAGGAGATCTATCTCAAGCGCTTTCAATCTGCCGGATACTTCATTATATTGTTCAGCTTTTTTTGCCTGCCGTTCGAGCGAGTTGACTGTTTTCTGAATTTCCTTGACAATATCGTTCACGCGGGCTAAATCCTGCTGAACATCTTCCAATTTACGTATTGCGGCTTTCCGGCGGAACTTGTACTTGGTAACTCCGGCAGCCTCCTCGAATAATTTCCGCCTCTCGTCTGTTTTATCTGAGAGGATGGTTTCCACCATTTTCAATTCGATAACAGAATATGCATCGCTTCCCATTCCGGTATCCATGAAAAGATCCACGATATCTTTCAATCGGCATGGTACTTTGTTGAGAAGATATTCGCTTTCACCTGAACGGAACACGCGCCTGGTAATTGTAACTTCTGAGTAATCAGTGGGTAAAATTCCCTTGGTATTTTCGATTGTTAGTGATACTTCTGCAAGTCCGAGCGGTTTGCGGCTTTTTGTTCCGTTGAATATAACATCCTCCATCTTATCACTGCGGAGCGTGCTGTATTTTTGTTCGCCGAGCGCCCATCGAATGGCATCAACGATGTTTGTTTTACCGCATCCGTTAGGACCAACGATAGCAGTCACACCGGAATCAAAATTAACATTGATCCGCTGTGCAAACGATTTAAATCCTATGACTTCAATTTTTGATAAATACATACCGTTACATTTTCATCGCTTGCAATAAATACCTGAGGTAAACGGTTGTTGATTTTGTATAATCAAGATAAACATAAAATGCAATACAAACAATCATGATGATGAAGAAACCAATCGCATATATTTTCACCGGAGAAACGTCAAATATAATCGAGATCCCTTTAAACAAGCGGAAGATAACCCATACTGTTATGATGGCGATTAAGATAAATACCGGAATTATATAGAATTCGGTTTCCATCAACCGGAAAACGATCATTGCTACCGGAATCAATATGATGTACGGAAGAGCAGACCATATCGATATCGAGAAAGCATGGTAGAACAGTACCCGCGATTTCACGGTCATTGAAAACAACTTCACTATTACCGAGAGCAAAATAAGCTTTAAAAAGATAATTGCAGATATAACAATAATAAAATTTGCCGGATTCCACACAAGGCGAACAAACCATTCTTTGATTCCATCCGACATAAATTGACTGAGCAGGTTGTCCAGCAAAATATTCTCTCTGTAGTGAGAGAGTATGCTGGAAAGTACCGTTGCCCAGGTTACCGATATGATGACTGTAAGAAATAATGAATGAATGTAAGTCAATATTCGCTGGTCTCTTACATCGGCAAAAAAATTATAAGTGCGGAAAAGTGACCGGTTGACCCCGTCACGGAAGCGCCGATTCGCGTTGTACATGAAAGCGAACGAAATCAACATTGCAAATCCCGAGATAACATAAACGATCGGCGCGTTGGATGAATAATTTCCCACCGGTAATGCTTGAACTTTTTCTTCATTATACAACGCGCGTACGATATCGAAAGCAGTGCGTTTCTCTCTTTCAAAACTTACAATTCCCATGGCGCATAAATAAGGGTCATGCGAGTGGGTAGCAAGTGACGGGCGATCCATCCTCCAATCATTGAACGCCCAGAGTACGCTTCCGGCGATTTTCACATCTTTAATCGAGTTATAAAATTGTGTCGCATATCGGGCTTGAGATTCCATCGAGAACGGATCGCTGTAACCTGAGTGGTTCATCGGTTCAACTTCTTTACCGTATCTAACAACGACAATCGGTTTCTGAGGATAATTGGCAACACAAGATTTAAGTGAATCTTTGAAATATTTCGGCTCGTCGCCGTAACTATTCAGTGCAATCAGGTCGACATATTCGAAGCATTGATTATTGATAGAATGCGTTGCGAAATATACGTATCGTTTATCTAGAGACTTGACAATGTTCCTCAAGCCGTTCACAAATTCGCATGAAGTCGCAGACGATGTCTCGAATTCATCCCCGATTCCCCAGCCGAGGACTGAGACATGCTTCCTATCCCGAATCACCATTTCCTTGGCATAGTTGGTAACCATTTCCTGGTAATAATCTTTGGATAATATTTCCAACGGAACTTTGGTTACAGGAATCTCTTCCATCACTAGTAATCCATACCGGTCGCATAAGTTCAACATGTACGGATGCGGCGGATACAGGAAACGAATAAGGTTGGCGCCGAGCGTTTTGATCTGGGCAACATCGCGATCCATCGATTCATAAGTCATCGCTGAACCGAATGTTGCATGATCTTCCTGCCATAATATACCTTTCAACGGGATAACAGTATTGTTGATAAGTAACTTACCGTCTTTCCACTGGATATCCCGTATGCCGGCATCGAGACTATATTCATCAATCGGGAAAATGTCTTTGCCGATTGTTCGAACAATTTGGCATTTAAGCGTATACAGGTCAGGAGTTTCAGGCGCCCAAAGTTTGGGCAGAGGAATAACCACTTCGGTATTTACATAAATGGTTTTATTCGGTTGAGGTGAAACCGGTACAATCCCGCTTCGCCCTGCCAAAGTTCCGCTCAATTTTTCATAAGCTTCCACCTGAATTCCAAGCAAGCTGCCCTGCTCATTCTTTAGCCCTGACCAGCGATCTGTTACTTCGTTTTGAACAATGATCTTTGCCGATTTTCCATCCGTCGATATACTCGATATTGTATTCACATCTTCGATAAACAATTTCGGGACTGCAAGTATGTAGATATCGCGGAAGATTCCGCCATAAGTCCGCCAGCCGCCAACCTGTTGCTTTAAAGGTATTGTCGTACGAGGCGTCAATTCGTTATCTACTGCAACCCTTATTGTATTTTCCGATCCTACCTGAAGTGTGTTGTTGGGAATCGGTAATACTACGGACGTATATCCGCCAATATGACGTCCGACAAAATTTCCATTAATAGTTATTTCACTCTGGTTATTGATCCCGTAAGCAACAAGCATGAAGGTATATTTATCGAGTAAATCAGACTTCAGATCGAATGTACGCTGGAATGTGACCTTACTAGTGAAATCATACGCACTCGGTACTTCGACATTATTCCAATTATTACCATCAGTGGTATAATTCCAAGAACCTGCAAGATCGATCTTTAATCTCGAAGGTGAGTCCGGAAACATCGCCGCATCGGCGCCGGTACGTGTAGCTTTACCATTGATATAAAACTTTATATCGAAGGATGTTGGTATGAACTGTGAGAATCCAAAGATGGGAAGATAAAAAACGATGAGCGCTAGCGATAAAATTCTGCGCAAGATGGCTGTATTTATAATCGATTCTGTGAGTATGGGTCTCTCACCCGTCTGTGAATGAACTATTTTATTATACCCTGTGATTATCTTACAGGATATACGCTTAGTTTGCCTGAATAGCAAGGATAATTTATAAAAAAATCAACTAAATATAATAAAAAAGACTGCTGAATGCAATGAAAATTTATAAAATTGATAGATTTTCGATAAATAATATAGAAATGCTATGGAATGCTAATATAGGCGACTATAGATACGCCTCTACCCCTGTTTGAATTATTGTCATAAAAGCAACTGTCTTCAGACTTGCCCCACCGATTAGCCCGCCATCTATATCAGATTGTGAGAGTAGAGAAGAAGCATTTTGCGCATTCATGCTGCCGCCGTATTGAATAATAAGCTTCTCTGCTATTGCCCACGAATACATTTGTCCGACTTGTTTTCGGATAAGCTTATGAACCTGATTGGCTTGATCGGGGGTTGCGTTTTTACCGGTACCGATAGCCCAGACCGGTTCATACGCTATCAGCAGTTTTTCAACTTCCGTTGCGGTCAGTTCGTGTAAAACGCCCTTAACTTGTGTTATAATGATTTTATCTGTTATACCAGCCTCGCGCTCTTCCAGCGTTTCACCGATGCAAACGATGGGAGTTAATCCCGCTTTCAACGCCTTCTTTATTTTCGCATTGATCAACTCATCCGTTTCGTTAAAATATTGACGGCGTTCCGAGTGACCGAGAATTACGTACTCACACCCGGCAACGGTGAGCATCTTTGCTGATATCTCACCTGTGTAGGCACCTTCGTCATATTGCGACATATTCTGCGCACCTAATTTTATTGGTGAATCTTTAATGAGCGCTTTTGCAATCACGAGCGATGTAAACGGCGGACAGATTACGACATCCACTTCGTTTCTGAAATCTTTCATCCGCTCTCTTAATTCTGTAATCAAGTTCGCGGTTTCATGAATGTCTTTGTTCATCTTCCAGTTACCGACAATCACTTTACGTCGCATAATAATCCTTTGCTATGTTAAAGACTTAGACAAGTAAAAATATATTTTTCTTTATCGGCTGAACGAACTCTTGATATTTTCGATCTGTTTCAAATGATTCATATCGTGACCGGCGTAAAGCAGCAACATTTTCTCGATTGTTTCTTTACCGCGTTCCGAATGCATCCCGAACCGTTTCCATTCTTTCGAAGACAGAGATTTCAACAGCTCTACGTTTTCTTTTCGAATAGCTGAGAATAAAGCAAGTTTTTTCTTGCAATCAGCTTTTTCGTAATGCATCTGTTCCGACCATTTATTTTGATTGTAGAATTCTATTTTCGATCCGGGCTCCGATATCACTTTACGGAAACGATAACTTAATACTATTTCTCCATCAGTGAGATGAGCAACAATTTGTGCTATCGACCACTTATTTTTCTTAGGAGATTTTTGCAATTGACTTTTTGCCAAGCCGCGAATGGCTTTTGTGATTTCCTTCGAAGTCGATTCGAATACCTGCAATGGTGTTTTGTCAACCACATAAAGAGTTAACTGTTTTGCGTATGGATTTTTCTTGAGTAATTTCTTGTTGATTTTTTTCATTTTAAATTTTCCCTTTTTAGTTGTTTATTGCCTGGGTAACTTTTTTCGCGGCATCTTCAAAGCTTGAAGCAACCGCAAAGTTTAAACCTGAATTAGCAAGTATTTCTCTTGCCTCTATGGCATTTGTACCATCAAGGCGAACAACGACCGGCAAAGTGATATTCACCTGCTTCGCCGCTTCGATGACGCCATTTGCCACGCGGTCACAGCGTACAATTCCACCGAATATATTTATGAGAACTGCTTTAACGTTTTTATCTGAAAGAATAATTTTGAATCCGTTCGAAACCGTTTCAACATTTGCGCCACCGCCGACATCGAGAAAGTTTGCCGGTTCACCACCTGCCAATTTTATGATATCCATCGTTGCCATCGCAAGCCCGGCACCGTTAACCATACATCCAACATTACCGTCGAGTTTGATGTAATTAAGATTATATTTCGATGCTTCAATTTCCAACGGTTCTTCTTCATCAAGATCGCGCATCGTAAGAATATCGGAATGACGGAAAAGAGCATTATCATCAAAATTCATTTTCGCATCGAGAGCTAATACGTTTCCATCAGTGGTGATAACTAACGGATTTATTTCTGCCAACGATGCATCCGTTTCCTCATAAGCCCGATATAGTAACATTAGGAATTTGACCGCATTTTTTAGTACATCACCAGATAATCCCAATCCGAATGCCAGCTTACGCGCCTGAAAATCTTTGAAACCGATAGATGGATTTACAGTTTCCTTCAATATTTTCTCCGGTGTTTCCGCCGCAACTTTTTCGATTTCAACTCCACCTTCGGTCGATGCCATCACAACGTTTTGCGACTTTGCACGATCAAGCGTAATTCCGACATACAGCTCTTTTGCAATTGAAATTCCCTGTTCTATCAAGAGTCGTTTTACAATTTTCCCTTCCGGTCCGGTTTGATGTGTTATCAACCGCATTCCTAATATTTGGGATGCAAGCTGACGAACTTCATCCAAACTTTTGGCAATTTTCACACCGCCGCCTTTGCCACGACCGCCGGCATGGATTTGCGCTTTTACAACCCAAACGTTTCCGCCGATACTTTGAGCAACTTTCACTGCCTCATCGACAGAGAAAGCAACTCCGCCTTGTGGAATAGCCACACCAAATTTCTTTAATATTTCTTTTCCTTGATATTCATGTATTTTCATTCTTTACTCCGGTTAATATACTTTAGTATTTTCTGGTCGATGAGTATTAAATTTACAAAGATAATGCTTCTTATTAAAAAGTATTTAAGTAGTTGAGTAATTGAGTAGAATTCATAAGCGACGTAAACTTTTTTGAAGACCGTCGAGCATAGCGATAATCTCATTAACTGCCCCCACAATCTCTTTATGTGTTGATGCATTGAAAAATTCATTTTCATGTGCTATGTCGCTACAGCCAATGCACTCAAAACCTGATCGGATTGAATAATCAAGAAATCGAGAAAACTCTTTCTTCGAGTTATTTCCTGCACCTTCGGCGATATTCAATACTATTGAATCTGCCGCACGTTTGAATTGTGAACTCAAAACGAACATTTCATCCTTTGGAAAACTTTTTGTAGTCTTTCGCACTAACTTTGTAAATAAGAGAGCTTTTTGATATACCTTCAATTCTGAAAACTTGTGTATAAGCACTCCTATCAATATATACTCAACTACTTTGTACTCAAATACTCAATTGCTTCATACTCAACTACTTCATTTTCGTCGCAATCGATTTTGCCTGCGTGAAGAGCAACAGGTAATCCTGTCCGCCTGCTTTGGAATCGGTTCCGCTCATATTGAATCCGCCAAACGGATGCGCGCCAACCATAGCACCTGTACACTTACGGTTGAGATATAGATTACCACAATGGAATTCCTTTCTTGCCCGTTCAATCTTCTTTTTATTCTTCGAGTAAACAGCCCCCGTTAAACCAAACTCGGTACCGTTGGCAATCTCAAGCGCGTTATCGAAATTCTTCGCTTTGATAACCGCAAGAACTGGTCCGAAAATCTCTCCCTGCGCGATAGTTGCCGTCGGTTCAACATCTGCTATTATTGTCGGACGAAGGAAATAACCGCTCCCCGGCGATGGTGTTCCACCAGCTATTAAACGTCCGCCTTCCTTCTGACCGATCTCAATATATTGCTGAATTTTTTCCATCGATCCTTTGTTGATAACAGGTCCCATATAATTACTGAGAATTTTTGATGGACCAACTGTGATCGATTCTGCTTTCGGTTTCAACATCTGCACAAATTTATCGTAAACTTTTTCATCAACTATAGCGCGGGAACAGGCAGAACATTTTTGCCCTTGGAATCCGAACGCCGCAACGATGACACCCGCGGCAGCTTCTTCAAGATTCGCTTCGCTATCAACTATGATCGCATCTTTGCCGCCCATTTCGGCAACAACACGCTTCAGCCATATTTGTCCGGGTTGCACTTTTGCCGCTTCCTGATAAATATGTATTCCAACTTCCTTGGAACCTGTGAAAGAAACAAATCTCACTTTCGGATGTTTCACCAAAGTATCTCCAACGGCACTGCCGGGTCCGGCAACAAAGTTAATAACGCCGGCAGGTATTCCGGCTTCTTGCATCACCTCCATAAATTTATAACCGATTAAAGGAGAATCGCTTGATGGTTTCAGCACAACAGTATTGCCTGTAACAGCGGCGGCTGTTGTCATGCCTGCAAGAATTGCCATCGGAAAATTCCACGGCGGCACAACTAAACCGACACCAATCGGAATATACTCAAGCTCGTCTTTCTCACCAGGAAGTTGAACTGCTGTTTTAGCTTTTGCATAGCGTAACATTTCTCTGGCGTAGAATTCGAGGAAGTCAATCGCCTCTGCAGTATCGCCATCTGCTTCGGGCCAGGTTTTTCCGACTTCGAGAATCATGGTTGCATTAATTTCGAAACGGCGTTTGCGCATAATCTTCGCCGCCTTGAAAAGATATTGCGCACGTTTTACCGGCAGAACCCATCGCCACTCTTCGAATTTCTTCAGAGCAACATCCAATGCTTTTAGTGCATCGTCGGCAGTTCCTTTTTGGAACACCCCGACAATCTGATTCGGATCGGATGGATTAAGAGAATTAAACTTCGCGCCCGAGTAAACTTTCTCACCTCCGATTATATTCGGATATTCTTTGCCGAACTGCGATTCAAGTTTTGCTATTGCCTGTTCTTGTTTTTTTCGATTAGCCGGTTTCGACCAATCGAGATATGGTTCGTTTTTAAATTTAGGGATTGACATCGTAAATTCTCCGTAATTAGATTTAAACTTGCTTAATAAATTCTTCTACATTTATGTCTGCTTGCCGGATAATAGCGCGCAATGTTCCGGTATCAACTCCTTATGATTTGGCACTACAACCTGACATAAAGGATTATTTTTTCTCAATATCATATGACTTCCATGCTGTCGTTTCAGAAAGAAGCCAAATTTCCTAAGAGTTTTTGCGCACTCTTCTCCTGAAATCCTTGGAAGCTTACTCATACAGCAACAACGAACGCCTCAAAATGTTCTTCAGGCACAGGCAGGTTATCCTGTTTCAATGCCTCCACATAACCTTCAATCGCTTCACGAATATTTATAAGCGCATCTTCTTTTGTTTTTCCCTGACTGATACAGCCGGGTAAACTTGGACACTCTGCAACCCAATAACCGTCTTCACCCGGATAGATGATTACCTGTCTCATATTTTGCACCTAAAATTATCTTAATTTGATACTGCTTTCATAACAGCATCATGCACTTTCGGTCGAATTTGCATGATTTTGGAATTATTCCGTGTCGGATAGACACGATTGGTCAGTAATATAACAAAAATATTTTTCTCCGGCTCAACCCAAACAGATGTTCCTGTGAAGCCGGTATGTCCGAATGATTTTTCTCCAAATAGCGAGCCAGCCGAACTGTAACCGTTCATCGTTTTTGTATCCCATCCAAGCGCACGCGTGCTGTTTTTGCTTTGTCTTGTTGTAAAAAGCTTCACCGTTTCAGGTTTCAAATATTGCTTGCCGGCATAGCTTCCACCGTTCATTATCATCTGCAGAAAAATAGAAAGGTCTGATGCTGTTGAAAATAAACCTGCGTGGCCTGAAATACCGCCAAGTGCAAAAGCATTCTCATCATGAACCTCACCTTGAATTAATCGCTTTCGGTAAACGGAATCATACTCGGTTGGTGTAATCTCCCTCCAGATGGATGATGGAGGGTTATAAATTGTTGATGTCATACCTAAAGGTTTGAAGAAAACTGAATCGACATATTTATCAAGAGTGACACCTGAAATCGTTTCAACAATCTTTCCAAGAAGAATAAAATCGAAATCGCTGTAGACCGTTGAATCACCCACCGGATAAATCGTCTCGGTTTGATAAACTGAATCCAAAACTTCCTTCGGCGATTTGCATGTCAGATACAATCTTTTAAAAGCAGGCAGTCCACCATTGTGCAGAAGTAAATTTCGGATTGTTATTTTTTCTTTACCATTACTTCCAAATTCTGGAATATGTTTCACCACTGAATCATCAAGCTGGATTTTTTCTTCATCATACAATCTCATGATTGCCGATGTGGTTGCAATAACTTTAGTAACCGATGCAATGTCATAGATAGTGGACGCACTCACTTTAGTGCTTTTAGAATTGTACTCGAATGAACCGAACGATTTATTATAAACCACCGCACCGTCTTTCGCTACGAGAAGTTGGCCGCCGGGAAAAACATGATCTTGAATCGCTTCACTCATGATCGAATCGAGCCGGGCAAGACTATCACGATTCATTCCTGCATTTTCAGGGATATCTTTCCTCAAAATGGATTGAGATAAATCGATTCCGCAGCCGTATGAGAATAAGCCGGGAATTGTTACAGGCAATTTCCCACCGGTTGGGATTTCTCCAAACAGCGCCTCGACAATGGCTTCGGTTGAAACTTCACAATCCGAATAGGTACAAACAACACTTCCGGCATTGGGGAATGCGCCAATGACATATGGACTCCCCAACGATATCAGCGCCATCGGTTTACCAAGCTTAGTGAGTGAATCGACGACACCTATTATACCGGGTGGGAACCCGAACGCACCGGAGCCGGAACGGGCTTTGGAAAATACCGGACAAACGATCAGGTCGGCATCGTTTGCTTTTTTGAATACCGACTTAAAATCAAGCGAGTCGCTAGACGGATTTATTTTGATTGTCTGCAAATTAGTGTAACGTCTCTTTAATTGCGCTGTGAAATAATCTCCAACCGCTTCATTCGGTGATGATGTTGACGGACGATGAATCTCAGTCCGGTAATTCTCAGCATCGGCAACTACAACTTCAAGTATTTGTTTCATCCCAAAACGCTCAAGAGGCAGGATGGAATCGTTCTTCAAGACGGTTATTGAATTCCGCGCAACTTGTTTCGCAATTGCCAGATGTTCAGGGGTTGCAACAACTTCCGGTATTTTTTTCAAATCAACAAAACGGTTAGCTGATAATCCCATCGACCACTTGAATTTTAAAATTTTTGCAACCGATTCATTTATCCGCGCTTCAGAAATCCTTCCTTTTATAACAGCGTTTTCAATTGCATCAATTGCTTTTTCTTCATCCGGAAGAACAAGAAGGAGATCCACACCCGCATCGACGGCTTTGACTGCGGCAGAATCGGGACCGAATCCATTTACAATCGCTCCCATATCCAAAGCGTCTGTAACTACAAGTCCTTTGAATCCTAAATCAGCTTTTAAAAATCCGGTTATGATGGACGGAGATAATGTCGCAGGAATCTTCTTCGTTTCGAGATAAGGCACTTCGAGATGCGCCACCATAATAGATGGAATGTGTTGATCAATCAATCTTCGAAACGGATACAACTCTACACTATCAAGCCGCGACTTTGTTTGACTGATAATCGGAAGATCGAGATGCGAATCGGTTTGTGTATCGCCATGGCCGGGAAAATGTTTAGCAGTTGATATCGCTCCGCCTGATTGCAATCCTATTGCAAATGCAGACGCCATATCTGCAACGAGATATTGATTTTCACCGAACGAGCGAGTGTTGATTACAGGATTGTCCGGATTGTTGTTAACATCTACAACAGGCGCGAAGACCTGATGAACACCAAGTGCGCGGGATTCTTTTCCGATTGCTTCGCCTACTTTAAAAGCGAGCGCCGTATCTAGTGTCGCTCCAATTGCCATTGCTTCGGGAAATCTAGTGCTTCTTCGAATGCGCATCGCGCTTCCCCACTCAAAATCTGAGCCGATCAATAAAGGCAAATCCGACATATCCTGAAACCGGTTAATTAGTGTTGCAGTTTCATAAACATCGCCCTGGAAAAAAATCAATCCTCCAACTTTCTGTTCCTTCACCAATCTTTCGAGCCGCTTGAACTCATCACTTTGATCGCTGTAATAATATCCGTACGCGCGAGACATTATCATCTGACCGATCTTTTCTCTGAGAGTCAATCGTTGGAGAGTTTGTTCTATCCATTCGCTTTCTGTGGGATGTTTTATAGCCGAGGTTGGAGCGCATCCTTGATAAAACAAGAATGAGATGCATAAGACAAAACTAAACAGGTGAATGTTGAAGGAATATCTCATAAGTTATTTATGGTTAAGAACATTGAATTTTAAGGAAAAAAGGAGTGGAAAGCAAGAAATTCACCAGTGAGGTACTATGGATCTCGGCGGTGAAAGAATATTAGCGGAACGCATTCAAACCGATGATTGCGGCGCCGAATGCGGATGAAAATTTGGGTTTCTGTATAAGTATATTGGGCAGTGAACTGATAATTTTTTCTTTAACTATTTTCGAATATGGATTCTCAGATTCTAGGAGTCCGCCCATCAACGCGACCGGCAGTTTCTTTTTTGGTCTTACCTGCATAATCAGCACGCGGACCAATTCGGCTAACTCTGTAGCGTTCTTCAGAAGTATCATATGGGCAACCCTATCGCGTTCAACTACCGCCTCAAATACTTTCGGCGTGAACGAAGCGATATCGACTTTCTCATGATAAATCTTCGCGATCAGTTCATCGTGCGAAGAAATATCGTAATGAGCGAACGCTTTTTTGGTCAACTCGGTTTTCTCGCCCCGTCCGTCGAACTGGCGCATAACGGCGCCGAGCGCATCCTTGGCGATATTATATCCGCTGCCTTCGTCGCCGATAATTTTTCCCCAGCCGCCCGAACGCAGAAGTTTTCCATCCTCGGTGCGGTAAAGTGCTATCGATCCTGTCCCGGCAATGGCCACAACTCCCGGCTCGCCTGCAAAGGCAGCTTCGAGTGCGATCCGCGCATCGGTTTCAATAGTGATATTCTTGAGAGGGAATTTTTTTCTTAAACTTAACGCACGAAGCGTATCGCTCAGCTCGGCTCGATCGGAAGCTCTGCCTGCGCCAGCGATCCCCATAACAACACTTTGCAAATTCTCGTGCTCACAGTCTGCTTTCTTGCAACACTCGCGGATAAGATCGAAGAGAGACGCCGCCACCAGCTTGACACCGAAGGTTTGTATTTGGGAAGGACCGCCGCTGTGTTCTGCAAAGACAGCTCCATCCTGCCCAACTATTAAAGCGTGGGTTTTTGTACCGCCGCCATCTATACCAACCACATATCGTCTATGTTCGCTCACTATTATCCAATAATGCTGAAACCAATCTGTTTTCTCAATTTTTTACTGTACCAAAGTATCAAAAAAGGGTATGAGAAGCAAGATTGGCTGTGACGAATCTGATCCGGCAGATGACACCGACATATTTTTTGATAAGCATTTTTGACATATAAATTTGACCTTAAACCGTACATTTACTAAATTGGACGCAAGGGAAAATGGGCGATAAAGAATTAACTGTTAGATTGAAACCATATGATAATAGTTAGGCAGTAATACCATTGAAACTTAAAACAATAACAATAGCAATTATTATCTTAACGGCGTGTATAGTAAGCGGCTGTTCGATGGCACTCAAAACTTATGATGTGCTTAAAACATATTCCGGCCCAGAGTTGCTAAACGAACAGGCGTTCCTTGTACGGGACACTGACGAAACTATCTCATTTTTATCTATCAATGGTACGGAGTATACAGCGAATGGAACACCATACGAGAACGCTTCGGGTGTGTTGCTATTGCCCGGCACTTACAACATCAAGGTTAGCTTTAACTGGAAAGACTATACAAAAAAAAGACTTACCAGAACAGTTTTCAATATACCTGTATTCCATACTACAGAGCCACAATTTGTCAGGGCGATATTAAAAGCAGGGCGTTGCTACCGTATTAATCCCGGAGTCGAACTTTACAATGAATCATCCCATATCTATGATTGGAAACCATATATTGAAGATGTGACTGGTAATCCCGATCTTTATCTTTGTAATTCACCAACACCTCCATACATATATTCCTTTCAACCACCCTCATCGAAAATTACGTGTTCTATTGAGCCTTCTATTACAGGTAAATGGATTTTGAATCGAAACTTAGAAGGGCCACGTTTACCAACGCTGCTAACGTTTTGGAAGTATACAGACGCAATTTTGTTAACAAGCTATGTCTCAATACAAGTATATTTTTATGATTGTGCGCATAACATTAATCCTCTCACTATTGATGAGAATTGGCTCCAAGACTTATTTGAAGCAACATACTTCCAAAAACTTAAGCCCAAGGAAGTGGTGATTGAAGTACGTCCAATTGAAGAGACAACGATTGAGGACAAAAAATTCATTGTAACTCGATGCCAAATGTCCTACCATATTCCAATGAATGCGGGGAAAACGTACGACGAAGCTATGGTATATATCTCTCAAATCCCATCGTCAAACCTCTCGCAGTGTTTTGTATTTGCATTGATCAAATCTAATTACAGTGGTAGAGATAGTGACGCTGGATTTTCTACCGAGGATATGAAGATCTTTACAGACTTGATTAAGAGCATGAAGTGTGTGATCTCTCAAGACTGATTTTGATAGCAAAGCCAACCAGTAACCGGACGTACATAACCATGGTATGAAGGCTGTCTCCAAATACAAAGGGTATCTCTATGTTTAAATGAATAAGAGTTATTGTGTATTTTACAGTTGAATTTTATACCTATAGTATAAAGAAAAAAATTTTATATTGAAACCATATATTAATAATTAACCCGCGGCATAAGGTCCACCGATGATTCTTTACAAGTTTGTGACTGCTCAACGCGCTATAAATATTCTCAATAGTGGCTTTGTGCGTTTTTCTCAGCTTGCGGCACTTAACGATCCTTTCGAATCCTTCCCCCAAGCTGAAGGTTTCGTCACCAGAGAGTTCGCATTTAAGATTTTCGACATTGCTTTGAGCCATAAAGATATATTGAATAATCTCATTGAGGAAACGTATCAACGCATGTACAACGATCTCTCCCCTGAACAGAAAGAACTCCTAGATTTCCAAGGCTACAAGATAATTGCTAAGAAGATTGTTGACGCTGAATTAGCAAAGAGAAATACTACGCTTGACGATCTTCTTCGCACACTACTTGAGACGAACTCTGAGACCCTACTTGCAACCATGAAACAACAGGTTATTACCTCAATCGCAAACAATATCTGTGTGCTAAGTCTTAGTACTGCTAAATCAAACCCTCTAATGTGGTCGCATTACGCGGATTCACACAGAGGTGTTGCTATTGGCTTTAATTCGCAAGACCCCTTTTTCTCTAAAGCCCTACGAGTCCAATATCGAATCGAAAGACCAAAAGTTGATCTCTTCCCAATTCCCGAAGAAGAACAAGAAAAACTCAAACTAGCAGAAGCCATTCTGGCAACTAAGAATATATCATGGCATTACGAAGAAGAGTACAGGTTACTTAATGCAACAGTTCTGCTTCAAAAAAATCCCGCGAATAATCCATCTGGATTTCCGATCTTTGTAGCAACTTTCCCTACCTTGTCTTTGCAGCATGTCATTTTCGGATGTAGCACTCCAGAAGATTACAAGAAAAGGATAATCGAAATTATCGTAGCCAAATACCCCGCCGCTACAATGAGCGAGGCTATCTTGGATACCCAGACTTTTCAAATCAACTTTAAGCCATGAAATGTGATTGCGGGCTAACCAAGCCGCTCAAGCTGCCAGAAATAGCTAAGGTATGTTAGGCACCCACGCAAAAGGAGAATATATGGAATACCGTCACACACAATTTGGTACTGTAATAATCTTTGGCGTTGGAATTGTCATCGCGGCAATTCTTGTTCATTTCTTAGTGAGTGAATCGATACCTCCCACTGAAGCAGGAGCCGCTATCTTGCTCCTTCTTACGTTGTTTCTCTTCGCATCTCTCACTATAGAAATCAACCACGGCAGTGTGGTATGCCGCTTCGGACTCGGACTCATCCGAAAGGAGATCAGGCTATCGGATATTACCAATGCTCGACCTGTGATCAATTCCTGGATCGCAGGATGGGGAATACGATGGATGCCCGGACAGTATATGCTGTGGAATGTGTCAGGCTTTCAAGCGGTTGAACTAACGTTGACAAACGGTAAAAGGTTTCGGATCGGCACAGATGAACCCGATACGCTTGTCCAGGCAATTCAAATCAACAAAACAACGGGCACCTAACCTGCGCTCCCCAAATAAAAGCGATTCGTGACATGCAAGCTCACACTGAATAGAAACGTCACGGGACGGGCGGTATGATCGGGTTGTATTTTGCACGGTTTGGAAAGGTTTTGTATATTTGGGAAGCTAATAAACTGAAAATCCGTTTTGTGTTTGTTGCAACTTAACCGCAATTATAGGAGAAAAAAACATGAGCAAAGGTCTGGTCAGTAAGAAGTCATCCAAGAAGGCGCCAATGAAAACCAAGAAGGAAAAGAAAGCCGCAAAGCGGGACAAGAAGCAAGGGATAGTGAACGTGGTATCTCAACAATTCTGATACTGCTACATGAGTATGGCAGCATGTTGGGGAAGACGCTGGTAGCCCGTAATGCCGCCAAACTAGAAAAAGAACTATCGAGGATAACTAGCATGAAATCGGTACAGGATTTAAAAAGAGAATACAAAGAACGTCAGAAACCCGCTGGCGTTTTTATGGTGAAGAATACCGCAAACGGCAAAGTCTTGCTTGGAAGCAGTATGAACCTTGAAGGACCGTTGAACAGTCACAAATTCATGCTAAAAATTGGAAGCCATCGGAACCCGGCGCTGCAAAAGGAATGGAATGAGTACGGCGCCGACAAGTTCGTCTTCGAAATTCTGGAAGTCGTAAAATTTAAAGACGATCCCGATTTCAACCTGAGCGACGAGTTGACTCTGCTCGAAGAAATCTGGACTGAGAAATTACAGCCCTTCGGCGAGCGGGGATATAATACTGAAAAACGTATCCGGCAGGCATAACGCGGGATAATTTAAACATCATCTATCTTTTGGTATTAAAAATTAAGGGGATAGTAAACATTCTTCTTTTACTATCCCCTTCTCGAACAAATGTACTTATCTAATCAACAACATCTTCTTTACTATATTAATATTCCCCGCTTGGAGTTTATAGAAGAACATACCACTCGGTAAAGTACCCGCATCAAAACTAACTGATTTGAACCCTGCGTTTTGACTCTCATTAACTAGCGTCAATACTTCACGACCAAGAAGATCATAGACTTTCAGAGTAACATGTGCTACTCCGGGTAATCCATATCTGATTTCCGTAATTGGATTGAATGGATTTGGATAATTCTGTTCCAATGAAAATTCAGTAGGTATTTTTGGATTAATTTCATCCTTAACACCCGTGAGGAGATCTACCTCGAATTGCCATGTAATCGGTGTTGTTATTATATTGCCGTAAATGTCCGATAGCGAATCAATCGTTACCCGCATAGTATCGCCTTCAATCATATCATCGATATTGGCGGGGGTGATGACCAATTCATCGACTTTACACAAGATATTAATGCTTACGTCGATATCTTTTGAGACGTTGCGCATTTTAATATTTTGTTTTGTCGCGGTACCGCAATTGATGCTTTCACTCAACTTGATTTTTATATCATCGCCGGCATTCAGGATTCCGTCAGAAGGTTGCGGATTGCCAAAAGCAGCGGGTGCTATACGATCGAGTACACCGGCATAGGTGCGAGTGAAGAAAGAATCAACCGTACAATGCGTTGATGCCTGAAGTTCATATCCTCCATCAATTAATGCAGACATATCCCAAACGTAGAGAATTGAATCAGCGGGTAACGTAGTACGCGGATAATTGAATAATTGAATCCAGTCGTTCGCTCCGTGGAGTCGGTATTCGAATTTAAGCTGCTGCATATTCAGATTGGCTGCATTATAGTCTTTGAGAACTATATTCATCTGATTGTTATTGTTCGCATTCGCGATCCAGTTTAACGAAGGTTTTACTATCCTGACATCACTGCATGGCTTAATATAATGCACACTGAACGCTACAGTAGTATCAAATTGATCATCGCAAGCAGAATACAGATGCACCATGAGATTTTCATAATCATACACACTTCCAATCTCGCGCATGACGCGTAACGTTGCACGCTGGGGATCAGCGCCATTGGGCGGCATGGAAAATGGTAATTGATCATCACCTAACACTGCACCCCCCACCTGGATAATCGCTCCGTCTGGATTGCTTCCTTGTACCAACGATAATAAATAAGTACGCGTTTCATCATTCTGTGTTAAATTATATAGATAGAGGTCGAACGATGCCGGCATCTCCGGTGGGACATTATTTTGTAGATAAGTATTCATAGACAAACCAACACCTTCGCGTGGTAATGTTGGATGTTCCCACGGGCAACTGCTTGCACCGCTCAGCAATTTGAATACCGGTGTTCCGTATACCGGATCGCCAAGAATATCAACGGTAAATCCATCGCCCGGAGGAGACGCATCATCATCAGCCAATTCAAAACCGATTGTATTTGTGACTTCATAAGTAGTGCTTCCCGAAATACCAACATCGAGTTTAGCGAATATCTTCACACCGGCTTCAGCTTCATTAAAATCACCCGCCTTAGCTCCGATACTCAAAGCTACTTCGGCATCTATGAATAGGTTCAATCCGATCGATAATGTTGAAGTTGATGTTATAGTCGCTTCTTCACTAAGATTTGTACCTGCTGAGAAAGAAACATTGCTTGGGAATTCGGGTATTGGTATTGCGTTGTTTTTCAACGTGGTGTTATAATCGATCACCTGCTGCCATACGTCGATTTGATTGAGCAATACTTTTGCCGAATCTTGTTTGATCTTGACGCCTGAACTATTAAGAATATCAGCCAAACTCTGCAAGCCCGGTATCACGCTTTCACGGATATAACTCTCAGTGTACAAGTATGTGGTTTTGAAACCGTTTCCATTCCAGACTATTCCTGTATCAAGTGCTACGCTACAACTACTTGTATCATAATCAATGATATCCGTTTTAGCATACACGAGGTTGAGTGCAGCACCCATATAAACATCCCCCTCTGCCCCGGTGATAACATCGTTATCGGAGGTTTTCAGAACCTGAGTCGCCGATATCTTTATTTCTTGCGTACCTTCGATAGTATTGCGTAAACCTACTTTCGCCTCCACTGCCCCGCCTACCCATGCGCCGGTGGAACCAAGACCGGGTACCTCGCCACCACCACCAACTTTAAACTTCGCAAAAACACCAACACCTACTTCTGTTTCAAACGAAAAACCCAGACTCACACTTGTACTTGTTTGTGTTGAGATATAACTATAACTCTGATCGCCGGGAGGATCACGAAGTATCATCAACGGTATCTCAGGTGATACAGTAGAGAACTGAAATTCACGCGGCTTTTGTCCACGGACAAATACCCATATCGTATCATACATGGTATATTTATCAACTTCGGTCTTGACCACAAATCTTTTTTGATAAGGATGCACGCCACCACCAGTAATGTTAGGATATCCGGGAGTAAGTGGATAGTATTTACTTCCACCTCCGAGTGAGATAATAGTATCTCGATTATCATATGCAACATAATCGTATAGTGTGACCTTACCAAGATTAACTTGACATTCCAGATCACCATATTTTTCTGTCACATTAATCTTCACGGCGTATGTTACCTCCTGTTGCAATATCGGTACGTTGTAAACACCACAACCCGCAGGCGGTAAATCGCTGATTTTTGTTATCGGCGGTGAGTGGTAGATAAAATTGTGGGTAGTATCGTGTTCGGAAATATCAATTGTATCTGCTGTAAAATAATTAATGATCGTTAAACTATCAGGATGATCGATATGTACTAATTGTACAATATATTTTTGCGCAGGAAGTGTAAGCTGGTATGAACCAACGCTGTCTGTATGAAGTGTGGTTTCGAAACAATTCGAAATCAGACTTTTTACAATGATATCAGCTACACCCATAAAGTTATCACAGCCACCGGCAATTTTTCCGTTAAGAATCGTCTTCGTCGTATCTGAAAAGATCAGATTTGTGACAGGGTCCTGAATATTGAGAAAAGTTGAAGCTGGTGAAAATTTATGATTCAAGTATTCAACCGAAATTGTATAGTTTCCGGCTTCAGCGACACTAATTGAGTAATGGCCCGATGAATCGGTATATTCACCCGTTGAATTTCCGTTGATTAAAATTTTTACACCCGGCACAGGACACAATGAGTCAGATCCCAGTAATACCCATCCGCTGACCTCAATAGATGTTGTATCTAGGAAATTTATTCCGGTATAGATATGATTATCCTGAGTGAAGGGCAGAGCTATAGAATCCTGAGGAAACGTTGATCCCTTAAATCCATGACCTCTTTTATACGGTCTTATCGTAAAGTCAACATCTTCTTCCCAATTAATTCTTGCTATGGTGTATGATCCATTAGTGAGAGTAGTTCCATAGTGCCAGACAGGAGGATTATCATCTACCCAAAGCGGATTACCAAATAATAAACCATGATGATCTCCATTGGTTGCATAATCGCCTACTATATTTTCGGCATTTTGGTTGAAGCGCCAATAACCAACAAGACCTGTTTCATTCCCACGCATGATGTGGTGTTGATTAGCAGCTATTTGCTCTGCGGTCCTAGAGGTGTTCCAAACACAGATTTCGTCAACCAATCCATTAAAAGATCGTGATGAAGAAGTAGCATCTCTTCCAATTTCAAGATTGCCATCGAACTCTTCTATACTATGAGGCACAGTATTCACAGCCATCGTGTCATTCATATAGATCGTCGCTTTATCCGGTTCAAGAACGAGAGCAATGAATGTCCACTCATTATCCGGTACGATCAATCCTGATAACCAGTCATATGTTGCAGCATCGGCATTCCAGTGATAACGCAATTCACCGCTGCTTAATATACTCAGCCCGGCGATTGTACTATTTGCTCTGCAAAATAAAATTCCTGCCCAATCATTTTGCGCGCCATTACGTTTAATACAAGCCGAGAAGGTAACAGTATTGGAATTGAGATTCAATGGTGGAATTGAAACGTAATCATCGACACCATCTAATGATAGTGCACTACTTAAATTTTGAGATGTTGGATAAGCCCGCATTTCAACATTTTTTACACCGCCTGAACCTGTAGGTGTGGTAACAGAACCTTTAACAGAACCATTTGCTGGAGTAAAACCGTAGTTGGATACAGTTAATAATATTTGGTTATTCTTTCGAACTTCTAAATTGTATTTGTGCACTTTACCTGGTTCTGCACCAACATCGTTTTTTACTACTTGATTAGGATAAACACCAGGTAATAAGACACCATCGCGATAAAGCCGTAGCTCATCCTCAAAGCCGACTGGAAAATCAGTCCAATAAACATATACATATCCACTGTAAACATCTTCACCGTCAGATGCTTTCAAATATACAGCGCGACCAAATTTAGAATCAGAGAATACTGAATAAAGTCCGGAAATATTATTGTAAGATCTTACTTGATATGTATATCTTTGTTCCGGCACAGCAGAATAATCGAGATAAGATTTCTCAGCGACTGGTATCGTGTTTAACAGATTACCATCTCGGAAAATTTGAAAATGGGTGGCATAATCAGAAATGCAGGTCCAGCCCATCCTAACATATCCAACTGTTGTATCTTCAGAGACTGCAAAATTTTCAGGCCTGATAAATGGTACAGTTGCCCCAACTTGTTCTACACGTGTCGAGGTATATATACCATAATATCCGCAGGTTGCAACGCCCCAATTAGATGAATTGCCGGGAGTAGTGCTAACAGTATAATTCGTTGAAGATGTCGTTGCAATCAGGGCACCATCCTCATATATCTTATAATAACTCGTAAGTTCACTTCCATTCGACCAACTCATATTAATATATTTATCGCTGTTAGTGGGATTCGTTACACTGAGATTGGTCGGTGGTTGAAGTGGTTTGGTTGACCCTTGGTCTGTCCAGGTTGGATTATCACCGCAAGTCGGCCGTTGAATTACTAATTTATAGGTATATGTCTTTCCTGGTTCTCTATAGACCCAAACATGATGAGTCCAATATACTAACCAAGGCTGCCAGGAGTAGTTGTATGTGAAAATTTGGTTATCATTTTCGTATAACCAGATATTTATGGAAGATCCCCAAAAACAAGTTTGTGTAATCTGCCAATAAATATCTATAAGTTGCTCTGAAGCAGCGTCGGTAGCATAGAAATAGTCAGCTAAAACATTCGCAGTTTTTGCTTTGCTCGTGTCTATCTGCCCAAATGTAACTGGATCTGAATAGACCTCGGTTTTGATATTCTCTTGGGCTGCAACCGGCATCGAAATTATCAGCCAACAACACAGAGACAGAAATAAAAACTTATAAATATTTTTCATAGCGGGCACCTCATATTATTTTTAGATGGATGAAATTTATTTATTTGTCCAATGTGAAAATTAAAGATTAATATTCAATAACGTATTGTGATTATATAAAAATAAAATACCGCTTAAATTTCTCACTGTCCTTCTATTTATAGATTTTATTCCGGGCACCAAAGAGCGTATTTCTTAACACCATCGCTATCGTCATAGGTCCTACTCCACCCGGGACAGGCGTTATCGCACTTGCAACCTTCGATGCTGATTCTAAATGAACGTCGCCTACAATCCTATAACCGGATTTAGTAGAAATATCTTCAACTCTGTTTATTCCGACATCAATAACAACGGCACCGGATTTCATCATATCTCCTGTAATACATTCAGCTTTTCCCATCGCGGCTATAAGAATATCTGCCTGCTTGCTGTAGTAAGCAATATCTTTCGCCCCTGTGTGAGCTATAGTTACTATTGCATTCGCGCCTTTCTGTTTTTGAAGAAGAATATTTGCTATCGGCTTCCCGACAATATTACTTCTACCGACAATAACTACATGCTTACCGGCGGGATCGTTTCCACTTCGAATAAGGAGTTCTTGTATTCCTGCCGGCGTACACGGCTTCATACAGGGTAAGCCAATAACCATCCTTCCGATATTGATCGGGTGAAATCCATCAACATCTTTACGGTAATCGATTGCAGATATTATTTTATCTTCATTGATATGCTTCGGCAGGGGAAGTTGCATCAATATTCCATGAATCTTCGGATCAAGATTGAATTGATTAATAAGCTGTAGAACTTTTTCTTCGGAAACATCGGCGGGTAATTTTTCAGTGATGGAATAAAACCCCATCTCATCGCATCCTTTCCCTTTCATCTTCACATATGATTGTGAACCGGGGTCTTCACCGACAAGTATGAATGCGAGACCTGGAATTATTCCGTGTTCTTCTTTAAGCTTCTGTGTTTCGAGCTTTATCTCGCGTTTGATTTCCTCTGATATTTTTTTTCCATCTATAAGGATTGCTGTCATAGCAATGAAATAGTATTTTTTTAGAACGCAGGAAAGACAAAACTTTCAATCTTCAATGCCTTGCCGGTTTCTGCATCAGCCTGAACATACACACCGCACATGCGTACATCATGCGATGCCATTTCATATTTGAACGGCGTCTGATGAATGAAACGCCGTAACGCGATTTCCTTCTTCAACCCGATCACAGAATCGTACGGACCGGTCATGCCGACGTCGGTGATGTATGCGGTACCGCGCGGCAATATTCTCGCATCGGCGGTTTGGATATGAGTATGTGTGCCGACAAGAGCGGTTACACGTCCGTCAAGATGCCAGCCCAATGCTACTTTTTCCGCTGTAGCCTCAGCGTGGAAATCGACAAAAATTATTTTGGTCTGTTCCAGAATTTTCTCAACTGCCCAATCGGCTTTCTTGAACGGGCAATCGATCGGCTGCATATATACGCGCCCCTGCAAATTCAAAATGCCGACTTTCCCCTTCTCACCTAAATCGAAAACGATGAAACCATTGCCGGGATTTTCGGATGGATAGTTCAGAGGGCGCAATATTGTTCTGGACGTAGAGAGAAGTTTCCTCGTGTGCCAGTTGTCCCATAAATGATTCCCACCGGTGAGCACATTTATGCCAAGTCCGAAAACTTTTTCAGCAGTCTTCTCATCAATACCTTTGCCGTCGACAAGGTTCTCGCCGTTAGCGATGCAAATATCGACCTGATATTTTTGAAGATAACTTTTCAATACAGTCTCGGTAAGTTCAAGTCCAGGACTGCCGACAATGTCGCCAATAAATAGAATATTTAAAACTTTCTGATTCATGGATGGCAATATAATGAAATTTGTGTTAACTTAAAATTGTTATATCTTAATAATATCAGATAGTTTTGTCTCATTAAATCTTTTAAGAAATTGTGGTAAAAGAAACCATTTCAGAAATTCAAAAAATATTATTTGAGCCCCTTCTAGATAGAGGAATGCGGGTTCATAACAAAACACTCAAGCAGTGGTACAAGTTAATGCATCTCGGACGCCTCCTCGATCTTAAAGCCGCAATGTATGTTCGGCTTGCAAAGGGGTGGTCTTATCATTCCTCATGCGCGGGGCACGAAGGGATCCAACTTATACTTGGTCTTTCGTTCCGGCAGGGAAAAGATTTTCTGTTTCCATACTACCGCGATCTCATGACATCTCTTGCCGCAGGATTGAGTGTTGAAGAGATAATTGAAAACGGTCTTTCAAAACCTACCGATGTCGGATCGGGCGGCAGGCACATGAGCAACCATTTCTCGAAACCGTTAATTGGAATTCAGAATGTTTCATCTGCCACCGGCAATCACGCGCTTCATGCGGTTGGGGTTGCGCGTGCGATCAAAAAATATAACGGTGATGAGATTGCATTTTCCAGCTTCGGCGATTCATCTGTTTCGGAAGGATATGTTTATGAAGCCGTGAGCGGAGCCGCACGCGAGAAACTGCCTGTTATTTTTGTCATACAGAATAATAAGTACGGAATATCCGTCACGAACAAAGAGCAGGCGGCAAATGAAAATGTCGCGGAGAATTTTATTGGATTTAAAAGCTTGAAGATCGTCAATGTTGATGGAACGAATGTATTCGATTCGTGGAGAGGCATGCAGGAAGCGCTTGATTTTGTGAAAGCCGGAAACGGACCGGCAATTGTGCATGCTGAATGTGTAAGGATGAACTCACACAGCAATTCAGACCGGCAGGAACTTTACCGCAACGCTGAAGAAATCGCAGATGCTCAACGCTTCGATCCTCTTAATCGATTGCGAGAGTATCTTCTTGTACAAAACCTGCTCACAGAAGAAGAATTACAAGCGATTGAATCGGAAAATAAAAAAACCGTTGAGGATGCAGGAACAAGAGTTGAGAACGAACCTGATCCCGATCCGACAACGGCAACAATGTATGTAATTCCGCCTACACTCGAAAATTCTAAAGAAGATGAGCCGCTCACGACACCGAATCGAGATATTCCCACACTGAATCTCAGGGAGGCGATCAACGAAACATTGAAAGAAGAATTCCGGCGCAACCCAAATACATTTTTGTGGGGACAGGATGTCGCTTCCAAGGATAAAGGCGGCGTGTTTAATATTACAAAAGGAATGCAGCAGGAATTCGGCATCGAGCGCATCTTCAACGCGCCGATTGCTGAGGATTTCATTGTTGGAACTGCAAACGGTTTCTGCCGTTACCGCGATGACATCTGCGTAGTGATTGAAGGTGCGCAGTTCGCCGACTACTTCTGGCCCGCGATGGAACAACTCGTCGAGTGTGCGCACGAATATTACCGAACCAACGGACAGTTCACGCCAAACATAGTCATCCGGCTTGCCTCAGGCGGATACATCGGCGGCGGGTTGTACCACTCACAAAGTTTAGATGCAACATTCGCAACGATTCCGGGATTGAGAATAGTGATGCCCTCGTTTGCCGACGATGCGATTGGATTGATGCGTATGGCAATGCGAAGCCGTGGAATAACGATTTATATTGAGAACAAATTTTTATACAACCAATTTTTCACTAAAGCACAGCGACCATCGGAAAGTCATGTTGTACCATTTGGTAAAGCGCGGGTAAGAAAAGCAGGCAACGATTTAAGCATTGTTGCCTGGGGAACACCTGTGCATTTTGCTCTGCGTGCCGCACGTAAATTGGAAACCGAGCATAAGATCGATGCAGAAGTTCTCGATCTCCGTTCAATTAATCCGTTAGATGTTGATGCCATCTTAAAAACAATTAAGAAAACAGGAAGATTACTCGTAGTACATGAACATCCGTTGTTTGGTGGATTCGGGGGTGAGATTGCGTCCATTGTCAGCGAGCAAGCGTTTCAATATCTTGATGCACCGGTTATGCGTATAGCTTCGAAGAACTCGCCTGTTCCATTCTCAAGAATTCTTGAGCGCGCGGTGCTCGTGCAGGAGGAGGATGTTTTACAAGCGGCAGTTAAATTAGCTGGATTCTAAAACATAAAGCCGGCTCTTGTCTAAACGAGCCGGCTTTGCATGTCCATCTTCTCTACTAATCCACCAAGACGCTCTCCAAAAGGATATTATCTTCTGGCCATTTGATACTATTTAAGCAGAAGCATCTTCTTCACTTGCACAAAAGATTTACCTGGTTCAGCTATGGAGGTCGCTTCCAATTTGTAGAAATAGATACCTGAGCTTGCCGCACCTGCGTTCCACTCTATAGACTTATAGCTTGCTGATTGCACTTCGTCTACTAGCACCGCTACTACTTGCCCTAGCAGATTGTACACTTTTAAGCTAACCTTGCTATCCTTCGGCAACTCGTACTTGATAGTTGTTGCCGGATTAAACGGATTCGGATATGCCTGACCAAGCGCGTACTCTTTTGGAATTGCTAATTCCGTTGCAGTACTTCCATCCGGTGGAGACGGAGGCAGTTCATTCGTGTGTACTATCCTGATTGCGTTCTTCGCAATCGCTTCTGCTGATTGAGTTGTTGACAGGATCAAGGTGCCGGGTCCATTCGCTTTAACCCAATATCCTTTCATCGGCATTATGGTGTCTTGCGGGTATTCCACAGCATAGTAGTCACCATTATAACCGAAGAAATCGCTAACGACGAGACCGGGTGGATCGCTGGTGATGGAGGAAATCGGGATTGGTACAGAGAGAGCGCCAATCATATTCCATCCATCGATAACCGGAATTGTTCCAGATGTTAACTCATACCCGGTCATTGATACCGACTGGGCAGAAGCAAATTTTAACCAATACCCCTTGAAGGGCATAATTGTATCTTCGGACTTGTAATATCCTTCATAAGCCCACGCCGGTGAGATAGCAGTTGGGAAGAGTGAGATCTTCCGTGGATCAACAGGATTGACGGGAGCCGAGATCATATTCCACCCTGCTGATGCCACAGCAGATGATGGCCAATATCCGGCAAGATAATCCCACCAAATCGAACCAAAAGCATTTCCCGCATATACGTATTTGTCATCAACGGCAATAGATCGTATATCCTTTGAGGTATTTCCGTAATTGAATGCAACCCAGTTACTTCCATGATCCGATGACCGGAAGACACCTGAATCTGTCGCTGCATAAATATTACCTCCGCCTGCGGCTAATTGCCGGATGTTCAATGTAGGAAGTCCGGTGTTGGCAGCAACCCATGTCGTACCATTATCAGTTGTGAACCGCGGCCCACCTGTTCCCGAACCAATGAAGATCATTTCGTCATGCTCACAAAAGGTTACAACGGAATCATCTGTTAAAGATGTGAGATTCCAACCAGGTTCGTGAATTGTTTTTTTATATACACCTGATTTGGTTCCGGCAAATAATGAAAGCGTATGGTTACCTAATGAGAGAACCTTCATTCCTGCAAGACCATCAAGCGACCAAACCGTATCCCCCACTGTACATTTAAACACTCCAGAACTCGCCGTGCCTGCGTAAATTACTCCACCGAGTTCTGTGAACGACGTAATCGAATTATCGGTTAAACCGAAACTGGTGTGTTTCCATGTCACACCTGTATCAGAGGATGAATACACTCCACCGCTATCTGTTCCGGCGAACAAAACACCGTTGCAATCCATCAACGATGTTCCTTGATGTCCACCGAGGGAATCACATTTAGCATAATCGAGTGAATCATCAAATCTCTTAAACTTAATGAGACCTGAGGGTCTTGTAGCAAATGCACTCACTTCATTGCTATTCACTGGTAATATCCACCAAGTCGGAGAATAGACTAAAGGATGCCAAACATCTCCACTTTCTATTGAATTCACTTCCCCTTTCGCTTTCATATTTGTTCTAAGTGGCCGGCTCTTGTAAGCGATTCCGCAATCACTTCCGATGAACACGCTATTATCATTATGCGCAAAACATTTTCCATCTAATGCTGGTAATCCCGTACTTATATTTGCCCATATATTGAAGTCAGGACCTCCGGCGCTGAAATAACCGTAACCACCGACACCGACTACACCATCTAATGCAATTATTGCAAACAACTCCCTGGGCATTCCGTTATCACTGATAAAACTCCAATCTACTCCTTCATTTTTCGAGACATAGATATCACCATCATACGAAGATGCCCCTCCCGCAAATATGTTTGTTCCTTCTGTTGCAAGAGCCCGACCTATAAAATCTGACTGTAATCCGCTTGTGTGTGATGTCCATGTACCAAAATCACCGCTTATAGATTTCCAAACTCTACCGTTACTACCGGCATAATAAAAATCTCCAGCTTTTATGATCGACCAGATACCATAATAATAATAATCTGCTGGCAGGACTTGTTCCCAAGTATCATGATCTCCGTTTGATGTCGACCTATATAATCCATCCCAGACCCCAGCGACAAACACAGTTGATCCCTCAACCAAGATTGCCACTGGCCGATATACTGGGACTTTGGTATTGCTCCAATGATTCCCATTATCATCAGTGTACCATAAGCAATTATTCATAGACCCTAGGTATTGCCCCCCTGCAAAAATCCGTGATCCACTTTTTGCGATGCAATCTACTCGACCATCGAGATTGGGTAACTTTTCATAATGCCAACCTCCTAATGGCCCACCTAAGGTATAAGTATGTTTGTAAATACCACCCTCTGTTCCAGCATAGAGAATGTTATTCCCATCTGTTATCAAACAATGGGTGAACATCATCTTCTCTAATTGAGTTAGAGGATCACGACAAAATGCTGATGTACAAATAAACAACAGCAGAAATAATAATCGCTTTATCATTGTATTTCTCCTTTCAACGAGATTGTTAATGAATACGGATAATTAGATAATTTAAAATCGTAATCGATAGAACGTGATATTACAACTCTACAGGTCATTTGATTTGCCTTGTGTCAACGAAGTTTCTTCCACCCGTCTCTACAGAAATCTGGTATAAAAACTTTCCGTTTGAATACTTCGCATGGTTTATCGGTATCATTTGTTTGCCGGCGATGCAATTGTTGTGGTCCACAAGCGTTTCTATAACTTGGCCTGTCTCGTCAAGGATCTTCACTGTAACAATTGCGGCTTCGAGTAATTCAAACTCAATCCCTGTCGGTTGGAAGGGGTTGGGATATATGAGTCGGGATGAAATATTGTCAGTCACAAATACATTGGAAAAAGTCGAATGTAAGTTACGATTACACTTCATAGATATCAATAGGGTGTTTACCCTGTTTATGGGGAGGGAAAGAGCGGGGGATCAAACTCTGGGAGGTAGTTCCACTACCGACCAAGATAGGTCAGGAGTGGAACTCCTTCCCAGCTAACCATTAATCAGAGCTGGTAATCCCTTCCCTGATCGCATACTTCGTCAGCTCTGCAACTGAATGCAGGTTCAGCTTTTGCATGATGTTCTGTCGGTGACCTTCTACCGTCTTGATACTCATATTCAAAAAATCGGCGATATCTTTATTGTGGCTACCGTCGGCAATAAGCTTGAGCACTTGCCGTTCACGCGGTGAAATCGGAGTGAATGAGGTCGAGTCTTTCATTCCTAATTGCTTAAGACAATCATTGATAACTTCACAGCCAACATCAGGACTTATGTATGTCTTGTTATGAAGAACCTTCTCAAGCGCGACAGCAAGTTCCTTGAACGCACAATCCTTTAGAAGATACGCAGAAGCACCGAGACTCAACATCTCCATCACGTAGCGTTTATCGGAATACATCGAGAGTGCAACAATCTTTACACCTTCCATCTCACGACAAATGGTTCGAGCCGCTTCGATCCCGTTCATGCCTGGCATATTAATATCCATGATGATCAAGTCAGGTTGGAGTTCGCGTGCCAGTTGAACAGCTTGCTTGCCGTCAACTGCCTCCCCTACTATTTCCATTCCAAGTTCGCGTGTAAGCAAACTGCGGACACCGTCACGAACAATCCCGTGGTCGTCGACGAGAAGAACTCGTTTCTGCGCTGAGGAATTTTTCATTGTGATACTCCTTCTTGAGTTATCGTTGGTGCATGAATCCGGACGGCGGTTCCTCTGCCTGGGGATGATTCGATCTCCATCCTGCCGTTAATATCTTTGAGTCGTTCTTTTAAATTGTACAAACCAAAACTCTTATGTCCCGTCTGAAGCTGATCTATCCTCGAAACATCGAAGCCAGCACCATCATCACGCACCGCAATCGTTACCATTGAATCCTGCTGTGCAATTGAGACATCAATAATTTTTGCCCGACCATGCTTGACAGAGTTGATTAGTAATTCCCTTGTTCCTTCGAACAAAACATTCCGCACATCGTCTGCCAGCCGGAATTTCGAGATAGGCTTGTGAAGCGATATTGAAATCTTCTGCTGTTTCTGCAATTCTTCAATCAACCAGTCGATAGCAGGTACAAGTCCGAGGTCGTAGAGAATCGGCGGGCTAAGTTCAAATGTAAACGCTCGTGTCGTTTTTATCGCATCTCGAAGCAACGCGTACACCTCCTCTGCCGATTGCCGGGCGATAGGTTGCTGGGACGCTTGGAGAAGCGCTTCAACTTTCATCTTGCTCAATGCAAGAGCGTGACCAATCTTGTCGTGGAGAAATGCCGCCATTCTTCTCCGTGATCGCTGCTCGGTTGAGCTTAACTCGGAAGCGAGCGCCTTGATTCGTATCTCGGCACGTTTACGCTCGGTAACATCGAATGCCGTACCGATTATCGCCGGTATTCCCTGAAACGTAACCGATCCCCAAGAGAGATCAATGTATCGTTTAGCGCCATTCTTTTTTAAGATCTCAAATTCAGCGCGATGGGGTACATCAATATCCTTTGAATAATTTCGATCCTTTATAATAAATGCCGATCTGTACTCAGGTGAAAATAAATCGGTAGCCTTCATGTCCTGCAATTCTGTCTTAGTATATCCAGTCATGCGTTCCATTCCGCTGTTCGAGAAAATAATCGACAAGTCATCCTTACAGATAAAAATTGCAGAATACGTCATTTCCGTTACGGCATGAAATTTAGCTTCCCTTTGTCGAAGTTCAGAATCGTGTCTTCTCTTGCGGACAACGAAAACAATTGTGAAAATAATCAAACCCAGAAAAACAAAAACCGCAGAAGATAAAATAAATGGATGAAGATAGAGCGGAGGAGGAACATTAAAAGCAGCGTTGCTTCCTTCCCCAATATAATCCCGGAATAATCCCCGTGCTTCTACAAATATGGTATGATCACCAGACAAACAATTATCCAGATTCAGTGCGTGGTTCTTGCTCCATTCAGACCAAGCTTCATCATCGATGCGGCAACGTGTTAATATCTCATTTTCCGACATTTCTCCATGATATGAAAACGCCCGCCATTTCAAATAAACATTCTGCTGGTCGACAATAGGCTTATCAATGATTATTCTTGGAGGGGCTGTTGCGCTTTCCTGTCGATTGAGAATTGCGACACCTTGACCGCGAGTTCCAACATAAACTTCGTGCCCAAGAGGCAATATGGGCCAAAGAAGATTGTAATGCAAACCTGTGTTCTCATCGAATCTCGACCAGACTCCCTGGTCATAACTCGCCAGTCCGCCTTCAGTTGAGATCCAAAGAACATCTTGCGAATCGGCTTTCACTTCCCAAACAAAATCGTTGATCAGTCCCGCCGATTTTGTATAATATCTCACTCTACCCGAAGAATCGATACATCCTAATCCAAATCCGTAGACCTGATGCCCAAACCAAACATTGTTGCGCTTGTCAACAGCTAAAGTAAAAATATGATCGGTACGCAAACCCTGCGCCTTTGTCCAGTGTTTCCATTCGCCATGCTTCCATTTGCATATCCCCAGATGAGTACCAAACCATAACGCACCATCGACACTCTGAGCAAAAGCGTATACACGTCCGTGGAGAAGTCCATGCTCGGTTCCCCAGCGAATAAATTTTTTGCCATCATACATGAATGCGCCGGGATTCTGCGCTTCCGGGGGATTAGCTAATTTTGAGATCCCGAGGAACCAGAGATTTCCATCCCGATCTTTGCGGATTTTATGAAATCTCGTTTCGACAGAATCATTATCGATTTGAAAATGCTTCCATCTTTTTCCGTCCCATCTATATGCGCCATTAAACGATCCGCCGCTCGAAATCCAAACCGATCCATCCCTGTCTTCCGCCAAACCCGTAACGGAAACCATCGGTACTTTGTCGACATGTGTTATTAACTTCATTGTTCCATCTCTGGATTCGACAACAATTCCATTTCCGGTAGCGAACCAGATATCGCCGCTTCGGGATGCAACAATTTCGTTCACAGCTTCCCATGTGTTGGGCACTCCATACCTAAGAACACGCCAACGTGAAGATGATGCTCTGAAATAATGAATACCATCGGCAGTGGCAATCACAAGATCGCCGTTCTTCCGGTAGAAAATATCGTTTACATGCTTTGTTTTTGATTGCAGGATTGGAGATGTTGACCATGATAAACCACTGCGAGTACGAACTTCACCTGAATGGTAAACCGCAACAATATCACCCGACTGTGCCATGGCGATATTTCGAATACCTTCTGCCGTTCCCTCTAATCGTTGAACGATTTGCCGATCTGGCAACCACTGCCAAAACCCCCGATACTTCATAGGCAACTCAATGTGAATTAACGCGACACCATTTACGTTTTCAGTAATGTTTGGTGGAAACGGTAGTTCTCCATTTGTTCGAAAGATTAAACGCCATTTGCTTTCTTCCCATCTATAAATGCCTTCCTTCGTAATAACCCAAACTCTACCGGCTTTCGTACGAAGAATTTTAAAAACTTTTCCATTTGTTACTTTTTGTGATACATCGAGAGGTTGAAGCTTGTTATCATTCAAGTAATATAATGAGTTGTTAACATGCACAAGGATAGTATCGCCCGAAAGATAAACAGCATTGTGAATGTGAGAACTGTCTGAGATAAGAATATTCGAGAAACCCGACTTACCACCTTTACAGATTCCACCGAAATAATAAATAACACTATCCCGGCAATAGTCAGAAATTTGTCCTGAATAATTTGCAAGCATAGATTTGACAATCGGAACATTAATCCATTGAAAACCATCATACCACGCAATTCCGGCATCACTCAGCGCCCACAGTGTGCTGTCTGCGGTTTCAATTATGTTATAGATATTATTGGAAGGAAGACCAGATTCGGTTGTGAAATGTGCCCAGCGCCAGGATTCATTGAAGATATCTGTTTGCGCACCGACCGTAGATGCACAGATAATAATCATCCTAATAAGGAATACTATGTGATAGAATCGAAACTCAGTCAAATAGATCTCTCAGTTCAAATTAAAATTTCGTTATTCCTCAATATTTATTTGGTAAAATTAACAGTTGATGTTACCACTTGGTGATTCATTTACTATCTGGCTGCTGTAAACACCTTTCTTATTGAACTCAACCCCCACCCTAACCCTCCCCCTTCTCTAATTTTAGAGAAGGGGGAGGGCAATGAGAGGGATGAGTCTGTAACATCAGTTAATAGACAATTATTCCACCATCTTTTACGATGGTACAAATTTTTCCACTTCTTCTAAAATCGTTGCAACTATTTCCTCCTCCTTCACTTTCTTAATCACTACGCCCTTCCGGTAGAGAATCGCAACACCTTTTCCTGCCGCAATCCCGATATCAGCTTCACTCGCTTCACCGGGACCGTTAACTACACAACCGAGCACAGCAATCTTAATCGGCTTTTTCACCCCTGCAAGTTTCTCTTCGAGTTGTTTCATGATACCGAAGAGATCGACTTCAAGCCGTCCGCATGAAGGGCATGCGATTAATTCAACATTTCTTGAAGCAAGACTAAGAGACCGAAGAATTTCTTTTCCGACCTCAACCTCTTTCACCGGATCATCCGTGAGTGAAACACGTATCGTATCTCCGATCCCTTCCGCTAACAGCGTTCCGATTCCAACGGCGGACTTAATCGTTCCGATTTTTGTTGTACCCGCTTCTGTGACGCCAAGGTGAAGAGGGATATCTGTCCGTTGCGCAATTAACCGGTAAGCTTCAATCATTAATTTCACATCAGTGGACTTAACGGAGATAATGATGTCTTTAAAACCGAACTCTTCACAAATTCCGACATGCCTCATGGCACTTTCGAACAAAGCCTCTGCTGTTGGATATCCGTGTTTCCTGAGAATATCTTCCTCTAACGAGCCGGAGTTTACACCGATACGGATTGGAATATTCTTTTTCTTTGCCGCAGAAAGTACTTCCTGAATACGATCTTTCGATCCAATATTTCCCGGATTGAGACGCACCTTAGCAACATTCGCTTCGATTGAATTAAGAGCGAACACATGATTGAAATGAATATCGGCTACGACAGGTATCGGTGACAGTCTAACAATTTCACGAATTGCATCAGCCGCTTCTTTATCGTTTACCGTCACCCGAATGATGTCGCATCCCGCATCAGCCGCCTGCTTGATGTGCACAACGGTTGCGGCAATATCCGATGTCTTCGTCTTCGTCATCGTCTGGACTGATATAGGCGCATTCCCGCCTACAAGAATTCCGCCCACGTTTACCTGCCGGGTCTGCCGTCGGATTCCAACTTTGTATGAAGAGTGTTCCGGAGATTGGGGATTATTTTGCATTGTAAAGATTATGAGATTGAAAGGTTGAAATAATTGCAATGATTGTAATAATTATTTATAAAGTAACTTGAATCGTGAATCAATTAATTAAGTTTCTTACTCGCTTCAAAAAGTATTTTCTTTTCTTCTTCAGTTAAACTCTGGTAGCCGTCTTGATTAATCTTATCGAGAATTTTGTCCACCCTCTCCTGATTAGTACGCTGTTCATCATCGTGGCTATCATAATATGTCGCATCACTTACATTATATCTATCGGATGAAGCATATTCATATTCTTTTCCACCACTTACATAACTGATTTTGGGTTTGTGAAAAAGTCTTTTGTTATACAAACCTTTTCGTTCAATCATCAGGTAAAGCAAGCCGACTGCGGCACCCCCTAAGTGAGCAAAGTGAGCAATTCCATCTGCAGTGCCCGTCACGCCAGCATATATTTCAAGTGCGATGTACAACAGCACAAAATAACGCGCACGAATTGGAAGCAAAAAGTAGATGAATATCGGTCTATCCGGAAACATGATACCGAAAGCGATGAGAACACCATAGATTGCACCCGACGCTCCGACAGTAGGTCCGGCGGCAGTGAAAAGCGGTGCGATAAGAAGATTGGATAACCCCGCACCGATACCGCAAATCATATAGTAAAGAAAAAATTTCTTCGAGCCCCATGTGTTTTCCAGTTCCATTCCGAACATCCAGAGCGCGAACATGTTGAATAAAAGATGAGTAAACCCGCCGTGCATGAACATGTATGTGAAAAGCTGCCAAACCTGAAAACCGTTTCCAATTGGATATAAGGGGAAGATAGCATCTATAACGGCGGCTAATGGAATATCATGAATCCGGAATAAAGCGAAGAAACTCATCAGAAAGAATATTGCTACGTTACTGACGAGCAATGCTTTAATAACCGGCGGGAAAAATTTGAATCCACCGAATGGTGAAGGTCGATAGTATCCGGAATATTGAGACATTTGGAGTTAAAATTTATCGTGAATGAAAAAGCTTCCGACTATTCGCAGAAACGATGAACCGAAAGCTTTTATTAATCTTCAAGTTTTTATTTGTCATTTAGAGCTGCAACACCGGGCAGCACTTTTCCTTCAAGAAATTCCAACGACGCGCCGCCGCCCGTCGATACATGTGTCATCTGTTTAGCTACACCCGCTTTTTTCACAGCGGACGCACTATCGCCGCCGCCGATAATCGTCACCGCTCCACTATTAGCTAACAGTTTCGCGATTGCGAATGTTCCTTCGGCAAATCGTGTGTCTTCAAACATTCCCATCGGACCATTCCATACAACGAGCTTCGCGCGTTTTAAGGCTTCACTGAATCTTTCAACTGTTTTTGGACCGATATCCAACATACTCCATCCAGCCGGGATATTTTCTACAGAGACGATTTGTGTTTGAGTGTCGGTTTTATTACCGATTACACCATCGACAGGTAAAAGTATTTTATCATTGAATTTTGAAATGAGTGCTTTAGCTGTATTGATCGACCCCGTTTCAACTAAACTCTCAGCCATGCTGCATCCTTTCGCCGCGAGGAATGTATTTGCCATGCCGCCGCCGATTATCAGCTTGTCACACTTGCCAAGAAGATTTTCTATGACGGCAATTTTATCGCTAATCTTTGCTCCACCGAGGATTGCAATGTACGGATGCTGAGGGTTCATCGTTGCGCGACTCAGATATTCGAGTTCCTGCTCCATGAGAAAACCTGAAACCGCAGGCATATACTTAGCTGCTCCTTCGGTGCTCGCGTGTGCGCGATGCGCAGAACCGAATGCATCGTTCACATAAACTTCGCCGAGCGATGCAAGCTTTTTGGCAAAATCTGGATCGTTTTTCTCTTCCTGTTTATGGAATCGAACGTTTTCCAGCATAAGAACTTCACCGGGTTTCAAATCCTTTGCCATTTTTTCAACTTCGGGACCGATGCAATCAGGCGCCATCTTAACCGGTTTATTAAGCAGATTACCGAGCGTTTCGGCGGCAGGTCGCAAACTGAATTCAATCTCAAAACCCGCACCCTTCGGTCTGCCCAAATGACTCATCACAACGAGAGATGCATTTTGATCGAGAATATATTGTATTGTTGGAAGCGCTGCGCGTATGCGTTTATCATCTTTCACACAACCTTTATCCATCGGTACATTGAAATCAACGCGCATTAACACGCGCTTCCCTTTTAGATCGATATCTTTTACAGTTTTTTTATTCATTCAAATATCTCCACGCCTGAATTTTTGTAATAATTCCCATTTCTCTTTTGATAATGCCGTGAACATAAATTCCTGCGCCTCTTCCAGCCATCGCAATCTCTCTTCCGGCGGCAGCTTACTATACTCTTCAACCTGCTCGTCGGTAACATGGTACGAAAAACCGCCGATCATTTTTTTGTTCGATTCATCCATCGTTATTTTTCAGAAGATTATTCAAAGCATCGATATCATCTTAGAGTTTCGATGCAATTAAATTTGCTAAATCAGCCGTGCGAACAGAATAACCCCATTCATTATCGTACCACGTAACAACTTTAATGAAATCACTCTTCTCCTTGCCAAGTACGAGGGTGAACGCAAGATCGACAGAGGAACTATGCGGATCGCCTTTAAAGTCGATGCTCACAAGAGGTTCATCGATTGCCGCAAGAATACCTTTCATTGGACCAGCCGCTGCATCGCGGAAAGATTGCCGCAACTCATCGGTTGTGCAGGGTACCTCGATCTGTGCCGTAAAATCTACGACCGATACTGTCGATGTCGGAACGCGCAATGCGTATCCATCGAACTTACCTTTGAGTTCAGGAATGACAAGCGCTAAAGCTTTTGCCGCACCGGTTGTCGTCGGGATAATATTCATTGCCGCGGCACGAGCGCGCCGCAAATCGCTATGCGGTAAATCCAAAATCTTCTGATCGTTCGTGTAGGCGTGAATAGTTGTCATTAAACCGCGAACGATCTTAAATTTATCGTGGACGACTTTCACAGCAGGAGCTAAACAGTTTGTGGTACATGAGGCGTTGGAGATAACGTGATGAATTGCCGGGTCGTATTTTTTCTCATTAACACCTAAAACAACAGTGAGGTCTTCACCTTCAGCCGGCGCGGTGATGATAACTTTTTTCGCACCGCCTTTGGTGATGTGGTTTTCCGCTCCTTTGACTGTCTTTCCCTTTTTGTTTACCCCGTCTTTCTTAATTGTGAAAAGACCGGTACCTTCAATAACAATATCGACACCAATATCGCCCCATGGAAGTTTATCCGGCTCGGTTTCCTTAAACATCTTAACCGTTTTCCCGTCGACGATAAGCGCGCCATCCCCCACCTGAACCGTACCGTTGAAGCGGCCATAGTTAGTATCGTATTTTAAAAGATGCGCCATCGTTTTCAGATCGCCGATATCGTTAACTGCTACCACTTCGAGAGTTTTCGGATAATAATCACGGATCGCTCTAAGCACCTGGCGTCCAATTCTACCAAACCCATTTATACCTACTCTAACTGCCATTTGAGTTCTCCATTCGTATGATAATGTTGTTATTCAATAAATATTGTAAGAAAATTACATAAGAAGTTGGTTCAATTTACCAAGAAAGACAACGAAAATCAAATTACTTTTTGCCGCAGTATAAATACATTTGAGATTAATTGGGCGCACCCTGAAGAAAATCGGTGAGGTTTGTTGTTCGTATATAATCGCCGTGGTATTTAATGAGAATTGTATTTTTAGGATCGACTCTTGCCGGCTGTAGATTCTCGTCGGGTGATAATTGTACATGAGTGCCAGACGAATCTTTATTAACACGAAGAACTTCATAAACGTGTATCGTCGAATCATTATACCATATCCGAGGTCCGATACTTCCGCCGAATGATACAGTTGGGACCCAGTTAAAAACTAATGATACATGTCCGGGTAATGAAGGATATTCTTTGGCGAGATAATTTTGCACAAGATGAACGACCGCTCCTTTTCTGATCAAATTACCGGACCCGGGAATCGTCGGGATATTAAGTCCCTGCCTGTCCAATATTCCGAAATAAATCGATGATGATATCATGCTCGTGCAAATCATAATTATAAAAACAATTGCATGGACATACTGTTTGAGAGAAAATATCGAGATGGAAGCCCGTACGCCGTAGAGCATGAAAATTATAAATGCCGGAAGCGAGTACGTTAGATAATATCTAAAAAAATGATTCGTCAAAAATATTACAGGCAATAAGCCCAGAGCCATCCATCCTCCAAGAAAGAATATTTTTGCTTTCCCGGTTCGCACGATCCGATATACCCCGAAGAATAAAATCGAGAAGCCGATGATGATGCTAATCCCGCTTAACGGCAACTCGAAGTATGGATTCAAACCTTCAAAAGCCCATTTGAAGAACGAAGTGATATTATCAAGGATATGGATTCCGGTCAACTGAATTTGATAAGGATTATCACTCTTTATCGGCACCGAGGCAAGTGAAGGAATTCGGATAAGAAAATAAACCAACAAAATAATTCCATGCCTCCAGAATGCTTTGACTCCTGATAGAAATTTTTCCAAGAATCTCTTTCCGCTGTTATCACGGTGAAGTTGATAAAGCAGCAAAACCGGAAGCAATATGATCGTCGATTCTTTTGTAAACAGCGCAAGGCAATAGACTATCGCTGAAAATATTACTCGCTTTTTTATGAAAAGGAAAAATGCCAAGAAAAAGAACAACGCTCCGCCAATATCATATATCCCAACCATCCAGAGCATGGAATCCATGTGAACGGTAACCGATACTGCATAGAGAAAACCGGCTGTCCACGAAATTAATCTGTCGCCTGTTAATTCATTTGCGATTGCGACTATTAGCAATGAACTTATACAATGAATCAGTATAGCCGCGATGTGAAAGCCGACAGGATCTAGACCGGATAAGTTATACAACAACAGAAAATATAATTGACCCACCGGGCGATAGAATAGATTTCCCGTGGCAGAGAAAATGTTCGATAAATAATCCGCATTCCCCAGTTTACAGATCGAATCGATTATGTACCAATCATCCTGAATGTATGGATATTTGAATGCACGCCAGTACACGGCAACAATTGAGAGAATGAGAAACGCTGAATAAATTATCCTGCGATTAAAGCGCCAAACACCGGTATTGGGGGAATTATTTTCAACTATTTTATTCATCCGACTCCTATTCGGCAAGCGCTACGGATACAGCAAGAATACTTTTTGCTTTATGCGCGAGAAGCTCTGCCGCACAAGCGTTGATTGTAGATCCCGTTGTGATGACATCATCGACAAGAATGAATGTTTTCCCATTTGCCATCGACTCATATTTCGGATTAATACTAAATGCATCGCCGACGTTTTCCATGCGTTCCCGCATATTCAATTTTGTCTGAGATTGAGTGTACTTCTTCCTCTCGATTAATGAAGAGTTGACCGGTATGCCCATTTCTTCAGAGATACCCTTGCAAATATATTCACTCTGGTTATATCCCCTTTCACGTCGTTTCAATTTGTGCAGAGGAATCGGAACAAGAAAATCGGCAGTCGAGAACAGCGGGATTGATTTCAGCCGCGTTCCAAGTTCACTTCCCAGCAGAACACCGATGGATTTCATACTCTGATATTTTAACAAATGAATTACTTCCTGCAGCTTCCCTTCCTTTTCAAACAGAAAACGTGAAAATATATCCCGCACAACACCGCCGGTTTCAAATTTCGATTTTAATTCGATCCACACCGGATGTGAAGCAGTAACAGGCGTAAAACTTTCCCAGCATACCGGGCATATTCGAAGTTTATTATTTTCGAGCAACGTTGTGCACGTCAAACAAACCGGCGGGAAGATAAAATCACGGAGCGGAGCAATGATATGTTGTTGAAGGAAAACCATTATTGTTCGTTTATTTTATCATTTTTTCAATTCGTGTTATTTCATCGCGCAATTCAGCGGCTCTCTCAAACTCCAGATCCTTCGCGGCTTTCCGCATCTCGGTACGAAGCTCTTCGAGTAAATCTTTTCTTTGTTCATTAGTCATGTACCGGAATATCGATTCGGCAACGATAGGCGCTTTCGCTCTTTCCTGCCTCGCATCACGTGAAGCTTTAATATCCGCAACGCTAGTAGCGGCAAGAACTTCTTCAGTGGATTTGTAGATCGTCTTCGGAGTTATTCCGTGCTCTTTGTTGTATTCGATCTGTTTCTCACGCCGGCGCCGTGTTTCCTCCAACATTCGTTTCATAGAACCGGTTTCTGTATCAGCATATAGAATTACTTTGCCGTTAACGTTGCGGGCTGTTCGTCCGGCAGTTTGTATCAGCGATCTCTCGGAGCGCAAGAATCCCTCCTTATCCGCGTCAAGGATCGCAACAAGAGATACTTCCGGCAGATCCAATCCCTCACGAAGCAAATTCACGCCAACCAGAACATCGAAATCACCGAGCCGCAGATCGCGTAGTATTTCCACACGCTCAAGAGCACCGATCTCGGAATGGATGTACCGGACTTTAATGTTGATATCGCTCAGATACTTCGACAAGTCTTCTGCCATTCGCTTCGTCAGTGTTGTTATCAGACACCGTTCTTTTCTTTTTGTTCGTTCCCGGATTTCATAAATTAAATCATCAATCTGGTTTTTCACCGGCCTGACTTCAACAACGGGATCGATAAGTCCGGTCGGACGGATTATTTGTTCAACCACAACACCTTTGCATTTTTCAAATTCATAAGTGCCGGGTGTCGCACTCACGAAGATAATCTGGTTGACCATCTTTTCCCACTCATCAAATGTCAACGGACGATTATCCAGCGCGGATGGCAGACGAAAACCATAATCTACCAGCGTAGTTTTGCGGGCGCGATCACCATGCCACATACCGCCGATCTGCGGCACACTTACATGAGACTCATCAACCACAAGAAGAAAATCTTTCGGAAAATAATCGAGCAGGCATGACGGACGGGAACCGGGAGGTCTATTCGCTATGTGGCGGGAATAATTTTCAATGCCCGAGCAATACCCAATCTCTTTCATCATCTCAATATCGAAACGTGTACGCTGATCGAGCCGCTGTGCTTCGAGGAGTTTTCCCTCTTGTCTGAAATACGATAATCGTTCATACAGTTCAAGCTCGATATCTTTAATCGCTCTTTCAACTGTTTGCGGTGTCGTTATGAAATGCTTGGCAGGATATATTACTTCACCGGTGATTTCAGAAATGAAATCACCGGTTAGAGGATGAATATACGCGATCTTTTCTACCTCATCGCCGAATAGCTGGATGCGGAGCGCTTGTTCGGTCTCATACGCCGGAATAATCTCGATAACATCGCCTCTTACGCGGAAGGTCCCTCTGGTAAACTCGAAATCATTTCTGACATAATGAATATCCAATAATTTTCTCAGCAGAACGTTTCGCTCTATTCGTTGTCCCTTTCTGATCTGGATCATCTGATCGAGCCATTCATCAGGCGCGCCGATGCCGTAGATACAACTGACGGATGCGACAACTATTACATTACGATCACCGCTCAGAAGTGCGCTTGTCGCCCTCAGCCGCAACCGATCTATCTCGTCATTGATGGATGAATCTTTTTGGATGTACGTATCGGTTACCGGTAAATATGCCTCCGGCTGATAATAATCGTAATATGAAATAAAAAACTCGACATGATCGTTTGGGAAGAATTGTTTGAATTCGGCATACAACTGTGCCGCAAGTGTTTTATTGTGCGACATGATGAGTACCGGTCTATCGATACTTGCGATAACGTTGGAGATAGTAAATGTCTTTCCGCTTCCGGTGACACCAAGAAGTGTTTGATACTTATCGCCCCGGATCAATCCTTCGATAAGTTCTTTGATCGCCTGCGGTTGGTCACCGCTCGGCTTGAAACCTGATACAAGTTGATATGGCATAGGGTTATCTCTATGGTAAGATAGAGATTAGATGAGAAAGAATCAAAAAAACCAGTTGTTAGGGATGACAAACTTTGGGAAGACCTCCGACTCCTTTCCACACTTTCGCATGGATAGAAGCCGGATGGATTTATTGTTACTCCCGACCTACATAATTCCAATCTTGAAGTTCAGGAGTACAATTCCTTTATAGCATGGCAACAAGTGTAGAGTCCATTTCTCAAAATGGACTTCTCAGACAGGAAAGAATTTCCAGATTGTGTAAAAATTTCTAAATGTCATTTCTCAGTCTCCCGCTCTACGAGCGGGATCCTTCGAAATGACATTAAATAGATTTTATTCAGTTAAAATCATAAGCTCCCGCGACAATCTTACGTTGTAGTTTGCTTTCAAAGTTTTCGTTCAGTAGATTTTATTCAGTCTACCATTAACTAACCTGTTATATAATATATAGGTTAGGGAAAAATGACGTTAAGAAAAAAGCGCCTCTCAAAGGTGCTTTTTTCTTTTAGATTATAGATTTCTCAAAACATCTCCAACTGTTGGGGTGGCGGTTTTGTATCTTGTGCCTCTTTTCCCTCAAAAATCTCCATCATTCCGAACTGCTTATCGGTTATTCGCAATATCCCGACCTTACCTTTTTGCGGTAAAATCGATTTAACACGCTTCATATGCACATCTGCATTGTCATGGCTCATACAATGCCTCACATAGATTGAAAATTGAAACATGTCAAAACCGTCTTTGAGAAGCTTTTTTCGGAATTGTGTATAAGCTTTCCGATCCTTCTCCTCGGCAACGGGAAGGTCAAAAAATACAAGAACCCACATAATTCTATACTCGTTAAGTCGCATTGAATTCAGGATAAATTATTTTGTTTCGTTCCTTTTTAAAACATTGCACAAGCGAACTGCACGTTTTCCCTACTGCAAGTTGAAGGGGTTTTCTTTCCTCTTCCATTATAACATCAATGTTAAGAACTTCAAGAAGTTTCCTTTTGGTTTCCGGAACCAGATCTATTACATCACCACACTCTTCCAGCATTCCTATAACTATTTGGTCAACAAATGGACGATATGGCTCCATGATATCATCCGCTAAACCAAAAGCATTGTACCGGTTAGCGTGATGTATGCCTATCGCAGGATGCAGTCCTGAGCTTACGAGTCCGCGGGCTACAACAGCACGTAATAAAGAATAACCGTAGTTAAGCAGATGGTTGGGAGGTAAACCTCCTCTATCTCGTTTGAAGTCCGGGATTGTAGGAAAAATATTCTTCCAATAATATGCCGCCGCCCTTCCTTCTAAATTATCCGGATCGCCTGAGCGGACATTTTTTGCAAAATGATTGAGCGGTTCAGCGTTAATCTTTTGCAATTGTAAGAGAGCGGCTTGGTTAAGAATTTTTGTTTTTATTGTTTGCTGCCACAACTGTTTTTTCAACGGCAAAGAAGATTCGATCTGCGACTTAAGTATTTCCTCGTGAAGAGCGTTACCGGCAACAGGTAACATTATACCATCGGGATGATGCGACTTACTGCAGCTAATTACGACACCACCGTTTGAAAGCATAGATGAAAGACAAGCTTCTGTCAGCGTAATTTGCCAATGGTCGAGAATTAATACACCTATATCTTCAATCGGGATCGACTGTCTGTTTTCTCCTTGTTCAATTACAAGCTGTTCGTCTTGTTTTTTGAGAAAGGAAGGATTAGAAATACAAATAGTTTTTTTTATCATTACGCTCCCTCTTTTCTTCTTATCCTTCCAAGTATATCGATTTCAACGCGCACACAGTTAATAGTATTCGGGACTCGATCAAAATACAATCTATTCTTATCCTTCTTATCTTCAATTTGTGAAGCATATAGATAATCGATCCGAATTATACCATTCACATCAAATTTCCGCACACGAAATAGATTGTTCCTTAAATAGTCCATATTATCCCATTCAATTTCATCCGGATGATTTTTATAAAGTATGATCTTCCCCCTAATTTTCGGACAGAGAGAAAAGCCAGTATATTAGAGAAAAGGAGAAGTCCGAAATGGAAGCAGAACAAGTCAGAAGAAGAAGA